>NZ_JASLER010000100.1 GCF_030151085.1 Bacteroides sp. | reverse complement strand
ATGATATTGAGAATATATCCATATTGAAGGACGGTGCTGCGGCAATCTATGGTATGAAGGCGGCTAATGGTGTAGTTCTTGTAACTACAAAGAATGGTAAGAAAGGCTCGAAACCAACTGTTTCGGTCAATTCGTATATGGCATGGCAACAATGGACAACCTATCCTGAATTGATGAATGCCTATGAATATAACTATGCTCAGGCTATGCAGAAAGTGAACCGTGGTGTATTGACAGATCCTACAGCGATCAACAATACTAAGGTGGAACTTGAAAAATGGAAAGCCGGTACTTATAATCCGGAAACAGGCGAAGACTATCGCAGTTTCGACTGGTACGACAATTATGTCAATAATGCTGCTCCTCAAAAATACGTAAACGCCAGTGTTTCGGGAGGAGGAGAGAAGACGACTTACTATATATCCGCTTCTTATATAGACCAAGATGCCGTTTTTAAAGATTATAACTTTAACCGTGTCAACTTGCAGGCCAACTTTGATATGCAAGTTACGGACTTTCTGAAAATCGGTTATCAGATGTCAGGCAAGATTGAAAGTAATAGCGGTCCTGCAATAACTCCGATTGATGCGGCTGCTGGTGGTTATCAGTTGATTCGTAACTCACTGTTTGGCTTGTTACCTACTTATCGTCCTTTTGCTAATGATAACCCGAACTATTTGAACTATCTGATTGCTCACGACTCCCGCAATATGGCAGGCTTTGACAAGGAACATGCCGGAGAATATGATTCAAAATGGCGTACGGTACGTAATACTTTCACTGTAGATTATAAGACTCCGTTGAAAGGATTAACTGCGAAAGCATTATTCTCCTATTTCTTTGCAAATAACAACAATAACCGCAATGAAAAAGGGTATAAAGAATATACCTATGACCGTGCTACAGACAGCTATATCGTGAAGTATGATAAAGCAGAAGCCGGAGGTGCAAAACGTAGCCGCATCCGAGATAACTTTTATGATATTAATGGGCAATTCTTATTGAATTATGACAATACATTTGGTAAGCATAACATTACTGGTACTGCTGGATTTGAGTTCTATCAACGCCAACAAAACTATTTGTCCATTACGCAGTCTCCTGTAGAAAATCCTTATGTGGATTTGGTTGGTACTAGTGAAAATAATACAGTTAGTGAGAAAAAGATTCAGACCTCTACTGCCAGTTTTGTGTTTAGAGCCGGTTACAACTATGCCCAGAAATATATTTTAGACTTTGCAGGTCGTTACGACGGTTCATGGAAGTTTCCGAAAGAGAAGCGTTGGGCATTCTTCCCGTCTTTCTCTGCGGCATGGCGTATTTCGGAAGAGGGATTCTTTAAGGAATCAAAGGTTGCGGATTGGATCTCTAATGCTAAATTGAGATTCTCTTATGGTGAAGTGGGTGATGATGGTTTGGGCGATTTATATCCTGACTTTGCCTATTTGTCGGGCTATAATTACCAACAAGGTTCGGCATACTTCCCTTCCGATCCATTTTCTTCAAGCGACAACAAAGTTATTACGGGTTCCAAAGTAAAAGGGATACCTGTTACTACCTTAAGCTGGATGAAGAGCTCGATTATTGATGTCGGCTTTGAATTGGGATTTCTGGATAATAAGTTGAACTTCGAATTCGATATGTTTAAGCGTAAGAGATCTGGAATTGCTGCAAGACCGGATGACATCAATTTCCCTAAGGAAAGTGGTCTGAATGTATTACCACAGAACTTGAACTCGGATATGAACGTAGGTTTTGATGTTGCAATCAAGTGGAATGACAAGGTGAATGACTTCAACTACTTTGTGAGTGCTAATGCCACTTTAGCGCGTCGTAAGAACGGAAAAGTATATGGAGAGAAATTCTTTAATGCTATCGACCAGTATTGGTGGAGCAAGAGTGAGCGTTGGGCCAATATGGAGAATGGTAGAATCTGGATGTATGATGTGATTGGTGTATTCCAGTCACAGGAAGAAATTGATAATTATCCGGTGAATATTGATGGAAGAAACAATACTACCTTGTTGCCGGGTGATTTGATTTTCAAAGACTACAATGGCGACGGTGTTATTAATGACTTCGACAGACGACCGTTAGGATATGGTGGTGGAGAATATCCTTGGGAAAATGGCGGACAGGGAAATAAGAATCCTTTGTTGTCGTTAGGTTTCTCTCTCGGATTCGATTGGAAAGGGCTGGATGTTGCCGCTGATTTTGCAGGAGGATTTATGAATACGTGGTGTCCCGACTGGTTCTCTATTTGGGGTAGTGGCGTGAATTATACTGCGAATGGATTTAAATATAATACATTGGATGTTTGGCATCACGAAGATATTTTTGATCCTACTTCTCCTTGGGTGGCAGGCAAGTTCCCTGCATTCAGAGGTGACCAGTCTCCTTCTACATGGTATGTGAATAATTTCTATAATAAGAATGTTAGTTATTTGCGCTTACGTAATCTGGTGATTGGTTATACATTGCCAATTGAGTGGACAAGAAAGGCTTTCATCCAAAGATGTCGTTTCTACTTTGAAGGGACAAATCTATTCTCATTCGACAATATGAAAGATTATGGTATAGACCCTGAGGTATCAGGCGTACAAGGAGCCGATTATCCCCAACATCGAGTATATACAATTGGTGTAAACTTAACTTTTTAATGGTATCTGATATATGAAAAAGAAATTATATATAGCATTGGCAGTATGTGCTTTTATGTGTACTTCTTGTGAAGATTGGTTGTCGCAAGAGGATAATACGGCAATGTCCGGCAATCAGGTTTATTCTTCGGTAGAAAGTATTAGTAGTGTGGCTGCTAACTTATATTCCAGACTAAAGTTCGACCAGGAATTTGGTGGAACCGGTACGGGTTCGGGCTTGATGGATGTGGCCCGTTGGGATGAGTGTTCGCAAGGCAGTTCTTATTGGGATCAGGCAGGCAATGTAAATCGTGATTATCGCCAATATTATGATTATGAATTGATTCGTGAAATAAATATCCATATTCGTGAATTGACAAATAGCGTTTCTAATATATCTGCCGATCAACAGAAATATTTCTTGGCTGAAGCACGCTTCTTGCGTGCATTAGTTTATTTCAAGATGGTGACTGTAATGGGTGGTGTACCTATCATAGAAGAAGTGTTTGATTATACGGAAAATACCCTTGAACTGGCTCGTCCACGTAATAAGGAGTCGGAAGTATATGACTTTATTGCTTCCGAAGTAGATGCTATCGTTGGTGATTTAGCAGCTGTCAACTCAAGTGTAAAATCACGTGCAACTGTTGGCTCTGCTTTAGCCTTGAAATGTCGTGCGATGCTTTATGCCGGGAGTTTGGCGTATAATTATGACAAGAGCCAGGCTAAAGGATTGATATTGCCCAGTGGTGCGGTAGGAATTCCCAAGGAGAATGCTAACAGCTATTTCCAGAAATCATTGGATGCTTATGTTGCATTAAAAGAGCAGGGTTATTCCTTGTATAAAGTAGATAGTAATTTGGATAACAATTATGCTAGTCTTTTCCAGACTGCTAAAGGCAATCCTGAAGTGATTTTCTGCCGTGACTATGATGGTGTGAATTTCAAGAATTACTATACTACTAAATCAATTTGTGCTGCTATGCATGCAGGACTTAAAACAGGCTGTGAGTTGAATCCTACTTTAAATCAGGTAGACGCTTATGAAAAACTTTCGTCTAAAACCACAGAACCTTTGAATCCTTATAATGGACCGGTTCAGGTTGAAAAGATGGAAGACGGAGTTTCTACTTTGAGCTATAAGATATATGATAACGCTGGAGATATTTTCGCAGATCGTGATCCTCGTTTATCCGGTTCTATTTTGATGCCGGGTTCTTCTTTCCGTGGTGCGAACCTTGATTTCCAAGCCGGACTGGCTATAAAGAATGTAGATGGAAGCTTCACCTTCAAGACTATTGATGCAATGGAAAACTATCTTTCTACTGCTAATGACTACAATGGTGAACGTATAACTGGTATAGAAGGTCCTCATCGTTCTAGTGGATATATTTCACATACGGGTTTCCTGATGCGTAAGTTTGTTGATGTGAATGCGGGAACCGAGGCCGAGGGTGCTAGTACGGTACCTTATGTAATCTTCCGATATGGTGAAGCGGTGTTGAATGCTGCTGAAGCCGCTTATTGCTTGTCAGAGAACGGTATAGCCACTTATTTAGGTAAGAATACGCGCGAATGGGCTTTGAACTTGATTAATGAAATTCGTGAACGTGCGGGTGGTGCATCATTCAAATTGACTGATAATGAGCTTGACTTTAACCGTATAATCAACGAACGTCGTGTGGAACTGGCTTATGAAGACCATCGTTATTATGACTTGAAGCGTTGGAGACTGGCTGATGAAGTCTGGGCTTATGACAATACGAATGAAACTTCTATGATGAAGGGCTTGTGGCCTTATAAAATTTATGCTCCGGGGGATGCCGATCATGGAAAATGGATCTTCCGTAAAGTATTGTTAGAGCATCGCGGATCGTTCACCTTTTATAGTCAACCATTGAACTTTGACCGTACAATGTTCTACACTACCTATCCTCAAACGGCAGGTAATCCTTATATCGAAAAGAATCCTAACCATTAATTTGAAATAGCAATGAAAAAGATAATACTTTTAAGTTTGGTGCTTGTGTCGTTTCTCTTCGCTTCATGTGAATATGATAATTACGACGCCCCTTCTGTGACAATCAGCGGAAATTTGACCTACAATGGCAAAAAGCTGCCCTTCGATGGAAATTCGGGTCGTTCATTACTGAAGGTTGTACAAACCGGTTATGGTAAAGTAGATAGCGGTACGGCTATACAAGTGGATACTGATGGGAAATTTACTCAGTTACTTTTTCCCGGTGAATATTGGTTGACCCCTTATAATAACCAATATCCTTTCGAGTTTGAACAGTTTACTAATTTAGGTTCAGGTCTTGGGTATGACAGTATTCATATCGAATTAAAAAAGAATTTGGAGATGGATATTGAAGTTATTCCCTATTATGAGGTCAGGGATTATACGGCAAGTCTGCAAGGGACTGATATGCTTATGAAGTTTAAAGTGGTGAAGAGTACTGATACGAAGAAAGCTGCTCCTGCTATCAAGAAAGTCAGGTTATACGTAAGCACCTCTAGTATTGTCAGTACCTATACAACTTGCAATGTTGTCAAAGACGTCAATGTAACTACCGATGCAGAACTGGAAATCTCCATGCCGATAGCTTCTTATCAAAACGGTTATGTCAATAATTTTCGTGATTATGCTTTTTGCCGTGTGGCTATAGAATTAGAGAATATACCGAATTACTATCTGTTCTCCGAAGTGAAGAAACTGGAAGGACTTCCGATGAAAGGAAAATAGAACTCTTTGTTTGGACTTATCTAATTGTCGGTTTCAACGCATGAAACTATTAGTATCAATGGTTGAAACTGACAATTCTGATAGGGTGCATTGGGTAATAGTTTGGTAAAAAGCTAGTAAATGATAAATAATCAGATAAACAATAAATTTGGCAGTATGACAAAGCGTGAAGTAATTAAAATGGTACTCGACGGGCAAAAACCTTCCTATGTGCCTTGGTCGTTCAAGTTCACTCAAGAGCCGAAAGAGGCATTGCAGAAGTATTATGGAGTGGAAGACTTGGATGTTGTTTTGGGGAATCATATTCTCCAGTTAGGTAGTGATATCGGTTTCTTCGAACACCTTGGCGGAGATCTCTATCAGGATGTATTCAAAGTTGTGTGGGATAGAAGCATTGACAAAGACATTGGCGATGTAAAAAGTATCGTTCTGCCTGAGCCGACTCTTGAGGGATATACTTTTCCTAATCCTTTAGATCCTCGTTTCTTTGCAAATATCGAACCGGAGATAGCTGCTAAGCCGGATATGTTCCGTTGTTTCCAGATAGGTTTCTCGCTCTATGAACGTGCTTGGACCATGCGAGGTATAGAAAACTTATTGATGGACTTCATCATCAACCCTGAGTTCGTACATCAATTGCTTGATGCTATCTGTGACTATAATTTGGCACAAGTAGACAAAGCCCTTGAATATGACATCGATGCCGTCTATTTCGGTGACGACTGGGGGCAGCAGAAAGGTCTAATCATGGGATATGATATTTGGAAAGAATTCATTTATCCCCGTTTGAAGCGTATGTACGGTCATGTGCGTGCCGCGGGAAAGTATGTAATGATACACAGTTGCGGCGATGTGGACGAACTGTTCGACGACTTGGTAGACATCGGCCTGAACTCATTCAATCCTTTCCAGCCGGAAGTGATGGATGTATATGATATTTTGCCTCGTTATCGGGGACGTCTAGCCTTCCACGGTGGCTTGTCGATGCAGAAGATACTTCCTTTCGGTACACGCCAAGAGGTAGTAGATGAGTCGGAACGACTGTTGGAACTCGGTAAAGAGGGAGGATATATTTTCTCTCCTTCACACTCGGTAGAAGGCGATACGCCATTCGAGAATATGTTGGCATTTATAGAAGTAGCTCAGAAACAATTAAAATAAGAAACTAACTATGGCAGAGTTAATGAATTTAAAAGATTACATCGTTACCGGTAAGCTGGAAGACGCTAAAGCAGTTGTGAACGACGCAATTGCTGCCGGAGCAGATGCACAAGATATTATCAATAATTACTTGATAAAGGGAATGGAGGAAATCGGTAAGCGTTTCGACGAAGGACAGGCGTTTGTGCCTAACTTACTTTTGGCGGCACGTGCCATGAAAGGATGTCTCGAAATACTAAAACCGTTATTGGCGGATGCATCGAGTGCCTCTCTCGGTACACTTGTCATCGGAACCGTGAAAGGCGACTTGCACGATATTGGGAAGAACCTTGTAGCTTCCATGCTCGAAGGATGCGGGTTTGAAGTCATCAATCTGGGTGTTGACATCTCCGACCAGCAGTTTGTAGAGGCAGTGAAGAAATATAATCCACAGATTGTATGCTTGTCCGCATTGCTTACTACCACAATGAATTATATGCAGAATGTTATTGAAACATTGTCTGCTGAAGGCTTGCGCGACCAGGTAAAAGTTCTTGTGGGTGGAGCGCCCGTCAATGAAGAATTCGCTATGAAGATAGGGGCGGACGGCTACAGTTCTAACGCCAATGCTGCGGTGATATTAGCCAAAAGGGTATTGCAGGCATGTTAGAAGAGAGGCAGGTAGAGTTGCAGTCGCTGGCACTATCCGAAGCAGATATATACTTAGCGATGGGGTATCGTGGCTACAAGCCTGATGAGAATATCTGTGCCCTTGTGACGGAAGTGTACGCTGAGATTCAATCCTTGTGCAAACCCAGGTATATGTTTCAGATGCTGGAAGCCGAACTGATAGCCCGAAAAAGAGTAAGGGTAGGGGATGTGGAGTTCTCTCCCGGAGGAATCATCGGTTCTTATCTACCCGGACTGACACAGATCTGCCTGTTTGTTGCAACAGCGGGGAAAGAGTATGATGTTTATCTGCATCAACTCAAAGCACAAGATAATATCGTGAAAGAATATGTAGCCGACTCTATCGGCAGTGTTATTGCCGAGTCTTGTGTTACTCTGCTGGGTAAAGAATTGGATACGGAGGGTGAACAGCGTCACAGTCTTCCTTATAGTCCGGGGTATTGTGGTTGGGACATACGTGAACAGCAGAAGTTGTTCTCCTTATTTCCGTCACAACCTTGCGGTATCGCTTTATCGGATTCATTCCTGATGTCACCCGTCAAGTCCGTCAGCGGGTTCTTCGGATTAGGAAAGGAACTGCATCCGCAGCCCTATCGTTGTGAGATTTGTACGAATATACATTGCTATAAGAGGAAACAATCTAGTTGACAAAGAGACAAATTGTACTTCCTTTAAACAGTTATACTTCTTTTAGACAGAAGAACAAAAAAGAGATAATATGATAAATATGAAAGAATGGGCTAGTGGTATCATCGCCAATCCCAAGAGAATAGCTATTCCTATCATGACTCACCCCGGTATCGAACTGTGTGGTTATACCGTGAAGCAGGCTGTGACCAGTGGCGAGATACATGCCGAAGCTATCCGTAGGCTGAACGAGGTATATCCGGCTGCCGCTTGTACGGTCATTATGGACCTTACGGTAGAAGCCGAAGCTTTCGGTGCCGAAGTTGTCTTTACGGATAATGAAGTGCCCAATGTAGTAGGGCGTTTGGTTTCGGACTGGGCATCTATTGAAGCTCTCGAAGTGCCTTCGATAGAAGCTGGACGCGTTCCCGAATATCTGAAAGCCAACAGGTTGGCGGCAGAAGATATCACAGACAAACCTATCTTCGGCGGATGCATCGGTCCTTTCTCCTTGGCAGGCCGATTGTTTGATATGTCGGAGATGATGATGGCGCTCTATATGGAACCTGATATGATGCGTCTGTTGCTGGAGAAATGCACGGCGTTTATACTTCGCTATCTGCGTGCCATGAAAGAGACGGGTGTAAACGGGGTAATCATTGCAGAACCTGCTGCCGGACTGGTTTCCAACGAGGACTGTTCTGCTTTCTCATCCTTCTACATCAGTAAAATAGTGGAAGAGTTGCAGGATGAACATTTTATGATTATATTGCACAACTGTGGAAACACAGGACATTGCACCGCTGCTATGGTAGAAACAAAAGCAGCCGGTCTGCATTTCGGCAACAAGATAGATATGGTAGCTGCCGTAAAAGAGTGTCCTGCTGATATGCTTGCCATGGGAAATATTGATCCGGTAGGTATCTTTAAGCAGGCATCTGCGGGGAAGGTAAAAGAAGAAACACTGGCTTTACTACGGAATACGGCAAAATTCAGTAACTTCGTATTGTCTTCGGGTTGCGATGTGCCACCGGAAGTACCGATGCAGAATATAGTGGCTTTCTATGAGGCGCTACAAGAGTATAATTTGAGTTGTAAATGACCGCCAATACATAGCTTTACTGATGATGCCATAATAAAAACATAAAATAATGAAGAATACATTACTACTGTTGCTACTTTCTTTTGCAACCTTCTCTTCGGCAAGCAATCCTTTGCCGAAGAAAGCCATTAAAGACAAAATAGAGATTGAAGCCCGTGCTTTTCCTCTTTCCGAATTGAGACTGTTGGGCGGAAGTCTTTTCAAGAATGCTATGGACAAGGATGCCGAATGGCTTCTTGCCCTCGAACCGGACCGTTTTCTGCATCGTTTCCGTCTAAATGCCGGTTTGAAACCTAAAGCAGAAATCTATGGCGGTTGGGAAAGTTTGGGCGTATCGGGACACACGCTGGGGCATTATCTTTCGGCCTGTGCTATGATGTATGCAGCAAGTGGTGATGTACGGTTCAAGGAACGGGTGGACTATATCGTCAGCGAACTTGACGAATGCCAGTCAGCCCGTAAGACGGGTTATGTAGGTGGCATCCCTGATGAAGATAAGATATGGGCTGAAGTATCTTCCGGAGATATTCGTACTGAAGGCTTCGACTTGAATGGCGGTTGGGTACCTTGGTACACACTGCATAAGTTATGGGCAGGTCTGATTGACTCTTACCAACTTACGGGCAGCGAACAGGCCAAAGAAGTTCTTATTAAACTTTCCGACTGGGCTGTTAATACTTTCGGCTCTTTTACCGACGAACAATTCCAAGTCATGATGCGTAGTGAATTTGGCGGGATGAATGAGTCTCTTGCCGAAACTTATGCCATCACCGGGAATAAGAATTACCTGCAACTGGCACGTAAGTTCTATCACAAAGCTATACTCGAACCTTTGAGACAGCAACGCGACGAACTTCAAGGCAAGCACTCCAACACCCAGGTTCCGAAGATTATCGGTGAAGCCCGCCTCTACGAGCTTACCGGAGATCCTAAAGAACATACTATTGCCACCTATTACTGGGACCGAATCGTCAATCACCACAGTTACGTCAATGGCGGCAACAGTGATCACGAACACCTTGGTGCTCCCGACCAACTGAATGACCGCTTGAGCGCATTTACTTCCGAAACTTGCAATACCTATAATGTATTGAAACTCACCCGTCACCTTTTCTCTTGGAAAGCCGATGCGGCTTATATGGACTACTACGAGCGTGCACTCTACAACCATATTCTTGCTTCTCAAAATCCGGATGATGGCATGGTGTGTTATTGCGTCCCCTTGGAATCGGGTACACAGAAAGGATTCAGTACCCGCTTTGGCGACTTTTGGTGTTGTGTAGGTACCGGCTTAGAAAACCATGTAAAGTATGCCGAAAGTGTGTTTTTTGAATCCGTCAAAGACAAAGGTTTGTTTGTCAACCTGTTTATTCCCACTGTTCTCAATTGGAAAGAGAAGAATATGGATGTGAAGTTGCAAACCCGCTTCCCCGATGATACGAAAATTCTTATCAGCTTTAAGGGTAAGGCACAGTCTTTCCCGTTGCACATCCGTTATCCGGAATGGGCAACCAACGGTGCACGTGTCACTTTGAATGGGCAAGAACAAACTATACAGGGTGCTCCCGGTTCTTATTTCACCTTGAAAGAGAAATGGAATGACAACACCACGCTCACGATAGAATTCCCTATGAGTCTGCATACTGTTTCCATGCCCGATAACCCCAAATGTATGGGAATATTCTATGGCCCGGTACTGCTGGCAGCTCCTTTGGGTACGGATATTTTGAACGCTTACAATATCCCTTGTTTTGTTTCCGAAACAGGTGCTATCCTTGATGCTATTCGTCCTGTACAGGGGAAACCCCTGACCTTTACGGCGCAGACTACTTCCAATCCACAGCTACCTTTGGTTTCTTTCTATACGATACACGATCAGAAGTATGCGGTTTATTTCGATGCCTTTACTTCCAGCGAATGGGCGAGTAAAGAGGCAGCTTATCTTAAAATGATGGAAGAGCAGAAAGCTTTGGAAGCCCGTACCACCGACCATTTCCGCATCGGCGAGATGCAGCCCGAAAGAGATCACAATCTGAAATCAGAGAAATCAACCTCAGGTAATGCTAACGGATATGCTTTTCGTGATGCCTTTAACGGTTGGTTCTCCTTCGATGTAAAAGTAGATGGTGAACGAGAAATGCAAATGATTTGTACCTATTGGGGAGCGGACAAGGACAAACGTAACTTTGATATTCTGATAGACGGCGTTCTGTTTAGAACCGTTAGCTTGGATGGTTCGCATGGCAATAACATTTTCGATGAAACCTACGATATTCCCCTTTCAGTAACTAAAGGCAAGCAATGTATCAATGTCCGCTTTCAATCGCATCAAGACAACTATGCGGGTGGATTGTTCGGCTTCCGGGCAGTGTATAAATAAAAGATAAACATATATCAATTATGAATCATAATAGTGGAAGGAAGAGTTATCTCTTCCCTATGATAGTAATGTCCGTCCTTTTCTTTATGGTCGGTTTCATTACAACAATGAATAATTCCTTGATCGATTTCCTTTCATCCAGTAAATGGATGCTCTCCTTTTCGGAAAAGCAATTGGTGAATACTGCTTTCTTCGGGGCATACCTGTTTTCTATTCCTTTGTCTTACTTACTCAATAAGCTTGGTTATAAAGCTTCGGCGGTATTGTCCTTGTTTGTAGTGGCAACAGGCTTTGTCCTTATTTATCCTGCTGTGACTTTGGGATATCCGGCTTTTCTGGCTTCTATGTTTATAGTTGCGTTAGGCATTGCTTTGTTACAAATAGTACTGAATCCTTATGTACTTGCATTGGGCGCTCCCAATGAGGCGGCGAGTCGTCTTAATCTGGTGGGCTTCTTTAATTCTGCGGCAACGGTGGCAGCTCCTATATTTGTGGCGATGCTCATTTCAACAGAAACGATTGCTGAGAATGCTCCCATTGATGCACGTCCCGATGCAACGAATGTACAAATCCCTTTCTTGATGATAGCAGGTATCGCACTGGTATTGTGCTTACTGCTCTATTTTCTGCGATTGCCCGAGATTGAGGAACAACCTTCCGGAAATAAGCGAAGTTCAAGCAGTCCTTATCGTTATCCTCACTTGATGTTTGGTGCTATCGCTATATTCGTTTATATGGGTGTGGAGATAGGTATTCCGAGCTTTCTGCCGGATAGAATGAGAGCTTTGGGTATAAATTCCATTCATTTCTTGGGAAGTGAATGGAGCGGAACAGGCGTACTTGCTATTTATTGGGGTGGTTTGATGGTTGGACGATTAGTTGGTTCTCTTATTCTGAGAAAAGTGAAAGTACGCATGGCGATGGTCTTCTGTTGTGTGGCGGCGATGATCCTTTTAGGAGTGTCTTTGTTGATTGAAGGGCAACTCTCTATCATCTTGATGTTACTTTGTGGCTTCTTCAACTCCATTATGTGGGGAAGCATATTCAATTTGGCTTCCGAAGACTTAGGCGAACATACCAAACGTGCTTCGGGCATCATCTGTTCGTTTGCTATCGGTGGTGCTATCCTGCCCCCATTGATGGGTGCACTGCAACAAAGCTTCGGTAGCAGTGCGCTGACTATCGGTACTTCAGTAGCTTTATCCTGCCTGTTCATTTATTATATATATATTATCCTGTTTGCGGTCAGACTTTCGGCTATCCGTCCTGCAAAGTTTCTGATAGAATAGAGCAAAAGGCTGGAAGATACGTTCCAGCCACGCAAAATGGGAAGAAACTGCTATTTTTTGGCAATTTTATAGGATGATCGATCGCAGAAATGGCAGTACTTTTACGGAAAAGAAAAATGAAGTAACTGACAATTTCCCCCTTTCTAATACCATTAATTAAGATGACAGTAAAACGACGAGTCTTGATAGTAGGAGCTGTGCTAAGCATGGCATCACTCACCTCCTTTGCCCAATATCCCGGGCAAACGAAAGAGGCGATAAAGATAAATACCTGTATTCCACTGAAAGCCGCTGCTTTCGATTATACGGATGTACAACTTCTGGAAAGCCTCTTCAAACGTGCTATGGAAGTAGATCAGCATTGGTTGAAAGAAGCCGATGTGAACCGCTTTTTGCATAACTTCCGCATCACTGCCGGCATAAAAACCACAGCGCAGGCTTTTGGTGGATGGGAAGGACTGGACTGTGAGCTACGCGGACATTCGCTGGGACATTTCCTCAGTGCACTGGCTTTGATGTACGCTGCCACTGGTGACGAACAATATTGTATCAAAGGTGAAGAACTGGTTAAAGGGCTCGCTGAGTGCCAGCAGGCAATAAGTACAAGTGGTTACCTCAGTGCCTTCCCCGAACACTTTATTGACCGTGCCATTGCGGGGGGAGATGTCGTATGGGCACCTTGGTACACATTACATAAAATGTATGCAGGTATGCTTGATCAGTATCTGCTTTGTAAAAACCAACAAGCTTACGAAGTATTAATGAAGATGTGCGACTGGGCATACCGCAAACTCAAACCCTTGCCCTATGAAGACCTGCAACGTATGTTGCTTGCCGAGTTTGGCGGAATGCCTGAGGTTTTTTACAACATCTACGCAGTTACTGGTGACGTCCGCCATAAGAAACTGGGAGATTTATTCTATCATAGTGGGATATTGAATACACTTGCCGCCCGCAAGGACAGTCTTGCCGGTATCCATGCTAACACACAGATACCAAAGATAGTAGGAGAGGCACGTAGATATGAACTAACAGGAAGAAAAGAAAGCCGTGATATTGCCACTTTCTTCTGGAATACTGTAGTTTCCGATCATTCATACGTAACAGGCGGTAACAGTGATAAAGAAGTATTCAGTAAACCCCGTGAGTTATCTGAGAATCTGAGTGAGAATACGACTGAGACTTGTAACACCTACAATATGCTGAAGTTGACTCGTCACCTTTTCACTTGGGATGCATTTCCCGAGTATGCCGATTACTATGAGCGTGCACTTTATAATCATATACTTTCTTCGCAAGACCCGGCATCAGGAGGTGTTACTTATTATCATACTCTCCATCCGGGGAGTGCCAAGGCGTTCCATTATCCATTTCGTGATAACACCTGCTGTGTAGGTACGGGTTATGAGAACCATGCCAAGTATGAAGAAGCCATCTATTACAAAACAGCCGACGGGCAAGGGCTTTACGTAAATCTCTTCATCCCTTCTGTATTGAATTGGAAAGATAAGGGTATAGCAGTACGTCAAGAAACGACTTATCCTGATGAGGCTTTCACCAAACTGACTATAACTACCGTTCCGACAGGCGGAATACAAATTCCTGTTCTTCTTCGCTACCCTTCTTGGGCAGTCAATGGAGTGACGGTCAAAGTAAACGGTAAGAAGCAACCGGTGAAGAAATTCCCCGGAAGTTATATCCGTATCAACCGTCTTTGGCAACAAAATGACGTGATTACTATGGAAATGCCCATGTCTCTTCACATAGAATATATGCCTGATAACAAGAACAAAGGTGCCATTCTTTACGGCCCTATCGTCCTGGCTGCAGAGCTTGGGAAGAAGACCGACTCCAAGGAGAATCCTCCGGTTCCGGCATTGAAGGGCAATCCTGCGAAGATAACTAAATGGCTGAAACCCGTTGAAGGCAACCCGCTGACATTCCATACTGATAAAGGAACAGGACAACCGGAGGAGGTAACCCTCAGCCCGCTCTTCCGTAATAGCGACCAGCATTATACCGTTTATTTTGATTTTAAATAAAAAGATTATGGATATAAAGAAAATTTTAGGAACAGCTTTACTGACTCTTAGCATGGCATTTCAAGCGAATGCCGGCGATATTCCCCGAAAAGAATATCCTCGTCCTCAGTTTGAACGGGCAGCATGGATAAACTTAAATGGTGAGTGGGATTATACATTCGACTTCTCGAACTCTGGTCTTGAACGCGGACTTCAATCAGCTACTTCTTTCGACCAAAAGATTGTGGTACCTTTTTGCCCCGAAAGTGCTTTGTCAGGAGTGGAGTATAAAGACTTCATTAACCATATTTGGTATCATAGGGAAATAAATATTCCGCAGGAGTGGGCAGGGAAGAATGTATGGCTCAACTTTGGTGCCGTCTATTTCAATTCAGAAGTATATATTGACGGAACACTTGCCGGACGCCATTTCGGAGGCAGCTCTTCTTTCAGTCTCGATATTACTAAATTGGTAACTCCCGATAAAACGCATCACTTGGTGGTGCGTGCATCCAGTGATTTACGCTCTACCATGCAGAGTGCAGGTAAACAAAATTTGCAATTCGCTTCTTATGGATGTAACTATACCCGTACTACCGGTATTTGGCAGACTGTATGGATGGAAGCAGTTGATCCATCAGGATTAAAATCAACACAAACTATTACAGATATAGACCAAGAGCAGTTGGTAGTGTTCCCCAAGTTTTACAGTGACAGCAAGAATTTCTTGAAGATTATTGTTAAGGACGGTAATCGGACGGTTGCCTCTACTACTGTAAAAGCTACGAATAACTCCGTTGCCGTACTTCCTATTAAGAAGGCTAAACTCTGGTCTCCCGAATCTCCTTTTCTTTATACCGTGTCTTATCAAGTAATAGATGAGGCTGGAAAACTGATCGATGAAGTGATTTCTTACATCGGTATGCGCAAGGTGCATGTTGAAGGCAATAAAATATGCTTGAATAACAAGCCTTATTATCAACGTCTGGTACTTGATCAAGGTTTCTATCCCGATGGTATCTGGACTGCTCCTACCGATGAGGCTTTGAAGAAAGACATCGAACTTTCTATGGCTGCCGGATTTAATGGTGCCCGCCTGCATCAGAAAGCATTTGAAGAGCGCTTCTATTATTGGGCTGATAAGTTGGGTTATATCACTTGGGGTGAAGCACCAAGTTGGGGTATGGATGCCAATAACGTGGAAGTAGCCCGCAATTTCCTGATGGAATGGTCGGAATTGGTACTTCGTGACCGTAACCATCCTTCTTTGCTCATCTGGACTCCGATGAATGAGGAGTGGTGGCCGGATAGGGTACAATATCCTCGTTTCACAGCAGATCTATATGATCTGACTAAGTCATTAGATCCTACTCGTCCGGTAAATGATGCCAGCGGTGGCACTCATATCAAGACAGATATCTGGACTGTGCACAATTACGAGCAGAATCCGGATAAGTTGAAAGATCTCCTTTATAAGGATGGTAAATTCTTGCAGGCTCCTAACTATACAGCAGGTGTTACTCCGGCTAATATTGGTTTCAATGGTTTGCGTCAGAACGATACTTATAACTTCCCAGTGTACGATGGCAAGATGCCTTATCTGATTGATGAAGTAGGTGGTATTAAATGGGTGAAGAATCAGGATAAAGCAAACTCTGACACCCAATCTTGGGGATACGGTGTACCTCCCAAGTCAGAGTCGGAATTTCTGCAACGCCTGGATGGACAAATTAATGCCATTCTGGACTTGAACGATCATGTTTGGGGATATTGTTACACACAGCTCACCGATGTAGAGCAGGAACAGAACGGTATTTATTATTACGACCGTACTCCTAAGTTTGACACTAAATTGATTCACGGTATTTTCAGCAAGACGCCCGAAGACTTGGAAGGAACTTATACTAATCCGTTGAGCAATTACGGTCCTGATCCCTGGGCGTTGTGGCATGAAGGTTCTTATTACTACATGCATACCATGATTGACAGCTTGGTATTGTGGAAAACAAAGGACGTAACTGATGTACGCAATGCTGTGAAAAAGACAATATGGATTCCTACCGACCCCACGAACAAACGTAATCTTTGGGCACCCGAAATCCATAATGTAAAAGGCAAATGGTATATCTATTATGCCGCCGATGATGGTAATACGGACAATCACCAGATGTATGTATTGGAGAATTCAAACAAAGATCCCTTCGAAGGTGAGTTTGTGATGAAAGGACGTATCAGTACAGATAAAGACAATAACTGGGCTATCGACGGTTCGGTATTCGAACATAAGGGTGAGCTCTATATGGTATGGTCTGGCTGGCAGACTCGCCGTGTAGATACGGAAACACAATGCATCTATATAGCAAGAATGGAGAATCCTTGGACATTGGGCTCCGAGCGTGTCTTGATTTCAAAACCTGAATTGGAGTGGGAACGTCATTACATTAATGAAGACGGTTGGAACCCTCCTCATAAGGTCTTTGTAAATGAAGGTCCTCAACCATTGATGAGCCCTAAAGGAAAGTATATCCATGTGGTTTACTCAGCGAGTGGTGTGTGGACTCCCTACTATGCACTGGGCATGCTGACTGCCGACACTAATGCGGATTTGCTGAATCCGGCTTCATGGAAGAAGTCCCCTAAACCCTTATTCCGCCAGTCTCCGGAGAACGGTGTGTTTGGTACGGGACATAACAGTTTCTTTAAATCTCCTGATGGTAAAGAGGATTATATTCTTTATCATGCGCGTGACACGCAGGTAGATCCTCCGGGTATGGGCGATACAAGAAGCCCCCGTACGCAGAAGATAGAGTGGGGAAAAGATGATTATCCGTTGTTTGGCACTCCCTATCCGAAAAGCAAACGATTGGTAAAGCCATCGGGTACACAAACGAAATAAAATTGTATAAACATATTATAATGATCTACTTATGATGAATAAAGCATGCTTTTGGATTAGCTGTTTAACTTTGCTTCTGACTGTAGGGTGTACAGATGCAAAGAAAAAGGTTTCGGAGCAGGAAAAAACGACATTTACCAATCCTGTGATTTACTCCGATGTTCCCGATGTGGATGTAATACGTGTAGGAAGTGATTATTACATGGTGAGTACCACTGCCCACATGTCGCCCGGAGCACCTATTATGCACTCTAAAGACTTGGTGAACTGGAAAATGATTAGCTATGTATTCGATGAACTCAACGAAAGTCCCAAGAATAACTTGGAAGGTGGTAATGTTTACAGTCGTGGGCAGTGGGCCGCTTCTCTGCGCTATCATAACGGGTTATTTTATGTCTTCTTCGGTACGGGCAATAAGTCTTATATCTATACAGCCAAAGATCCTGCCGGAAAATGGGAAAAGAAACTTGAGATTGACGAATATCTGCATGACGCTTCTATGCTGTTTGATGATGACGGAAAGATTTATCTGGTTTACGGAGCACGTCATATCCGTATCATTGAATTCAATGATGACCTATCGGGTATCAATCCTGATGGTGTGAACGTAGAGATTATTCCTGCCGAACCTAAGGGGTTACTGGAAGGTGCACACTTCTATAAGTTCAATGGTAAGTACTACATTTCTATGATTTGGTGGCCCGAAGGCGGTATTCGTACTCAACTCTGCTTCCGTTCGGATCAGGTAGCCGGGCCTTATGAGATGAAAGTTATTCTTTCGGATGATATGGGATATGCTAATCATGGTGTGGCTCAAGGTTGCTTTATCGATACCGAAAAAGGGGAATGGGTAGCTATGCTTTTTCAAGATCATGAAGCTGTCGGTCGTGTACCGGTGTTACTGCCTTGTCGTTGGGAAGATGGCTGGCCTATGCTGGGTGATGAAAATGGTAAAGTACCTCAAACAATGACCGTCCCTCTTAAAGGCGATTATGAAAAAACGGAACTGGTGGTGAGTGACGATTTTAAAGATTCCAAATTAGGTCTTACGTGGCAATGGAACCACAATCCCGATAACTCACTTTGGGCATTGACCGAACGTCCGGGCTATCTCCGCCTGAAAACAGGAAAGGTAGTCAACAACCTTTTCGAGGCACGAAATACGTTGACTCAACGTACGGAAGGACCTGAATGTAGTGGTGTGGTTTCCATCGATCTCTCTCATATGAAGGATGGTGACTGTGCAGGTTTAGCGGCTTTCTGCTCCGAACCGGGTACGCTTACCGTGATACAAGAGAATGGAAAGAAGTTCTTACTGATGACTGATCGTGGTGTGGAAAAGGCACGTGTAGAAATTGATAGCAATCAAGTATACCTGAAGATAGATTGTGATTTTACTACAGATGATGCTACCTTCTCCTATAGCCTGAATGACAAGGAGTGGAAACAACTGGGTGAGAAATTTCACATGATCTTCAGTATGACGCATTTTACAGGAAACAAGTTCGCTATCTTTAATTATGCCACGAAAACAGCCGGAGGATATGTTGATGTTGACTTCTTCCGTTACGAAAAATAACGTGAGTTCGATATAAGAAATAACTCATTAGTGACGGGTTCTGAAGTAAATGAAAGTCTAGCGCAGCTTAAGCCTGAAAGGCTTTTATCTTACAGCCCAGGGCATCGCCCTGGGTACAATAATAGGTTGTTAACGTTGCGCCCTGAAAGGGCAAAAGTCACATATACAGGTATTATGCCCTTTCAGGGCGCGGGGTGTGTAGGCATTCAGAGACCCAGGGCGATGCCCTGGGCTGTAAGATAAAAGCCTTTCAGGCTTAAGCTGCGCTAAATTATTATTTAGCTCATATATTCCCCTTTAACTCCTTTCAGGCGGGTTTTGAAAAAAATGATATTCTGTTTAGCTCATGTTTTTCCCGTTATGGGCTAAACGGGAATGCTTTTTGCTTCATTTATCTTTACATAAAACAGAGGTAACCTCAGTCGTTATCTTTGGTACTCTCTGTCGTTATGAGAGGCTGCCTCTGTCGTTATGTGAGGCTACCTCAGTCGTTATGTGAGGCTACCTCAACGAAAATCCCTGATATACAATACGTTGTAAATG
>NZ_JASLER010000017.1 GCF_030151085.1 Bacteroides sp. | reverse complement strand
GTCCAATGCGAAAACACGCTCTATCAGTCCTGAAAATTATACCGGAGAAAAGGGTAAAGGAGGCATGGCTGATCCTGTGAAGGACAAAGACAAACGTAATGTTGCTAATGCGCATCACGCAGCCAAAGATTTAGGTAAAGGTTGGAAAGTGAATCCTTTTATCATAGTTAATCCCGGAGAAACCATCACAATTGCAGAAATTGAAGGTCCCGGAGCTATTCAGCAAATATGGATGACTCCTACTGGGAACTGGCGTTTTTCTATTCTCAGGATGTATTGGGATGATGAAAAGGAGCCATCTGTAGAATGTCCCGTAGGTGATTTCTTTGCAAGTGCTTACAATGAATATGCTCAGTTGAGTTCGTTGGCTGTATGTGTAAACCCGGGTAGTGCATTCAATTGCTATTGGAAAATGCCTTTCCGTAAAAAAGCACGTATCACTTTAGAGAACATCAATACAAGAGATGAAATGCGTTTATACTATCAGATTAACTACACGTTGACTGATGTTCCTCAAGATGAAGCTTATTTCCATGCTCAGTTCCGTCGTTCCAATCCAACACAGGGTTCATTGCATACTTTGATAGATGGTGTAAAGGGTAAAGGACAGTACGTAGGTACTTACCTGGCTTGGCGTGTGAACGATAATTGCTGGTGGGGTGAAGGTGAAATCAAATTCTATATGGATGGTGATAAAGAATATCCTACTATTTGCGGAACAGGAGCTGAAGATTATTTCTGTGGTTCCTACAACTTCGAAAACTCCAAGACGCGTCAATATCAGGAATTCACCACTCCATACGCCGGAATGCATCAGGTGATCCGTCCCGATGGACTATACCGTGCAGTGACCGCTTTCGGATTATATCGCTGGCATATTCTTGATCCTATCCGTTTCGATAAGGATTTGAAAGTAACTATTCAGGATTTGGGCTGGCGTCATGACGGACGTTATAATAACCAGAAATCCGACATCTCTTCGACCAGCTTCTGGTATCAAACAGAACCACATGCTAAGTTCCCGGCTCTGCCAAGCAAAGATGATTTGGAAATTCCGAAATGGTAAGATTCGTATTCAATAGGTTTTCAATTAAGGTAAAAAGATTGTTTTCAATAAGATAACGCAGAAGGAAAAGCACTATTTGATTCACTATTTAAAACACATTTAATTTATGAAGAAACATTACTTTAAAACGGTATTGTTGCTAATCATAGGTCTATGGTTATGCAATCCCCCTTGTATTTCACAAGTAAACGTCTCAGGAGAACTACATGATTTGGCGAAGATGAAAAACGGTGTTCGTAATCGTCGCGTCAGTAGTTATGACAGGAGTGGTAACAACCGCGATCATCTGAAAGACATCAAACCGGGAGAAACACGCACAATAGCTGAGATTTCGGGTGCGGGCGTCATTAATCATATTTGGATTACTATAGCTCCGGGACCGGATCGTTTATGCAGAAATGATATTATTATCCGCATGTATTGGGATGGAAACGAGTATCCTTCCGTAGAATCTCCCATTGGTCCATTCTTCGGGCAGGGTTGGAATGAGCAATACAATTATGCATCATTCCCCTTATCAGCAGGACCGGGCAATGGAACAGGATTATCTTCTTATTTCACTATGCCATTTGCCAAAGGAGCTCGCATTGAAATAGAGAATCAAACGAATGAAAAGATCGATGCTTTCTATTTCTATGTAGACTATCTGGAAATGAAAAAGCTTCCCGAAGATATGGGACGCTTCCATGCTTGGTACAATCATGAGTTGACTGAAGCTCTTCCCGAAGGCGAAACAGAGTGGGGAGTAACCGGTAAAGAAGGCGAAAACAAAACCGGTGAAAACAATTATGTATTTGCCGATATTCAGGGTAAAGGTCATTTCGTAGGTATCAACTACTATGTGCATTGTCCCACCCCTATGTGGTATGGTGAAGGTGATGATATGTGGTTTATTGATGGGGAAACAACCCCTTCGATGATTGGTACCGGTACAGAAGATTTCTTCAATACTTCCTGGTGTCCGAAAGAAGTATTCTCTCATCCTTACTTTGGCTATCCTCGTGTAAACAATGATATTGGCTGGTTAGGCCGTACGCATGTATATCGATTCTTTATTAATGATCCTGTTTTCTTTGAAAAAAGCTTGAAGGCTACTATTGAACATGGTCATAATAATAATCTTACTCTGGATATGGCAAGTGTTGCCTATTGGTATCAAGACAAAGCGAACGTGTTACCCAAAGCTCCTACGAAAGAAGAACGCAGATTGAAACCAATGATAAACTCAACAGATATTCATAAATGGCGTCATGAGTGGAGAAAGAATAAAGGAAATGGCTCTACTTTATGGGGAAATGAATAAATATTACTATGAATTTTTATTAATGATTAAATCAAAGTATTATGAGAATTTTTAGAAAAAGGAGTAGCTGCATAGCATTGATATCAATGCTATCATTGGCAGTACATGCAGAAGGAATATCCCCTGCAACTACTGTACCGGAAGCAAATGCCGTTGAAATGAACGCTCCCAACGAAGTGCAGCAAACAAGAATTATTCAGGGAACAGTACTGGAAGAAGGCACTAACGAGCCTCTTATTGGAGTAAACGTGCTGGTTAAAGGTACTTCAATAGGTACTACCACTGATATAGAAGGGAAATATTCAATAAAGGTTCCCAATGAAAATGCAATATTGGTATTTTCGTTCATCGGTCAGAAAACAGAAGAACGTTCTGTTAAAGGTTTGAAATCCTTGGATATTGTCATGAAGAGTGATGCTACAATGCTCTCTGAAGTGGTAGTATATACCGGTTATATGACCCAGAGAAAAGCCGACTTGACCGGTTCGGTATCCATGGCAGGAACGAAAGACATAAAAAACACTTCCGCCAATGCCATGAAGTCTTTGCAAGGTAAGATGGCCGGTGTGAAGATATCGACTAACGGTGGTAACCCAGCCGAGGATGTAAATATACAGATACGTGGTCTATCCTCTCTGTCCGGTGCTGTAACTCCCCTGATCGTATTGGACGGTATGCCGACACAGAACTTGAACCTCCGCGATATTAACTCAGGTGATATTGAATCCATTCAAGTATTGAAAGATGCGGCTTCTGCATCTATTTACGGTGCACGAGCTTCCGGCGGTGTAATCTTGATTCAAACCAAGAAAGGTAAAGCCGGTAAAACAAACATCGAATATAATGGTAGTGTTTCCGTCAGCAAAGTGTTCAACAAACCAGAGATGATGAATACCGAACAATTCGGTATCGCCGCTTTCCGCGCTGCTGCCTATGATGAGTTTACTTACGGCTCTGCTTTGCTTTTTCCCAATGGTTACGAGTATGAATACCACAGAGGTGAAGACGGTATGCTGGTAATGGATAATATGAAGACAAAAGAATTCCTGGATAACAACAAACTGGTGAGAACAGCCGACACGGACTGGATGGACGAGATATTCCGTACAGCTATCCTGACCAATCACCAAATCACCATCTCCAATGGTACTGATAAAGCCAAGAGCTTATTTTCATTGGGATACTCCAATAACCAAGGTACACAAATTCACTCTTTCTTCAAGAAATATTCAGTACGTGCTAATACGGAATACGATCTTATCAAAGACCGCGTGAAAGTGGGTGAAAACCTGGCTATATCTTATTTGCAATATAAAGATCAGTATCAAACATTTAATGCTATGATTATGCCCTCTATCGTTCCTGTTTATGACATAAACGGTAACTGGGCAGGTCCAGCCGGACTTGATGATATCAACAACCCGGTACGTATGATGACTATGGGTAAGGATAATATCAACAACTACGTAAAAATTGTCGGTGACATCTTTATGGATGTAAATATATGGAATGGTATCTCAGCCAGAACTCAGTTTGGCGTAGACTATGGCAACGCTTACTTTAGAGCCGTTGATGGCGCTTTTGTTGAAACAGGATTCAGAGGTAATACCAAGAACTATGTAACTAGCGACCAGTCTCATCCGTTAAGTTATGTATGGACTAATACTTTGTCTTATAACCAAAGCTTCGGCAAGCACCATATTGACGCCGTATTCGGTACAGAATTCACTCGTTACGTACAAGAAGGCTTTTCTGCTAAAAGAGAAGGTCTTTATCTGGAAGATCGTGATTTCGCTCATCTCGGTGTTGCTACCGGAAGTGAAATTACCTTGAAAAGCTCTGCTGACGAATATGCTTACTTCTCTCTTTTTGCCAAGGCCAACTACTCCTATGCAGGTAAATACCTGTTGTCTGCTACGGTGCGGCGTGATGGTTCGTCTTTATTTGGTGCCAACAGCCGCTACGCTGTATTTCCTGCTTTCTCTGCTGGTTGGAGAATCAAGGATGAAGCTTTTATGGAAAATGCCGACTGGCTCTCTGATTTGAAGCTCCGCCTGAGTTGGGGTGCTAATGGTAGCGTTCAAGGTCTGCCCCGTGGTTACACTACTACTCCTTTTACTACCAGTTACTTTGACACTGCCTATCCTATTGAGGGACAAGAGACCGGTAATCTGCAATCAGGTTATAGAAGAACCTGGCTCGGCAATCCTGACTTGAAGTGGGAAACTACAAAGCAAACCAACTTGGGTATTGATTTCGGATTCCTCAACCAACGCCTGACGGGTTCATTCGACTACTATTATAAGAAGACCGAAGACATCCTCGTACGTACTCCATACATTGCTGCCATGGGTGAAGGTGGTGAACCTTGGATAAACGGTGCAAGCATGAACAACCAAGGCGTGGAATTTGCTCTGACTTTCAGAAGTGAACCTACTCGCGAATTCCAATGGGCCATCACAGCCAATGTTGGTTCATACAAGACCGAATTAACTGAGCTTCCCAAAGATGTAATCAATCGATATGCCGGTGACGGTGTACGCGACTTGATTATAGGACGCTCACCCAATGCCATGTATGGTCTGGTTGCCGATGGTATCTTCCGCACACAGGCAGAGGTGGATGCCCATGCCGATCAGCCCGGTAAGGCAGTAGGACGTATCCGTTACAAAGATTTAGATGGTGATGGTGTAATTAATGAAACATTCGATAGAACTTGGCTCGGCTGTTCCGATCCCGACTTCTTCGGTGGACTTAACTTTGACTTTGCTTACAAAGGCTTTGACTTGAATTTGTTCTTCGAAGGTGTATTCGGTAATGACGTAAACAGTGACTGGAAGAAAGAAAGTGATATTTGGCTTTATACAAATCCGGCTTGGAAGAATCATGCTACCCGTATGCTAGATGCCTGGTCACCCAGCAATCCAAATTCCGATATTCCGGCTATGACAAATAATACCGCTAACAACGAACAACGATTCTCTTCTTATTTTGTAGAAGATGGTTCGTACATTAAGTTGAGAAATATAGAGCTAGGCTACACATTCCCGACTCGTCTGATTGAGAAAATATACATGAAGAATCTCCGTTTATATGCTTCTGCAGATAATGTATTCACGTTGAAGAAGTTCTGGGGAGCCGATAAGTACACCAGTTTCGATCCAGAACGTCCTTCCTACGCTTATTTAACACCGTTTACCTTTAACTTTGGTATAAACGTTACTTTCTAAACTAACTAAAAAGAAGAAATTATGAAAAGAATATATTCTTTATCAATCGCATTGTTGGCACTGTTGGGAGTCAGTAGCTGCGATTCATATCTGGATGTCAATCCAAAGCAAGTATTGGATGAAAATATACTTAGCAAACCCAGCGATATGGAAGGTTTTGTAACAGCTGCCTATGCTCGTATGTGTGAAATAGGTTCGTTTGAATCTGTTTATATGTACTGGTGGTCCGGTTCCATGCGTTCGGATGACGCTTACAAAGGTGGTGGTGGTACTGCTGATGCCGTTGGCTCATTTGGCAATATGTCGCTTTTCACCAATACCACCCCTGATACAGGTGGACTGGACGGAACTTGGTATACGTCTTACCAAGTCATTCAGAGATGTAACACGGCTATTCAGAGAATGGCACAGTTTACAGAAGAACAGCTGCCTGAGAAAAACAGTTATATGGGTGAGGTGCTCTTTATCCGTTCATTCACACTGTATCGGATGAAGAAACTTTGGAAGTACATGCCCTACATTGATGAGAACGTTGTAGGTACATCCGCAGCTTTCGAAGCCATACCCAACCGTGAACCGGGTCAGACAAACGATCTCTACTTATGGCAACGCATCCTCGATGATTTCAAGAAAGCCGAAAGTCTATTACCATTGGATCAAAGAGACAAAGGTCGTATAAGTCGTAATGCTGCTACTGCCATGATTGCCAGAACCATGTTGAATATGGCTTACGAGCAAGATGACCGTCACCAAGTAGTCAACATCAACAAGCAAATGCTTGCAGATGCTCTACCCTATATTGACAAGATTATTGCCCAAGAAGGTGACCGTGTAGGTTTAGAGTCAGACTTCGGTAACAATTTCTTATTGCAATATGACAACGCCACTAAGGAATCAATTTGGGAGTTACAGTTTTCTATCAACGATGGACTTTCCTCGGGTGGTCGCATCAATCGTGGTGAGGGTTTGAACCATCCGTATATGTGGCCCATAGATGAAAAAGGTAATGCCAAATTCCAATGTTGTGACTTCAATCACGCTAGCTATACTTTGGCCAATGCCTTCAAAACAGACAAAAACGGTCTGCCTCGTTTTGAAGACTATAACGATGACGATTACGGTCAATATATCAAAAATCCTGACGGTTCTTACGATCTGGAAGCTGTTAACAGTGGTGCCAAAGATTACTTCGACAAATATACATGGGACCCTCGTTTCAGCCATACTATGGTAGCTCCGGGTCAGCCTTGGAAGTATAACCCCGACTTGCTATTCCATTCATCTGCCAGCCGTGACCCTATTACTTATAGTTTCTTGAAGCCTATCAAAGATATGCCCGATCCCGATTGCGGTTGTTTGATGTACGACGGATGGCAATTTAACTCTATGAACAAGAAGTTGATCCGCTATGACGATGTTTTGTTGTGGAAAGCCGAAATTCTGATTCAACTGGATAGAGAGATGGAAGCTTTGCCGCTAATTAACCAAATTCGCTCACGTGCTGCCAACAGTAGAATTCGTTTGATTACAGCCGATAACCAACCTACAATGAACTATCATGTGGCTACCTACCAACCGGGGGTTAACTGCAATTGGACGAAAGACTATGCTTGGAAGGCACTGGTGTGGGAGAATCGTTTGGAGTTTGCTTGCGAAGGTCATCGCTTCTTCGACTTGCAGCGTTGGGGTACTTTGGCAGAAACGATGAATGCATATTTTGCCATTGAAAAAACGCGCTTCCCTTGGTTCAACATTGCCCGCTTTACTGCTGGTCGTGATGAGTATTTCCCGTTAACTCAACAGCAAATAAAATATGCAAAGGGAAGCTACACGCAGAACCCGGGATATTAATGTCTAACTCTTAAAATTTCAATTATGAAAAATATAGCCAGAATCTTTATAGTGGCATTCGTCAGTTTGTTGTTTACAAGCTGTTACGATAGAGATGTAATCGACAGCAAGGGAATTCACCATCCTCTGCCTAGAGTAGAGAATCTTGATTACTCAATACAAGGAAGTACAGTCAAACTTACTTGGGAGATCCCTAGTAATGTACCTGCTGAATTTATAAGGCCTTTAGAGATAAGTATACAAAAGGTTGAAAATGGTATCTATACAGATAAGATTACTATAGTCGACGAAGGTACATCTGCTGAAAATATTGCAATCAAAGCAGATGGAAAGTATAGGTTCATTGTGAAATTAACAGGTTATCTGAATGATGAAGCAAAGCAACCTGGAATTTCCAGCAAAATTTACTCCGAGGGTCAAGTTATTGAGATACAATAATTAGTTCTTTATCATATAGGAGGATGTGCCGATACTTGACACACCCTCCTATATATCATTTTTGATTAGTCTTATGCCAAAATATATTTTTATCATAGCTCAAGTTTGGATAGTTATGTTTGGAATGAATGCGTTTGCTCAAATAAAACATCCTCCAGAAGGGAAAGCAGAACTTAATAGAAATGCACTTCCACCTAAGTTCAGTGCGGCAATCGATGCCATACAGTATGATCTGTTGGGAAATGCCAAAGGCAAGAGTACTATAAAAGAAATAGATAAACATACGGTATACATAAAATTCTCTTTTGCACTTAAAGAGGCAATCAAGCAAGTTGATTGGCAAGCGACGATAAAGCCTGCTTTTTCACCTTCGTTCCATTGGGCACCACATCTTACACCTACCGGTAAGAACATTATCGACCAGCATGTATTTCGTTCACCTGCATTGATTGTTTCAGATCAGAACCAGTCGCTTATTCTTGTTCCTGATTTGGATATTATGCAGAAGGGAACTCCTGTTCGTTGGTACATGGATTTGGATGCATCCAACAATAAACTTACGCTTGGAATGTGCGACAGCTATGTATCAGAACATGTTCTTTTCGAACGCGCCAACACTACCACCTATCCCGAAGGAAATATCGAGATTGGATTTTATCTGATGCACTTCGACGACAAAGAAACATTGCAGAATCCTTTTCAGAAGCCATTAGCATTTATATGGAACCGTTGGGGACGTAAACAATATAACCAAGGTAATCCTGTAAAAGGAGACCTCGAAGTTTATGTAAAGCATACCTATAATTGGGCATTCCACTCATGGGAAAAGAATGTCTGGCAACAATTTGAGCTAAATGGGCAAACAGTCGGCGCACCGGTATTTATTGTAAACGTCACACAAAGCCCTAATTTTCCGGGAGAAGTGAACGAGCGTGAATTTCGTTCTGTATGGAATCAAGCCTGGTTCAGTTCCCTGCGTTCGGCAAGTGGATTATACCGATATGCCCGAAGGACAAATAATAAAGTACTTCTTGAAAAAGCGAATCTTACCAAAGAACTTGCTCTGGCTTTCCCGCAGAAAGATGGCTTCTTCCCCGGATTAATCGGTACTGAAATGCATCAGGTAGAAATTGGCGGAAAGAAATATAACCGAAGCAAAGGTTGGGACACTTACTACTGGGGTAATTCTAATCGGAATCCTCAAACTTGGAACCCGAAAGAGTCGCCTTACCATCTTCTGGATATGAGTTGGACAGCCTTATTAATGCTTCGATGGTATGAAGAGTTGGAAAAGGATAACCGACTTCTGATTTATGCAGAAAACTATGCTAAATCGTTGCTTGCCGTTCAATCGAAGAATGGTTTCTTCCCCGGCTGGCTTGACATGCAAATGTTGAAACCATTGGCAGAGTTGAACGATTCACCCGAAACATCCTTATCCGTTACTTTCCTGCTGAAATTGTATGAGCTAACCGGTAAGGAAGAATATAAACGGGCTGCACTTCAAGCAATGGATGCGGTGATTCGCGAGGTTATTCCGGCAGGCAGGTGGGAAGACTTCGAGACTTATTGGTCATGTTCGCGCTATGGAGCAAATGATCTGTTAGGTAAGAAAGTATCGAGGAACAATATGTACAAACAAAATAACTTCTCTATGTTTTGGACAGCAGAAGCTTTGTTGGAAGCCTACCGCCTGACACAGAAGAAAGAATACCTCAATTATGGAAAACGTACGCTGGACGAACTGCTTATGACCCAAGCATCGTGGCAGCCTCCATATATGTATGTAAATGTATTGGGTGGGTTCGGTGTGTTGAATGCCGATGGCGAATGGAATGATTCACGCCAAAGCCTGTTTGCCGAGTTGATTATTCAATATGGTAAGCTCCTGAATAAGCTTGAATACATAGAACGTGGATATGCTGCTTTGAAAGCATCTTTTGTAATGATGTATTGCCCTGAGAATCCTCAAACCAAGTTGCAGTGGGAGAAAGTATACCCATTCTTCGGCACAGCAGATTACGGTTTTACGATGGAGAATTACGGACATGGCGGTCGTACCACCCCCGAAGGTGAAGGCATGGGAGAGTTTACCATCTATGATTGGGGAAACGGAGCAGCTGCCGAAGCCTATAATCGGATTATAGATAGATTTGGAGAAATAGATTAATTGACAAACACTTAAACAACAATAACACCATGGTAAGAAAGACACTATCTTTATTAGCTTTGCTAAACATGGCAACGCTATTGCCGGTTCAGGCAATGCCTCAATCCGAAGCTTCTAACTTCGGGAAATCAAACAGAGAATTCAACAGTGAGTATCGCAACGAATACCTCAACCGCATTGCTTTTCCCATCGGCGGTATGGGAGCAGGCATGTTCTGCCTGGAGGGTACCGGAGCCATCTCACACGTATCGCTTCATCATCATCCCGATTTGATGAACGAACCTTATACTTTTGCGGCTATTCACGTGAAAGGTGCCGCACAAGGGACGAAGGTGCTCGAAGGACAAGTGCCTGACTGGAAACTATTCGGTCCCGTTCAGAGCGGGCTGGGTAGGGGAGACAAGACATACGGATTGCCCCGCTTTGAAGAGGCGGTATTTCAGACCCGCTTCCCTTTTGCAACCATAGATTTGAAAGATAAGGATGTTCCTCTGGATGTAAAGATTGTAGGTTGGAGTCCTTTCATCCCTACGGATGAGAATAATTCCAGTCTGCCCGTCGGTGTATTGGAGTATCAGTTTACAAATACCACCGGTAAATCCATCGAAACGGTCTTTTCCTATAACACAAGAAACTTTGTAGACGGTAGGGGTGCTATACAGAGTACAAAGAACGGCTTTGTATTGAATGATTCCGATAACGGCGGACTGGCTATCTATGTAGACAATGACGCAGCGGTAGTGGATCATTGCTGGTTTCGCGGTGCATGGTTCGATCCTCAGACGGTGCTTTGGGACAACATCCGATATGGAAAGATGCCCGATAATCAACCTGTAAAAGAGGCCGCACCCGGAGCATCCGTTTATGTTCCGCTCACTTTGCAACCGGGTGAAACGAAAACCGTTAAAGTGAATTTCTGCTGGTATCTGCCCGATTCGGATCTTTCTATCGGTGTAGCCCGTAAGACGGGCAAAGCATTCACCGGCAATCCTTCCAAAGGCACAGCCGCAGGTCAGCAAACGGTGATCGGTTATGCGGGAAAACAATTACTGAACTCCTTCGAACAAGGGGGTGATGGCTTGATGGGGATTATACAATCTCCCGAATTCAAGATAGATAAAAGATATTTGAAGTTCCTCGTAGGTGGAGGCAATCAGGCAGACCGCACTTCCGTTAATCTGGTAGTGGACGGCAAGATTGTACAGACAGCAGTTGGAAACATGTCCGAGACATTGAATGAAGCTGTATGGGACTTGAAGGCTTATCAAGGAAAGAAGGCCTGCATTAAAGTGATTGATTTGGATGTTCATCCTTGGGGACATGTCCTTGCCGACCAATTTGTGTTGACGAACAATAAAGAAGAAGATCTCAGAGCCTTGTCTTCCACAGCTACTTTGTTGGCCGATTTTGAAGGACAGGGATGGGGTGAATGGCATACAATAGACTCTTCTGCCGACGAAAAGAAGTTTGTAGCCGAGGCGGAAGACGGTGAGTCAACCTATCGCCCTTGGTATTCCGAACGTTTCAAGAATCTGAATGAAGTGATACAGTATTGGAATGCCAACTGTGCTACCTTGAAGAAGAATAGTGAATTGTTCTGCCATGCATTCTATGATTCCACTCTGCCGGCTGAAGTAATAGAAGCTGTTGCTGCCAATCTTACTATCTTGAAGTCGCCCACCGTGTTGCGTCAATGGGACGGACGTTTTTGGGCGTGGGAAGGTTGTGCCGATCAGGTAGGTTCATGCCACGGTAGTTGCACGCATGTATGGAACTATGCACAGGCTTTATCCCATCTGTTCCCGGCTATGGAACGCACCTTGCGCGAAACGGAGTTTAATGTAAGTCAGAACGCCGAAGGACATCAAACCTTCCGTGCCAATATGCCTATCTCTACACCTCCTCATAGCTTCCATGCCGCTGCCGATGGTCAGTTGGGTGGTATCATGAAAGTCTATCGCGAATGGCGTGTCAGTGGTGATACGCAGTGGATGAAAGCACTTTATCCCGCAGTAAAGGCAAGCCTTGACTATTGCATCCGCACTTGGGACCCCAAGCACAAAGGCATTGTAGAAGAACCTCATCATAATACTTACGATATCGAGTTCTGGGGACCGAACGGTATGTGCACCAGCTTCTACCTGGGAGCCTTGACCGCTATGGTGGAAATGAGCAAGACGTTGAAACAGCCTTCCAAGGAATATGAAACTTTGCTGGCGAAAGGCAAGAAGTATATGGAAACCGCCCTTTACGATGGCGAATACTTCATTCAGAAGATTCAGTGGGAAGGTCTTGAAGCTCCCAATCCTGTAAACGTAATGTCTTTTGGAGGAAGCTATTCGGACGAAGCATTGAAGCTACTTAAAGCCGAAGGACCGAAATATCAATATGGAACCGGATGCTTGTCCGATGGTATTCTGGGCATGTGGATGGCCTCGGTATGTGGGTTGAACGAGGTAGTGGATAATGAAAAAGTAAAGAGTCATCTCGTATCCATACATAAGTATAACTTGAAGAATGATCTGACCGACCATTACAACCCGCAACGTCCCGCATACGCTTGTGGCAATGAAGGTGGTCTGCTGCTCTGCACTTGGCCTAAAGGTGGTGCTTTATCATTGCCTTTCGTTTATAGCAATGAAGTGTGGACGGGAATCGAATACCAAGTAGCCAGTCACTTGATGTTGAAAGGTGAGGTAGAGAAAGGTTTGGATATTGTTCGTGAATGCCGCAAACGCTATGACGGCAGAGTGCGCAATCCATTCGACGAAATAGAGTGCGGACACTGGTATGCACGTGCCATGGCAAGTTATGGCATGTTGCAGGGACTTACCGGAGCAAGATACGATGCAGTTACCAAAACCATGTACATCGATTCAAAAGTAGGTGATTTCAAGAGTTTCATCAGTACTGCCACGGGCTTTGGTACTATTGAGCTGAAAAATGGAAAGCCTTCCTTGGATGTTGTTTACGGAACTATTGACGTAAAGCGCTATGACATTAAAGAATAAGCACGATTGAATAGGCCGTTCTCAGGCTATATATATTCAGTTTACTGGATGTATATAGCCAATCTGCTGGATATATAGATGCCGCACGTTGGATGTATATATCCAGCAGACTGGAAGTTAACTTCCAGCAATCCCCTTTCAGAATAGTCTGAAGGGCAATTAATACAGATAAACATTGAAAATGAAAAGACACATTGTCGTATTGGCTTCTGCCTTGCTATTAGCAAGTGGGTCATACGCCCAAAATGCCGGACAGAAGCAGCAAGCCGAAGTCTACATGGTTGCCGATGCCCATTTGGACACCCAATGGAACTGGGACATACAGACTACTATCAAACAATATGTATGGAACACCATCAACCAGAACCTCTTCTTGTTGAAGCAGTACCCCGATTATATCTTCAACTTCGAGGGAGGTGTGAAGTATGCCTGGATGAAGGAGTATTACCCCGTGCAATACGAATTCATGAAGAAGTATATCAAGCAAGGCCGTTGGCACATCAGCGGAGCCAGTTGGGACGCTACCGACGTGCTGGTACCTTCTATCGAGTCGTTTATTCGAAATGTCACGTTGGGCCAACAATACTACCGCAACGAATTCGGCGTAGAGAGTACCGATATCTTCTTGCCCGACTGCTTTGGTTTCGGTTGGACACTACCCACCGTGGCTGCCCATTGCGGACTGATAGGCTTCTCGTCGCAGAAGCTGGACTGGCGTACTCATAGCAATCACTTCGGTACCAAGAAGTACCCTTTCACCTTGGGTCTGTGGAAAGGAGTAGACGGTTCTACCATCATGTTTGCCCACGGTTACGATTATAATTCACGCTGGAATGATGAAGACTTGACTCAGAATAAGGGACTGGCAGAACTTGCCACCCGTACACCACTCAATCAAGTCTATCGTTACTACGGTACAGGCGATGTAGGTGGTTCACCTACCCTGACCTCCGTGCGCGCTGTAGTGAATTCCCTCGATGGCAAAGGCCCGTTGAAGATTAAAAGCGTCACCAGCGACCAACTGTACAAAGAGTACCAGCCCTATAATAATCATCCCGAACTGCCCCAGTACAACGGCGAGTTTCTGATGGATGTACATGGTACAGGCTGTTACACCTCGCAAGCCGCGATGAAGCTTTACAACCGTCAGAACGAACTGCTGGGTGATGCCGCCGAACGTGCATCCGTAGCTGCCGAATGGTTGAATCAAGCCGAATATCCCCAAGCGATGCTCGACGAAAGTTGGAAACGTTTTATATTCCATCAGTTCCACGACGACCTGACGGGAACCAGCATTCCCCGTGCATACGAATTCTCTTGGAACGATGAACTGATCTCCTTGCAACAATTCTCCGCTACACTTGCTTCATCGGCTAATGCCGTTATCGGGCAGATGGATACGCGGGTGAAAGGAACTCCCGTTGTATTCTTCAATGCCGTAGGCTATCCGGTAACTGAATTATCGGAAGTAGAAATAGCCAGTGCTACGGCGCCCCGCAGTGTAGAGGTGTACGATGCTTCGGGCAAGAAGGTTGCCTCACAACTATTGGGTTATGCCGATGGAAAAGCCCGCTTATTGATAGAAGCCAGTGTACCCGCCACCGGATATACGGTATATGATGTACGTCTCTCTTCAGGTTCAGGTAAAGCAACCGCTGTTGCTAATACAGATAATCGTGTACTGGAAAACTCTGTATATAAGTTATCCTTAGATCATGCAGGCGATATTGTTTCCTTGTTCGACAAGAAGAACGACCGCGAACTGGTGAAGTCAGGCAAACGTATTCGCTTGGCACTGTTCAACGAAAACAAGTCGTATGAATGGCCCGCATGGGAAGTGCTGAAGGCTACCCTCGACCGTGATCCTGTATCAATTACGGAAGACGTGAAGATTACCCGTATAGAAAACGGAGCACTGCGCCAGACGCTCTGCATCGAGAAGAAGTACGGCGAATCTCTCTTCAAGCAATACATCCACCTCAACGAAGGCGCCAACGCCGAACGTATCGACTTTTACAACGAAGTGGATTGGGCATCGACCAACGCATTGCTGAAAGCAGAATTCCCGCTGAATATAACGAATACCGAAGCCACTTACGACCTGGGCATAGGTAGTGTGAAGCGTGGTAACAATACCGAACTCGCCTACGAAGTTTACGCTCAACAATGGGTTGACTTGACCGATAAGAGTGGCAATTGCGGTGTAACTATTCTGAGCGATAGCAAGTATGGCTGGGACAAGCCCAATGACAACACCCTCCGATTGACTTTACTGCATACACCAGATACCCAAAACAACTACTCTTACCAGAACCGTCAGGACTACGGACATCATTGTTTTACTTATAGCCTGATTCCCCACGAAGGTTCTTTGGATAAAGCCGCCACTGCTCAGAAGGCTGAAGCATACAATCAGAAGTTGAAAGCTTTCCGTACGGATGCCCATAAAGGCACACTTGGCAAAGAGTTTTCGTTTGTTTCTTCTGATAACAGCAATGTAGTAATCAAGGCTCTCAAGAAAGCACAAGAAGGCGACGAATATGTGGTACGCGTTTATGAAACCGGTGGCGAGAAGCCGCAGCAAGCATCACTGACTTTTGCTGGCGATATACTCAGTGCATCCGAAGCCGATGGTACCGAGAAGACTGCAGGAAGCGCTTCATTTGCAGGCAATAAGCTCAAAGTAAACATCACCCCGTACTCCATCCGTACCTATAAGGTTCGTTTGAAACCTTCGGCTTTGCCCATCAATGGTAATAGCTATGCCGAACTGCCCTTGAAGTACGATCTCAAATGTGCCTCATTTAATGAATTCCGCAGAGATGGTAACTTCGATGGAGCTTACTCATTTGCCGCCGAACTCTTCCCCGACTCCCTGAATGTACATCAAGTACCGTTCCGTTTCGGACCGAAGGATGCTGCCAATGGATTGGTATGTAAAGGTGATACCATTTTGTTGCCGAAAGGACATACCTATACTAAGCTTTACTTCCTGGCTGCTGCCACGGATGGTGATTATAAGGCTACCTTCCGCAGTGGTCGTTCTTCTGCTGAATTTGCTGTTCCGTCTTATACCGGCTTTGTGGGTCAGTGGGGGCATACCGGGCATACTGCCGGTTATTTGAAAGAGGCTGAAATAGCTTACGTAGGTACACACCGCCACTCTACTACAGAGGATAGAGCGTATGAGTTTACCTACATGTTCAAGTTCTGTATGGATATTCCCGCTGGAGCTACCAGTGTAATTCTACCTCAAAATGAGAAGGTTGTTCTTTTTGCTGCTACATTGGCCAAAGAGAGTCAGAAGTCGGTTCAGCTTGCCACTTCTCTGTTCCGCACAGCCAATAAAGGGAATGAAGCACAAGTGAAAGAGGCGGAAGTAAAGAAAGAGAATCTGATGCGAGATGCAAAGTTACTTGGATACTCCGGTTCTATCAATGAACGTGAGACGCCCCAGGCAATGATTGACGGCAATACCAAGACCAAATGGTGCGAAGTAAACGCCGCCTTGAACTATGCCGACTTTGACTTAGGTGAAGGTAAGAGCGTCAGCGGTTGGAAGATGTACAATGCCGGTAACGAAGACCAGGCGTTTATCACCTCCTCCTGCTTCCTGCAAGGACGCAACAGCCTGAACGAAGAGTGGACCACCCTCGACTATGTGGATGGAAACGAGTCGGACATCATGTTGCGTACCTTTAAACCTGCTACAGTACGTTATATCCGTCTGCTGGTTACCCGTCCTACACAGAACATCGGGATGAAGGTATTGCGGATAAATGAGATGGAGCTGTATTAGATTCCTTGAATAACACCCCAAAAAACAATACGAAAAATGAATATCATAAAGAACAACATAATTGCCCTATTGGCTCTCTTTGCCCTGATGAGTACACCGCTTACCGCCCAAAACATCTATCGATGGATCGACGAGCTGGAACTCCTGAAGCGTGTGGATAAACTCCCCGAGTATCGCACCAACTCACTGGTAGAGCAATTCTCCAGCTATGACCGTACCGGAGGCAACGACGACGGCTTTGCCGGAACCTACTCCTTTTTGCGTAAAGAAGGCGACAAACTGGTAATAGCCGAAATGGAAGGCCCCGGTGTCATCAACCGCATTTGGACGCCTACCCCTACCGATCACATGCTCTACTTCTACTTCGACGGGCAGAAAGAACCCGGCTTCAAGATCAAGTTCTCCGACCTCTTCTCGGGCAACGTATATCCTTTCCTAAAGCCCGTTTGCGGCAATGAGATAGGCGGCTTCTACTGCTACATACCCATCACTTACAAGAAGTCGTGCAAGATTGAATTCGATGGCCCGAAGCTTGAATTCATACAGATTCAGTACCGCAACTTGCCGGGAAAGAATGTAGTGACCTTCGACGGCGACCCTTCGCAGCAATATAAGTCGCTGATAGCGGATGTTAACAACCTTTGGGCGGACATCACCCCCGAAGTTTCAGGATTCACCACCGGGCAATCAGCTAATGTAAATACCGCAGAGCAATCGTTTACCTTGAAGCCGGGCGAGGAGATACCCTTCTTCACGCAGAACCAGCCGGGTCGTATCGTTGGCTTCACCATCGATGCAGGTAGTTCGTTCGAAGGTATATACAAAGATGTACTCCTTTCAGCCACTTGGGATAACGAGGCGGTTGAGGCTATCTATTCTCCTATTGCCGATTTCTTTGGTTATGCATACGGCAAAGGAGCCATGCGCGGCATGCTGATGGGTAAACAAGGAACGGCGAACTATTGCTACCTGCCCATGCCCTACGATAAATCCGCCTCTATGAAGCTGATCTACAAGAAGCGTGCGGATATGGAGCAAACCCCTATTTCGGTCAACGTAAAGGTGTACTACAACAACAATCCGCGCAACGCCAAAGGAGAAGGTAAACTCTACACCCTGTGGCATCGTGAGAAACCTGAACTGGGCGAATTCTTCAAATTCCTCGATATGAAAGGGAAAGGACACTATGTAGGCACCATTCATCAAGCACAAGGTCTGCGTGCCGGCATGACACTCTTCTTCGAAGGCGACGACAGCACGTATGTAGACAACAAGATGCGTCTGCACGGAACGGGTTCCGAAGACTATTATAATGGTGGCTGGTATGCCGTGCTCGACCGTTGGGATCGTGGCAATAGCCTTCCTCTGCACGGTTGTCTGGACTATTCGCTTCCGATGGGTCGTACCGGTGCTTACCGCTTCTTCCTCTCGGACAAGATGTCTTTCGAGAAAGAAATCTATCATGCCATGGAGCACGGCGAAGTTCGCAACAATTTCCCTGTGGATTACACCTCCATCGCCTTCTTCTATGCCGATCGTCCGCTACAAAGCAAGATGGAGCCTACCGATGAACTGCGCAAAGTCTATCTGCCTCGTGAACATGTCTACTTCCCACAGTTGATGCTACTCACACCGGGCTGGGGAATGCAAGTGACCCACGAACGGGGCATCCGTATGACTACACGCCAACGCGGTGAAGTACGCCTGATGCTGAACGATGTGCCCGAAGGCAAGTACCGTGTACTTTTGAACTATTACGCCAAGCCCAACGGTGCCGACATCCAGGTGTGGCAACGCCAGAAGCGACTATCCGACTGGATCAGCACCAAAGAAGACAAGGAAGTGCGCAAAGAAAAGCTCTGTGTAGGCGAGATACAGTTGACCGAACAAACCAAT
>NZ_JASLER010000054.1 GCF_030151085.1 Bacteroides sp. | reverse complement strand
ACTATAGCACCGGGGTTCCACCTCTTCCCATTCCGAACAGAGAAGTTAAGCCCGGTCACGCCGATGGTACTGCGTAACAGTGGGAGAGTAGGTAGTCGCCGTTTTTGAAGAGAAGCCCTTGTATCCATGATACAGGGGCTTCTTGCGTTTGAACAACTACGTAAAACTTTACATTAAGTAATGATATTAGGGTGAAATCGATATAAAAAAGTGAAGTTTTTATCATAAATGCTACATAATGAGGATAATTATTCGTATCTTTGTCGCCCGAATAAACAAAAGAAGCTTTGGGAAAGTTTGATAAATACAAAATTGATTTGAAAGGTATGCAGGAAGATTCATGTAAATATGAGTTTGTTCTGGATAATCTTTTTTTTGCCAACATCGATGGCCCGGAAGTACAGAAGGGAAAAGTGAATGTGGTATTGGTTGTAAAGAAAACATCTCGTGCTTTCGAATTGAACTTCCAGACCGACGGGATTGTATGGGTACCATGTGACCGTTGTTTGGACGATATGGAACAGCCGGTCAGTTCGACTGACAAGTTGCTGGTTAAGTTTGGCCATGAATATGCCGAAGAAGGAGATAATCTCATTGTCATTCCTGAAGAGGAAGGAGAAATTAACGTAGCATGGTTCATATACGAGTTTATTGCTTTGGCGATCCCTATGAAGCATGTACATGCTCCGGGTAAGTGCAACAAGGCGATGAGCAGTAAGTTGAACAAGCATATCCGTACGACTCCGGATGATGATGATATGGCGGAGGATTCTTTTGCTCCTGAAGAAGAATCAGGGTTGGCTAATGAAGAAATGGAAACGCCGGTTGATCCGCGTTGGGACGAATTAAAGAAAATATTAGATAACAATTAAAGATTAGAAAAAAATGGCACATCCTAAGAGAAGACAGTCAAGTACGAGACAAGCTAAGAGAAGAACTCATGATAAAGCAGTAGCTCCTACATTGGCTATTTGCCCGAATTGCGGTGAATGGCATGTATATCATACTGTATGTGGCGCATGTGGTTACTACAGAGGTAAACTTGCAATTGAAAAAGAAGCTGCTGTTTAATTACGGCTGGTTTTGACTAAAACTTATACTTGAATATCGGGTGTCTAAGAAGATTTGTATAGAGAATAAACAAACCTTTTTAGACTACCGTTGTTTAAGTGATCTATAAGTAAACAACATTTTAATGGAAAAAATTAATGCAGTAATTACAGGAGTCGGTGGGTATGTACCTGATTACATCTTGACGAATGATGAAATCTCAAAGATGGTAGATACCAACGATGAATGGATTATGACCCGTATCGGAGTAAAGGAAAGGCATATCCTGAATGAAGAAGGCTTAGGAACTTCGTATATGGCACGTAAAGCCGCAAAGCAGCTGATGCAACGTACAGGTTCTAAACCGGAAGATATTGACTTGGTAATTGTCGCTACTTCTACTCCTGACTACCAATTTCCCTCTATTGCATCTATATTGTGTGACAAACTTAGTCTTAAGAACGCTTTTGCATTTGATTTGTCTGCTGCTTGCTGTGGATTCCTTTATCTGATGGAGACAGCTGCGAACTTTATCCGTTCAGGACGATACAAGAAAGTCATTATTGTAGGTGCAGACAAAATGTCGTCGATTACGAACTATAGTGATCGTGCTACTTGTCCGATTTTCGGTGATGGTGCTGCGGCATTTATGTTAGAACCCACTACAGAAGATTTAGGTATCATAGATTCTATGTTGAGAACGGATGGTAAAGGGTTACCTTTCTTACATTTGAAGGCTGGTGGTTCGGTTTGTCCTCCTTCTTATTTTACGGTGGATAACCACATGCATTATCTTTATCAAGAAGGACGTACAGTATTTAAATATGCTGTTTCTAATATGTCGGATATTAGTGCTGCTATTGCAGAGAAAAATGGTCTGACTAAAGATAGCATTGACTGGGTAATCCCACATCAGGCAAATCTTCGCATCATCGATGCAGTGGCACATCGCCTGGAAGTTCCTCATGAAAAAGTACTAATTAACATAGAACATTATGGTAATACAAGTGCTGCGACACTTCCACTTTGCATTTGGGATTTTGAAGAAAAATTGAAGAAAGGTGATAATCTTATCTTTACGGCATTCGGCGCCGGATTTACTTGGGGAGCCGTTTACGTGAAGTGGGGATATGACGGAAAGAAACAGTAACTGTAAATCCCTGAATACGAATTGCAATTACTAAACATATACTCTAAAGAAACGCATCCTATTTCGATTCGATGCGTTTTTTTGTCTCAACTCAAAACGCTAAAGTTATGCATAAAGCAGGTTTTGTAAATATCGTGGGTAATCCGAATGTGGGTAAATCCACCTTGATGAATGCTTTGGTTGGTGAGCGAATTTCCATCGCTACTTTCAAGGCACAGACTACCCGTCATCGTATTATGGGTATTTATAATACGGATGATATGCAAATTGTGTTTTCGGATACCCCGGGTGTCCTGAAGCCAAATTATAAGTTGCAGGAATCTATGCTGAATTTTTCGACTTCGGCATTGACGGATGCAGATGTGCTGCTTTATGTTACTGATGTGGTTGAAACTCCTGATAAGCACAATGATTTTGTGGAGAAGGTAGCCCAAATGGAAGTACCTGTATTGCTGCTTATCAATAAGATAGATTTGACTAATCAGGAGAAACTGGTAGAACTGGTAGAAGCATGGAAAGAGTTGTTGCCTAAAGCGGAAATAGTACCTATTTCTGCTACAACGAGATTCAATGTGGACTATGTCATGAAGCGGATAAAGGAGCTTTTACCTGATTCGCCGCCTTATTTTGACAAAGACCAGTGGACGGACAAACCGGCACGTTTTTTTGTGACCGAGATTATCCGTGAAAAGATTCTGCTATATTACGATAAGGAGATTCCTTATTCGGTAGAGGTAGTGGTGGAGCAATTTAAAGAAGAAGCGAAGAAGATACATATTAATGCTGTTATCTATGTAGAACGTGATTCGCAGAAAGGTATTATAATCGGTAAACAAGGGAAAGCTTTAAAGAAAGTTGCAACCGAGGCACGCCGGGAATTAGAAAAGTTCTTCGGGAAAACTATTTTTCTGGAGACGTTTGTGAAAGTTGATAAAGATTGGCGCAGTTCGGATAAAGAATTGCGTAGCTTTGGTTATCAACTGGATTAAGAGTTATTCATACGACTGTGATAGTCGCAAAAACAAAGAGTGTGAACTATGGGAAATTTAGTTGCAATTGTAGGACGCCCCAATGTGGGAAAGTCTACGTTATTTAACCGTCTGACTAAAACGCGTCAGGCTATTGTAAACGAAGAAGCAGGAACCACCCGTGACCGTCAATACGGTAAAAGCGAATGGTTAGGGCGTGAGTTCTCGGTAGTAGATACCGGTGGCTGGGTAGTGAATTCGGATGATATATTCGAAGAAGAGATACGAAAACAAGTACTGATGGCTTTAGATGAAGCCGATGTCATACTATTTGTTGTAGATGTGATGAACGGTGTGACTGACTTGGATGAACAGGTAGCTACCATTTTGCGCCGTTCCAAAAAGCCTGTATTGTTGATTGCAAATAAGACAGATAATAATGAACTGCAATACAATGCCCCTGAGTTCTATCGTTTGGGGTTGGGCGATCCTTATTGTGTTTCGGCGGTCACAGGTAGTGGTACAGGAGATATGATGGATCTTATTGTCAGTGCGTTTAAAAAAGAAACCGATGAAATATTAGATGAGGATATTCCTCGTTTTGCTGTGGTAGGTCGTCCTAATGCCGGTAAATCTTCTATTGTAAATGCATTTATAGGCGAAGATCGCAATATTGTTACTGAGATTGCAGGAACTACTCGTGACTCGATTTATACCCGTTATAATAAATTCGGTTTTGATTTCTATCTGGTAGATACGGCAGGTATTCGTAAGAAGAATAAGGTCAGCGAAGATTTGGAATATTATTCTGTTATTCGCTCTATTCGTTCCATTGAAAATGCGGATGTGTGTATTCTGATGGTAGATGCAACGCGAGGTATCGAAAGCCAGGATTTGAATATTTTCTCTTTGATCCAAAAGAATGAAAAAGGTTTGGTAGTGGTTGTTAATAAATGGGATTTGGTCGAGGATAAGACGGCAAAGGTGATGAAGACCTTTGAGGATGCTATCCGTAATCGTTTTGCTCCATTTGTAGACTTTCCTATCATCTTTGCTTCTGCCCTGACAAAGCAGCGTATCTTGAAGGTTTTGGAAGAAGCTCGTAGCGTATATGAAAACCGTATGACTCGCATTCCTACTGCTCGTTTGAATGAGGAGATGCTTCCACTCATCGAGGCTTATCCGCCTCCTGCGATCAAAGGGAAATATATCAAGATAAAATATATTACGCAATTACCAAATACACGTGTCCCGTCGTTCGTATATTTCGCAAATCTTCCACAATATGTGAAAGAGCCGTATAAACGCTTTTTAGAGAATAAAATGCGTGAAAAATGGAATTTGACAGGAACACCGATAAATATTTATATTCGGCAGAAGTGATAACCCATTTCTGCTTTTAATATTATACAGAAAAGACCGATTTGGCGACAAATCGGTCTTTTCTTTTTTGTATGTATAAAGAAATATAAATGAAGAGTAGGTTTGTATAAATATTATAAGTATTTTTGTCTATGAATTAAACTTTACATAAATGAAGCGGGCGGAAACTATTTGGGTGCTTTTGTTGTGTTTACAGATACCTTATCTTCAGGCTCAGGAGGCTGATGAACTTTCTGTATTGCGCCAAAAAGCTGCAACTGATAAGAATTTGAAAGCATATTCGGAGGTATGCCATTACCTCTATGAGAAAGAAGAAAGCCCTGAATTATTATCTTTATATGCCGATACTATCCGGCAACTAGGAGTTTCTACCAAATCTTCTGATTGCTTTATTGAATACTACCTTTGGAAGAGCGAAGCTTGTTTTATCCGAGGAGAGTATGAGAATGGATATACTTTGAAACGTAAAGCTATTACTTTAGCCGAAAAGATAGGGAGGAAAAGTTATATCGCTGACTGCTCAAGTGATATGGGATATTATTTCAATGTGGATATGCAATATGACTCTGCACGTTACTACTTTAAAAAAGGAATGGCTGCTGCGGATAATATGCCAGGAGCTGCCGATAAATATAGAACAATGCTGACCAATTACGCAAGTTCTTTCCTATATGAAGGTAAAACCGACTCTGCCTTAGTTTATACACTTCGGGCAGCTGAACGTTCTACAGCAGATAAGGATACTGCTATGCTGATAGAGAATCTGAATCAATTGGGAACAATTTATCGCCGGAAGAAGAATTTAGATAAATGCATTGAAAATTTTGAAAAAGCACTCTCCTTATGTGAAACGCAGAAAAATTATAGAATAGCAGCCTATATTTATGGAAACATAGCTACTGCTTATTGTGACTGGAGTCGCCCCAAAGATGCCATCCCTTTTTCTGAAAAAGCGTTGGAATATGCTAAAAAAATGGGAAATAGACAGATGGAAGGTATATGTTATGTAAATCTGGGAGCTATTCAGTGTAATATGTCTAATACTAGAACTGCGGGAATTGCCACTTTACTGAAGGCTATACCCATCCTGGAAGAAGGTAATAACCGCCGGCGATTATGTGAAGCCTATGACTATCTGGTGAACGCATGCCGCCAGATGAAACAGCTTGAGGTAGCGAAGGAATACTTAGGTAAAATGGATAAACTAGTTGGGGAACTTAAAACTGATGTAGAACATTATCGTTATTATAGGGTAAAATCAGCTGTGCTAGAAGACGATCGACAATATGCGGAAGCTACAGTTTATTATCTCCGCATGATAAATATGTTGGAGAATGGCTATCAAGATGCCAGGGATTATGAGCGCTATTTGCATTTGGCTAAATGCTATAAAGCTATGCATAAAGATGAAAAAGCCTATCACTATCTGAATAAGGCTTATGCACTTCGTGAATCGTTATTTCAGACCGAGAAAACAAAGCAGCTTTCTGATTACTCAGTGAAGTATCGGACTGCAGAAAAAGAATTGGAAATTATTCGTTTACAGCAAAAAGATCTGGAGTTGAAGGCTGAATTGGTGAAGCGTCGTATTATATTTGGTACTGCTTTAGCATTGCTGATAATAGTATTGCTTGTATTACTATTTGCGCGCCAACGTCAGAAAGCTCGTTTAGCCGTTTTAGCCAAGGTTGCGGGTGATAAGGAGCGGGAATTCATGGAGCTACAGAAGGAAACGGAACTAAGGTTGACACGTAATTATATTGATGGATTGGAAAGCGAGCGGCATCGTATGGCAACAGAACTTCACGATGATGTTTGCAATAATCTATTAGCACTTGAAATGGATGTTCGGTCGTTACCCAAGGAAGAAGGCGGAGCTGGGAGCGAACAATTACGGCAACTGGAATCCATCAGACTACGGTTAAGGAGCATGTCACATGAATTGATGCCTCCGGCTTTCCAGTATGCTACGATAGATGAGATGTTGTCTGACTATGTGCAACATCTGCCTTTGCCGTCGGGTATGCAGGTTGAGTATTTGTCGACCAAAGAGGTGAACTGGCAAGTGATTCCACAAGAAATAGGTTTTGAAATCTATCGTATTGTGCAAGAAGCAGTAAGTAACACATTGAAATATGCGTATGCCTCCTGCCTGCATGTTAGCTTGTCATTGGAAGAAAAGCAACTTTCGGTGCAGGTGATTGATGATGGTAGAGGTTTTGAAGTAAATAAGAAGACCAATGGTATTGGATTGCGTACTATTCAGCAACGTGCAGATGCGATTGGGGCAAAGGTTGAGATTGATAGTAGGATAGGAAATGGAACTCATTTAAAAGTAACGGTTCTCGTGTAGACACTATGGAAAAAAGGTTAAAAGCAGAAATGCTGGTGGTAGATGATCACAGCTTAATCCTTGAAGGTATTTGCAGATTAGTGGGTAAAATACCGGAAGTAGTTGTGGCTAACGCTGTGACTTCAGGTAAGGAAGCAGCTGAATTGATTGCTGAACGCGATTATGATATATATATTCTGGATGTGGGGCTTCCTGATATTTCGGGCTTTGACTTAATCACCCAAATCCGTGAACTGAATGAGAATGCACGGATCATCGTAAATACCATGCACGAGGAAATATGGATTGTGAATCAGCTGGCACAAAGTGGAGTAAATGCCATTATACTAAAAAGCTCCACTGTTTCAGAATTGGTGAATGCCATACGCAGTGTATTGCAGGGAGAATCGTATACTTGTCCTCGTTTTGCCTCTATTTACGAGAAGCTGCATCGGAATTCATTTGAGATCTTACCGAAAGAAGGGCCTACACGCCGGGAAAAAGACGTTTTGCAAGCGGTTGCCAAAGGGTTAAATACCCATGAAATAGCGAAATTGTTAAATATATCAGAAAATACAGTAGAAACTTTTCGTAAGCGTTTGATTAATAAATTTGATGCAAAGAATGCCATAGATATGGTAATGAAGGCTCTTGCGCAAGGGTGGATTGTTGTAGAATAATTCACAAAAGTAAGGTTTGTCACGGTTTTCCGTTATTTTTTTATTGAACTGTTTTACTTAACTTTGCGGAGTAATTGAAATTGTGCTTTGTATTTCTGTATGATTTATAGAGACAATCAAACTATATCGTGATGATATAAATCAATTTATTAACTGGTTTTATGAGAATGGAGCATCCGGAACAATTGTTTCGGATGCTTCTTTTTAGGGGGTAAGAAGGTTTTGAATTATTAGCCTTCGATGTTTTGTATTTCTACTTCTTTCACTTTCCTGAATAACTCGGAGGCGAAGATGAAGCTATTCAACCGTTCGTTGGTGCTGGTGAAGATATCGTTTTTGCTGCCTTCCCACTCTTTACGTCCTTCGTAGATGTAGATGATTTTCTCACCAATACCCATTACGGAGTTCATGTCATGGGTGTTGATAAGTGTGGTCATGTTGTATTCACGAGTGATATCTTGTATCAACTCGTCAATAACGAGTGATGTCTTGGGGTCTAAACCGGAGTTCGGTTCATCACAGAACAAATATTGAGGATTCAACGCAATGGCGCGCGCTATGGCTACACGCTTCTGCATACCTCCACTGATTTCACCCGGAAATTTATCTTTGGCTTCGGTCAAGTTTACGCGTTCCAGGCAGAACATGGCACGGCGGGTACGGTCGCGCAAGGTGTCATTGCTGAACATGTTCAGAGGGAACATAACGTTGTCCAATACCGACATGGAGTCGAATAGGGCAGCGCTTTGGAAAATCATCCCCATTTCGCGCCGTAATGCCTTCTTTTCCTTCTTGCCCATGGCGAGGAAGTTACGATGGTCGTATAGTAACTCTCCTTTTTCGGGAGTCAGCAGGCCGACGATACATTTCATAAGTACCGTCTTTCCCGAACCGCTTTGGCCGATAATAAGGTTGGTTTTTCCGTTCTCGAAAGTGGCATTGATATCTTTCAACACTTCTTTCTCTTCAAATGATTTGCAAAGTCCAATTAGTTCGATCATCCCATTAATAGTTTAGTTAATATAAGGTCGGCAAATAAGATGAGCACGCTACTGCACACTACTGAATCAGTAGATGCTTTACCTACCTCGATGGAACCTCCTTCGACTGTATAGCCAAAGTAAGCCGATACGCTGGCGATAATGAAAGCAAAGAAAAGTGACTTGATGATGCCACACCAAATAAACCATTCCACAAACATATATTGCAAACCATATTCCAAATCTACCGCCGTCATAATGCCTCCGAACCAACACGTGCAAAAGGCGCCTATGATGCCCGCGAATATACTGAACGTTACCATCAACGGAATGGTTGATACCATCGCGACAATTTTAGGTAAAATCAGGTAATTCGCAGAATTGACTCCCATTATTTCAAGGGCATCTATTTGCTGCGTTACGCGCATGGTGCCCAGTTCGGAAGCAATATTGGAACCGACTTTTCCTGCCAGAATCAAGCACATGATGGAAGACGAAAATTCCAGTAACATAATTTCACGGGTCACATATCCCACTGTCCAGCGGGGCATGAAAGGGCTTTCAATGTTCAGCTTGATTTGTATGGTGATAACGGCTCCGATGAAAAATGATATCAACAACACAATGCCGATAGAATTTACGCCGAGCTGTTCCAACTCATTTACATATTGCCGGAAAAACATACGCATACGTTCGGGGCGGGCGAAAACACGTCCCATAAGCATGATATATTTACCGACTGTTCTAAGTGCTTTAATCATAACTCGTAAGTATTTGTCTGCAAATGTACATCATTTCGGCTTATTTTGCTACATTTGCGGCAAAATAACGCAAGTATGGAAGAAAGCAAAATGGTGCTTCGCACGGAAGATTTGGTGAAAAAGTACGGAAAGCGTACGGTAGTGAGCCATGTCTCTATCGATGTGAAGCAAGGGGAAATTGTTGGTTTGCTGGGCCCTAACGGTGCCGGTAAGACGACTTCGTTCTACATGACCGTTGGTTTGATTACTCCGAATGAAGGGCGTATCTTCTTGGATGATTTGGAGATTACAAACTATCCGGTATACAAGCGTGCACAGACCGGCATCGGCTATTTGGCACAGGAAGCCTCTGTGTTCCGCCAGATGAGTGTGGAAGATAATATCGCATCTGTGTTGGAGATGACCGATAAACCGTTGGAGTACCAGAAAGATAAGTTGGAGAGTTTGATAGCTGAATTCCGTTTGCAGAAAGTGCGCAAAAATAACGGTAATCAATTATCGGGTGGTGAACGTCGTCGTACGGAGATTGCCCGTTGCCTTGCTATCGACCCTAAGTTCATCATGCTTGACGAACCTTTTGCCGGAGTAGACCCTATCGCTGTAGAAGATATCCAGCAGATTGTATGGAAACTGAAAGATCGGAATATCGGAATTCTAATTACGGACCATAATGTGCAGGAGACACTAAGTATTACCGATCGTGCTTATCTGCTGTTCGAAGGAAAGATCTTATTTCAAGGCACACCTGAAGAACTGGCTGAAAATAAAATAGTACGTGAGAAGTATTTGAGTAATAGCTTCGTATTACGTCGCAAAGAATTTATGAAGTAATGATTAGAAAATAAAAAAGACCGCCATGAGCGGTCTTTTTTATTTTTCTCCTTTAATCTATATGATTAAAATTTCGGAGGTCTTGCTTCTTTCACTACCATTTGGCGTCCGAAGAATTCTGCGCCGTCAAGTTCTGAAATTACTTTAGCTGCTGCTTCGCCGTCTTCCATTTCAACGAATGCAATACCTCTGAAACGTTTTGTTTCGCGGTCAGTGATAAATTTGATAGAAGATACAGGTGCGTATTCTTCCATAACCTTCTGCAGGTCGCTTTCCTTAACACGGTAGTTAAGGTTTCCAACATAAATGTTCATAATGAAAAATGTAAAATAAATAAATGAATAAAACTCTCTTGGAACGATGGCTAAATAATAAAAAGATCACTACGACAGAGAGTTTACAAAAGCGTTTTGAAAACGGCAGTAAAAACCATGCAACGGAAATCGAGAAACTAATGCGCCATTATTCCGCAACAAAGAAACATATAAAATTCGGATAAATGATACTTTTTCGCAATTATTTTTATTTTTTCTCTATACTCAAACAGAATTGATTTGCGAAAAGCCTGTAAGGCATGAACTGGAATGTTTTCTAGACAAAAGAACAGAAGAACAAAAAAGGAGATGAGGGTGAACTGAAGGCAATAGTCAATAAGATCAGTTACATTAGGAGAAGACGTCCTTTACCTCATAGAATCACATTCTTTACACTATGGAGTAAAGGTGTTTACACTACGAGGTAACGACCGTTACACTATTAGGTAAAGATCGTTACATGCTGGAGTAACGTGTTTTACATTAGTGCGTGATAAATGTGTAAATAGAATGTGTTGGTAATTAAGTATATAGAACGAAAGTTCCCACTATAGGAAAGCATCGTAATAGCCATTGGCTTAACTCCTCTAACTCCTAACGGAGTGATAACTCTTTTAACTCCTAAAAAATAAGAGAAAGCAAAGCCTAAAACCAGATAATCCTTATATTATAGAATTACTATTCTCTCAGAGTGCCCCGGACGTTTTTATTTTTATAGATGGACAATTGTACGTTAATAAAAGTTTAGGAATCATTCCCCTGTTGTCTGGAAAGAAATAAATCTGCAATGTTTTTTGATAATTGAAAGAATAACGCTAATTTTGCACCCTCGTTTGAGAATGTGGAATATAGTATAAATCAAATAAATAATTGTCAGAATGAACGTTTCATTACAAAACATTGACAAAGTAAGCGCATTGCTTACTGTAAAACTTGAGAAAGCAGACTATCAGGAACAAGTAGACAAGTCGTTGAAGAACTTCCGTCAAAAAGCACAGGTTCCCGGATTCCGTAAAGGTATGGTACCGATGAGTCTGGTTAAGAAAATGTATGGTAAATCTGTATTGGCAGAAGAAGTAAACAAACTCCTTTCAGATTCAGTATATAAGTATATCCAAGATAATAAAATCGAAATTTTGGGTGAGCCTCTGCCTAACGAAGATAAGCAAACTGCAATTGACTTCGATACAATGGAAGAGTTTGAATTCCTGTTCGATATTGCTTTGGCTCCTGAGTTCAAAGCTGAAGTAACTGACAAAGATAAAGTAGATTACTACACTATTGAAGTTTCCGATGAAATGGTAGACAATCAGGTGAAGGCTTATACTCAACGTACTGGTAAGTATGACCAAGTAGATGTATACGCTGACAATGATATGCTGAAAGGTCTGCTTGCCGAACTTGATGAAAACGGTAATACTAAAGAAGGTGGCATTCAGGTAGAAGGTGCTGTTATGATGCCTGCTTACATGAAGAACGACGAACAGAAAGCTATTTTTGCCGGTGCAAAGGTAAACGATGTACTCGTGTTCAATCCTAGTGCTGCATGGGATGGCAATGCTACAGAATTATCTTCATTGTTGAAGATTGAAAAAGAAGCTGCTGCTGATATGAAGTCTAATTTCAGCTTCCAGGTTGAAGAAATTACTCGTTTTGTTGCGGGTGACTTGAATCAGGAAATCTTCAACCAGGTATTGGGTGAAGGTGTAGTAAACAATGAAGCAGATTTCCGTGCTAAAGTAAAAGAAATCATTGCCGCTCAGTTTGTTGCTGACAGCGATTATAAATTCCTTATCGACTTGCGCAAGGTTTTGACTGACAAGATCGGTAAATTGGAATTCCCGGATGCTTTGCTGAAGCGTATTATGCGTCTGAACAATCCTGAAAAGGACGAGAAGTTTGTTGATGACAACTACGACAAGAGCATTGAAGAACTGACTTGGCATCTGATTAAAGAGCAGTTGGTGAAAATCAATGATATCAAGGTAGAACAAGAAGACATCATGAACATGGCTAAGGAAGCAACTCGTGCTCAGTTTGCACAATACGGCATGATGAGTGTTCCTGATGATATCTTGGAAAACTATTCAAAGGAAATGTTGAAAAAGAAAGAGAGCATCGAAGGTTTGGTAAACCGTGTTGTTGAAGCTAAATTGGCTGCTGCACTGAAGCCTCAAGTGAAATTGGAGAATAAATCCATTTCAATGGAAGAGTTTAATAAGATGTTTGCATAAGATTTTGTCTGAAAAGACTTATTTTTATAAAGAAACACAGAGTTTGACAAACTATAACTCTGTGTTTTTTTGTGTCTCTGTGTTCTTTTTTGTTTCTTTGTAACCACAATCTATAAAACTAAAAGAATAAAAATATGGATGATTTCAGAAAATACGCTACCAAGCATTTAGGTATGAATAGCTTGATGCTGGACGATGTGATTAAATCACAAGCCGGGTATTTAAATCCCTATATCCTAGAGGAACGCCAACTCAATGTTACACAGCTGGATGTATTCTCACGCCTGATGATGGACCGTATCATTTTTTTGGGTACGCAGATCGATGATTATACTGCCAATACATTGCAAGCACAGCTTCTGTATTTGGATTCAGTAGATCCGGGTAAGGATATCTCTATCTATATCAACTCACCGGGTGGCTCGGTATATGCCGGACTAGGTATTTATGATACCATGCAGTTTATCAGTAGCAATGTTGCTACTATCTGCACAGGTATAGCAGCCAGTATGGCAGCTGTATTATTGGTGTCGGGTGCCGAAGGCAAACGTTCTGCATTGACCCATTCACGTGTAATGATACATCAACCGATGGGAGGTGCGCAAGGGCAAGCTTCGGATATCGAAATTACTGCGCGTGAAATCCAGAAATTAAAGAAAGAACTTTATACCATTATTGCCGATCATTCTCATACTGATTTTGATAAAGTATGGGCTGATTCTGACCGCGACTATTGGATGACTGCCCAGGAAGCCAAAGAATATGGTATGGTAGACGAAGTGTTGATTAAAAAATAAATATGGCAGATTCAAGAAAAACAAAAAATAGATGCAGTTTCTGCGGACGCTCCGAAGATGAAGTCGGCTTTCTCATTACGGGAATGAACGGCTACATCTGCGACAGTTGCGCTACCCAAGCATACGAGATTACTCAGGAAGCTATGGGAGGTGCAAAGAAAGGTGGTGCCAAAAAACTGAATCTGAAAGAACTTCCTAAGCCTGTAGAGATTAAGAATTTCCTTGATCAATATGTTATCGGTCAGGAGGATGCCAAGCGTTTTCTGGCTGTGTCCGTGTACAACCATTACAAGCGTCTGTTACAAAAGGATGGTGGAGATGATGTGGAAATAGAAAAATCCAATATCATTATGGTAGGTAGCACCGGTACAGGGAAAACATTGCTTGCCCGCACTATAGCCAAACTGCTTCACGTTCCTTTTACTATTGTAGATGCAACTGTGTTGACTGAAGCCGGATATGTGGGCGAAGATATTGAAAGCATCCTGACTCGTTTGTTACAAGTAGCCGACTACAATGTTGCCGAAGCCGAACAAGGCATTGTCTTTATTGATGAAATAGACAAAATTGCCCGCAAAGGTGACAATCCTTCAATTACCCGTGACGTAAGCGGTGAAGGTGTACAGCAAGGTTTGCTGAAACTATTGGAAGGTTCCGTTGTGAATGTACCACCTCAGGGTGGACGTAAACACCCCGATCAAAAGATGATTCCGGTAAACACCAAGAATATTCTGTTTGTCTGCGGAGGTGCTTTTGATGGCATTGAAAAGAAGATCGCTCAACGACTCAATACGCATGTGGTAGGCTATAGTGCAGTACGTAATACGGCTACTATCGACAAAACTAATATGATGCAGTACATTGCCCCGCAAGATTTGAAAGCATTCGGACTAATTCCTGAAATAATCGGTCGTCTTCCGGTGTTGACTTATCTTAATCCGTTGGATCGTGATGCTTTGCGCGCTATTCTTACGGAACCAAAGAACTCTATCATCAAGCAATATATCAAGTTGTTCGATATGGATGGAGTGAAGCTTACTTTTGAAGATGCTGTTTTTGAATATATCGTAGATAAAGCCGTCGAATACAAGTTGGGTGCCCGCGGATTACGTTCCATTGTGGAGACAATAATGATGGATGTAATGTTTGAAATCCCGTCCGAACAGAAAAATAGTTATGTGGTGACGTTGGATTATGCAAAACAACAACTTGAGAAGGCAAACATGGCGAGACTTCAAAGTGCTTAAAATCAAAAGGTAATACTTAGTAAAACCGACTTTTTTACTTTTATTGAAAAATATTCGGCGTATTATGCTTGAAATTTAAGAAGTTGTTTATAACTTTGTTAGAGTTCTCCATAAGAATGAATGCTGAAAAGCGCACTTTTAAGATAACCCTATAAACAACAACCTAATGAATCATGGCAGGGAAGAAGAATAATTTGACAGACCAGCTGAAGAAATACTTCGGGTTCGATAAATTTAAAGGAAATCAGGAAGCGATTATCCAAAACATGTTGGACGGTAACGATACTTTTGTATTGATGCCTACCGGTGGAGGAAAATCATTATGCTACCAGTTCCCCTCCTTATTAATGGAGGGCACAGCCATTGTGATTTCTCCTTTGATTGCATTGATGAAAAATCAAGTCGATGCGATGCGGAACTTCAGTGAAGAAGATGGTGTGGCACATTTCATAAACTCTTCTCTTAATAAAGGCGCGATAGATCAAGTTAAATCTGATATTGTCAATGGCAAGACAAAGCTGCTTTATGTAGCTCCTGAGTCGTTGACAAAAGATGAAAATGTTGATTTCCTGAAAACAGTAAAGATCTCTTTCTATGCTGTAGACGAAGCTCATTGTATCTCGGAATGGGGACATGACTTCCGTCCGGAATATCGCCGGATTCGCCCCATAATCAATGAAATAGGAAAAGCCCCACTGATAGCGTTGACTGCGACTGCTACTCCTAAAGTGCAGCATGATATCCAGAAAAATCTGGGTATGGTGGATGCGCAAGTGTACAAGTCGTCGTTCAATCGTCCGAACCTCTATTATGAGGTACGACCTAAAACTACAAACGTAGATAGGGACATCATTAAGTTCATCAAAAACAATAACGAGAAATCAGGTATTATTTATTGCCTGAGTCGTAAGAAAGTTGAGGAACTTGCTGAAATCTTACAGGCTAACGGTATCAATGCCCGTGCATATCATGCTGGAATGGATTCGGCTACACGAACACAAAATCAAGATGATTTCTTGATGGAAAAAATAGATGTGATTGTGGCGACTATTGCTTTTGGTATGGGTATCGATAAGCCCGATGTGCGTTTTGTGATCCATTATGATATCCCCAAAAGTCTTGAAGGATATTATCAGGAGACCGGACGTGCCGGAAGAGATGGAGGAGAAGGGCAGTGTATTACTTTTTATACCAATAAGGACTTGCAGAAGCTCGAAAAATTTATGCAAGGCAAACCTGTAGCAGAACAGGAAATAGGCAAGCAGCTTCTGTTGGAGACCGCTGCGTATGCCGAATCTTCCGTGTGTCGCCGAAAGACTTTACTTCATTATTTCGGTGAAGAATACACAGAAGAAAATTGTGGTAATTGTGACAACTGTTTAAATCCCAAAAAACAAGTGGAAGCTCAAGAATTATTGTGTACCGTGATTGAAGCTATTCTAGCGGTGAAAGAAAATTTTAAAGCGGATTATATAATAGACATTATACAAGGTAAAGAAACCTCAGAAGTACAGGCACATCTGCATGAAGATCTTGAAGTGTTTGGCTCTGGTATGGGCGAAGAAGACAAAACATGGAATGCTGTTATTCGTCAAGCTCTTATAGGTGGTTATCTGAGTAAAGATGTTGAAAACTATGGCTTGCTGAAGGTTACGGAAGACGGTAAGAAATTTCTGAAACATCCGAAATCCTTTAAGATTACAGAAGATAATGACTTCGAGGAAGTAGAAGAAGAAGCACCGGCACGCGGGGGCGGAGCTTGTGCGGTAGATCCGGCACTTTATTCTATGCTAAAAGATTTGCGTAAAAAGCTGTCTAAGAAGTTGGAGGTGCCTCCTTATGTAATTTTCCAGGATCCTTCCTTAGAAGCAATGGCTACTATATATCCTATTACATTAGATGAATTGCAGAATATTCCGGGTGTCGGAGCCGGTAAGGCAAAACGTTACGGCGAAGAATTCTGTAAACTTATCAAACGCCATTGCGAAGAAAATGAAATAGAACGTCCCGAAGATTTGCGTGTACGCACGGTAGCTAATAAGTCTAAGATGAAAGTAGCCATTATTCAGGCTATCGACCGCAAAGTTGCGTTAGATGATATTGCTATGTCAAAGGGTATTGAGTTTGATGATCTGCTGGATGAAATAGAAGCCATCGTTTTTTCGGGAACCAAATTGAATATTGACTACTTCTTGGAAGATATTATGGATGAAGATCACATGCTTGATATCTACGATTACTTCAAGGAGTCTACTACCGATAAAGTTGATGATGCGCTGGATGAATTAGGTGATGATTTCACCGATGAAGAAGTACGTCTGGTACGTATCAAGTTCATCTCTGAAATGGCGAACTAACTCGGTTCTTTCGTTTAAAAAAAGAAAAAAAATATTGCGTGCAGATATACAGAATGGAATAAAAACCGTATATTTGCACGCAATAAATTTTAAACGCATAACCCTATGTCATTTATTGCTGATAAGATTGTAATGGATGGGTTGACGTACGACGACGTATTGTTGATTCCTGCTTATTCTGAAGTCTTGCCCAAAACTGTCGCACTTACGACAAAGTTTTCACGAAACATTGAGTTAAAAATCCCGTTTGTAACTGCTGCTATGGATACGGTTACCGAAGCGAAAATGGCTATTGCCATTGCTCGTGAAGGTGGTATCGGTGTGATACACAAGAATATGTCTATTGAAGAACAGGCACGTCAAGTAGCTATTGTAAAGCGTGCAGAAAACGGAATGATTTATGATCCGGTGACCATAAAGAGAGGTTCTACTGTTAAGGATGCATTGGACTTAATGGCCGAATACAGAATTGGTGGCATTCCCGTGGTAGATGATGAAAGATACTTGGTGGGTATTGTTACCAATCGTGACCTTCGTTTCGAGAAGGATATGGATAAGCATATTGATGATGTAATGACAAAGGAAAATATCATCACTACCAATCAGACTACCGATATGGAAGCTGTTTCTCAGATTTTGCAGGAACATCGTATTGAAAAGCTTCCGGTAGTAGATAAGGAAGGAAAATTGGTAGGATTGATTACTTACAAAGATATTACGAAAGCGAAGGATAAACCGATGGCATGCAAAGATTCTAAAGGTCGTTTGCGTGTTGCTGCTGGTGTAGGTGTGACTGCTGACACATTGGACCGTATGCAGGCTTTGGTGGATGCCGGGGCAGATGCTATTGTCATTGATACAGCTCATGGACATTCTCTTTCTGTAATAGAGAAATTGAAAGAGGCAAAGAAACGCTTTCCAAATATTGATATAGTTGTTGGCAATATTGCAACAGGTGAAGCTGCAAAAGCATTAGCCGAAGCTGGAGCTGATGGAGTGAAAGTTGGTATTGGTCCGGGTTCTATTTGCACGACCCGCGTTGTAGCAGGAGTAGGTGTACCTCAATTATCTGCGGTTTATGATGTGGCAAAAGCATTAAAAGGAACAGATGTTCCATTGATCGCTGATGGTGGATTGCGCTATTCCGGTGATGTAGTAAAAGCATTGGCTGCCGGTGGTTACAGTGTAATGATTGGTTCATTGGTTGCCGGAACAGAAGAGTCTCCTGGAGATACAATTATTTTCAACGGTCGTAAGTTTAAATCTTATCGTGGTATGGGCTCTTTGGAAGCAATGGAAAATGGTTCTAAAGACCGTTATTTCCAAAGTGGAACAAACGATGTGAAGAAATTGGTTCCGGAAGGTATTGCAGCTCGTGTTCCTTATAAAGGCACCTTATATGAAGTTATTTTCCAGTTGGTTGGCGGTTTGCGTGCTGGTATGGGTTACTGCGGTGCTGCTGATATTGAAAAATTACATGAAGCCAAGTTCACTCGCATAACAAATGCCGGTGTATTGGAAAGCCATCCTCATGATGTAGCTATTACAAGCGAGGCTCCTAATTACAGTCGTCCTGAATAGTGTAGTTAAAAAAGAAGATATATGCCCGGAAAGTATAAATGCTTTCCGGGCATTTTTATATCTTTGGAGTCGCAAAATGAGGAGTTTACTTCTATCCATTGTTTTGCTTTTATAAAAAGCGATTATGATAAGACAAATATTGACTTACGTTTTTCTTTGCTTTAGTTTCATTGCCGTTGCTCAGCAAGATCCGGTATTGATGCGCATAAATGGAAAAGAGGTGCTCCGCTCTGAGTTTGAATATCTCTATAATAAGAATAATAAGCTTGCGGGGCTTAGTCAGAAGACTCCGAAAGAGTATGCTGATTTGTTTGTAAACTCAAAGTTGAAAGTTGAAGCAGCTGAAGCTGCGGGCATCGATACTACTCGGGCTTTTCAGGCTCGGTTAGACGCATTTCGAAATCGGTTGACTGAATCTTACTTGACTGATGGAGAAACTACCGAGCAAATAGCTCGCCGAAATTATGATAAAATGAAAGCCGACAAACGATTGGATCAAGTGTTTGTAAGTCATATTTATAAATCTCTCCCGCAAAATATTTTAGGTGGAAAATTACGTCAGGTGGAAGCTAAAATGGATTCCATTTATGCGGTACTTATGAAAGGTGGTGGAGGTGCAAACTTTGATACTTTCGTTGAGAAATTTTCTGATGAGAAGGAGACGTTTTGGGTGGGCAGGTTAGGAATGCCAACCGAATTTGAAGATGTGGTTTTTAGTTTGCAAACCGGAGAGATCTCCCGCCCATTTTTTACGCCGCAGGGTATTCATATTGTAAAGGTATTAAAAAAGAGGGAAACACCTCCTTTTGAAGAAGTGAAGGATGAAATAATTCGTCGGCAAATAGGACGTCATGGTATGGACCAGGGAACTGAAGTATTGGTCGAAAAGCTTAAAAAGGAGTATGATTATAGTCCTGATAAGGTTGCAGTGGATGAACTTATTTCTAAAGGTCAGACTTCCCGTATTTTATTCACTTTGGCAAACAAAGCATATACAGGAAAAGAATTTGCCCGATTTGCTACTGCTCATCCCGCAGGAGTGCGTCGCCAGTTGAATGACTTTGTCATGAAATCGGTACTGGATTATGCAAAAAAACATTTGGAAAAGAAGCAACCTGAATTTCGTTTACAGGTGCAAGAGTATCGTGATGGCCTCTTACAGAATGAAATCAATAATCGTGAAGTCAAAAGTAAGATGAACGAAAGTGGATTAAAATCTTATTTTGATGAACACCGATCAGATTACCATTGGAAAGAATCGAGATATAAAGGTGTTGTGTTACATTGTATAAGTAAGCGTGTAGCAAAACAAGCACGTAAATTCCTGAAACATTTGCCTGAAATAGAATGGTTGAATGCTATTCGCTTGACATTTAATGCTGAAGCTACTCCGCAAATTCAGGCTGAGGCTGGCTTGTTCTCTTCTGGTGATAATGCGTTTGTTGATGATTTGGTTTTTAAAACAAAGACTTCCACTCCTCTGATGTCGTTTCCCTTTACCGTTGTAATGGGCAAAAAAGTGAAAGGTCCCGATGATTATAAAGCAGTGGGTGAACAACTACTTTCCGACTATCAGAGCTATCTGGAACAGCGTTGGGAAACTGGTTTACGTGCTTCTAGTAAGGTTGAAATTAACCAAGAGGTTTTAAAAACAGTTAATAATCACTGATGCAACCAATTAAAGCACTATCTTCGTACCTTGAAATAAAGTAAAATATCAGTAGCTGATGCGAACAACCTGCTTTGGGCTTTTATTTATTCTTCTCTGTATGGCCTGTGGTCAACGACAAGACGACCATAAGGGACAGATCCCATTAGTGGAGTTAGACGGAAATTACCTTTATCGGGAAGATTTGCAGGCAGTACTACCTGCGGATTTATCGAAAGATGACAGTTTACTGTTTGCCGAACATTACATTCGCAATTGGGTAGAAGATATTTTGCTGTATGACAAAGCCCAAAGCAATATACCCAATAATACTGAAATAGAGAAGCTTGTAGAGAATTATCGTAAAGCGTTGATAATGCATACTTATCAACAAGCTTTGATACATCAACGTCTTTCAGAAGAGATCTCAGAAGAGGAGTTGAAGGACTACTATGAAAAGAATCAGACGCTTTTCAAAGTAGAACGTCCGCTGATGAAAGGGCTATTTATCAAAGTTCCGCTGACGGCTCCGCAATTAGCTAATGTTCGTCGTTGGTACAAGACCGAGACCCAAGAAGCGGTAGAACATTTGGAGAAATATAGTTTGCAGAATGCTGTGAAATATGAATATTTCTACGATAAATGGGTGCCGGTTTCCGAAATTCTGGATTTAATACCGTTGAAAACGCCTGATGCGGAGGATTACTTGGATAAGAACCGCCGCGTAGAGTTGAAAGATACGGCTTATTATTATTTCCTGAATATAAGCGATTATCGTCCGATGGGCGAACAGGAGCCATACGAATTTGCCCGTACACAAGTAAAGGATATCTTGCTGAACATGAAGCAAGTGGACTTTATGAAGCAGGTAAAAGATGATTTATATCAACGTGCAGTGAAAAGAGACAAAATTAAGTATTATTAGTATAAGAATACCAAGAATGAAAAAGTGTATGAACTTTAAGTTTGTAGTTTTATTTGCCTTGACGTTATTAGCCGGTTCTACCGTATATGGACAAGACAACGTGATTGACGAGGTGGTTTGGGTAGTAGGTGACGAGGCTATATTGAAGTCCGAAGTAGAAGAGGCTCGTATGAGTGCTTTGTATGAAGGACGTAAGTTTGACCGTGATCCTTATTGTGTAATACCCGAAGAGATAGCTGTACAAAAGTTGTATCTTCATCAGGCTGCACTCGATAGTATTGAGGTTCCTGAAAGTGAAGTAATCCAGCGTGTAGACTACATGACGAACATGTATATTACTAATATCGGTTCGCGTGAGAAAATGGAAGAGTACTTTAACAAGACTTCCAGTCAAATTCGTGAAACCTTGCGTGATAATGCTCGTGAAGGTTTGAAGGTACAGAAAATGCAGCAGAAACTGGTAGGAGAAATTAAGATCACTCCGGCCGAAGTACGTCGTTACTTTAAAGATCTCCCGCAGGATAGTATTCCTTACATACCTACTCAGGTGGAAGTGCAAATTATTACCCAACAACCTAAGATTCCTTTGGATGAAATTGAGGATGTGAAGAAGCGTTTGCGTGATTATACTGAGCGTGTCAATAAAGGTGAAAGCTTTTCTATGTTAGCACGTTTGTATTCTGACGACCGCGGCACTGCTATCAATGGTGGTGAAATGCCGTTTACCGGTCGTGGTTACCTGGACCCTGCTTTTGCCAATGTGGCTTTTAACTTACAAGATCCGAATAAAGTTTCTAAAATTGTAGAGTCTGAGTATGGTTTTCATATTATCCAATTGATGGAAAAGCGTGGTGACCGTATAAAGGTACGTCATATTTTGTTGAAGCCTCATGTTCCGGAAGAAGCATTGATAGCTGGTAATGCACGTTTAGACTCTATTGCTGATGATATTCGTAATAACAAATTTACGTTTGAAGAAGCTGCGTCCATACTTTCACAAGATAAGGACACACGTAACAACCACGGTTTATTGCCGAACCCTAATACAAATACTTCCAGATTTGAGATGCAGGAACTTCCCCCTGAAATCGCTAAGGTGGTAGATAATATGAAAGTCGGTGAAATATCTGAAGCTTTTACAATGATTCCGCAAAAGACTGGTAAAGAGGAATGTGTGATTGTGAAACTGAAGAGTCGCACTGTCGGTCATAAGGCTACCATTTCTGATGACTATCAGAACTTAAAGGAAATTGTATTGGAAAAACGTCGTGATGAAATGTTGGAGAAGTGGATACGCGAAAAGCAGAAACATACTTATGTACGTATCAAAGACGATTGGAAGAATAACTGTACATTCAAGTATCCGGGCTGGATTAAAGACTAATCCGGACGGGTTTACATAGACTTTTTGTATGCAAAAGAAAGATACAAGAAAACATCTCCTTTTCAGGCATAGATACCTACTTGCAGGTATTCTATGCCTGTTTGGTATGTGTTTGCTGAGTGCTCAGGACAAGAAGAATACTTCTGATGCTCCGGAGAAAAAGAAGACTGAAGTGTCTGCTGAGAAGAAGAAGATGGGGACTACTGAGAAAAAGAAAACGCGTGTTGATTTGTTGTATGCCGATGAGGCGCAGGCTGATAAGCAACAGCGTCCTGATGTACAAGTATTAATCGGCTCGGTTCGAATGAAACATGATAGTATGTACATGTTTTGCGATAGTGCGTTGATCTTCGAAAAAAGCAATTCCGTTGAAGCTTTTGGTAATGTACGTATGGAACAAGGTGATACCTTGTTTATTTATGGCGACTACTTGTATTATGATGGAATGTCCCAACTGGCAATGATTCGCGAGAATGTGCGTATGATAAACCGTAAAACAGTGTTAACCACTGATAGTTTGAATTACGACAGATTGTATAACTTGGGCTACTATTTCGAAGGTGGTACGCTGACCGATGAAGAAAATGTTCTTACCTCCGAATGGGGAGAATATAGTCCGGCTACCAAGTTGGCTGTGTTTAACCATGATGTAAAGTTGGTCAATCCACAATTTGTATTGACTTCTGATACATTGAAATATAGCACATTGAGCAAGATCGCTACGATTCTGGGACCTTCCGATATTGTGAGCGACAATAACCATATTTACTCTGAACGTGGTGAATATAATACGACGACGGATCAAGCCGAACTGCTAGATCGTTCCGTATTGACCAACGAAGGCAAGCGATTGACTGGTGATAGTCTTTACTATGATCGTAAATTGGGTTATGGCGAAGCATTTGATAATGTGGTGATGAACGATACTGTCAACAAAAATATGCTTACCGGTAACTATTGTTTTTATAATGAACTTACCGGAAATGCTTTGGCTACCCAACGAGCAGTTGCTATAGACTACTCGCAAGGTGATAGTCTTTATATGCACGGCGATACTTTGCGATTGATTACCTATAATCTCGATACGGATTCTATGTATCGTGAAATGCGCGTTTATCATAAGGTACGTGCCTATCGTACTGATGTACAGGCAGTGTGCGATTCATTGGTCTATAATTCTAAAGATTCTTGTATGACGATGTACACTGATCCGATTGTTTGGAATGGTAACCAGCAATTGTTAGGTGAAGAAATCAAAGTCTATATGAATGATAGTACTATTGATTGGGCGCATATCATCAATCAAGCTTTGGCTATAGAGAGAAAAGATAGTATTCATTATAACCAAGTGGCCGGTAAAGAGATGAAAGCATTCTTTGAAAAAGGTGAGATGCGTCAGGTAGATGTGAATGGTAATGTGTTGGTTATCTACTATCCGGTAGAGGAAAAAGATAGTTCGTTGATTGGACTCGATTATACTGAGGGTGGTTTCTTGCGGATGTTGTTGAAAGACCGTCGCATGGAGCGAGGTTCGTTTATAGGTAAGGCTAGCGGTACAATGTATCCAATGAACCAGATTCCACCGGATAAATTTAAACTTGCTTCTTTTGCATGGTTCGATTATATTCGTCCACGCAATAAGGAAGACATCTTTGAGTGGAGAGGTAAAAAAGCTGGTGAGACTTTACAAAAAAGCGATCGGAAACCTGTAACTTCACCAAGAAATATGCATATCAAACGTAATAATAAGTAGCGCTATGGGAATGTTTACAATGCGGAAGCCCCGCGGCTTTAATCACCAATACATCTATGTGGATGAACGGAAAGAGAAATTAGCGAAGATGGAAGAGAAAGCCAAACGCGAATTAGGAATGCTTCCCGAAAAAAAGTTCACGCCCGAAGATATTCGCGGAAAATTCGTAGAAGGGACCACCCACTTGAAGCGTCGTAAGCAAAGTGGGCGTAAACCAGTGCATTTGGGCCTGATTATCATATTGATTGCCTTACTTGCCTTCCTGTGGCATTATCTCCAAACCGGAGAATGGGCCTTCTGATTCCTTCATTAATCATTAAACATTAATCATTAAAAATGAGCGATATCATTCATTTGCTGCCCGATTCGGTTGCTAACCAAATTGCTGCCGGAGAGGTAATACAGCGGCCGGCATCCGTCATTAAAGAATTGGTGGAAAATGCGATTGATGCCGAAGCCCGGGAAATACATGTTTTAGTAACCGATGCCGGAAAAACGAATATTCAGGTTATTGATGACGGAAAGGGTATGTCCGAGACAGATGCGCGCCTCTCTTTTGAGCGCCATGCAACATCGAAGATACGCGAAGCTGCTGACCTGTTTGCTTTACGTACAATGGGATTTCGTGGTGAAGCGTTGGCGTCTATTGCCGCAGTAGCAGAGGTTGAGTTAAAAACGCGTCCTGCTAGTGAGGAATTGGGTACGCGCTTATTTATCGCTGGTTCCAAAGTAGAGGCTCAGGAAGCGGTATCTTGTCCCAAGGGGAGTAACTTCTCTATTAAAAATTTATTTTTTAATATACCAGCCCGCCGCAAATTCTTGAAGGCCAACTCTACGGAGTTGAGTAATATCCTGACTGAGTTTGAACGGATAGCATTGGTGCATCCTGAAGTTGCTTTCTATTTGTATAGCAACGATACCGAGTTATTCAATCTACCTGTTATGCCCCTGCGTCAGCGCATTATGACTGTTTTTGGCAAGAAGCTGAACCAGCAGTTACTATCAGTAGATGTAGATACTACAATGGTAAAAGTATCGGGTTTTGTAGCCAAACCGGAGACAGCACGGAAGAAAGGTGCTCATCAGTATTTCTTTGTGAACGGACGTTACATGCGACATCCTTATTTCCATAAGGCAGTGATGGATGCATACGAGCAACTTATTCCGGCAGGTGAACAAGTTTCCTACTTTATTTATTTCGAAGTAGATCCGGCTAATATCGATGTAAATATTCATCCGACAAAGACGGAAATCAAGTTTGAGAATGAACAGGCCATTTGGCAAATATTGTCAGCTGCGGTAAAGGAATCATTAGGTAAGTTCAATGCTGTGCCGACCATTGACTTTGATACCGAAGATATGCCCGACATTCCTGCATTTGAACAAACACGTCCGATAGAACCACCTAAGGTGCATTATAATACCGACTTTAATCCTTTTAAAAGTTCATCTGCTGCTGCTTACGGTGGTGGTAGAGACTATTCTCGCCCAAAGATGGAGTGGGAGGGGCTTTATTCCGGTATGGAGAAATCCAGTAAAATGAATGAGCCGATGGAGGAAGAACCGGAAGTAGATGAAGGTAGAGAGCCTTATCTTCCCGAACCAACTGATAATATTTCAGTTGCACCTGCTACTTTGTATAGTAGTAATGTAAATATTGAAAAAGGAGCACAGCACTTTCAGTACAAGGGACGTTTTATTCTGACTTCCGTGAAATCGGGACTTATGCTGATTGACCAGCACCGTGCACATATCTGCGTACTGTTTGAACGGTATATGAATCAGATACGTGAGAAACGGGGGATATCACAAGGGGTATTATTCCCTGAGATAGTGCAATTACCTGCTTCCGAAGCAGCGGTGTTAGAAAGCATTATGGATGACTTTTCAGCTGTAGGTTTTGAACTGACTCCACTGGGTGGCGGTAGTTATGCTATCAATGGCATTCCTTCCGGCATCGAAGGTTTGAACCCGGTGGAGCTTGTCCGTAGTATGGTGCATACGGCTATTGAAAAGGGGAATGATGTGAAAGAAGAAGTACATACTATTCTTGCATTAACTTTGGCACGTGCCGCTGCTATTGTTTACGGGCAAGTGCTAAGTAATGATGAAATGGCTAATCTGGTAGATAATCTTTTTGCATGTCCAACACCGAACTATACGCCGGACGGACGAATAGTATTGTCGACTTTAAAAGAAGAAGATATCGAAAAATTATTTAAGTAATTGGACTGATGTCCGAAACGCATGGTCTGTTTGAGGTAAACAGATGATGCGTTGATGGCAAACAGACCATCTGTTTATGTTAAGCGGATGGTCTGTTTGTTTTTTATGTATTATATAGAAGATTTTTCGAACTCATATTTAGCAAAAAAAAAACATTTTCAGAACTTTTTAGTCCAACTGGTGTTTTTATATCAGTTTATAAGATTGGAAAAACAATTAACCACTTAACTATTTAAAGTATATGAAAAAGATTCTAATGATTCTGGCATTGTCCAGTTTAACCTCTGTTGCTTTTGCGCAGCAGAGTGAAGTAGTCGTCGGATTCGAGGAAATCCAGGTACAAGACAAGTATCGAGTGTTAACTAATACATTTTGGGATAACTGGTTCTTCTCTATTGGCGGCGGTGCTTCTGCTATGTTTGGAGATAATGACCAAGCAGGTAGTTTTGGTGATCGCATTAGCCCGACTTTGAATTTTGCTGTCGGTAAATGGTTTACTCCCGGATTGGGATTACGTGTGCAATATAGCGGTTTGCAAGCTAAAGGATTTACGTATGATGCAGGTGCACCTTATGTAAAAGGAACCCAAATGAAGGATGGCTATTACAAACAGCGTTTCGATTATATGAACTTACATGGTGATGTGATGTTCAATTTGAATGCCCTTTTTGGAGGTTACAATCAATATCGTGTATACGAAATTATACCTTATTTAGGAGCGGGGTTTACTCACAATTACTCAAGCCCTCAGCGCGAAGCTCTAGCAGTAAACGCAGGTATCATCAATCGCTTCCGGATTTCGAATGCAATCGATATTAACCTGGAGTTGAGCGCAATGGGTGTAGAAGATAAATTTGATGGTGAAGTCGGTGGCAAACATGGATTCGATGGTGTATTGAGTGCAACTCTCGGTCTGACTTATCGTTTCCCTAAACGTGGCTTCAATCGTCCTATTCCTCAGTTGATTTCTCAGGCAGAATTGGCTATCATGCAAGAACAGCTGGCTCAATTAGCTGCTAATAACCAGCAATTGCAGAATGCGTTGGTAGCTGCTCAGAACCAACCGGTAGCTGAGGTTTCAGAAACTGAAGTTGTTGTTCAAAGTGATATTGCACCGCGTACTGTATTCTTCACAATTGGTTCGGCTGATGTAACTCCACGTGAAGTTATGAACTTGTCTTACTTGGCTGATCAGATGAAACAATTCCCGGATGCAACTTACACAGTCAACGGCTATGCTGACTCTTATACCGGTACACCGTCATTCAACCAAACATTGAGTTTGAAGCGTGCACAAGCTGTTGTGAATGTATTGGTTAAAGACTTCGGAATCTCTGCCGATCGTTTGAAAGTAAGTGCTGATGGTGGTGTCGATAAGTTCGGTCAACCTATCTTAAACCGCGTGGTATTGGTAAAATCTGCAGAATAAGTTACTGATAACAGATAAATAGAAAGTGGGCTACGTTTCCTAAATGGAAATGTAGCCCACTTTTTATTATCTTATAAATAAGAATATAGTGCTATTCTAGATTGCTATTTATTCTCCACTGAATTTCCTGACTTGTTCTGCTATCAATTCAGCATCATCAAAATAATTGATTTTCATTGCTTTGCGAACGTCATCCAAGGTAGCTGCCGCAGCTTCTCTTGCTGTCTCGCAACCTTTCTGCAACATATCATAAATGGCAGGTATATCTTTTTCAAATACCTTGCGACGGTTACGGATGGGCTCTAAAGTCTCTTGCATGATGGAGTTGAGGAAATTCTTCACCTTCATGTCACCCAAACCACCACGTTGATAGTGAGCTTTCAACTCTTCCAGATTCGGATAATCGGGCAGGTAAAGTCCAAAATGTTCTGGACGGCAGAAAGCATCCAAGTAAGTGAATACAGTGTTACCTTCAAGTTTACCCGGGTCTTGTACACGCAGATGGTCAGGATCGGTATACATACTCTTCACTTTCTTCTGTACTTCGTCGGCAGTGTCGGAGAGATAAATGCAATTACCCAATGATTTACTCATCTTGGCTTTTCCGTCGGTTCCCGGCAAACGCAGACATGCTGCATTGTCCGGTAACAGGATTTCCGGTTCAACCAATGTTTCGCCGTATATGAAGTTAAAACGACGGACGATCTCACGTGCCTGTTCCAGCATCGGTTCTTGATCTTCTCCTACGGGAACAGTAGTTGCTTTAAACGCAGTTATATCTGCCGTCTGACTGATGGGATAGGTGAAGAAACCTACTGGGATGCTTGCTTCGAAGTTGCGCATCTGTATCTCAGTCTTAACTGTTGGGTTACGTTGCAGACGAGATACGGTCACCATATTCATATAATAGAAGGTGAGTTCGCAGAGTTCTGCTATTTGCGATTGAATGAAAATAGTGGATTTGGTAGGGTCTAAGCCTACAGCCATATAGTCCAATGCAACTTCAATTACATTTTGGCGCACTTTTTCGGGGTTGTCTACATTGTCTGTCAGAGCCTGTGCGTCCGCAATAAAAACAAAAATCTTATCGAATAATCCGGAGTTTTGTAGTTCAACTCTTCTTCTTAACGATCCTACGTAGTGTCCGATGTGCAAGCGTCCGGTAGGGCGGTCGCCTGTAAGTATAATCTTTTCTTTTCCCATTCTTATGTATCCTTATGATTTAAAAAACGTCACAAAGATACTCGAAATAATTAAGAATTAAGAATGATAAATGAAGAATTAGGAATACAATACCGTTGCATTGCCTAATTCTTCATTTCTAGGTGTGTTAATTATAAATATGCGTGGTTATACATCGTACTTTCCACTATGCTAAGTAACTCCTGTTTCTTGACAGGCTTAGTAAGATATTCATTGCAGCCTGCTTCCAAGGCATTCACTCGGTCGGAATTGAAGGCATTAGCTGTAACGGCAATAATAGGGATGTCTTTGTCGAAGATACGTATTCTGCGAGTGGCTTCCAGTCCATCCATACGAGGCATACGTATGTCCATAAGAATCAGTGAGTAAGGATTCATTCTTGCCATTTCTACTGCTTCGATTCCATTGATTGCTCGGTCTATATGTGCATTTTTCAACAAAGATTTCAGTAATAGGTAATTGCTGTCTTTGTCTTCTGCAACTAATATATACTGATCTTTAAGAAAATCATGATCCGTGCTGGACGATTTGGATAATGTTAGAGGAATGGACAGAATGGCCGGTGCCACCATTTCTGCTTCCTTCAGCTCTATCTCCGCTTCACAACCATTCCAAGCCCAAAAGGTGGAGCCTCTCCCATATTCTGATTCGAAACCTATGCGTCCTCCTACAGCATCGGAGATGGCTTTGCAAATAGAAAGACCTAAACCGGTACCTTGGGCAAAATCATCCAATTTTTCGAAACGTTGGAAGATGAGGTGTTGCTTCTCTTTGGGAATGCCGATACCGGTATCTTCCACATAAAGACGGAGCCCTTTGTCCATATATTCATATCCTATTTTGATGTATCCTTTCGGGGTGTATTTGATGGCATTGGTGGCAAAGTTGGTTAATATCTGTGCCAAACGGTTCTTGTCCAGATGCACGATACATTTGCGGTAAGGATTTACGATACGGAATTCGACATCCGGATTGGTGATGCGCTGCTTCATTGAAGTTGCAAAATCATCGAAGAAAGAAGCCAAGTCAAAGGTTTCACGCTTCAGTTCCATCATACCCGACTCTAACTTTGAGAGGTCGAGAATATCGTTGATTAATCTTAAAAGCAAATCATTGTTTACGTTGATGATTTGGGCAAATTCATCCCGTTCTTCCTGATCATTGGTGGTCATCAATAGCTGTGAGAATCCCACAATAGCATTGAGTGGTGTACGGATTTCATGGCTCATATTGGCAAGGAATGCCGATTTAAGTTTGTCAGCTTCCTGGGCTTTCATCTTTTCTTCTTCCAGACGTTCGTTGATGTTTTTCCACTCGGTGTCGTCGCGGCGGAAACCGATGTACTTGATAACTTTCCCGTTCTGATCTTTTTCAAAAGGAGTACCGTATACCGTAGTATAATGCCAATTGTCATTATCAGAATATCTCAGGCGCTTATGGAACAAGAGTGTTTCATCACGGCCTTCATTCATAGTGTCGATAATGTCTTTTACCCGCTCTTTATCATCAGGATGAACGGCATTGAAGTAATCTTCGGAAGTAAGTATGCTTTCTGAGCCTTTGATATGCTCATTGCTTGAATTGAACAGATGGGTGATATTATCATATTCCCACTGTACCAAACCACTGGTCTGGATGGCAAGTTTTACTTTTTTGTCTTTGTTCTCAAGTTCTTCATTATGCAGATATTGATGAGTTACGTCTTTGAGGGTGCCTACAATACTTTTAACAGTATTGTCATCACTATATTCGGATACTGTCATTTGAGTTTCGAAATACATGTCTGAGTTACTTTCTTTATCATGTATCTTGCAGACACAAACTTCTTTCTGCGATAGATTATTACTAAGGCGGGAAAGGGCAACTTCAAAATTAGTACGATACGGTTCAATAATCAATTTCAGTAACCTGCTGTATTTAACGCTGGTCTGCGATCTTAATTTTCCATATAATGCATTAAATATTTGTTCTTCGCAATTGTAGGACCAAATAGAGATGTCTGCTGCACCAATTGCTAGTTCCAATTTCTTACGGATAGCAATCAATTCAACTTTCTCATTTGAATTATTCCATTGATGTTTTAAGCGACTATAGAGTGTGTACAAGGACACTGTGGTGATGAATAATAGTATAGTCAGTGCTGTTAAAATAAATATAGTTGTCATATAATAATGCAGTTAAAATTGCGACTTTTTGGTTGATGTATAATTGTTGAGACTGAATAACAGGCTCATTAAGGCATAGTATAGACTTTACTTTAAAGAATCTTGTTCATGATACTGCTTATTTGATTGTTCGTAATTGGTTGATTTCCGTAATTATAACAATTAGAAATACTATTATGTTGCAGAAAAAAAGGAATTATTTTTTTTACAAGTGGAGAGTCTTTGTTATTGGCTGTATTAATCGTGAAAATAGGAGGTTAGTATTAGAATTATAGTAGTAATAAGCCTACAGTGGAGTATTGTGTTATTATCAAGTGGCTTTATGTTATTTCGTTATAATTTATAGACCTAAATTTGCCATTGATTGAAATTCATAAATAGAAGTACTATGCAAAAACTATTGATTTTATTGTTATCAGCATTGTATCCTTGCTTAGTTATTCAGGGACAGAAGTTGATTTACAAAGATGCGAAGCAACCGATTGAAGTTAGAGTAAATGATCTGTTAGAACGGATGACTTTACATGAAAAGATACTTCAACTAAACCAATATACATTTGGAGAAAATGATAATCCTAATAATATTGGCACGGAAGTGAAGAACCTGCCTGCAGATATAGGTTCATTAATTTATCTTCATACTGATCCCAAATTACGCAATCAGATTCAGCGGAAAGCAATGGAGGAATCCCGTCTTGGAATACCTATTCTTTTCGGGTTTGATGTGATCCATGGATTACGTACTGTATACCCTATCTCGTTGGCTCAGGCTTGTAGTTTTAATCCTGAATTAGTGACTCAAGCTTGCCGAATAGCTGCCAAAGAAGCTGTGTTATCGGGCATTGACTGGACATTCTCTCCAATGATTGATGTGGCTAGAGATCCTCGTTGGGGACGTATCTCCGAATGTTATGGAGAAGACCCCTATCTGAATGCTATTTTGGGAGTAGCATCAGTGAAAGGATATCAGGGTAAAAACTTGTCTGATCCTTATTCCATAGCTGCTTGTCTAAAACACTTTGTTGGCTATGGGGCATCCGAAGGTGGTCGCGACTACAGATATACAGATATATCGGCTCAGACTCTGTGGGAAACCTATTTACCACCCTATGAAGCATGTGTAAGAGCAGGTGCGGTCACCCTAATGAGTGCTTTTAATGATATAAGTGGTATACCTGCCACTGCAAATCAATATATATTGACTGATATTTTGAAAAAGAAGTGGCAGTTTGATGGCTTCGTTGTATCGGATTGGAATGCTATTGAACAATTGATTTACCAAGGAGTGGCCAAAGATAAGAAAGATGCTGCTTACAAGGCTTTTCAGGCAGGAGTAGAAATGGATATGCGCGATAATTTATATTATGAGTATTTAGAACAGCTTATTGCAGAGAAGAGAATTTCAATTGCACATGTAGATGATGCTGTTGTCCGCATACTTCGGTTAAAGTTTCGTTTAGGATTGTTTGATGAACCTTATACAAAAGAGTTAAATGAATCAGACCGTTATCTACAAAATGAAGATGTTACTTTAGCGGCTGGTTTGTCAGAAGAATCAATGGTATTATTGAAGAATAATAATAATCTGTTGCCTCTTTCTTCAACAGTCAGGAAGATTGCGGTGATAGGCCCCTTGGCGAAGGATAAATCCAATCTATTGGGAGCTTGGGCTTTCAAGGGTCAGGAAGAAGATGTGGAAACGATATATGAAGGGATGCAGAAAGTATTCGGGGCTAAAATTCAACTGAGTTATACGCAGGGATGTGCATTAGATGGAGAAAATGAGTCTGGTTTTTCTACTGCTTTACAAACAGGCAAAGCAGCCGATCTGATAGTCGTGTGTCTGGGAGAGTCCAAGCAGTGGAGTGGGGAGAATGCTTCACGCTCTACTATAGCTTTGCCGGCTATTCAAGAGAAACTGCTCCTACAGCTAAAGCGGGCGAACAAGCCAATTGTACTGCTTCTTTCCAATGGTCGTCCGCTTGATCTATCCCGATTGGAGCCACAGGTCAATGCAATCATTGAGATGTGGCAGCCAGGTATTGCAGGAGGTACTCCGTTAGCAAAGATTCTGGCAGGTGAGGTGAATCCTTCGGGGAAACTATCCATTACTTTTCCACGGTCTACGGGGCAGATCCCTATCTATTATAATATGCGACAACCTGCCCGTCCGTTTGATGCTATGGGAGACTATCAAGATATCTCGACCGAACCTATGTATCCTTTCGGTTATGGATTGAGTTATACTACATTTACTTACTCCAATGCGAAGCTTTCATCCCGAAAAATAAACAAGGGAGAAAGGATTTCTGCTGAAGTTACTGTGACCAATACCGGAAAGGTGGCGGGAAAGGAAACGGTGTTATGGTATATTTCTGATCCGGTTTGCTCAGTTTCTCGTCCGATAAAAGAACTCAAGTTCTTTGAGAAACAGTCATTAGAAGCAGGTGAGAGCAAAGTCTTCCTATTTGAGATAGATCCTGTGCGTGATCTGAGTTATGCAGACGCAACGGGACACCGCTTTCTGGAAGATGGAGAATTCGTTGTACAAGTAGGCGATAAAAAGCTGGTATTTGAAGTCATGCCCTCGCAACCGGAATAAAGTATTTCACTTTTAATAGAAAACCGTTAAAAAGCAAAAAAAATATGTTTTATAAGAAATGTATAATCAGTGTATTACTACTATGGCTATGTACGTTCTCCCTTTGTTTGGCACAGAATGAATTTAGTGCATGGAATAAAAACAAAGCCGCACGGCTTGATAAACCATTGTTTGTTTACAACAACTGGTCTGCTTATGATGAATTGTCTGATAATATACCATTGGACGAAGCATTGGCTATGAAAGAGTTGGAGCACATTGTACGCTTGAAGAACTTAGGTGTACAAGTAGATTATTATATGATGGATGCTTTCTGGTTCGATGTAAACGAAGGGTATCGCAAGTGGCGGTCGGATCGTTGGCCCGAAGGTCCTAAACGTTGGTTAGAAGCTTGCAAAAAAGAAGATATCAAACCTGGATTATGGTTCTCCACCAACCTGTTGCGTATAGGAGGCCCGGCAACCACGATGAAACCTATTCCCGAATGGGAAGGTTCTGTATCAGAAGAGAGAACTACATTATGCTTATTCAGAGGTGGGTATCTGTCTCACTTGATGGAAACGTTGCAAATGTATGCCGATATGGGCATTAAGATGTTTAAATTTGATTTTGCCTACTTTGATGCAGCAACACCTGAGGTCAAATGTACTATGTTACCTTCTGAGATAGAGGAACAGAACCGAAATGCATTTATATTAGCCATCAAGGAATTTCGTTATAAGAATCCGGATGTACTTTTCATCGGATATAATGGATTTGGAGGGGATATGGAAAATACAGTTACGCCATTTCACAAGACTGTAGACCTGCGTTGGCTGGAAATATTTGATACGATGTATTGCGGTGATCCCCGATTATCGGATGTTCCTATGATGAACTTTTGGCGTTCGCAAGATTTGTATTCAGATCACATGACTTTCCAATATTTATTTAATGGACTTCCTATTCAACGCATAGACAATTGCGCCTTCATGATTGGCACCACAGGTACTTGTTATAACAGAGCATTGAATGCTTGGAAAGGAATGATGATTTTGACTATGGCACGTGGCGGTTGGCTGAATGTATGTCATGGAAACATTGATTTGCTAAGTGACGAAGAGGTCCGCTGGATGAGCAAAGTACAACGGCTATACTTGAATGTACAGCAATACGGACGCATTTCCGCATTTGGTTCTATACCGGGTAAAGCGTTGCCATACGGATATATGGCTTCTACCGATGGAGGCAATCTTTATACAATAGTCAATGCCTCACAAAGTAAAGCCAAATTTATCCTGCCGGAAGCTATAGGAGAAGGACGGATCCTTTTCAGAGATAATGGTTATATACCCGTTTTAAAAGGAGATAGTATAGAATTAGGACCGGAACAAATGGCAGTTATCGGTTTTGGCAAATTCAATACTTCCCCCTATGACTTGGGTATTGAAAAAGACATTATCATACCAGAAACCATCCAGCAAGTAGAAATCAATGTCCAAAAGAAAGATGAACATACTTTGCAAGCCCATTACACCCCTTCAGCAGGAAAGACGGTGCGTATATTATTTCAGCAGTTAGACGAACAGGGAAAAGCATTTCGCTCATGGGGAGGTGCTCCACCATCGGGAATAAAAATGGGCCGTTTTTTTAATATAGAAGTACGACAAGGCAAACGCTTACTTCCAATAATGAAATCACATGATAAGATGATTTGGTGCGGTCTGTCATGGGCTGTTGCCGAAATTTTAGCAGATGACGTAAAGGGTAACCAACCTTTAGAAATTAGCTGCACCACTGTAGATGGAAATAGTCAATATTGTAGACTGAATTTGTATGAGGTAGAATACCCTCGTTAAGAAATAGTAGTAACAAACAAAAGGGGTGTCTATGAATTCATTTCAGACATCCCTTTTTTAAATCTAAGCTTGAGATAAGTGTGTATAACGGGAAAGAATTTGAACCTGCCCGGAATACCTTCTGAAGAGTGCATTTCTCCGGCACCGGGGAACGAGGGGTTCGGCACCGAGGAACACTGCCTCCGACACCGGGGAATCCCATCCTTCCCGGTGGCAACTTTTTTAGATAAGCACAACGATGTGCCATTCTCATTTAATTTAATATCATTCAGTAATGATCATTGCTTATGTCGAATTCAGGTTAGTTATTATTTTGTTTTTTCAAGTCTCTAAAGTTTTTAGGTGTTTCATTGTATACTTCTTTAAAGCACTTAATGAAATAATGAGCCTGATTAAACCCCGTCAGATAAGCAATTTCTGCGACGGACAGATCGCTCTTAATTAGTAATTCTGAGGCTTTGCGAAGTCTGATAGCCCGTATAAACTGGTTGGGAGACTGCCCGATAAGCATCTTGAACTTCTTGTGAAGAACAGTCTTGCTAATATTCATTGCTACAGAAAATTCTTCGATATTGAAGTCTGCTTTTTCCAGATTCTCTTCAATCACCTTCATAGCTTGTTGCAAAAATACTTCTTTGGAGTTAAATTCAATATCATCACTATCTTTGGCAATTAAGCTTTTCAGTAGTAATTCCTTTCTCCTTTGACGTGTATTCAGAATATTCATGATTTGATTAATCAAGGCCTCTGTGTCAAAAGGCTTTTTGATGTAAATATCGACTCCCTCTTTGTAGCCCCTCCGCTCATCTTCAGAGGAAGTCTTGGCAGTCAGTAAGATTACAAATATATCAGCATAGAGAGAGTTCTCCTTTATCCGGCGGCAAAGCGTTAAGCCATCCATTCCGGGCATCATGATATCAGATATAACTATTTCGGGAAGATATTCATCGACGCATTTCAATGCTTCTTCGCCATTGGTAGCTGTTACTACACTGAAATAGTCAGCCAGCTTTCCCGAAAGATACTTCAATATTTGTTCATTATCTTCTACCAACAGAATGGTAGCACTATTTTCTATATTGGTGGTAGGCGTTTTAAGCTCTGTAATCATCAGTTCTGCTTGTTCAGCCTTTTCCAGCGGTAACTTGATGCAAAAAGTAGTACCCTGCCCAGGTTGTGAGTCAATAGTAACCTCACCGTTCATGATCGAAACGAACTTCTTTACGACATAAAGTCCTATCCCTAGTCCGTTAGGGGTGTTTTCTTGATTGTACTGTGGTTCACGGTAGAATTTATTGAATACATTGGCCTGATATAGTTGATTGATACCAGGTCCAGTATCTTTTACAAAAACAGACAACTGTTCTTCTGCATACTCCAATACTACAGAAACACTTCCGTTGTCTGGAGTGTATTTGATGGCATTGCTCAACAGATTATAGAGCACCCGTTCAAACTTAACACTATCTATTGATATATAGGTAGAGGGTACATTTGCCTGATAAGAAAGCTGAATGTTTTTGGAATGCGATAAATAATTGAATGCATTAACAATGATACGGCAGAACGAAACAATTTCTACCATCCTATTATTAATCTTTACTTCCGAGAACTCCACTCGTTTAAAGTCAAGTATAGTAGTAAACAGATCAGATAAGAAGGTAGCATTCTTTGTGATAATGCTTAACCTTTCATGTTGGATATCATCCTCTTTGGTTTCACGCAACATGTCATTTGCCGGTGCGAGGATGAGAGATAGCGGAGTAATCAAGTCATGCCCCAGACTCTCAAAGAAACTTTCTTTTTCCTTCAATAATTCTTCTTTCTGCCGGTTTTCCATTTCTTGAATCTTCTGTATGCTCTTTTTCCTGTAATGTCGGATGATTATGTATATAAGCATTGCAATGTTCAATAGAATGATTAAGAACAGAAAAAAATAAAATAATGATGTTTGCCACCAAGGAGGAGTTACTATGATAGACATGGACCAACAAGGTTTATTACCCGCTTCTTCGCTATACTTCATCAATTCCAGTGTATACGTGCCAGGATTGAGTTGTGAAAAAGTCAATGGAACGGATATATCAAGATATTGCCAAGTATCGGTGAACCCTTTCATTCGATACAAGTATCGGTTGCGGTAGTTGGCTTCACCTATTTCTGTAAAAGACAAAGATATCCATTTAGAAGTATAGGATAAAGTGATTGAAGGGATATATTCTGTGTTTTCTTTTAAAATAACCCGGTTGTCTATTGTATCTCCAACGTGTATTTTCTTATGATTTATTTCTAAATCAGTGAGTAAGAGTTTCGTTTTATCAAATTGCTGCAAAGCTTTCTCCACATCTACCGTCATCAATTGTTCTGTATTACCAAACAGAATATATTCTTTGCCCCCATACATGAATTTTTCAGCCGAAAGAATAGAAGAGTTTCCCCAATAACTGATATTAGGTTCACAGATTCGTTGTTCGCTACTAACGTAGCAAAACATCTTTTCTCCAATAAAGAACCAAAGATTATCATTAGCATCAAGAAGCAATGATTTGATAGCTCCTTGCGGTAGTGGATAGGTAGGAAATGCTGTAGATACTTGTAAGGAGTCGCTGCGCAGCTCCATTCTTAATAGGTTATTTGAAGTCCCTATCCACCAACATTTATTTCTTTTATCTTCTATGATGGAATATACTATCTCGTTATCTATCACTTTATCTTTCAATGTAACCTGATCGGAAGCATTAAAAATAGAGAGGCCGTTGTGCGAGGCTATAAACAACTGGTTATCTTGATAAGGAATGATAGCATTTATCCTGTCCCGACTAAAAGAATCATAATGAACATAATTCTTTATCTGTCGATTCTCTCTATCCAGACATACAGACATCAATCCGTTTTGTTTAGTACCAATCCATACCTTAGCATTACTTATATGGAAGGCAGTGATCTTTTCCAACTCATTATTTGCTACAAATTCTTTCCACTGAGTTTTTTGGTTCTGATTATCTTGAAAAGAATATAGTAAACCTATTCCGTCATGTCCTACTAAAGTAATATTATCATCCTGACTGATGGACAGAATATGGTCTTTGAACTTGTCATTACTCTTATAGCATTCTTTCTCAACTGATGTTCGCATATCGTAATGATACATACCATCTCCCAAAGTTCCTAATAGAATTTTATCATGTAATAAGGCTATTGAGGTAATAGGCGAATGAGCTTTTTGGATGGAAAGCAGCTGATTAATCCCTTGATCCGTAGGTGAGTATTTATAAAGTCCTTTCCCGTATGAGCCTATCCAAGTATTATCAAGGCTATCTTTATAAATAGCATTGATAAAAGTGGTGCCTAAATATTCGGTACCTGGCAACGGATATATCTTCCGTTCTTTCTTGTCATAGACTTTCAATCCCTCTCCCCAAGTACCAATTAAGAGCTTATTTTCTTCGCCTTCTATACGATATATAGGTACATTGCTATTATGTAACCTGATGGTTTGAGCTTTCTCGGGATGATTGGTCCAAATTAACTCATAGAGTGCATTGTCCCATGAAGAATAATAGAGTGTGTTTTTTTCTCCTGTATCATGTATTTCAGTGATTGTTTGATCTTTGGAACCTATGCCTGTCCATTCGTCCTTTCGAGAATCATACATGATAAGTCCGGTATAGGTACTTACCCATATATATCCTTCGGGCTTTTCTACAAAACTGGATACGATGGTTTTCCAATGACTTCGCTCTACTTTAAAACGAGTCCTTTCTTCGTTTTCAGGGGTCAACTTACAGACACCTTCTTCCCAACTCCCCAACCATATGTTATGTGCTGAGTCTTCAAATATTGAGATTATTCGATTAGGAATTGGTTCGGAGGTCCATTCGCTTAAGTGTACAAATTGATCTGTACGTGGGTTGTATATATCTACTCCTCCCGTTTTGAAACCAATCCAAAGTAATCCTTTTGAGTCAAGGAATAGTGTTTCTATATTGTTGTTCTTTAAACTATTAACTGTGTTCTTTCCTGATTTATAGACTTTGAAACGGTGTCCATCAAAACGGTTAAGACCATCTTCGGTAGCAATCCACATATAATGGTCATTCTCACAAATAGATGTGATTTCAGAACTTGACAATCCATCTGCCAAATCATAGTGCAGTAGTTTTTGGGCATTAGCGATATAGGTAAAACTAAAGCAGAATAAAACGAGTAAATATTTTCTCATAATCTTAGTATTTAGGGCAATGCATCATATATTTTTCAAGGAGAACTTCCATATCCTTTGCCGGACATGATTCTATTAAGCGAATATGCTTTCCTGCTTTCGCCGCCTCCCAAGTGTTATTACCTGTAGAATCTATGGAAATGGTGCCATGCTCGCCTATATAATAAGGTGTAATCCCCTTGATTGCCACCCAAACAGTTGCTTGATCCCAGCTCCATCTACCCTGTGGCTCACCTTGTGACATACTTAAGGCAAATACATCTTTTATAGGATTATTTTCTACCGGCATTTGACTTACTGAACGACCGGTTATAATATTATAGCCAATCTCAAATCCACAAAAAACTATTTCTGTAGGCCAATGCTCTGCGACAAATGAAGAAGAGGAAGCATCACAATAAATATTATACTCCCGTCCTTCAGGAAACATACCTGCCATAGATACCAATCGTTTCACTTTTCTTCTTACAAGTTCAGTTCCTGTTTCAGCTGAAACTTCATCTCCTTTTGATTGTAGTAGTTCTTTCAAATTAGAGAAAGCGCCAATCGTACAGATAGTAACACTGCTGTCGGGTTGTGTACACAGAGCAGAACGGTATATTTTGACTGCATCGGGTGCATCGGAAGATTTTGCTGTTCGATGAGTATACTTTTGAGGCAAGTCTTCGGTCCATTTTCTTTCATGCGGGCACTCCAATGTTACGGCATTTTTGCTTTTAGCTACTCCTAAAGAGATATTGGGACGATTAAAGAAAGTGTTGATAACTTCAATGCAGGGAACGGTCAATTCCGATTTATTAGAAGATACGGTAGCCAGTATATCCACATATCCGCTATCTGCTAGCGCATGCATTACTGCCATTGCTCCTACATCATCATAGTCGGGACCTAAGTCCGTATCTAAAATGAGCAGTACTTTATCATCTTGTTTAGTACTGGGAAAGCCACATCCATATAAGAAAAGTAACAGGAAAAAGTTAAAAAGCCAATTTAAGTTTGCCATAGTATTATAGGTATAATTCTAAAGTCAAAAGTAGAAAAAATAGCTTGTTCTCTGTCTTGCATAGCCAATTAAAAATAGAAAAATCGTACCGATTGATAACAAATTCCTGTTTTCTGTACTGAATATAGGAATTTGTTATTCATTTGCATTCTTGTGTTATCCTGTTTGCCATTAAACATAGACTTTTGTATCGATAACTATTAAATTCAATATTATGAATAAACAACATGCTTTGCAAAAACGAATCATCTTCGGATTGCTATTTCTTGGTGGAGTAACTCTCTCCTATGCATCAACAGAAAAAGATTCCGGATTGTCTGCATCAGCCATCACTCAACAAACCTCAACTGTAAAAGGTTCGGTGAAAGATGCTGCCGGTGAAGCAATCATCGGTGCTTCTGTTATGGTAGAAGGAACCACGAATGGTCTGATTACAAATGTAGACGGACACTTCTCTATTCAGGCCTCAGTAGGTCAGAATCTCATAATCTCTTATATAGGTTATGAATCACAAACAGTGAAAGTGACTCGGGCAAATCAACAGGTTAATATTATTCTGAAAGAAAGTTCGGAATTGATAGACGAAGTTGTGGTGGTAGCTTACGGTACGCAGAAAAAAGCAAATCTTACAGGAGCCGTAGCTTCCGTAAAAGTGAATGATATTAAAGATATTCCTGCATCTAATACATCAAGCTTGCTGCAAGGACGAATGAGTGGTGTTACGGTTAGTTCCTTTTCGGCACAACCCGGTGTTGAAGGAGATGTTGAAATCCGTATTCGTGGTATAAATACATTTGGTGACAGCAATCCGATGGTATTAATTGATGGCGTTGAGGGAAGTCTAAGTAGCATTGCTCCCAATGATATTGAAAACATATCTGTTTTAAAAGATGCCGCCTCGGCTTCTATTTATGGAGTTCGTGCTGCTAATGGCGTTGTCCTTATTACAACTAAACGCGGTAATGCGGATAAGAAGACATTATCTTATAGTGGTTCTTATGGTATTCAGAAGGCAACTATTCTACCTACTTATATCAATTCATGGGATTGGGCAACTCTCTATAATGAACAGAATGAGGCTATGGGAGATCCATCAACGAACTATACTCCCGAAATGATTCAGCAAATGAAAGACGGATCCAAACCTAATTTATTTGCCAACACCAGATGGTCTGATAAACTTTTCCAATCAGCACCTATCCAAACTCACCATTTGTCTATGTCGGGTGGGAATGAAAACTCACATTACATGGGCTCTATAGGATATGTAGGTCAAGATGGTATTATGAAAGGTACAAGTACCGACCGTTTTAATTTCCGTCTGAATGCGGATAGCAAGTTTATTGACATGATTACTCTAGGATTAAACGTTGCGGGAAATCATGAAGAAGTAGAAGAACCTACCATTGGTACTTACTATGTATTCGAACAGATGAAGTGGCATTCCCGTCCTTCGGTACCTTATCAATATAATAATGGTGAATGGGGCTTCGTAGATGGTAACGATAAAATGCAGCCTATCAAAAATCCAGCTTACGCTACTTCTGTAACTTCTAAAACAAAACACAGTCGTTTTGACGGTAAGGCATTCCTGGAGATAGAACCGATTAAAAACCTTTCTATCAAGACAAGTTTCGCTTATCAGTATAACCAATGGAACAGTGTAGGTTTTGATCCGGCATATATTCCGACCGACTCTTATGGTAAGCCCGTAGGTGGTAGTGGAAAGAATTATATGACTGATGCTTACTACACCGAAACTCAATGGATCAACGAGAATCTTATTACCTATCATTTTGCTGTAAATGGTCATGCTTTCAACTTTTTACTAGGACAATCCAACCAATACAATGATTTCCGTTCAACAACCGCATCCGGTGAAGATCTTCCTAGTAATAATCTTTCTGTACTGAATGGAGCTTTAAGCACTTCTGCGAAAGGAAATGCTGCTGAGGCTGCTTTAAGATCATTCTTCGGTCGTGTGAACTACAATTACAAGGATCGTTACTTAGCAGAATTCAACCTTCGTCGTGATGAGTCTTCCAGAATACCAAAGAAGAATCGTACTGGTTATTTTCCCTCAGTATCTGTAGGTTGGAATATTGCTCAAGAAGATTTCATGAAGAACGTTAATTTTATCAATCAATTGAAGTTGAGAGGTAGCTGGGGTAAACTGGGTAATCAGGAAATAGGTTACTATCCGTTTGCACAATATATTGGTTTGGGCAATAACTATGTATGGGGTGATAAAAAAGTTTCGGGTGTAGCTATCTCTTCCTTAGCCAATCCTGATATTAAATGGGAAACCACTGCCACTACAGATATAGGTATCGACGCCGCTTTCTTAAATAACAAGATTACCTTTACTGCCGATTATTTCTATAAAAAGACTTCTGATATTTTGCTACAATTGCCTATTCCGGGAATTGTGGGTATCTCTACCGAACCTTATGTAAATGCTGCATCCATAAAGAACGAAGGCTGGGAACTGGCATTAGGTTATAATGACCAATGGGGTGACTGGAAATTCGGTGCGAACATCAACCTCAGTAAGGTGAAAAATGAAATCCTGGATTTGCATGGTAAGGAATCCTGGATTAGCGATTGGTCTATCAATTTGGAAGGACATCCTATTAATTCATACTACGGTTATGTAGCCGACGGTTTATATCGTACACAAGCTGAGGTGGACGAAGCTAACGAAAAAAGCATACTCGGTGGTGGTGGCCTGAAGTTGGGTGATATTCGCTATAAAGACATCAGTGGTGCTGACGGTAAGCCTGATGGAGTTATTGATACTTACGACCGTACAGTGATTGGAAATCCATTTCCCGACTTTACTTATGGCTTTGGCTTGAATGCCGGATACAAAGGTTTTGATTTTTCTGCTTTCTTCCAAGGTGTAGCCGGTGTAGACCGTGTTGTAATGGATTATCCTACTATTTCGGGCAATGTTACTACCATCTTCCTGGACCGCTATTCCGAGAAAGCTAATCCTAATGGAAATTTCCCTCGTTTGGGTAATGGTGACTATAATAGTCAACCTTCTTCATTCTGGTTGAAAGACGCTTCTTATCTGCGTTTAAAAAATATTGAATTAGGCTATTCTTTTAAATCGGAGTGGATTCGTAAAGCTAGACTGGAGCGTCTCAGAATATATGTTTCGGCACAGAATCTCTTTACCATCACCGGCATTGACGATTACGATCCTGAAAAGTATGGTAGCGATACCCGTGGTCATGCTTATCCCAATGCCAAGACCTTCTCGGTCGGTTTAAATATTACATTATAATTTTAAATAAAGAAGATTATGAAAAAGATATATCATCTAATTATTCTGTCATTAGGCTTTTCCCTCTTTTCTTGTTCAGACTTCTTGGACCGCGAATCTTTGTCTGAATTGTCTAATGGTAATTTTTGGAATACAGAAGCCGATGCAACCAAAGCGTTGGTAGGTTGTTACGATGCCTTGCAGAGTGAAGGTAGCCTTGGATTTTGCTGGCCGGGTGGAAAGACTTGTAGTTTACGCGAATTGGAATTTGCAACAGATAATGGTTACTTTGCTTGGATTCCTTGGGTAGGTCCCGATGTAATTACAACTAATACCATGAGTCCTACTTCATCTGTTGCCGAAGGAGTATGGAATGCCTCTTATGCAGGTATTGCACGATGCAACAATGTCATCGAGAAAGTTCCGCAAATGCTTGAAGCTAATAAAATAAGTAAAGAAGCGGGTACCACCATTCTTTGTGAAGCTAAGTTTATCAGAGCTTTGTTCTATAATCATTTAACCAGTTTGTTCCGCGATGTTCCTAAAGTATTCAATGTATTGACTACTGAAACGAGCCAAGTGCCCAAGTCGCAAAAAATAGACATTATAAATGATATTATCAAAGATTTGAAAGACATTACAGCTGAAGGTATGCTGCCAGTCTCTGCCGATAGAGGCCGTGCTACCAGAGGTGCTGCATTGGGATTACTGACTCGTGTTTACTTATACAACGAGATGTATAAAGAGGCTGCTGAGGCTGCCCAGCAAGTTATTGGATTGAACCAATATGAGATAGATCCTAATTACAGTACTCTGTTTTCAGAAGCAGGCTGTGCTAGCAAGGAAATTGTTTTCGCTATTCGCTTTAAGAATACCGATCAATCAAATGGTGAAGGAGGTTTCTTGACTTATAACTATGGCTATCCGATGGAGTGGCAATTGCCTTATCCGAACTTAGCTAATGATTTCTACTGTAAAGATGGAAAGCCTATTACAGCTTCCGGTCTTTATGACCCTAACGATGATTCTACTCGCGACCCACGCTTAACGTATACTTTAATGACAAAGAACGGTGATTCTTATCAAGGAAAAGTAAGTGATGCTTGGTGGACTTGGAATAGCCCGTTCCAAATGTTCATGCGTAAGTATCAGAATCAACCGACAACCTGGGGACCCGATAATCAAGATATGTATGTCATTCGCTATGCTGATATATTGTTGATGCGTGCTGAGGCATTGGCTAAACAGAATACAGATAAAGATGAAATTATGTCGTTAGTAGACCAAGTTCGTCAACGTGCAGATGTTATGATGCCGAAAGTGAAAGATGCGGAAGGGACAAATCTCTCTTACGATGAGTTACTTAATGTAGTCAAGCACGAAAGAAGAGTTGAATTGGCTTTGGAAGGATGCAGATACTTTGATTTGATGCGTTGGAAAGAAATGGAGCAGGCTTACGCAAGATGTCGTGCAGATGGCGGTGCAGGTTCTCATATCTTCGATTCATCCAGAGGATATGTATGGCCTATTCCACAGAAGGAATTAGATAATAACAGAGCCTTGGTTCAAGCACCTGAATGGGGTGGTAAATAATTAAAATATATTCCAGATAAAGGCTGACCGGAAGAAAATCTTGTCTGAAAGTCGGCCTTTATTTTGCTAAAAATGAAATTATGAAAAGTATATACAGCCTGCTATTTGGGTTACTGATATTGGGATTGGTAAGTTGCAATGAAAAAGCAACTACGCTTCGTGAACAATCTTTTGATGAAGACTGGTTGTTTCATCGTGGTGATATAGCAGAAGGAGAAGGAACGGGTTTAGACGATTCGCAATGGCGTAAACTGAATCTTCCCCACGACTGGAGCATTGAAAATATTCCCGGAACAGATTCTCCTTTTGATGCCAATGCGGTTACCGAGGTCTCGGGAGGCTTTACTGTTGGTGGAACAGGATGGTATAGAAAGTATTTCTATATGGACGAAGCAGAAAAGGGAAAATGTATATTTGTTGCTTTCGATGGCATCTATATGAATGCTGACATTTGGGTGAATGGTAATCATGTAGCCAAGCATGTTTATGGCTATACAGCCTTTGAAGTGGATATAACAAATAACGTACGCTTTGGCGAAGAAAACTTGATTGCTGTTCGCGTAAAGAATGAAGGAATGAATAGCCGCTGGTATACTGGTTCTGGAATTTACAGACATACTCTCCTAAAGATAACTAGTCCATTGCATTTCGAGAACTGGGGTACATTTGTCACGACTCCCGTTGTTTCAGAAGACAAAGCAGAAGTGCAAATACAAAATAGTTTGATTAATAAGGAAAAGTTAACAGGAGAACTTTTAATACACACACAAATTTTAGATAAAGATAACCGTACAGTAGTTCAGAAGGAACAACAAATTACATTGAATGGTACTGAGAAGGTAAAAACTGAACAAACATTGGAAATCTCTTCACCACAATTATGGTCTGTTGATAGGCCCTATTTATATAAAGTAGTGAACCGACTGATGCAAGATAGTAAGATTATAGACGAAGAATCGATTTCAATAGGTGTACGCGATATTGCTTTCAGTGCTGAAAAAGGTTTTCAATTGAATGGAAAGACCATGAAACTCAAAGGTGGATGTATTCACCATGATAACGGTCTTTTAGGCTCAAAAGCTTTTGACCGTGCTGAAGAAAGAAAGATTGAATTGTTGAAAGCAGCTGGCTTTAATGCTTTGCGCTTGTCACATAATCCCCCATCAACAGCTCTGCTTAATGCCTGCGACCGTTTGGGTATGTTGGTCATTGATGAAGCATTTGATATGTGGCGTCACGGTCATTACAAAGGTGACTATGGAGACTATTTTGATGACTGCTGGCAAAGTGATATGCACAGCATGGTTGCCCGTGACCGTAATCACCCTTGTGTCATCATGTGGAGTATTGGCAATGAAATCAAAGACAAAGAAACAGTTGAAGTCGTAAATATATGCAAGGAACTGACTGCTTACGTAAAGACACTTGATGCCACCCGTCCCGTTACAGCCGGTGTTAATTCTATAGTCGATGCAACAGATGATTTTCTGAATACATTGGATGTTTGTGGCTATAATTACTGCCTGAACCGTTATGATTCGGATGCCAAACGCTGCCCCGAACGCATCATATACGCCTCAGAGTCATACGCTTCCCAAGCATACGAATACTGGAAAGGAGTAGAAGATCATTCATGGGTTATCGGTGATTTTATCTGGACTGCTTTCGACTATATCGGCGAAGCAAGTATCGGTTGGTGCGGCTATCCCCTTGACAAACGTATCTTCCCTTGGAACCATGCTAATTGCGGAGACTTGAATCTTTCAGGAGAACGCCGCCCGCAATCCTATTTGCGTGAAACGCTTTGGAGTGACAATCCGGTATCTCATATCGTTGTAACGCCCCCCAGTCCTTCTTTTCCTTTGAATCCTGATAAGGCAGATTGGAGTATATGGGATTTTCCTGATGTAGTAGACCATTGGAATTTCCCCGGATATGAAGGAAAGGAACTGATGGTATCTGTATATTCCAATTGTGAGCAAGTAGAGCTTTTCTTGAATGACAAATCCTTAGGAATGCAAACAAATACTGCCGACAAGAAGAATGTATTAGCTTGGAAAGTTTCTTACGCTTATGGAGTACTGAAAGCAATAAGCTACGACAAAAACGGAAAATCGTACGACACAACACTGGAAAGTTCTGGCAAAGTCGAAAAGATCAACCTATCAGCTGACAGAACGGAAATTATGGCCAATGGCAATGACTTAAGTTATATAACTGTAGAGTTGGTAGATCGTAAAGGTGTTCGTAACCAACTGGCAGAAGAATTGGTGGAATTCTCCATCGCAGGCGACGCTACCATCGAAGGAGTAGGCAATGCCAATCCGATGAGTGTGGAGAGTTTTGTTGCAAACAGACGGAAAACTTGGCGCGGAAGCAATTTATTGGTAATACGCTCCGGTAAATTACCCGGCAAGATTATAATAACAGCAAAAGTGCAGGGACTTCCTGCGGCAAGCGTTACGATTAATCAGAAAAGTTAGATAATATATAGCTTCTTTCGGTAAATGCGAAGTTTTAATAGCTGGTAATTGTAGCTAAATGTAAACAAATAGGAATTACTTAAAATATTCGAGTCCTTTTTTACTAAAAAACAGGCAACGTTTTAGTAAATCGTTCCCTAAGATTTAGTAAAATTCCACTCGCTTTTTAGTGAATTTATAAAGAACTTATAATCAAATAGATACAAAACGATTAATTGTAGTCTTTTTTCTTAAAGAAAACTTGGAAGTTATATGAAGTTGAAAGCATTAATAAAACGATATATATTTGCCGTTGCAGGCTTGTTGGTTGTAACAGCATGTAACCCAAACACAGACTGTTTCGATCGTAAGGTCAACCTAGACCAAGATTGGAAATTCTATCGAGGCACGATGGAAGAAGTCTGGAAAGAGAATTTTGATGATTCGGCATGGCGTGTACTAGACGTGCCGCATGATTGGAGTGTAGAACCTTTGGCGCAATCAGACAGTATGTCTATCGGCCCTTTTTCCAAAGAGAGTGCCGGAGGCTTCGCTACCGGACAAACTGTAGGTGGTGAAGGTTGGTATAGAAAGACATTTGTCATCAGTAGTAAGGATGCCCACAAACTTCATTCACTCTATTTCGAAGGAGTGTATGCCCAATCCGAAGTGTGGGTTAACGGACAAAAAGTGAACTTTAATGCTTACGGTTACTCATCATTCAGGTGTGATATTACTCCTTATTGCCATCCGGCAGGCGAAACCAATACAATTGCCGTAAAAGTAGTTAATGAAGGGAAGAACTCACGATGGTATGCCGGATCCGGCATTTATCGCCATGTGTGGTTAATGAAAACAGATCCTGTGCATTTGGATGAATGGGCGGTAGCCGTGCGCACTACAGAACTTTCCGGAAACAAAGCAACGTTAGCAATAGATGCGGACGTTTTGAATGAACATGCGGAAAGTAAAGAAGTCATCATGACTATCACCCTAATTTCTTCCGAAGGCGAAGAGGTAGGTATAAAGGAGCAAGTAGTGAATATAGATGCAAAAAGTCTACAAGCAGTTTCCATCTCTATGCCTGTTGAGGATGCTAAGTTATGGTCGGTTGATACTCCTTATTTATACGAAGCGATAATTTGTATTCGTTCAGGGCAAGATGTATTAGACCGTATTTCTATTCCTTTTGGTATCCGTACCCTTTCCTTTAGTGCTAAAGAAGGATTTAAACTGAACGGTTTACCACTAAAGTTAAAGGGAGGATGCGTGCACCATGATAACGGATTGTTGGGTGCAGCTTCTCTGGACAGAGCGGAAGAACGTAAGGTTGAACTACTTAAAGCTAATGGATATAATGCCGTTCGATGTGCACACAATCCACCAGCGGAAGCTTTCCTTAGAGCCTGCGACGAACAAGGTATGCTGGTCATTGATGAGGCTTTTGATCATTGGCAAAAAGAAAAAAATCCGCAAGATTACCATCGTTTCTTTGACGAATGGAATGAAAAGGATATTTCTTCCATGGTATTGAGAGATCGGAATCATCCGTCTATCATTATGTGGAGTATAGGAAATGAAATACAGGAACGCTCAGATGATGCCGGCATAAAGATTGCAGAAAGGCTAAGGAATATCGTGAAAAAATTAGATCCTTCACGCCCCGTAACAGCAGCCATCAACGACTATTGGGATAATCCGCAGATGAAATGGAAAGAAGATGCCGCTAAAGCCATGCAACATCTCGATGTAACAGGTTACAACTATATGTGGTACGAATACGAGAACGATCATCAGAAAGACTCCACCCGCGTGATATACGGCAGTGAAACCGTGGCACAGGAAGCCGCTGTTAATTGGAATCTGGTAGAAAAGCATCCGTATATTATAGGTGATTTTGTCTGGACATCCCTTGATTACTTAGGTGAAGCAGGAATAGGACATACTATGGAACTGAATAAAGGCGAGAGGAATCCGCAATTCATGGGCTGGCCCTGGTACAATGCCTGGTGTGGAGACATTGATATTTGCGGTGAGAAGAAACCTCAATCCTATTACAGGGATATCATTTGGAAAGAACGGGAAATAGCCGTAGCCGTGCAACCCCTGCCTGCTCCTGGGAAAGTGGAAGATGTAAGTTATTGGGGCTGGAAGAATGAGCTTCTTAGCTGGAATTGGAAAGGTTTAGAAGGTAAACCCGTAAAAGTGAATGTCTACAGCCGTGCACCCCAAGTAAGACTTTATCTTAACGGAAAACTGCTAGATGAAAAGGATTCATCTCAGAAAGATTATACGGCTACATTCATCGTTAATTATCAATCGGGTGAGTTGAAAGCTGTTGCCACCTATGAAGGCATTGAGTCATCGTGTGCCATTCTGCAAACCACCGGTTCTCCTACACAAATACGCTTGGTGGCAGACCGTAAAGCGATCCGTACCGACCGGGACGACTTAGCTTATATAACTATTGAATTAGTAGATAAGGAAGGTAGAGTAGTGCCTGATGCCGACCAAAAGGTAACCTTAAAAGTTGAAGGAAACGGTGTGTTGCGTGGCTCGGGGAACGCTTGTCCTACGGATATGGAAAGTTTCCGGTCTGTGTCTCCCGCCACTTTTAGAGGAAAAGCTATGGCTATTTTACAGCCTGATGGTACTGCCGGTGAAATAACTTTGAAAGTTTCTGCTGAAGGCATGCAGGATGCGTCAATCACAATCAAAACAATAAATAAACTAAATCCTGTAAAACAAGGAAGTGGTATTGTAGTATCCGGTAGCTTATGGAAAGATACTAAAGGCAATCAAATAAATGCTCATGGAGGTGGTTTCCTCTTTCACAAAGGAACTTATTATTGGTATGGTGAATTGAAAGGAGATTCCACCTATTGCTTAGACTGGGTTAAGTCTTGGGAGTGCTGGCGGGCCGAAGCCGGAGGAGTATCTTGTTATTCCTCCAAGAACCTGACCGACTGGACATTTGAGGGCAAAGTACTGTCTACTGTAGACAATGACCCGAATTCTGATCTTCATCCTTCGCAGGTAATAGAACGTCCGAAAGTTATTTATAACGAGAAAACCGGTAAGTTTGTAATGTGGATGCATATTGAGAGCCCTGACTACGAAAAAGCTCATGCAGGAGTAGCTATCTCTGATTCCCCAACAGGAGCGTTCACATATTTGGGCTCTTTTAAACCGAACGGAGCAGATAGCCGAGACCAAACCATTTTTAAAGATGAAGATGGCAAAACCTATCATATCTGTTCATCAGAATGGAATAGAACATTATACATCAGTCTGCTGAGTGATGATTATACTAAACCGTCAGGGATTTATGTCCGTAGATTCATCGGACAGTCACGGGAAGCTCCTGCTGTATTCAAAAGAAACGGTCGCTACTATATGATTTCATCCGGTTGTAGCGGATGGGACCCTAATAAGGCTAAATGGGCTGTTGCTGATTCAATAATGGGAGTTTGGCAACTAAAAGATAATCCTTGTATGGGGCGTGAGGCTGATAAAACATTCTATGCTCAAAGTACCTATGTACTTCCTGTCGAAGGAAAGCCCGATCAATACATAGCTATGTTCGACCGATGGAACAAAACGGATTTAATTAATTCCCGGTATATATGGCTTCCGATTGAGTTTCATGGAGACCAACCACTCATTCGATGGGCGGATCAATGGAGTACAGAAAATATGGAAACGGTTTATTAATCCGATAATGTAATGAATATGAAAAAAATCAATTTATTCCTCATAGGACTTTGCATGTTTACGGTTTTGCCGGCACAAAAAGTCTATAAACTGGATGCCTCAAATGTAATGGAAACTCCATTATACGGACACTTCAAGATGGGAAATCCAGGTCCTAAAGACAAAGCGATTGAAATCAACAGTCTATATATGACTATCGGCGGAAAGCCTATGTTGCCTGTTATGGGAGAATTACATTTCTCCCGCATACGTAAGGATTTATGGGAGGACCGTATCTTGAAGATGAAAGCTTCCGGCATTAATGTAATTGCTACTTATCTGTTTTGGAACCATCATGAAGAGATTGAAGGGCAGTTTGACTGGGAACATGAGAAGGATTTACGCAGCTTTATCAAACTATGTGGTAAACATGGGTTACTTGTAGTGCCGAGATTGGGACCGTGGTCGCATGGAGAAGCACGCAATGGTGGAACTCCTGACTGGATATTGCAAAAGAAATATCTAAAAGACCGCTCCAATGATGTAGTTTATCAGAATTATGTTAAACGCTATTTTTCTCAGATTGCCAAACAACTGGAAGGGCTCTATTATAAAACAGGAGGAAATATCATTGGTATCCAATTGGAAAATGAATACTGGTATGGAAAAGCAGGCGAACCGCATATTCAATGGCTGAAAGATCTAGCTTTGGAGAATGGAATTGATGTTCCTATGTATACGGTTACAGGTTGGGGAGATGGCTCTGTGCCTCCTTTCGAAGTGATTCCTTTATGGGGTGGCTATGCGGATGCTCCGTGGGTAGAGCATGTCGGTAAAGAATATCAGCCGGGGAACTTTCTTTTCGATTCCTTCCGTGACAATAAGAATATCGGTAATGACCAGATAGATCATCAGGGCGTATATATGACGTACGAGAAGTATCCTTACTTTACCTGCGAAATGGGGGTAGGTGTACAAAATACATATCATAGAAGGCTTTGTATAGACCCCTTAGACGGATTGGGGATGATTATTGCTAAATTGGGTTCTGGTTCCAATTTACTGGGATATTATATCTATGCAGGTGCTACCCAGTTTACGGGCAAACTTTGGTCTACTGAAGAAGACCAGGTAAAAACCGGCTATTGGAGTCGCTTACCAGTAAAGTCCTATGACTTTCAGGCGGCTATTCGTGAATCGGGTGAAATAGCTGAGTCTTATAAGAAAGTGAAGAAACTGCATTATTTTGTCAATGAGTTTGAGAAAGACATCACTCCTATGATGCCTGTCATACCCAAATGGGAAGAAGACGGGTTGCAGGTTGCAGTACGTTCCAATAATGAATCGGGTTATTTGTTTGGTATCAACTACTCGCGTTATTATCCGAAGAAGGAACAAAAGAATGTGAAGTTTGAGGTTAATCTTCGTGATAAAGTCCTGCGCTTTCCCCGGAAGGGTATTGAAATGCAAGATAGCACAGTCTTTATCTGGCCTTTGAATGTAGAACTGGATGCCATGTGCATCAACTATGCTACGGCACAATTAATGGGAAGTGTGGATAACTGTTATCTGTTTTTCCAGAATAAGCAGGTTCCTGTAGAATTCTCTTTGGATAAAAAAACAGTGAAAAGCGTGGAGGCATCCCAGGCTAGAATAAAGGAAGAAAGTGACTGTTGGGTAATAGACGAACTGAACCCCGGAAAGGATTGCATTCTTAAAGTGCAGTTGCAGAATGGAAAAGAGAAATTTATCATAGTCCTGACAGAGAAGGAAGCGGATAATTGCTGGTTATTAGAGCAGAATGGAAAGAAACAATGCTACCTCTCGGAAGCAGGATTGTACAGTTCACTGGGAGATATCTATATGTTTTCTATCGATAAAAAAGTGACTTATTGCAAACTACAAGCTGGTATAACCCCCTCTTTCAAAGAAAAAGTAGCTGTATTCCATCAACCGGAAGTAGGTATTCGTGTTGAGCCTAAGGGTATATTAGAAGAAGCAAAGTGGTTGGAAACTGCTAACTTCAATAATATCGAACCTTATCAGCAGCGTTATCGCCGTTTCTTCTTCAAAGAGTTCAATCTGGATAATCCTTCAGGAATAAAGAAGGTTACTTTGTTGCTATATCCCGAATCGAAATGTACACTCAATCTAAATGATACTTGGGTCAATCAAGAAGTTAAACCCAACCAGTTGAACGAAATAGATCTTACCGGATATGCCAGTAAAGGCATTAACACACTATTCGCATCTTTTCCGTTTGTAGAAGGAAAGAAACAATTTGCAGCACGCGTAATTGTGGAATACTACAATTACGATAGGATAGACTTTAGTACGGATGACTCCTGGTTGACAACAGATTATTATTCTAATCCTTCACTTACACGAGAATTTCCGAGACCTGTAGCTCCGGTTATAGTTGAATTACCCACATTTGCCAAAGATCTCGCTTATGAGACTTTCAAAGAATGGAGTATACAAGTACCAACAGATGCATTGAGAGAATTGAATAATATCTATATGCGCATTAAATACTCCGGAGATAAAGCTGAACTATACAACGGTTATATGCTTTCGGATGATGATTACAACAGTCATGCCACTTGGACAGTGGGGTTGAACCGGCAAGAACATTCTGTAGAAGGGAAGAACCTCCAACTTGTGATTTACAAACTGGATAAGGATGAAAAGATATTCTTTGATTTACCAGATAATGGTAGCGACGAGAAAGCTGCTATAAAAAGTATCAAATTTAATTTTGAATGTAAACAAAAAATAGATTGATAAGATGAAAAGATTCAGTATACTACTATTTTTCCTAACTTTAGCCTTACCGGCTATTGAAGCTAAAAACCTAAAAGTTGCAGGTATTTTTGGAGATAATATGATTTTGCAGCAAAGAACCAAAACTCCTATATGGGGATGGGCGGATGTGGGAACTATAATCACTGTTACCTCCTCATGGAATAATAAAAGCTACTCCAGTAAAGCAGAAAAGGATGGTACATGGAAAATTATGGTTCAGACTCCGGAAGCAGGAGGTCCTTATACACTGGCCGTAGCAGATGAGAAGGTCATTACTTTCAATGATGTATATATAGGTGAAGTTTGGTTGGCAAGTGGACAATCTAATATGGCGATGGAGTTGAAAGATTGCTATGAATCGACTAAAGCTATCTTAGCTTCTAAGAAAAGTAATGTTCATTTTGTGAATGTTCCCCCCGTTGGAAGCTACAAACCACTTACTGATATTAAAACAGACTGGGTGGCTGCTACTCCCGGGAATGTAGGAAATTGCAGTGCGGTAGCTTGGTATTTTGCTCATTTCATTCAAAAGAACCTGGATATTCCTGTTGGTATTATTAATGCCAGTTTCGGTGGTTCCATTGTGGAAACTTGGATGAGTAGGGAGACTTGCTTCGCATTGGGCGGCATTTCGGTTCCTGACTTAGGTGACGGAACAACAGGATGGGCAGCCAATATTCCTACTACCATGTATAATGGAATGCTGAACCCTATTATTGGCTATGGCATACAAGGTTGTATTTGGTATCAGGGAGAATCGAATGTGTATAATGTTGCTCAATACTCGGATCGTCTCGTGGCTATGGTTGCAGAATGGAGGCAAAAATGGGGAAACGATTTTCCGTTCTATTTTACGCAGATAGCTCCTTTTGATTACACCACTTGGAATGTTCCCAGTGAAGTGGGTGAACATGTAGGTGCCTATCTACGCGATGAACAAAGAATTGCAGCAAATAAGATTAAGAACAGCGGTTTGTCTGTCATTCTGGATGTAGGAGAGGTAGAACAGATTCATCCTGTTCGTAAAGAGAAAGTAGGGGAGCGTTTAGGCTTGATGGCTTTGGCGGAAGTCTACAGGATAAAGGGCTTTGAATATAAAAGTCCGGCCTATGATAAAATGGAAGTGGATGGCGATAAGGTCGTGATTTATTTTAAGGATTTAGGCTTCGGGCTTACAAGCTATGGGAGAAAACTCATGTTGTTTGAAGTGGCTGATGATAGTCGTATCTTTCATCCGGCAGAAGCTTATGTAGATGAAGAAAGAGATGTCGTAGTAGTATATTCCAAATATGTGAGGAATCCTAAAGCAGTCAGGTATGCTTTCAAGAATTACGTGGAACCAGAGTTGTTCAGCCTTAGCGGGCTTCCAGTATCTTCTTTCCGTACCGATAATTGGTAATGTTAAACAGATATATAGAATGAATATGAAAAACATAAAGAAAATTTTCTGTGGAAGCTTAGTCCTGTTACTAGCTTCTTGTTCTCCGAAAGTAACTACCACAAACTATTATTTCGATCCGGTGAATGGAGATGACACTAATAAAGGTACTACTGTGCAGGCTCCCTTTAAGTCTTTGACTAAACTGAATCAATTGGTTCTTAAAGGTGGAGATAGTATCTTGCTGAAATCTGGTGCAATATTTGCGGAAAAGTTATTCCTTTCTTGTAGTGGAGAAGAAGACAGTCCTATTGTATTGGGTAAATATGGAGGTACGGATAAACCACATGTGAAAGGTAATGGCGTAGATACCGCTGCTGTTCATATCTTTAATTCCGAGAATTTGGTGATACGTGATATAGAGATCTCTAATAGAGGCAATGCTCCCAAAGCTGGTTTGTTCGGTCTGTGGGTGGAATTGGATAAGTTCGGCGAATCACACAATATGAGTATAAATAATCTATATATACACGATGTATATGGCAGCACCGTGATAGAAGAAGGGGGCGGCATGGGAATGTGTATTCAGAATGGCAGGGATAATGACAGCATCTTCAACCGATTTGTTGGTATGAACATAGAGAACTGCTATATAAAAGATTGCCAAAGAGACGGAATCAAGTTCAGGGGGTATTGGATCAGAAGTCAATGGAACCCGAATCTAAAGGTCGTTATTAGAAATAATGTATTAGACGGAGTACCGGGTGATGGTATTGTTCCGGTAGGCTGTGACGGTGCATTAGTGGAATACAATGTAATGAAGAATTGTCCAAGAACTCTACCCGAGTCAGAGGCTTGTGATGGTATTTGGCCTTGGTGCAGCGATAATACAATCGTGCAGTTTAATGTTGTTAGTGATCATAAGTCCATCATAGACGGCTATGCATATGATTCGGACTGGGGATGTAAGAATTCAGTCTTTCAATACAACCTGAGTTATAATAATGATGGTGGTTTTATGCTGGTAATCGGTACAGACGGCTGGCCGGAAGATTGGTGTTTAAATGGTAATATCGAAACTAAAGTACGTTACAATGTTAGTATCAATGACGGCTTACGAAACTATCTGACAAATGCCAGTCATGAGGATGCTTATTTTAGTCCTGTCATGCACTTCACCGGATATACGCAGAACACATTGGTAGAGAATAACCTGTTTTATCTCTTTCCCAAATCAGAGCCGCAGATAGACCGGACTTTATTCCATTTTACCAAGCATGATTCATCTTATGGTAAAGGTGATACCTTTAAGAATAACTATATCTATGCGCCCGAAGTAACTGTAGTGGTAAAAGAAGAGAAAGCTGTTGATAACCAATATTTAGGAAATGTTTATGTTGGAAGCTTACAAACGCCTGCTACCGGATTTAAGAAACATGAAGGTCCATTTAGCAAGTCATTATGGTATAATGCAGAAGATAAAAATTGGGACATCCTTCTTGACTTCCTGAAAGGTAAGACTGTACCAATCAATGGCAAAGAACTGAAGGTACTTGATGTTATCGGTGCGAATTAGAATAATTACCTAGAACTATTAATACACTTTAAGTATGAACTCATTCAGATTAACAATAGCTAATTTTATTTTACTGTTCTTACTGGCAGGCGCAGCCGCAAAGGGTGCTAATATTATTCCTCAACCGGCTTATGTACAGGAGAAACAGGGAACTTTTAATTTTGCTCATAAGGGAAATATCTTGTATTCAGGTAAACAGCAAGAGGTTAATAACATTATCAAGACTTTTATAGAACAAGTAAGTCAAGATTATGAATTGAATCTTCGAACTGATAAAAGTAATAAAGCCGATATCTTGTTGCAGGAAAAGAAATCGTTGGGTAAGGAAGCTTATGAACTTTCCGTTACTTCAGGTAGGATTACGATTAATGCTTCTACACCGGCAGGCTTTTTCTATGGCCTCCGTACTCTCAATCAATTAATTCTAAGCAATAGTAGTCATACTTCTATCCCTTGTATCCTCGTAAAAGATACACCTCGTTTTTCTTACCGTGGTTTTCTGATTGATGCGGGACGGTATTATCTGCCTCTGGCAGATGTGAAAAAGGCGATTGATCTGGCTGCGAACTATAAATTGAATCGCTTCCACTGGCATCTGACTGACGACCAAGGCTGGCGATTGGAAATAAAAAAATATCCGCGCCTGACTGAACAAGGTTCTACCCGACCTAATTCAGCTATCGGTACTTGGGATCAATATTATCCCCGCCATTATGATGGAAAAGAACATTCCGGTTATTATACGCAAGAAGAAATCCGTGACATTGTGAACTATGCTGTCGAAAGACAGATAACCATTGTTCCTGAAATAGAGATGCCGGGACATGCTTTGGCAGCTTTAAGTGCTTATCCTGAGTATGCATGCAGCTTTCATTCCGGTCTTGCTATGATGGCAGGAGCAGGAATCTCCGACCAAGTATATTGTCCCAAACCTCAAACTTTTCAGTTTATAAAAGACATTCTTACGGAAGTTGCAGACTTGTTTCCCGGAGAATATATCCATATTGGAGGTGATGAGTGTCCTAAGACCTCATGGGAAAAGTGCAATGATTGCCAAGCTTTGATTAAAAAGGAAAATCTGAAAGATGAATTTGAACTTCATGCTTACTTTATCCAGCAGGTTGAGAAAATAGCGGATGGATTGGGACGCAAACTTATCGGCTGGGATGAAGTTCTGGAAGGTGCTCTTCCTCTGAAAGCTACTGTTATGTCATGGAGAGGTGAAGCGGGAGGTATAAAAGCTGCCCAATTAGGCAACGACGTGATTATGACTCCTAATACTTATTGCTATTTGGACTATTATCAGGAAAACCCGGAGTTTGCACCATTGACTATTGGTGGTTTCGTCTCTTTGGAACGAGCATACGATTATGAACCTATTCCTACAGCACTTACTGTAGATGAAGCTAAATGTATTACCGGAATCCAGGGAAATATCTGGGGAGAATATGTGGCTACTATTGAGAAATTTGAATATATGGCTTTCCCCCGTTTGCTTGCTCTTGCTGAAGTAGCTTGGAGTCAACCGGAAAATAAGGACCGTGAACGCTTTATCGCCAACCTAAAGAAAGAATTTTCTTTCTTCCAAAAGAGGAATGTCAATACATGTCGCGAATATTTCAGACCTCGTATTCAAAGTGGATGGAACAACGAAAACGGGAAGTTTGCCATTACTCTTGAAACGATATGTCCTGATGCAGATATCCGCTATACATTAGATGGGGCAGAACCAACTTCTGAATCAAAAGTTTATAAGGAACCTATTTATCTGTCAAGTAACACTTGTGTAAAAGCAATTGTGACGGATAAGGACAAACAGGTATTGGAAACACCAACAGTCAAGAATTTCAGGATAAACAAGGCTACCGGATGTAGCTATACACTTTCTACCGATACTTGGAGTTTGGACTGGTATGATGTGAAACCGGCTTTGTTTACTGATGGCGTTCAGGGATTCATCCCATCAAATAGCGAATGGGCTGCTATAGTTTCCGGTGTGGAGATTGTTATTGATTTAAAGAAGAACACAACGGTATCCGGTGTTGGCTTTGGTACGATGATAGCTCCTATCAACAGTGTACTGCCGGCCAAGTCGATGGAATGTTATCTTTCAGCGGATGGTAAGGAATACCAACCGATTGGGCAGAGTACTTTCTCGTATCCTATCTATAAAGGAATGAAGGAAATTTATCATAACTATGTAAATACGAATGGAAAAGAAGGACGTTATCTGAAACTCGTGATTAATGGACAAACGGAATTACCGGCAGATTATCCTTATCCAAATGGTTCGGCTTCAATTGCACTGGATGAAATAGAAGTCTATTAAAACAAAGAATTATGCACAAACATTTAGTACTATCTATATTATTAGCTTGCTTAGCAAGTTGGGCCAATGGAGCACGGAATTTTTATGTGAACTCCTTTAGTGGCAGTAAAGTTGCGAATGGTAGCATAGAGTCTCCTTTCAAAAGCTTGGATGATTTGAAACAGATTGATTTCAAGCCGGGTGATTGTATTCACTTGGCAGGAAATCAGATATTGACTGGTTCCATCAACATCAAGAATGTGATGGCTACACGAGAAACCCCATTTGTCATTACCTCTTACGGAACTGGTACTGCACATATTTATTCAGGTCACACATCTGCAATTAAGATTGAAGCTTGTGAAAATATCCATGTGCAAAATGTAGTTGTAAAAGGTTCAGGACGCAAGAAGGGGAATGTTGGAACAGGTGTTGAAGTCATAAACTCAAGATTTATAGAAATTGATAAGATAGAAGCTTCGGGTTTTCAGATAAATGGTATTGGCATTATCGGTGGTGGGGATGTACGCATCACTCATTCATACGTACACGATAACGGTTCTAATGGAATCGAAGTAACGGGCGAATGGGGTAAGAAGTCGGTACACAATGTTTATATAGGTCATTGTGTTGCTGAGAATAATGTAGGTAATCCTACTAATTTAGAGAATCATAGCGGAAGCGGGATACTGGTGGGACATGCCACTAATGCTACGGTTGAATATTGCGAAGCCATGGGCAATGGATGGGATATGCCAAGATCGGGTAATGGACCGGTAGGTATTTGGGGATATGAGGCCGACCGACTAACTATTCAGTATTGCTATTCTCACGATAACAAGACTTCTCCCGAAGGCTTGGATGGTGGCGGGTTTGATTTTGATGGGGGTATTACCAATTCAATCATGCAATACAACCTGGCAATGAATAATGAAGGGGCTGGGTATGGTTTGTTTCAATTTGGCGGAGCAACCGAATGGAGCAATAATATCATGCGTCACAATGTAAGCATCAATGATGGTATAAAGAACTCCCAAGCAGGAATTTATGTGTGGTGTGATCCGTATAATAAGAATATACCACTCTGTAATACAAAAGTCTATGAAAACCTGATTATCAGTAACCAAGGTCATTCCATATCATTTAATACCGGATTTTCTTCCGGACTGGAATTTTCAAACAATACATTTGTATTGACCAATGAAGGAATGGAACACTTACATGGGGATGAGACAAAAGGAATGGCAATTTATAAGGGAAATCAATTTTGGGCAGAAGTGGCAGAACAACAAGGAAAGCCCCAACCCAAAGTAGTAGAAGACGTAACTGCAACTTATGCGAAAGTGAATTATACTCTTCCCCAAAGGATTGATGTACTTCAACTGAAAGACATAATAACCGAGTTATTGACTCAAAAGAAGTAAGGCTTATGTGTAAAAGAACTCTTTTGCTCTCCATGTTATTTGCCAGTATAGGCGGACTTTATACCCAGGCAAATGCACAAGCATCTTACGAAATAAATCTGAATGTTGCAGACAAAAAGATAGAGACGGGCTATCTGACATTAGGTGGCATGGCTCCCAATGGTGGCTCCATAGCAGTAAATAGCTATTATGTCGAACTGGATAATTGTCCCTTTATTCCCATAATGGGTGAAATGCACTATACTCGTATTCCGAACGAACAATGGGAAGAACAAATTTTGAAAGCCAAGTCGGGAGGAATCAATGTCATTTGTACGTATGTCTTCTGGAATATGCACGAGGAGGTAGAGGGAGTCTTTGACTGGGATGGCGATAAAGATCTTCGTCGATTTATTTTGCTTTGCCAGAAGCATAACATGAAGACCATCGTCCGCTTGGGTCCTTTTTGTCATGGAGAAATAAGAAATGGCGGAATACCTGATTGGATTTACGGACGTCCCTTTCTGATTCGAACCAACGACCGCGAATATTTAAAGTATGTAGACAGACTCTATGCAGCTATTGCTGCTCAATTAAAGGGACTGTATTATAAAGATGGCGGTGGCATTATCGGCGTACAACTAGAAAATGAACTTCAGCATTCGGCTGCTCCGTGGGGTATCCGCTATCCAGATCAACCGATAGATTATACCGTAGCAGACTATGATGTACAGAATACCAAATTTGGCGTATCCGTGCAAGAACAGGATATTCAAAGCCCTGAAGCAGGTAACCAACACATGAAAACCTTAAAAGAAATAGCCACATCTCATGGAATAGAAGTACCTCTATACACGGCCACCGGCTGGGGGAATGCAGCTATCATACCGCAAGAAGTGATTCCTGTAACAGCTGCCTACACATATCCTACTTGGGCGGAGATAACTACTTCGCCATTTTATCTATTCAAGGATATTCATACTACTCCCGACTATTCTCCGGTGCGTTACGAAGGACATCGCTATCCATCATTCTGCGCAGAGATGGGAGTTGGTATTCAGATGACTTATGGTCGGAGACCTCGTATTCCTGCCGAAGCGGGAGAGGGGCTAATGATACGTTCGTTGGGTAGTGGCGCCAACGGAATAGGCTATTATATGTATCATGGTGGAATTACTCCCCAAGGAAAATGTGGATTCTTGAGTGACGAAGCTTCAGGTGTACCTAAAATGTCTTATGATTTTCAAGCCCCTATTGGTGAGTTTGGACATACACGCGACTCTTATCGTGCTCTACGCATCGTGCATAACTTTGTAAATGATTTCGGGCATCTATTGGCTCCTATGGGAGTGGTGCTGCCGGAACAATATGACACTATCATGCCCGCAAATACTCATACACTCAGATATGCAGTACGCAAGAAAGGAGATTCAGGCTTTATCATCTTGACGAATTTTCAGGATCATTCTGATCGTAAAGCTTTGACTGGAGTCGATCTTACGCTGAATTTGTCAGATGAGGCTATTCGTTTTCCGCAACAAGGAACAATGACAATAGAGAAAGATGTAAGTGCTATTCTTCCTTTCAACATGGATTTGGACGGTATACTTTTGAAGTCGGCAACTGTGCAACCTCTTGCTAAGATCACTCAAAAAGGAATAACCCATTATTTCTTCTTCGCACCCGATGGCTTGAAGCCGGAGTATATTTTCGACAAAAAGACATTGAAAGGCGGGATTAAAAAACTGGTACCAACTCCAGGACTTGAGAGTACAGTGAAATTACAATCCGTAGCCGAGAATGAGATACTAATCACAACTTTAACAAGAACACAGGCTTTGAATGCTTGCAAAGTGAGTACCGGAACAGAAGAGAAGTTGTTGATAACTTCTGCTGATATACTGCAAGAGAATACAGAAGTTAGGTTGCAATCTATCGACTCTCAAATACAAGTAGTGATATTTCCAGCCAGCCCTGTTGCTTCGAAAACATCTTTGCGGTCTAACAAACAAAAATATTTTAGTAGAATATCATTCACTCCCAAAGAAATAACTATCACTCCCGATATTTACACTGCTAGTGATAGACGTTTTCAAATCAACTTATCCAAAGACTCTTTTAAGGATGTGAGCGACTTAATTCTTTCTATTGATTATGTAGGAGATACCGGAGCAGCATTTATCAATGGGAAAATGATAACGGATAATTTTTATAACGGGACTCCGTGGAAAATAGGTTTAAAGCGTTATGCCGATGCAATCCAAAAGGATGGTATTTATTTCTACCTACAACAATTGTACGGCAATGCCACTTATTTGCAGGATCTGCCGGAAGATGTCAAACTTGATTTTTCAAAAGGTGGTATATGCCGGCTGAATGGAATACAGATTATTCCCGAATACTTTGTGACCTTTACTATTGGAAACTAAAAAAAAGAACAGATTATGAAACAGACTAAGTTTTACCTTAAAGTAATAAGTGTGATAGTAGGAATAGGCATTTCAACCGTTACTTGCTTTGCGCAAGAATCAGCTTCGGTGATATGCAAGGAGTACAACGAGATAGTTCTTACTCATGTACTGACGCCAACAGGACCTGTGCCTACAGCAATGGATGCTGATGCAGTTTATCCCTATCCCAGTTATAGTGAAACCTCTAATCGTCCTGTTCCCAAAGCATACCGTTTGGTATCACTGGAGAATGATGCGATGAAAGTCATAATCTGCCCTGATTTGTGTGGTAAGGTCATGTCAATAATACACAAAAAGAGCGGAAAAGAAGTATTGTACAATCCTCAAGTCATCAGGCATACCCGTATCTTACCCCGTTTCTATTTCGTGGCAGGAGGAATCGAAGTAAGTTTCCCAATATCTCATACTCCTACCCAAAATGAACCGGTTCGCTATCAGATAGACCGAACTGCTGAACGGGTTTATGTGACTTGTGGCGAAAGAGAGTTGCACTATGGTATGCAGTTCTCCGTAGAATATTCTTTGGGTTCGAAAGACGAGTTCCTTACACAACGCGTCAGAATGCACAATCCCGGTACACAAGCTTATCCTTGGATGTCATGGACCAATGCGGCTATACCTTGTATGCCCGATACTGAATATAGTTTTCCACAAGGAGAAGTACTGGTACATGCCTCTGCCTTAGACACTATAAACTGGAAAAAACAAGGGCCTAAAATAGAAAAGGATATTACGGAAATGACCGGCTACTTTTGGAAGACAAAAGATATAAATGCTTTTGGTGCCTATACTCCATCATTGGGATACGGGCTTTATCACATTGCAGAAGAACAAAGTGCACCCGGTATTAAGTTGTGGAGCTATGGAGTAAAAGAGGACAAAGAATGGTCGCTATTAAGTACAAATAAAAGGCAGACTTATGCTGAATTGCAGGGAGGTCCTATTAGTGATCAATCTATCAAACTGGAACTGCAACCCGGAGAGTACAGGGAACATACTGAATTCTGGATTCCGGCTGACAAGCGCCTGGATATTTATCAGCTTACTGTTCCTCAGGTTTCCTTGCGTCCTATAACGGAAGTTCCTCTTTTCGGCTGGGCTAGAGTCGATGAAGTTAAGACTTGGATTAGTTTGCTGAACGCCTTTGAATATGGAACAGAATTACCACAGATAAATCCGATAGCCACCACTTGGGCTCCTTCGGGTATGAAAAACTTGGATGATGCTTTTCAATGGGCTATTCTTAAATCTGGTAAAGAACAACAGACTTACTGGAAATACTATTATGGTGCTTGGCTGGCAGGTCGCGAAAGATTACAAGAGGCTATCAACTGTCTGCAAGGTGTAAATTTTGGATTAGCGCAAGCTCTATTAGCCCGATTGTACGAATCAAATAAGGAACTAGAAAAAGCAGAAGCTGCCTACGACGCGATACAGGAAGAATGGGTAGCCTTACATCCACAAGTCGTAATCCCCCGTGATAAATTACTGCGTCGACTTGGTAACCGGACTCTCACCAAGCGTGAAGCCTGGCTTGACAAGTTGAATGCTTCATCCGATGAATGGATTGCAGAAAGACACGTGCAACTGCTCATAGACAAGAAGCAATATAAAGCTGCTAAAGAGCTACTGCTTTCTACTAAATTTCAGAAAGTACATCAGACATACACCCGTACAGATATGTGGAGGCAAATTAGCAAAGCTCTAGGAGAACCGTCAAAGGCTATTCCCGCTAGCTTAGGTGAAGACCGTTTAGCACGCTTTGGTGCATATAGAGAATTTGAATAACCCATCATTACTACAATCATGAAAAATATAATATCAATCACTATCATTTTCACTATACTTCTATTCGCCAGTTGTGGGCAGAAATCCAATGATGCTGTATGTATTGCCGTCTATCCGGACAGTATTGTTAGCGACGTTTCCAATCATCCGGTAGGTATCAACCTGAATTTCATTATGGATGGAGGACGCTTTCCAAATCCTCAAACCAGTGTGGCGGGAGCCATTACAAAGATGGGAACCAAATATCTCCGTTATCCGGGCGGTGAAAAGTCCGATTTATACCTTTTCAGCATCCCTCCTTATGATGAATCGCATGTCACCACAGCACGAACCATTGGATTGGAAGACTATCCCGGAATATTCAACAATGGAGAATTGGTTTACGACCCATTGGACTTCGATGAATTCATGCAAATTTGCCAAGTTGCCGGTGCAGAGCCCATATTAGTTGTTGCCGCCGATAATTATTTGCGTATACCAGGAAAAGGGGAAAGAGTATCCAGTCGACAGGAACTTATCAATCATGCCACCGAATGGGTAAGGTATGCCAATATTAAGAAGAAATATAATGTACGCTATTGGATGATAGGTAACGAAAGCTGGAATAGCAACAATGTAAACTCTACCGTGGATATTTATGCCCGTGATGTTATAGACTTTTCAAAGGCGATGAAAGCCGTGGATCCCTCTATCTTAATTATTCCCAACGGCGATAGTGATGAATTCTTTAAAACCGTCATAACTACCGCCGGAGATCACATTGATCGTTTATGCGTAAGTAATTATGGTGTATTCAACTTCAGCGCCGGATACGAAAGCTATAAAGATACCACTCGTTGCCTAATATGGCCTGCACAAACAGCTCTTAATGCCATGAACCAATATGCCACGCCGCAACAACTTGACAGATGGAAACTGATAGTGGCTGAATATGGAACCATAGACTGGGCTCAACTTTGGCAAGGTACCAACGATATGGGACATGCAATTGTCAATTTTGACATGACAGGGCAACTACTAATGCAACCGCAAATAGAGTTCTCTTGTTTTTGGAATACCCGCTGGTTGAATAATGAGAACCAACCTCAAACAGACCATGATGCCATTGATCCAAACGGCAACATCAATCCTACCGGTTACTCCTTATTAATATGGAATCGTTTTATAGGGGATAAAATGATAAAATCCGAGTCTAAAGGATATATCATATCCTATGCCAGCTATTCCCCAAAGAAAAATCAGCTATTTGTTTATCTTATTAATAAAGGTGATAAACCGGAGAATGTACATATCGCCATTTCCGATATAAAGGAAGCAAAAGTAGTTCAGTGCTGGGAATACTTTGGTAAGGATGATAAAGATATTGCTCCTGTGTGGCAACAAAAAAAGGAATTGCCAGAAAAAAATATCACCTTGAAGAAATTTTCGATTACTGTGGTAGAGTATAATTTATAAAGCTACTATCGTAAAAGGGATGTTTGTAGGATTCATTGAGCGCGTATTAATCTACAGTTGATAGAAAAAACCTTTTCAGATTATTTGCTCATTTCATAAATAAGTCGTTACTTTGCACAAATTTTAAAGTAGCAATGACAAGACAGGATATGAGAAGCAAATACTACCTCCATTCGAATGAATATCATTCGGGAGCTGTTGGTTTCTCTTTCTTCGATAATGATATTTTAGTTCTTTGGTAATGCGTTAATCCTTTCAAAGGGTAACGCATTTTTTTTGTGCCGTATAATAGAACGATGAAACTTATAGATAACTACATAGAGAAATGGAAAAGAATTTAAAGAAAGTACTCGTTTTGGGCTCTGGAGCGCTCAAAATCGGTCAGGCCGGTGAATTTGACTATTCAGGTTCACAAGCATTGAAAGCTTTGCACGAAGAAGGTATTAGTTCGGTATTGGTAAATCCGAACATCGCTACTATCCAGACATCGGAAGGTATTGCTGATAAAGTTTATTTTTTGCCGGTTACTCCTTACTTCGTTGAGGAGATCATCAAGAAAGAACAACCCGATGGTATTTTGTTAGCTTTTGGTGGACAAACTGCATTGAACTGCGGTGCCGAACTATATACAGCAGGCACATTGGCAAAATATGGCGTGCGCGTACTGGGTACTTCTGTAGAGGCTATCATGTACACAGAAGACCGCGACTTGTTCGTGAAGAAACTTGATGAAATAGAAATGAAGACTCCCGTCAGCCAGGCTGTAGAAAGCATGGAAGACGCACTTGCTGCTGCTCGCAAGATTGGTTATCCGGTTATGGTACGCTCGGCATACGCATTGGGCGGTCTGGGTAGCGGTATCTGCGCTGACGAAGAAGAATTCTTGAAACTGGCCGAAAGCTCTTTCGCTTTCTCCAAGCAGATTCTTGTAGAAGAATCCTTGAAAGGCTGGAAAGAAATGGAGTTTGAAGTAATCCGTGATGCTAACAATCACTGCTTCACCGTAGCAAGTATGGAAAACTTCGACCCGCTGGGTATTCATACCGGTGAGTCTATCGTAGTAGCTCCTACTTGTTCTTTGAACGACGAACAAGTGAAGATGTTGCAGGAACTTTCTGTTAAATGTATCCGTCACTTAGGCATTGTAGGTGAATGTAACATTCAATATGCATTCAACGCTGATACGAACGATTACCGTGTAATTGAAGTAAACGCTCGTTTGTCCCGTTCTTCCGCACTGGCATCTAAGGCTACTGGTTATCCGTTGGCATTTGTTGCCGCTAAGATTGCATTGGGCTATACGCTCGATCAGATTGGCGAAATGGGTACTCCCAATTCAGCTTACGCAGCTCCTCAACTAGACTATTTGATTTGTAAGATTCCTCGTTGGGACTTGACGAAATTCGTAGGTGTCAGCCGCGAAATCGGTTCAAGCATGAAGTCGGTAGGTGAAATCATGTCTATCGGTCGCTCTTTCGAGGAAATCATCCAGAAAGGTTTGCGTATGATTGGACAAGGCATGCACGGCTTTGTAGGCAACGATGATATTGACTTTGAGGACTTGGATTACGAACTGTCTCATCCTACCGACTTACGCGTTTTCGCTATCGCAGCTGCTTTGGAGAAAGGCTATACTATCGACCGCATCTTCGAACTGACAAAGATCGATCCTTGGTTCCTTGGCAAACTGAAGAACATTGTAGATTATAAGAATAAGCTTTCTGCGTATAATAAGGTCGAAGATATTCCTGCTGACGTGTTGCGTGAAGCAAAAGTACTCGGTTTCTCTGACTTCCAGATTGCCCGCTTTGTGCTGAACCCGGAAGGAAACATGGAGAAGGAAAACCTTGCCGTACGTGCCCGTCGTAAAGAACTGGGCATCTTGCCGGCAGTGAAGCGCATTAATACAATTGCTTCCGAACATCCTGAACTGACTAACTACCTTTACATGACGTATGCCACTCAAGGTTACGATGTAAACTACTATAAGAACGAAAAGTCAGTGGTTGTACTCGGTTCGGGTGCTTACCGCATCGGTTCATCAGTAGAGTTTGACTGGTGCTCGGTGAATGCCATCGTGACTGCTCGCAAACTGGGTTACAAATCCATCATGATTAACTATAACCCTGAAACCGTTTCTACGGACTACGATATGTGCGACCGTTTGTACTTCGACGAACTTTCTTTTGAACGTGTACTCGACGTTATTGACCTGGAACAACCTCGTGGTGTTATCGTATCAGTAGGCGGACAGATTCCTAACAACCTGGCAATGAAACTTCATCGTCAGTCAGTTCCTGTTCTGGGAACTTCTCCTATCTCTATCGACCGTGCCGAGAGCCGCAACAAGTTCTCTGCAATGCTCGACCAACTGGGTATCGACCAGCCGGCTTGGCAGGAACTTACCAGTCTGGAAGACGTAAAAGGCTTCGTAGAGAAAGTAGGTTATCCGGTATTGGTTCGTCCGTCTTACGTACTCTCGGGTGCAGCAATGAACGTTTGCTATGACGAAGAAGAATTGGAGAACTTCTTGAAGATGGCTGCCGATGTATCAAAAGAATTCCCGGTAGTAGTGTCTCAGTTCCTTGAAAACACCAAAGAAATCGAGTTCGACGCAGTAGCTCAGAACGGTGAAGTGGTAGAATATGCTATCTCTGAACACGTTGAGTTTGCCGGTGTACACTCCGGTGACGCTACGTTGGTATTCCCTGCTCAGAAGATTTACTTTGCAACAGCTCGCCGCATCAAGAAGATCAGCCGTCAGATTGCAAAGGAACTCAATATCTCTGGTCCGTTCAATATCCAGTTCTTGGCTCGCAACAACGAAGTGAAGGTTATCGAGTGTAACCTGCGTGCTTCTCGTAGCTTCCCGTTTGTATCTAAGGTGTTGAAGCGCAACTTTATCGAAACAGCTACCCGCATCATGCTCGATGCTCCTTACACACGACCGGACAAGTCGGCATTCGACATTGACTGGATTGGTGTAAAAGCTTCTCAGTTCTCTTTCTCTCGTTTGCACAAGGCAGACCCGGTGTTGGGTGTAGACATGTCCTCTACCGGTGAAGTAGGTTGTATCGGTGATGACTTCTCCGAAGCATTGTTGAATGCAATGATTGCTACCGGTTTCCAAGTTCCTGAAAAGGGTGTAATGTTCTCTTCGGGTGCCATGAAGTCAAAGGTAGATTTGCTCGATGCAAGCCGCATGCTCTTCAATAAGGGTTACAAAATTTATGCTACAGCAGGTACCGCTGCATTCCTCAATGCACACGGTGTAGATACCGAGGCTGTCTACTGGCCCGATGAACGTGCTGATGCCGAGAACAATGTTATGAAAATGATCGCCGACCACAAGTTCGATTTGATCGTGAATATTCCGAAGAACCACACGAAACGTGAATTGACCAATGGTTACAAGATTCGTCGTGGCGCTATCGACCACAATATTCCGTTGATTACGAATGCTCGTCTGGCAGGAGCTTTCATTGAAGCCTTCTGTGAATTGAAGCAGGAAGATATTCAGATTAAAAGCTGGCAAGAATATAAATAAGCCGGTTGATATAATATTGTAATAAGGAGGGTGCTGAATAGCACCCTTTTTTGGTTTTATCAAGAAGGAGTGAGATTGTAACATGAATGTAATGGTATATGATTTATTAGCATTTTGATATGTTATCGGACAGGTGAGCTTGAACTCATTGATGGGAGCAATATAAAACATGTTGGGTATTAAAAGAAAATATCCTCAATTCTTATTGTAAACTTACTTTGCATAAAGATAAAACTTGCCTTTGTTATAGATAAAACTATAACCGAAGCTTTTGGTTATAAAACCGAAGGCTTCGGTTATATAGCCAGAAGCTCTGATTATATAATCAAAGCTTCTGGTTAAAGTTAATAATATGGGTAAAGCAACTTTTGTCTCTATACAAAGCAACTTTTCTCTTAACCTCAAGCGGATTTTATATTAATATCCCTCCATACGCCATGTTTTGATGTATCAGCCACAGTCGGTATAGAAGCTGAAGTATGGCATTTGATATTGGGCTGTTTTGTTTTTTATCTGTATATTTGCCACAAAGCAAAACCATACACTATGACTGAAGTAGAAAAAATGCGGAGTTCACAATTGGCAGATATGTCTGTTCCGGAGTTACAAGTAAAGTTTGAACATGCCAAAAAGTTATTGGCAAAGATGCGAATGTTGAGTACTTATGATGAGGGCTACCGCGAGTTGTTGGAAGATTTGGTACCAGGTATTCCTGCTACTTCCATTATTTGTCCGCCATTTCATTGCGACCATGGAGATGGCATCCGTTTGGGGGAGAATGTATTTGTAAATGCGAATTGTACTTTCTTAGATGGAGGATATATCACTATTGGGGCTCATACGTTGGTAGGGCCATGTGTGCAGATTTATACTCCTCACCATCCTGTGGACTATGTGGAGCGCCGAACCCCCAAAGAATATGCCTATCCGGTAACGATAGGGGAGGATTGCTGGATTGGTGGCGGAGCAATCATTTGCCCTGGAGTAACGATTGGAGATCGTTGCATTATTGGTGCAGGAAGCGTAGTCACCAAGGATATTCCTTCCGATTGCGTAGCTGTAGGTAATCCTGCGAAAGTTATTCGTAAGCAAACCCCTACAGATTTATAAAGTGCATTCATTCTTTTTTCCGAATAACCTGTATCTGTTTCGTGAAAGAAGCGAATAAAAAGCGTCTCTCATTTGAACGGGTAGATAAATGAATGGATAGAAGCATTTCCAAATGCCACCTAAATCTTTAAGGATATAGAGGATCGCAGTTGATCGTTTCAAACAATGATCGTTTCGAATATAAAATAGGGTAGTAGCCTGCTCTTGTGTAGCATTATATTTTTGTAACAGCGCTTTTCCTGTTTCCGACTGTATGGCGATAAACCGGAAAAGTGCTTTTTTGTCTCTCTTACTGATGAAGGAAATCGTGTTGCTGCAAAGATTGCATGCTCCATCAAACAGAATTATATTCATTTTCACTTTTTGTTGTTTGGGACCTGACTGGTATCTTAATAAGTAAATAACAATTAGCAGTAGTATTTGCTTAATTCCTTCAAAAAAATATTCTTTGATAAATTGCTGAAACTCAACGAGGATGTACTTTTATGTATATTTTCCTTAGAAAATAATTAATCAAAGTTTTGGTAGTCTCGAAAAAACACGTACCTTTGCATCGCTTTTGAAACGAAAGTGTACGGGCGTTTAGCTCAGCTGGTTCAGAGCATCTGCCTTACAAGCAGAGGGTCGGCGGTTCGAATCCGTCAACGCCCACA
>NZ_JASLER010000032.1 GCF_030151085.1 Bacteroides sp. | reverse complement strand
TCCATTGGAAGCGGCAAGTATTGGTGTGGATTTGCAGCCGGGCGAAATGGCGATGCGTTGCAACATAATCTGCATTGAAGAAGATAACATCAAGAATCATTCTGCCGGACATATCACCACTGAAGAGGCGGATGTGCTGGTGAAATATCTGCAAGAACAATTGGGGGATGAGCGTGTACGTTTCTATACAGGGGTTCAATACCGTCACTTATTAGTGATACAGGGTGGAGACAAGCGTATTGATTGTACACCGCCGCACGATGTTCCTTTAAAACCTTTCCGTCCATTAATGGTGAAACCGATGGCGGGAACTGAGAATATTACCACACCCGAAGGACAAGCAGACTTAACCCCTCAAAAGACTGCCGACCTTATTAACGATTTAATCCTGCGTTCGCAGGTAATCTTGCAGAATCATCCTATCAACCAAAAGCGTATGGCCGAAGGTAAAGACCCAGCCAATAGCATTTGGCCGTGGAGTCCCGGTTATCGTCCGCAGATGGAACGCCTTGCCGATAAGTTCCCGCAAGTGAAACGGGGTGCTGTGATTTCCGCAGTCGATTTGATTAATGGTATCGGCTATTATGCCGGATTGCGTCGCCTCACCGTAGAAGGTGCTACCGGATTGTACGATACTAACTATGAAAATAAAGTGGCTGCCGCTCTGGATGCATTGAAAACGGATGATTTTGTTTATCTGCATATCGAAGCAAGTGATGAGGCGGGTCATGAAGGGAATATCCCTTTGAAGACACTCACTATTGAAAACCTGGACAAACGTGCCGTAGGTCCCATCTACGAAGCAGTAAAAGATTGGGATGAACCCGTTGCCATTGCTGTGCTGCCCGATCATCCTACACCTTGTGAACTTCGTACACATACCTCCGAACCTGTCCCGTTCTTGATTTGGTATCCGGGCATTGAGCCGGACGAGGTAGAAACCTTCGACGAAGTAGCCGTCTGCAATGGCAGTTACGGATTAATGAAAGAAGATGAGTTTATTAATGAATTTATGAAATAACCCATAATGAAATACTATAGTACCAATAAACAAGCCCCCGAAGCTACCCTTGAAGAAGCGGTAGTACGTGGACTTGCCGCAGATAAAGGACTTTTCATGCCTTTTACGATCAAACCATTGCCACAGGAATTCTACGACAGCATCGACACACTCAGTTTTCAGGAAATAGCTTACCGGGTAGCCGATGCTTTCTTTGGAGAAGATGTTCCTGCTGATGTATTGAAGCAGATTGTATATGATACATTGAGTTTCGACATTCCTTTGGTGCAAGTTACGGAGAATATTTATTCTTTGGAACTGTTCCACGGTCCTACACTTGCTTTTAAAGATGTGGGTGGCCGCTTCATGGCACGCCTTTTGGGTTACTTCATCCGCAAAGAAGGAAAAAAGCAGGTGAATGTACTGGTAGCTACTTCCGGTGATACGGGAAGTGCCGTAGCTAATGGCTTTCTGGGTGTGGAAGGTATTCATGTATATGTGCTTTATCCGAAAGGCAAAGTTAGCGAAATACAAGAAAAACAATTCACCACTTTAGGACAGAACATTATTGCTCTTGAAATAGACGGTACTTTCGATGATTGCCAGGCTTTGGTAAAAGCTGCTTTCATGGACGGAGAACTCAACGAACACCTGCAACTGACCAGTGCTAACTCCATTAATGTAGCCCGTTTCCTGCCGCAGGCATTCTATTACTTCTATGCATACGCGCAGTTGAAGCGTGCAGGCAAAGCCGATAATGCAGTTATTTGTGTGCCTAGCGGTAACTTTGGTAATATTACAGCCGGACTTTTTGGTAAGCGCATGGGACTTCCGGTGAAACGCTTTATCGCTTCTAATAACCGCAATGATATATTCTACCAATATTTGCAGACCGGTGTTTACTCGCCCCGTCCCAGCATTGCTACCATTGCCAATGCTATGGACGTAGGCGATCCGAGTAACTTTGCCCGCGTGCTCGACCTTTATGGAGGCAGTCATGCTGACATTTCTGCCGAAATCAGCGGTACTACTTATACCGACGAGCAGATTGCCGAAACCATGAAAAAGGTTTGGAAAGAAGACCGTTACCTGCTCGATCCTCATGGAGCTTGCGGTTTCCGTGCCTTAGCAGAAGGACTTCATCCCGGCGAGACGGGTGTTTTCCTGGAAACGGCACATCCGGCTAAGTTCAAGGATACGGTAGAGAAGATTATCGGCGAAGCAGTAGAGATACCGGAAAAACTGCAAGCCTTTATGCGGGGCGAGAAGAAAAGCTTGTCGATGTCAAAAGACTTTGCAGACTTCAAACAATATCTGATGAGTTTATAATAACGAACATGCAAAAGAGGGAGTAAGCTGAACGAACAGCATACTCCCTCTTTTAAAGTTAAGGTTGGTTTAAAATATAATTTGGAATCTTGTCTGGAATGCATTCAAGGATTGATTGTCAATTCCCTGCCTGTTTGTAGTCCGGGTATATGAGTATCTGAATCTCCATATCATATACTTGTTCAGATAATAATTCACGGTAAACGAAACATCGTTCAGCCGTCCCCCATAGATTTCGGCTTTAGCATCCGACATATCCGTATAGTTGTAACCGAGGACACACTCAAATGAACCGGGAGCCGGAGTGGCTATACCGCAATCTGTATGCGAATGCTTGTAGTCACCGCCAATCACTAATCCCCTCAGGATGCCGTAAACTCCGCTTGCTTTGTAGTTCGTGAACCCTTTCTCTCTGTTGACTTGGAGGAAATAGTATTGCGATTCTAATGCTACAGGTCCGTAGGCTGCTACCAGTTCCGGAGTAAACTTGAACAGATTCTTGGCATCTGTTATCAGCGCATTCACGGCTCTTACTTTGGCTATACGGGTCGGGAAATTGGCACCCAGATCAAAACTGGTATGGTTCAATGCCTCATCGCTATTGTATCTGGGAGTTTCGTAACCTCCCGATATACCTACTTGGAACAAAGCTCCGTCATTGCGCAATGGACGATATACCAAGCGGCTCATAGCACCATATCCCATCTTACCAAGTTCGTTCGATTTCTTCTTAAGTGCTTCGCTTTCTACATGTACGCTTGCTGTACCGAAGAAGCTTCCTTTATCGTACATATACATCGCTCCGATCAATCTTGAATTAAAGAATGCTTCATTGCTCGTAGGTTCTTCCATCGTGACCTTCATAGACGAGCTTGTAGAACTTTGCAAACCGAACTGGTGGACGAAGTTCCCGACACGTAGTAGGGAGTGGGACGAAAGTTGTCTTTCCACAAAGATATCTTTCAGACTTATCTTTCCGTATGCATACCCTATATCTACTTTTGCTTTGAACTTTCCGTAGGATGCTTTAACACCTACACGGGCATCGGGTATGGCTACTCCATCCACAAACTCTTTATTATCGGAGTGAAACAAACCTCCATCCATCAAAATTCTTCCGGTAGGGTTCACTTTCAATGTCTTTTCTTCTTGTGCATTCACCTGTACGGCAAACAAGGATAGGATGAACAATCCTAACAACATAATTTTTTTCATAATATACGGTTTTAGAGGTGTTAAGGTTAGTTACGGTTACTTGGTTGAACGGCTCCTGCTTTCTGAAGTTTGGCAAACTCTGCTTTAGCTTTATTCAATTGTTTCATAAAAGCGTCATTAGCGTGAAGACGGGCAACAACCGCACTAGAAACAATTCTAGCTGCATCCACATCACTTTGGAAGTGGTATCCGCAGATTACTCTGCTTTGTCCCATCTCAAAGCCTCTCTTCAGAATCTCATTTTGTCGGTCCGGATTGATCTCTGACAGTACAAGTGCGGTAGCCCAACCAATTGCAGTATGTCCTGAAGGATATGAACCGTTGGTTGAAAGTTCCTTTTGTTGTTCAGGATTGCAGGTCATCTCATTGAAGAAGCTGAAAGGGCGGACACGCATGTAGTGGTTCTTTGCGTCGCGGGTAGCCAAGTCGCCTGCATCTTCTCTCATATTAATTATGAGTTTATGAATCTCAGGAGTTTTTTCTTTAGATATCTCGATTCCGAATGCTTCAGAGAAAGCCAAAGGTACACCATTGCCATCTACGCGGGCGTCTTGTGCGGCTTGATCTCCTCTTGGAGTATCTCTTTGTAGTTTTCCCCAGTCATAACGTTCCTTGTCGTATAAGAAAAGGATAGTTCCGGCTTCGGGAGGAGGAGGCAATAAATCTAAACTGTTAGCTACTTCTGACTCTTCAAGGAAGTATAAATCAGGATTGGTTCTTGTGTCTTTAATCTTTTTTTCTTGTGCAAATACATTGAATGAAAGGACGCAACACAATAGAAGTAAGGTAAATTTTGTTTTCATGATAAAGGATGTTTTAAACGGTTATTACTAAAAAGGTTTATAGGTTTTTCGAAAAACGTTTTTATCATACTCGAGCTGTCGGACTCTTGCCGGGTGGCTCGTGTTTGATGGGAGCAAAAGTAACGTTCGTGATTATCCTAAAAATACTTTTTCAATCCTTTCGTATGACAAGATTGTCCTAGTAGAAAAAAGGATGAAAAAAACATTGGAAAGACGGATAAAAATCTTTCCAATGCTACTCTTTTAGTAATATAAATATGAAGTTTATTTCTTTCTTGTGCTTACGCGTTCGTAGAGCAGGCGGATAATGTTGTAATCAGGTTCATTTTCGGGGTAGAGTTGTTCTATTTCTTTCCGGACATTATATTTGTGGCGGGTTACTGTTGCTTGATCTACATCTAATACTCTTGAGATGATGTTAGCGTCGATATCCTCTATAAATAGTAGTATGGTGATGAAGTAGCGTTCTTTGCCTCTGCGCTTCATAAAGGATAGTTTGCCTAATTCCGGATGCTTGTCGGCAAAGTCGAGGCAGATTTGTTTCAGTTCACGGCGCATGTCTTCTTCGGCTTCGGTTTTTTTGATTCCCAGGGTGTCGAAGAATAGTTTTGCTTGCTTGTCGATGGCTTGAATATCTTTCTCTATCTCGTCCAAATTATCTGTGGGATCATCCAAAATTATCCTTTTTTCATCCAAGTTGGCTTCCGATGGGCTCTGGAAGGTTTGTTTCTTTCTTTTCAAAAGGAAGAAGATGCCAATGGATATTATGAGGGTTATGGCTGAAATGAGGAGGTAGATAGTATAGGAGTACTTCTCTTTTGCTATGGAAATGGGGGTTAGTTCGGCTTTGCCGTCGAAAAGGAACAAGCCTGACTTGCATCCTACTACGGCTTTACGTCCGTTGACGGCGATGCAAGACTTGCTGAAAGCTAAATCATTGAACAAAGGTGTGGGGACTTCGGGGCTGTCCGGACCTTGGAAGCTCAAACCATAGTAATAAAGGATAAAGAAGCCTTCGTTGGGATTCTTTTCGAGTACACCGGCGATGTCCTTTACATGTCTGATTGGGAGAAGTTTGGAGTTGGCTTCGTTGACGATGCCTAGTGAGGTATTCAAATAGATATTTTTTCCGTTGGCTATTAGGCCGTAGGTGCTTTCGTAATCTGACAAATCACGTATCTGCTGGAAGGGGGCTTGTTCTTTCTTTAGAGGTTTTCCATACAATCCTTTGTTTAAGGTAGCAACATAGATGCTATCTCCGTTCTCGCAAATTCCGGTGATATAAGCATCAATGGTGTCTTTGGGGGCTTGGTTGGGAACGATGGGGATGGGGGTGACGATGCGCTTCGCTTTATCATCTACGATGCCGAGGTATCTTCTTGTTCCGATATAAAGACGTTGTTCTGCTGGGGAATAGTATAGGGTGGTGATATTATTCTGGCCTTTGGAATTGCTGAACTGCAAAATAATCTCTGCCTTGTTGTTCTTTATTTTGTAGAGTTTCTTTCGGGTTGCCAGAAAGAAAGTATTCTTGTCGGTCTCAAGAAATCGAATGATGTCGTTGCCGGTTACATCCAAGCCTTCGATGGGACCCAAAGATTTGGATTTGGATTCCGGATGATTGTAGATGAACTTGTACAGATGCAGTCGGAGGTCATCGGTGATAAAATAGATGCTGTCTCCGGTTCTCTTGGCGCTGACTGCAATCACGTTGTTTTCTGAATCGGCGGAATGCTGGCGCAGAGCAAAGGCAAGCAGTGCTTCTTTGCATGCCAGGTATAGGAAATCATTCCCTAGGGCTCCTAGTTGCTTGGCGGTGATGCTGATTCCGTCGGGTAGTTCATATACCAAAGTTTGTTGGTCTTGGATGTATAAAATAGAATTACCTGTGATGAACCATTCAGCTTTGTTAGGTCCTTGTGCGTACAGGTAATATTTACCTTTGCGCATCAAGGTTTTCTCTTTATTGGGAGCTACTTTGATAATGGCATTCTCCAATAAGGCATATACGGTATCGTTGTAGATACTGATGTTGGTTGTCAGGGAGTCGATGACAGGACGCTTAAAATCTTGTTCCGGGTGCTGTACGATGAACAAGCCTAAGTCGCTGGCGATGTAAAGCTTCTTGTCTTTTATCAATACTTTGTTGATGCTACAATTCTTGTCGCCTTTACCGATTCTGACCGGAAGCAGTTCGTGGCAACTGTTTTTATCTTGAAGTTTCAGTTGGTACAGACCATTACTTGTACCGACGTATAATATCTGATTGGCGTCGTCCCGGGCAAGGCTATATACGGAATAATTCAGATTCTTGTCTTTGATGTAGTAAGATTGCGTCTGTTCGGAAGTTTTGGTAAACAGTTTCAGACCTGCATCCCGGGTGCCTATGAATAGGGTATCTTGGGTGTACTCCAGGATGTCGTATATTCTGCGGTTGCTGTTTATGGAATATGTATGGTAATTGTTGACGACTTTTTCGATGAAGCAACCATCTTCCTGTCCGATATAGAGCTTATCGGGATCAGTGGGAGACTGGTTTATACATGATATCGGGGCATCGAAAGTATTGATATTGCAGGTCAGTTTGATGGGGTCCGGGGCAGTGCTTTTACTACACGCTGTTAGTAGAATGAATGCCGCGATGACGAAAAGATATAAGTGCTTTTCCATATTCGATGTTAATGGGTAATATTTATTAGACAAAGACAAATATAATCTGTTTTCACGAAATTAAGAAGTTCTTGATACTTTATTGATAAATCTGTGCAGTTTGCAATAAAAAAGACGGAAACACTTGACATCGGCTTTGGGATGTTGTATATTTGTAACTGCAATTTTGATTCTAATTCAATTTTAAATTAGCATAAAAGGAGGAGCATGGCTTCTCCTTTTTTTATATCCCCTCTTGCTTCACCTTTCTAAATGCCGCATGTTTGCTCCCCAAATGCCACACCTTAGTAACCGAAATGCCACACCTTAGCAGCTAAAATGCCGGGCATTTGTCCCGAAAACCTGCGGCATTTCGGGAGCAAACCTTCGTCATTCTGATGATTTGCTCAGGCAAAACGGATGATGCGTTTGCCCTGAACAGACCATCTGTTTCGGACAAACAGATGATGTGTTTACAGTAAACAGACCGTCTGTTTTGGGGATAAGATTATCCCAACCGAAGCTGTAGATAGGCTCCTGGCGTTAATTATGCATAAATCTGCTCTTGACAAGAATTGCTTTTTCCGCCTCCTTGCTAGGCTTCTTTGGGCACATTTTCCATCTTACCCAATTTATAACGGTTATTCCAAAGTACAAGAACCTCTATCTTCTGAAGGCTATGCCGGTAGAAAAGGGTATAGTCCGGGTGCGGGGTAATGTAGCGAATGTTTTCGGTTTCGGTGGCTTGACCGATGAATGGGTTGAGAGTGACGCGATGTAGTGCGTTTTGGAACAACATATACATAGTTTGGCTGTACTGCTTGTTACCGTGCTTCTCCTGTGAAGAAAGCAGAAGACTTTTTAATGCCTCTTTGGCGAGGGGTGACCAACTTATTTGCTTAACCATGCTTCTACCTCCTGATTAATGGTTACATCCTCTTGTCCTTGTCCTTCATCCAGTTGTCGGCAGGCAATTCTGATGTCATGGCGTAACCGGATGGAGAATTTGAGGATTTGTTTTTCTTGTTGTAATGTTTGCTCTTGTTTTGTTTTTGCCATAACGTAATCTCCTTTTCCTTTAAAAACATTCTTGGTTAAAAAATTGTTTTGCCAAAAAAGTAAACTTATGAAAGATAAGAAACTGGAAGGGAATTTGAGTATGATTGCTTCGCGCGTTATGGCGGGATTGAACATGAATGCGCTAAAATTCTTGCTTCCTGTATGGCTGGGAGCATTGACGGGTGTCACATTGCGGGTTACGTTTGCCGCAGTGGCATTTTGGATAACAGGATATTTTGTAAAAGAAGCTACTGCATCAAGGCAGCAGCGGATTCGTTTACTTTGTCTCGGGGCATTCGGACTTTATGGCTTTTTGTTCTGCTATCTGCTGGGTATCAGTAAGACAACTCCTGTATCCAGTGCCATATTCAACTCCATGCAGCCCATTTGGGTATTCTTGATCTCAGTCTTTTTCCTGCACGAGAAGGCAACGGTAATGAAGATTATCGGTATCGCTTTAGGCTTTGGTGGGGCGTTGCTGTGTATCCTCACACAAGGCAGCGACGACTTGGCGCAGGATGCGTTTACGGGAAATATGCTTTGTCTTGTTAGCTCACTGGTCTTTGCCATTTACCTGATAGTGAGCAAAAAGCTGCTTCAAGAAGTGGGAGTGGTAACAATGATGAAGTATATCTTTGGCGGTGCTGCAATCATGGGATTGGTTGTTTCTAGCATATTCGGTTGGGAAGCTCCTTTGTTTACCGATGCTTCGCATGGGGAGTGGCACTGGATGCCGTGGGCTGTACTTATTTTCGTCTTAATCTTTCCTACCTATCTTAGCTATTTCCTGGTGCCTATCGGATTGAAGTATCTCAAAACAACCGTTGTCGCTATCTATAGCTATCTGATCTTGGTAGTAACTACCATTACTTCCTTGGCATTGGGGCAAGACCGCTTCAGTTGGACACAAGCCATCGCCATCGCGATGATTTGTATCAGCGTTTATTTTGTAGAGGTGGCGGAGAAGAAAAAATAGTGATAACTAATAATTGATCATTACCAAATACTCTCCTTCTGCATCTATTGTAAACTCTGTTCCTGTACATTCGTTGAGAGTCCCTTGCCACCAGTTGGTGAAGTCACTTAGGGGATAAACTAATCCCTTACCGTGCAGACCGTGGGCGGTGAAGTTGATGATGGAAACTTGCTGACCGGGGCGGCAAGAGAAAGTGCGCATATCCCGGCAGGGGATAAAAACGCCGTAGTCGGTATAGGTGCGGACATCTGCTCCGGCACGCATGTAATCTATGAGCAGACTGAGGTTTCCTAAAGTATGGTCTTCACGCTTACCGGTAGCGCCTACAATGGCAATGCGGCGTTTGTTTTGCGACAGTAGGAAATTAATGGCTTTAGTTTGGTCATTAGTCTCTTGGTCACTGAGACGGTGCAAGATATGCCCGTACTTCTCCCGGTTTTCTTCGCTCAAAGAATCTCCGTCTCCAATGATAACATCGGGTACATGTCCACGGTGGATATACTCATCGGCTCCGCCATCACAACAAACTACGTAAGGCGCTTCCGCTAATACCTTCAAAGGCAGGGGATTCGTTGGATAGTCCCCGTTTGCCAAAACTACTGCTTCTATTTCCATCAACCAATCACTAATCGTTAATCACTAATTTCCATCATCTTCTTCCATTTGAAATATCCAAAGATAGCGATTATTGTGTATAGACCGTATAAAGCGGCGGTAAAATCAAGTCCTTTATAGATATATAATCCGGTGCTGACGGCATCTACGGCTATCCACGCCCACCATTGTTCTACGTATTTGCGTGCCAGCATCCACATGCCGACAATGCTCAGCGCAGTAGTGAACGAATCAAGCCATGGCACATTACTATCCGTGAAGTTTATCAATATATAGGCGATACCCAGCAACGTAACGACAAATACAGCTATGAGCGGCAGTAAGTAACATAGCGGCATACGCGTAATAGGCAATTCTTTCGGCTGTGCCGCTTCTTTTCGCAACAACTTTTTACGCAGGAACGTTCCGTATTTCCACATCATCCATCCGTAGAGGGCAGCGCCCAGGTAGTAGATGTTGATACCGAAATCGGCATATAGTCCTGCCTCGTAGTAAACAAAAATATAGATTGCAGGCATGATGATGCCTGCTATCCATAGATAAATGCTTGCGCGATACTCAAACCAAAGATAGAGTAATCCGACGAGAGTACCGATAATTTCGAGTGTCTGCTCCATTTCATTTGTCAATTAAGAAGGCGGACACGCCGGAAGGGAATCTTGTTCCGGCGCTACGCCGATTAAAAACTCAGCGTAATATGTGCCAATGCATTGATACCGGCATTGGGATAATAGGCTGCATAGTTTGATGTATATAGCAACTTGCTGTCTGCTGTTTTAGTCTGGCTCTTACCTTCGTAAATGGCAGATCCGGATGCATATCCGTTGCTTTCGTATGTTTCATTGAAGAGGTTGTAGACGGTTATACCTACATTAACGGACTTGATGCCGCGTAACTTGAAGGTATAACCTACATTCAGGTTACTTACGCAATAAGCATCCAGCGTACAATCTTCTTGATGAGCATTGTTTAGATATTGCTTGCTGACGTATTGGGTCTGCAAGGAAGCATTCATACCTTTATAATCAAAAGAAATCAAACTGTTTGCCATGAAGTCCGGCGAAAAGGAAATCGGAGTGCTGCCGATGTAGCGGGTGGTCTGTGCGATACTTCCGTTTTCGTTGTACAGTTCTTTCCAACTTTCGTTGTAATCGCTCAGATATTCCGTGTAGTCCTTGATGCGGTTACGACTGATGGTTGTATTGACATCCCAACGCAGCCAACTGGCGATTTGCGCACCTGCCATCAGTTCAACGCCCATACGGTAACTGGATTTTACGTTCTCGGCTACGGGCTCGCCAATCTCGTTCAGTTGGCCGTTCAGCACTAACTGATTCTTGTAGTCCATAAAGTAGAAGTTGGCACCTGCACTGAACCAATCCTTTTGGAACGTATATCCTAGCTCATAGTCGAACAGACGTTCGGCTTTGGGGCGCGCGGCAAAGAGGTTGTCAGTATAGTTATTACGGGTAGGCTCTTTGTTGGCTACACTGAAAGAGGCATATACTTTATTATATTTGTTGATGTTCCAGAATGCACCGGCCTTTGGATTGAAGAAATTGAAATCTTCGTCGATGGCAAGTGGTTGCAGATGTCCGGGGTTGGCGGTCCAATCCCATTTGTCGTTGTTACCGTTTATTTTGTATCGGGTGTAGCGGTATTGTAAATCCGCATAAAGATTGACGCCGCTACCTACTGCCCAGTTGGCTTTGGCGTAGATGTTACCGTCTGTTTTGCGGCCGATGTTGCGGTAATATTCATGGTCGGGGTCCAGGTTGCCGAGATAGTTCTTTACCCACATTACCTTGCCGTTGTGTGTATTCTTGTAATAGTTCAAACCGCCGCCAATGGATGCGTTGATACAATCGTTGTTGTAGTTTACGGAGAATATACCACCGCCAAAACCGCTGTTCACTAACTTACGGCGTACAAGGTTGGCTTTCTTAATTGTTTCTCCGTTTGCTTCGAAAGGTTGCAAACCATATTCTTTCAAGGTGCGGGCATTCTTATATTCTTCGTAATAGCCATCACCGTCCGTGTAGTGCAACGCCACATTCAGGTTCCATGCGGACGAAAGTATCTGGTTCAGCAACAATTGGTAATGCGTCTGGCGGTAATAGTCTATCTGGTTGTCGTAGAAACCTATTACATCTCCTTTATCATCTTCTATTTCTCCATTCGGATTGTATTTGCGGTACTCCATCAAAGTCTCCTTGTCCAGTCCGTCCCAGGCATGATAAGTCTCTTCCTTTCCACCGAAGGTGATGAATTTGATGGTGGTGTTGTCGTTGTAATATCCGCCTTGTACGAAGTAAGATTTCAAGTCGGCACTGGCACGGTCTCTGTATCCGTCACTCTGTACATTAGAGAGGCGGGCGTCAAATCCCCAATGATTGTTGATGATGCCTGTACCTACTTTAACCGTTTCTTTGTGGGTATTGAAGGAACCGTATGAACCCGAGAATTCGGCATACGGTTGGGAAGATATTCCCTGCGTCTGCATATTAATGCTGGCTCCGAAAGCTCCCGCACCGTTCGTCGAGGTTCCTGCACCACGTTGAATTTGCATGTCTTGCAGCGAAGATGCAAAGTCCGGTGTGTTCACCCAATAGATAGAGTGGCTTTCGGCATCGTTCATCGGAATACCGTTGGTGGTGACGTTGATGCGGGTTGCATCCGTACCGCGGACACGGATGCTGGTATATCCGATACCTGCACCGGCATCGCTTGTTGTCAATACCGAAGGAGTGAATGTCAACAGATACGGAATGTCTTGCCCAAAGTTCTGTTTCTTTAATTGTTCTTTACTTACGTTGGTGAAAGCCACGGGTGTGGTGCCTGTGGCACGCGTAGAAATAACCTCTACTTCATTTAGGTTGATAACTCGCAAGCTATCTTTTTGGTGTGTTTGCGCACAAACACTTAGTGCTGCCATGAGAAGGCAGACCATCATTGCATGTCTCTTCATTTGCAATCATTTAGTTTAGATAAATACAGAAAAGGGGAACTTTTCTTCTTTTCCCTACGCCGGCATTACCCGGATCAGGTCAATGGGTATGATCTCAGCCCGTCATATTGGGGCACCCCTTAGTTGAAATCTA
>NZ_JASLER010000077.1 GCF_030151085.1 Bacteroides sp. | reverse complement strand
CAACCATAACTTCGTCAAGTACCTCTGAATCAGATTTCATAACTACCTTAAGATTAGGCTTAATAGATACTTCTTGCGTCTGCATACCAACGAATGAAACCTGCAAAGTCTTCGCAGAACTTGGTACGTTTGGTAATGTAAAATCACCATCTACACCAGTAATAGTACCAATTTGTGTACCTTTTACTAATACAGAGGCTCCAATAACTGGCTGCCCGTCTTCTTCAGAAATTACAACACCTGTAACCTTCTGAGTTTGGGCAGTTACTAGGCCTATTCCGACAAAAAGACAGGCCAATAACAGCATTAATTTTCTTTTCATAAATTCTCTCTTAAAGTTTAACTTTACATTAATTGTTTCTTTACTCTAACAAAATGCAAATATATTAATAAATATGAAACAGACAATTGTTTTATTGAAAAAACCTTGTAAATCTATCAATCTGTTAATTCTTTGCCTTTTTTTATGCTTAATAGCAGCTTTTTCGTACTTAAAAAACCTAAATGGGGCAGGTTTATCTATCACTCTGTTTCGGATATTTTTGCAATAGGCTTCTCAAGGAGCATACTTTTTAAAACAAAATGGTTAAAAAATCAACGAATAGAAGCATAATAAAGCTCTACTAAGAGACATTTTGAGAATTTTTAGATATCAAAAACTCAAAAGGAAACGTTATAAAATGTCTCTTTTTGCAGATATTAATTCTTATTCAGTTCTCGTAAAGCTCAGAATATCGTCTTATTTGTTCATAGTATTAATTAAAATTGCGAGGAATGAGTAAGATTATTTACAATTTGGTGTACAACAGAAAAAAATGCCTGAACAAAAAGGGAATGGCATTAGTACAAGTAGAGGCCTACTTAGACAGAAAGAAAAAGTATTTTTCCACTAAAGTCTATTTAAAGCCAGAACAATGGGATGCTAAAAAGCTCATTGTTAGAAACCATCCTAATGCGGATGCATTAAATCGATTGATATACGAGTATATGTCTATGATTGAAAAGAAAGAGCTTGAGTTATGGCAACAAGGCAGACGTATATCTTTAGAATTACTGAAAGATGTTTTGAGTACGAGTGAAAACAATACATCTTTTATACCTTTCTTCAGGCAAGAAGTTACAAACTCTGCAATGAAGGAGAGTTCTAAACGAAATCATCTATCAACTCTTTCTCTATTGCAAGAGTTTAAAAGAGACGTTTCCTTTTCCGACTTGACATTTGAATTCATATCATCTTTCGAGTATTTCTTGCAATCAAAAGGCTATCATACCAATACAATAGCCAAGCACATGAAACACCTAAAGCGACATATAAATGTTGCTATAAATAAAGATTATATGGAAATACAAAAATATGCTTTCCGAAAATATAAAATTAAAACTATTGAGAATAAGCATACACATTTAAACCCTGAAGAACTTGAAAAACTGGAACAATTGAGTTTAGCTGGTAGATATTCTAAGTACCAAAAGACATTAGACGCATTTCTATTTTGCTGTTATGCAGGTATGAGGTACTCTGATTTTGTGAATTTATCATCAGATAATATAGTAGAGATTCGCCAAGAAATTTGGCTTATTTATAAGTCCGTTAAAACAAATACAGAGGTCAGGTTACCTCTATATCTACTTTTTGACGGGAAAGGGCTAATTACACTTGGCAAGTATCAAAATAATCTGCAAGAATTCTTTCGATTAAGAGATAACTCAAATGTAAATAAGGAGTTAATCATAATTGCTCGTTTAGCAGGGTTAGCAAAGAAAATATCTTTTCACACGGCACGACATACTAATGCTACTTTACTAATTTATAATGGAGTAAATATTACAACTGTTCAAAAACTATTAGGCCATAAAAGCGTTAAAACAACACAAGTATACACAAATGTGATGGATATGACTATTGTACATGATTTGCAGAAAAACCATTCTTTATTATTCAATTCTAAAGACAAATAAAATTTTCGCTCAAACGATGGTCTTATCAAAATAAAGACTACCTTCTCCATTATATTTCCGTACCAAGTCTGTATTTTCTATGTTTAAGGATCTCTTTAAACACAGAAGATATGGAATTGATACGGTTTTGGTCAAATTCAGACCTAAAAAAATTAAAATGAGGTGTGATTATCTACAATTTATATTCATTATAAAATCAATTATATATTTAATTCAACTCCTGATTCACATTATCAATATAAAAAACTACTTACTGTTAAAAAGGAAACTTGATTCGCATTAAGATAAAAGATGCTTTATCAATAAGATGAACTTAAATCAAAACCTTTGATTATGTAATCAGAGCCTTTGATTATATAACCGAAGGCTTTGGTTTTATAATCAAAAGCTTTGGTTATAGATTTCTTTTTAGAGAAGGGAACTTTTATCTTTGCACATAGCATATTTAAAATAAGGATAGAAGAAATTTTCAATTAATATGCCACAATACTGAATCTTAATTAGTACTTGAGGCCGGAATAAATTAATTACTGTAGGCGTTTTATATATAATTCAACTATTGAATTACAAGAATATAAATTAAGTAATTATATTAGAGAAAAATTCCATTTTCAAAATAAGAAGTATATTCTTATTAAAACACTATATGTAATTACATTCTCTAATTTACAGTATATCAGCCATTAATAAATAATAGTGGTATCACATTGAATAAACTTAAATATAGTAATCCCTCTATTGAAATATTCAGAATGCGGTTGGACGAAGTTGCATAAACTTATCCTCTAAATATAATCCACTGATTATTAGATACATCTATAAGCATTAGTTCTGCGAAGACTTTGGTAATTTCTTACATTGGTATGCAGACCCAAGAAGTGGCTATAAAAGCTAACTTAAAAGTTATCTTGAAGTCCGATGCTAAACTATTAGATGAGGTTGTAGTAACTGCTGTCGGTATTCAACGTGCAGAACGTTCATTAGGCTACGCCGTATCAAAAGTGGATGCAGATGAAGCTATCCAAAAGGCTGAACCGGACTTGATACGTTCTTTGGAAGGTAAAATTCCCGGTGTTGTGATTAACTCACCTTCAGGTGCGGCAGGTTCTGCTACACGTATGACTATTCGTGGTAACTCATCATTCCTTGGAAGCAATCAACCTCTTTATGTAGTGGATGGTGTACCTTATAGTAATACGGAAGTTGCATCTTCAAATCAGGCAACTGAAGCTGGTGGTGCTTATGGTAGCGGTATTTCTACTCTTGACCCGAATGATATCGAATCAATGAATGTCTTGAAAGGTGCGGCAGCTGCTGCATTGTATGGATCTCGTGCCGCAAATGGTGTTGTTCTTATAACAACCAAGAGTGGCTCAAAAAGCAAAAATAAAGCTGGTAAAGGTATGGAAATTACTTTGAACGCATCTTATACTATGGAGCAAATTGCAGGTTTGCCTGATTACCAAAATAAATTCGGTACAGGTGATAACTTTATGGCTCAAGGTGTAAATGGTTCTTGGGGTGCTGCGTTTACTGACGTAACTGAAGTTCCTCTGAGCATGTTCTCTGCCAATATTTATGGAAATGCTTATCCTGATCTACCTAAAATGATTCCTTATAAAGCTTACGAAAATAACGTAAAGGATTTGTTTGAAATGGGAGGTATTTACGATTTGTCGTTGAATATCAACCGTTATACAGAAAGCGGTAATTTTACTGCAACTGTTTCGAAGATGGACCAAGATAGTTATATTCCTGATGCAGACTTTGGTCGTTATTCTATCAGCGTAGGTGGAAATCAAACATTAACTAACGGTGTTCGTGTTGGTGGAAATGTTTCTTTCTCAAGAACTCAGCAGAATGGTCCTATGTTTGGTAATAACCAATCTAGTAACATTGGTGCGTCTTCATTTGCCCGTGCACTAATCCTTGGTCGTAACTGGGACATGTCTCTTCCTTATGAAACTCCTGACCATAAATCATTATTCTTTGTTGGTGATCAGGCAGATAACCCGCTGTGGTCATGGAAATATAATAAGATTAGAACAACAATGGATAGAACCGTTGCCAATTTCAATGTTGGTTACGATATCACTAAATGGCTTTCTGTTGATTACCGTCTAGGTATCAATGATTTCAAAATGGATCGTAAGGAAGTACTGAACATCGGTTCAAGAGCTGTAGGTGGTAAAGGCCGTATTCGTGTAGAATCTTATGACACACAAGAAATTGAGTCAACTTTATTACTCCGCTTCGATGTTCCTCTTCATAAAGATTGGGGATTGAAAGGTTCTTTGGGGCACAATGTGAACCAGTTTACATCAACTAATACTCAAACAACAGGTTTGAATATAATGTCTCCTGGGGTTTATAATATCAACAATACTGAATCACAAACTTCTGAAGAGTATTATACAAGAACTCGTTTGTGGGCTATTTTTGCAGAAGCAACTCTTGATTATAAGAATTTCGCTTTCTTGAGTGTTACAGGACGTAATGACTTCTCTTCTACTTTGCCAAGTGGCAATCGTAGTTTCTTCTATCCTTCTATTGCTGGTTCATTTGTATTCACAGATGCTTTCAATATCAATGAAGATATTATCAAGTTCGGTAAAGTACGTTTGAGCTGGGCTAAGGTTGGTAATGATGCTGGTGCTTATTACAAAAACGGAACATTTAGTTTGGGACAACCTTTCAATGGACGACCAATCTTGTCATTGCCAAGTTCTATGTTCGATCCTGAGTTAAAACCGGAGTTTACTTCTGAAGTTGAATTTGGTGCAGAATTGCAATTCTTGAAGAGTAGAGTAAACTTGGATTTCACATGGTACAATCGTAACTCAACAAATCAGATTGCTCCTTTGAGCCTTCCTTACTCCACTGGTTATGGTAGCTACTATACAAACTTTGGTAAAATGAACAATCGTGGTATCGAAGTTGGTTTGAATTTAGTACCCATTATGAACAATAACTTCAAATGGGATATGTATTTCACTTATACGAAGAATGATAGTGAAGTAAAAGAGCTGGCAGAAGGTGTTGACCGCGTATCTTTGAATACTGGTTTCTCTACTCCAGGAGCTGTATTGGAAGTTGGTCAACCTTATGGTATGCTAGTTGGAGATAAGTTTGCACGTGATGAAGAAGGAAATCTTTTAGTTGATCCTAATTCAGGTTTCTATTTGGTAGATGATGAACAAGGATATTTGGGTAACCCTGCCCCTGATTATAAGCTAAGCTTGAACAATACATTTACTTATAAAGGTATAACATTGTCATTCTTGGTAGATGCTCAAGTTGGCGGATGTGTTTGGACATCTTATATTACAGACTTGTTGGGACGCGGTGTTACACAAGACACAGAAAACCGTTACGGTTCTCGTATCATGCCGGGTTACTTAGCTGATCCTTCTACCAAGAAGCCATTGTTGGATGCTAGTGGAAATAAGATTCCTAATAATGTCCAATTACGTGAGAATGACTTATGGTTTAGTGGAAGTTCTACAGTATCTTCATTCGCTATAAATGGTGTAGACGAAGCAGCTGTTTATGATGCTACTACAATCCGTCTGCGTGAAATAAGCCTTGGTTACCAACTTCCCAAATCTTGGTTGGCTAAGACATTTATTGGTTCAGCTAATATTTCATTTGTAGCTCGTAACTTATGGTTCTGGGCACCAAATGTTCCTAAGCATAGTAATTACGATCCTACAGCCAGCAGTTATGGTGGTGGCAATGTACAGGGTATTGACTATACTTCTGCACCTAATACAAGACGTTATGGATTCAATCTTAAACTCACATTCTAAAAACCGAACGTATGAAAATTAAAAAATATATATTTATATTGGCATCAGTCTTGTTTGTCAACACTAGTTGTTCTCAATACCTTGACATCAATGATGACCCCAATAAACCGACTAAAGCTGAATTAAACAAAGTATTGACCGGAGCTGAATATGACATTGCAATGTCATTTGCTTCTGGCAATTATATAGGTTCATCATTACCTTCTTATGTATTTCATTTATCTTCTCGTGAAGTTGATAACTTTGGTATAACAGCTTCTAGTGCAGCTCTCGGAAATTCATGGTTGCAAGCTTATGCTTATGGTTTAAAAAACACAGATGCTGTAATTTCCGCTGCTGAAGAGGGAGGAAACTTAATCTACGCTGGTATAGGTAAACTGTTGAAAGCTTATGCATTTACAAGTGTTGTAGATTTATGGGGAGATGTACCTTTCACAGAATTCAATGTGGAAGGAAATTATGCTCCGGCTTTGGATAAAAGCCAAGCTGTTTATAACTCTTTACTCGCTTTGGTAGATGAGGCTATTGGTAATTTGAATAATACAGATGCACCTAATTTATTGAAGCCTGCTAGTGATGACTTGATTTACAATGGTGACAAAAATAAGTGGATTAGAATGGGTAATACACTGAAACTTAAATTACTGGTACAATCAAGAAAAGCAAAAGGTGAAATCACAGGTTGGAATGAGAAACTTACAGCTTTGCTTGCTGAAAACAACTTCATAAAGGATGGAGAAGATTTTGAATTTAAGCACACAGCAAAAGATAATCCGGATGAACGTAATCCTGCCTATGTTGACGAATATCTTGGTGGTCAAAGTACTTATTATATCAGCCCGTGGCTCTTTGAAACAATGTCTGGTTTAGACTTGAATGTGAAAGACAATCCACTTGCTGGTATTACTGACCCACGTATTCCATATTATTGGGTTAATCAAATCAAAGCCGACGGTGAAGCGCAAAATACAACCGATTATCGTAGTGGAGCATTTGTTTCTATATTTTTTGCATCAAACTCTTCATCATCGGGTAATGACCAACGTTCCACTTCTTCCTTTATTGGAATTTATCCATGTGGTGGAAAATATGATGATGGCAAAGGTGGTAAATGTGATAAGAGCGTAGGTACTGGTATTGCACCCGAGAAAATGCTACAAGCTTATTCAGTTCCTTTCTTATTGGCAGAACTCTATTTAACAGGAGAAGTAACTGGAGATGCAAAAGCTGCTTTAGAAGCTGGTATCAAACGTTCTATAACACACGTAAATACAGTATCTCAAGCTGCAAAAGCTGATGGTGTTGCTGTACCCACAATTGCAGCAGATGCAATTACTGCTTTTGTCGGAAAAGTTTTAGCTAAATTTGATGCAGCAGCAAATAACGAAGAAAAACTTCGCATTGTAATGACTCAGAAATGGATTGCTAACTTCTTTAATCCGGTTGAAGCATATAATGATATCCGTCGTACAGGTTATCCTACACTATTGAGCCCAAGCACTGATTACGCTAAATCACCTTATAAGAGTAGCAAAGCTCCCGAACTTGGTCCGATTGACATTCCTTTGAAGGGTATTAATGCATATCCAAGAGCAATGTGGTATCCTACAAGTGAAATTACTCGTAATCCGAATGTAACAAACAGTGGAAGAAATCTTAGTACCCCACTCGTTTTTTGGGATAAATAAAATGTTTAACTATGAAATTTTATAATAATATGAGATATATACAATTATTCATGGCAACTGTCCTTATGGCATTGCTGACTGTTAGCTGTGATCAAGATCTTCCTTATCCACTGGATGATGTGAAGGACGGGGTTGTTATCGACATAGCTCGCGTAGCAGGCACAGACGGCGTTCTTGCTGTTGGCATAACGGAAGGTAATTACAAAGTCAAATTAACTATACCTAAGCAGCAAGGAGATTATTCAGCATTAGATTATGCACAGTTATTATGTGTGTTTACGGATGTTTCCGGTAAAACAACTTCTAAGGTAGTAGTTGATAATATTAAAGACTTTCCGAAGGATATTGATCTTGACATTGCAAATGTTTATCAGCAGTTTGGATTAACCAAACCTGCTTTGGGTGAAACATTGTATTTTACGACCAATGCTGTATTGAAAGATGGTTACATAGTAGCTGGTTGGAATGCAATTTCAGGTTTTAACAACAAAGCATTTACCGGTTGGGAAGTTGATGGAAGGGCTTATTCTTATAACGTAAGATATTCTGTTGCTTGTCAATTAATTCTGGATGAATTTGAAAGAACAGTTTCCGTAGAAGATGGCTTCTGGGAAGATGTTTATGATGCTAAGCTTGTGAAAAAATCTGATACAGAGCTTGAATTACAAGGAATACTTGGTGATCCTGATACTAATCCTATTGTAATTACAGTTGATCCCACCGATCATTCTGTTTCAGTTAAGAAGCAAGTGATAACACCGATCTTTTCGCCTTACACGAACTTATCTGTTGAAGCTAGCGGTACTATTGATGCATGTAATGGTAGTATTACTTTCACTGGAACATTTACAGTAGATCAAGGTAGTTTTGGTAGTGCTAAAGTTGTCATTAGATAATCCTTAAAAAAGAAATTGAGGATCTGAATTATATATAGTTCTAAGAAAAGGCTGTCTCAAAATACAAAATGAGACAGCCTTATTTATAATCTTTAAGTTGTTGTATAATAATTCCCTTATTTTAGCTCTAAAAAAGATAATCTAAAGCAAGATTATCATGAAAACAATTCAATCTATAAGATTTTCAAAATTCATTTTGAAATAACCTCTTCTCTTATTTTTGCTGCTTAAAAATATTGTAATCCAATTTGACAAATTCAGAAGTTTTCAATTCTTACTTTGGCATTTAAAATTCTTTTTAGTCCTGAAATTACTTATTAATTTTTGTGAACAATTACATTTTCTATTAAACGCCAAGTATGTTTCTCTAAGCTATTATTTGATGAACAAATTGCGATAATATGCTTAATATCATATGTTTAATCATGATGACGGTAGAATTATAGTTGAAATATAGTTTATTGTTCCCCCTACACAATAGCCTATGGCTGATATCTTATATATTACCATAAGATTCAGACAAATTTTATTCTCTTAATTATCAATACATTATATAACGTGTAGTTCTGCGAAGACTTTGTTAGTTTCATTCGTTGGTATGCAGTCACAAGAGGTGGCAATTAAACCGGTTTTAAAGGTAGTGCTTAAGTCTGATAGCGAATTACTTGACGAGGTTGTAGTTACGGCTATGGGTATTTCAAAAGCAAAGAAAGCGCTGGGATATGCTGTACAAGATGTAAAAGGAGATAAGTTAGTACAGGCTGCCAATAGTAACCTTTCTAGTGCATTGCAAGGCAAAGTTTCTGGGGTAGAAATTTCTCCATCTTCTGGTATGCCAGGAGCTTCTTCTAAAATGACTATCCGTGGATCTCGTTCGTTTACTGGTGACAATACTCCTTTGTATGTTGTGGATGGAATGCCAATCTCTTCATCAACTGATTTGGATACTTATAATTCTGTTACTGGTTCGGATTATGCCAACCGTGCTGTGGACATTGATCCGAACGACATTGAGAGTATTAACATTCTAAAAGGTCAAGCTGCATCCGCGCTATATGGTATGCGGGCTTCAAATGGTGTAATCGTTATCACAACTAAGAGTGGAAAGGGTGCACGTAAAGGTAAACCTGAAGTCACTATCAATACAGGTCTTTCGTTCGATAAAGTTTCTACTATGCCCGAATTCCAAAAAGAATTTGCGCAAGGATATAATGGCGTTTATAGCCCGATGGATTCTCGTTCTTGGGGTCCGGAAATAGCAGAATTAGCTAACGATAAAGTATATGGTGGTAACACAGATAATGATTATACAAAGAAATTTGGAAAGAAGCAAGGACAATATTATGTACCTCAACGTGCTAATGCCGGTTTAGATCCTTGGGCTACTCCACGCACTTATGACAATGCGGATGGTTTCTTCAATACAGGTGTTACATGGAACAATAGTGTGAATGTTGCACAAAGTATGGATAAAGGAAGTTATTCGGTATCTTTAGGTAATACAACAGCTAACGGTATTGTACCTTCTACTGGTATGGATCGTTACAATGCAAAAATGACTGGTCAGGCTCAGTTAAACAAGAATTGGTCTACAGGATTTAATGGAAACTTCGTTTTCTCCAAGATTAAGAAACAGACTGGTGCAAACAATGGTATTATGGCTACAGTTTATGGTGCACCTTCAAGTTATGACTTGAATGGTATTCCTTCGTATTATGCAGGAGCTCCTACCAAACAAAACACATATCGTACCACCGGTGGTTTCGATGCTGCTAATTGGGCTGTAGATAACAACTCGTTCATTGAACGTACACAACGTTTCTTTGGAAATGCTTTTGCACAATACTCTACTGACTTTGGTACTGAAAACCATAAGTTAGATGTGAAATATCAATTAGGCGTAGACTCTTATTCTACTAACTATATTGATACATGGGGTTATGGTCATTCTAACGGTTTTGGTAGTGTAGAAGAACAAATCGTTTCTAATACAGAAATGAATTCACTGTTTACTGCAAATTATGACTGGAAAATCAACTCAGAATTAGATTTAAATGTTTTGTATGGTAATGAGTTTGTTAATGGTGCTAATAAATACACATATGCTTCGGGTAGCAACCTTAACTTCCCGGGTTGGAATCACATCCAGAATGCATCGAGCTATTTAGGTTCAGCATCTTATCACCGTACTCGTACAATCGGTAATTTCGCCAATTTGTCATTATCTTATCGCAACATGTTGTATTTTAATGCAACGGTTCGTAACGACATTGTATCTTCTATGCCACGTGATAATCGTTCATTTACTTATCCTTCTGTTTCACTCGGCTTCATCTTTACTGAGTTAGAAGCATTGAAGAATGATGTATTGACTTATGGTAAAATACGTGGTTCTTATGCTGAAGTAGGTCAGGCCGGTACATATTATGACTCATACTATTACACTCCAGCTTATGGTGGAGGTTTCTCCTCAGGCACACCGATCCAATATCCAATTGGCTCTATCAAAGCTTACATCCCTTATTTCAGAATTTATGACCCGGAATTGAGACCTCAAAATACAAAATCTTATGAGGTTGGTCTTGACTTAGCTTTTTGGAATGGTCTGGTTTCTTTAAACTATACTTATTCTCGTCAGAATGTAAAAGACCAAATATTCGAAGTTCCTTTGGACACTTCTACCGGATATAGCGCGATGGTAACGAATGGTGGTTCGGTACATACTGATGCTCATGAAATCACTTTGACTGTTAATCCGATCAAAACAAAGAATTTCAACTGGGAATTTGGTGTAAACTTCTCGAAGATTGATAATTACGTTGACAAACTGGCTCCGGGGGTAAGTAGTATTATGTTAGGAGGTTTTGTTGATCCTCAGGTTCGTTTGAGCGAAGGTGATAAGTTCCCTGTAATCTATGGAACAAGTTACATGCGTAATGAAAATGGCGACATCATGGTGGATGAAAAAGGATTGCCTATAGCAGGTGAGAATAGAGTATTAGGTACCGTGTCTCCCGACTTCCGTTTGGGCTTCAATACCACTTTCGAGTTCTATAAATTCCGTTTATCGGCTGTACTTGACTGGAAGCAAGGTGGATGCATGTATGCAGGTTCCACTAGTACACTGGATTATTATGGTGTTACTCAAAAAAGTGCCGATTATCGCAAAAAAGACTTCTTTTACTTCGACAAACCTGCTGTAAAAGAATTGGCTGATGGTACATTTGCTCCGAATGATATCAAGATTAGTGGATCAAATGCTTATGGGTACTTTGACCGTTTAAGTACTATTTCTGAGGCTGGAGTTTATAATTCCTCATTCTTGAAGTTACGTGAGATTGCATTGAGCTATCCGGTTTTGAATAAATCTTATTTAAGTGTAACTGTGAATGTGTTTGCTCGTAATCTCCTGTTGTGGTCTGAAATGGACAACGGTATCGACCCAGAATCATCACAGGGAAATAACAACATGGCAGGAGCCTTCGAACGTTTCTCTCTTCCGGGAACATCCAGCTATGGTTTTGGTTTAACAGTTAAATTCTAAAAAAGGACGAAAAATGAAATCAATATTGAATATATCAAAAGGAATCTTGTCAGTGGCGTTGATTTCCGTTGCACTTGCTTCCTGCTCGGAAGATGTAATGGATCGTATCAACAAAGACAAAGACCATACAACATCTGTACCTGCCAAATATATGTTGGCAGATGTTATTACCGCTACCGCTTTTAGTAATATAGGAGGTGATTTCAATACGTACTTCTCAATTTATGTAGAACACACGGTAGGAGTAGATAATCAATTGGCTAATGCAGAAACACGTAACGGTGAGCCGGCTGCATCTTCTACCTTCAATAACGTGTGGAGTAACTTGTATTCAAATTTAAAGAATGCACGTATCGCTTACAGAATAGCATCGGATGAAGTAACTGCCGATTATACAACTAAAGGTATTGCTGGAGTATTAGCTGCCATTAATAGTGCATTAATTGCGGATGCATTTGGTGATACCCCATATAGTCAAGCAGCCCTCAGTGAGTTGGATAATGGTAAACCCCAATACTTGAATCCAGATTTGGATAAACAAGAGCAGATTTATGTAGCAATCATGAAGTATCTAGATGATGCTATTGTTGATCTGCCAAAGGGAGATAAGACAAATCCAATAGGAAGCTACGATTTGTTATACAAAGGTGACAAAGCTGCTTGGCTGAAATTGGCTTATGGCTTAAAAGCTCGTTATACAATGCGCTTAATAGGACGTTCGGCTTCAAAAGACGATGACTTAAGAAAGATCATTGAATATGTAGACAATTCTTTTACTTCTATTGATGAACAAGCAGCTTTTGCCATTTATGATGAGACTAATATCAATCCTTTCTTCGATTTCCAATGGAGTCGTGACGGATTGGCAGCCAGCAAGAGCTATGCTGACAAATTGATTGAACGTAATGACCCTAGACTACGTCGTGTATTCTCCACAGGGCAAAATTTCTCTGAATTAGGTGTTTCCGATCAGATTACCGGGGCAGATGATGCTAAATTTGATGTATCGCCTAATGGTACAGGTGAGCCTGTGAAATATAAATATAATACTCCTATATTTGTATATTCCCAAACTTGTCCTACCTTGCTGATGAGCTACCACGAATTATTATTCTTGAAGGCAGAAGCACAAGCTCGTTTGAATCTTAAAGATGATGCAGCAAAAACGTTAAAAGATGCGGTCATTGCTGCTATTGCTAATGCCGAAACTGGCATTCAAGCTGCATTTAAGGCACCAACAGTAATGGCTTATGGTGGCGTAGTAGAAACAACCAAAGCTATTACTGCCGAAGAAGCTAGTGCTTACTTTGACAAATCGGTGAAGCCATTGTTCGAAGCCAATCCAGTGAAAGAAGTGATGATACAGAAGTATATATCATTCTTGGGTGCTTTCGGTGAGTCAACCGAATGTTACAATGACGTTCGCCGCCTGAAAGGTATGGGTGAAGACTATATCAAATTGGACAATCCTTATAAATTCCCACTTCGTGCTCCTTATGGAGGCGACTCAGTAAGTGCCAATCCAAAAATAGAGAGTGCTTATGGGAACGGACAATATGTATACTCTGATCCTGTTTGGTGGGCAGGTGGTAGTCGTTAAAAAGCTACTTTAAATTATATAGAGGAGAACAGCATTCATTAGGAGGGAACAAAAGTTCTTCCTACTCTCCTCCTCTTAAATAAGTGACGGTATAAATTCCATATTTGATGGAATTTATACCGTTTCTCTATCTTGACACAGTAAAGAGATAGCTACCCGATGTTATAAAACCATCGAATGGAGTTTTCAGGCAATCAATAAAAGACGGTTGGTTATATTTTGATTTAATTCGCTTTTGCTTATTTCTTAGATGTATTCATTTATAATATTAAGAAATAAAAAAAATAGAAGCTTCAATTTGCAATTAAAATTCTTGTAATAGTCACTTTTTCATAATTTGCAAATAGAGAGTTAACCATAATTGTAATATGATAGCAAGTAATGTTATTACATGAAAATATTGAGCAATATATATAGCATACTATTTGGATCAAAAATATATGATGTAAATACATTTATCAAATATATTAGTTACGTTTTTTTGTATACTTCCTTATGAAATTTATAAGTTTATAAACTATCAGTACTCAGACATTACAAATTGAAATATGCTATATTATTATTAATCAATATCTAACCTTATATTAATAGTAGAAACAAGATATAGCTATTTGTAGCTTACCCTCTTTTAAAACTAATCGAAAAGGGGTATTAAGGAATTGCATAAGTTCTACCTATTTTATAACTACTTATTTATCAAAGCAATATATTAATTGTAGTTCTGCGAAGACTTTGCAGGTTTCATTCGTTGGTATGCTAACCCAAGAAGTAGCAATCAGACCAACTGTAAAAGTAATATTAAAAGCTGATAGTGAGGTACTTGACGAGGTAGTGGTAGTAGCTTACGGAACGGCTAAAAAGGAATCATTAACAGGTTCTATTTCAGTTGTTGATTCCAAGAAAATCGAAAAGCGTATCACAACCAGTGTTACTGGAGCACTTGAAGGATCTGCCCCCGGTGTACAGGTAAACAACACCTATGGTGAACCTGGTAAAGCGCCTTCCATTCGTATTCGTGGTTTCGGTACATTGGTTTCTGGAGCTTCCGATCCATTATTCGTTGTAGATGGCGTACCTTTTGACGGTAATATTGCAGAAATAAATTCTAATGACATCGAAAGCATGTCTATCTTGAAAGATGCCGCCTCTGCTGCTTTGTATGGTAACCGTGCCGCTAATGGTGTCGTACTAATCACCACTAAAAGTGGTCGCGGCTCAGATAAACCATCTATTACACTGCAAATAAACCAAGGTATTTATAACCGTGGTTTACCAGAATACGAACGTTTAGGCGCTGACCAATGGATGGAAGCTTCATGGATAGCTATGAAGAATTATGCCATGACCGGTAGCTTGGGACTTAGTGATACAGATGCTGGCGCTTATGCTACTAAGAATATAATAACCGGTTATGCACGTCGCAATATATACGATGGCGCAAATGATGCATTATTTGATTCGAACGGTAAACTAACCGCAAAAAGATTATCCGGATATGATGATCTTGATTGGAATAAAGGTATTGAGCGCAATGGTCATCGTCAGGAATATAACTTATCGGCAAGTTCATCCGGTGATAAGCTTAGCGTTTATTCTTCCGTAGGTTATCTGAATGAAAAAGGATATATCATTGCTTCAGGTTATGAACGTTTCTCCGGTCGTATAAATTCTATTTATACTCCCAATAAATGGTTAAAAGCTGGTTTGAACTTAAATGGTTCTGTCACCAAAAGAGATTACAATGATAATGCCACAGGAGAATTATACGCCAATCCGTTCTATATTACTCGTTATATGGCACCAGTTTATCCGATGTATATGCATAATGCTGACGGTTCATATGCATTAGATGAGCTTGGAGGGAAGCAGTATGATGTTACATCATCTTACTTAAGCAATCGTAATATTGCTTTTGAGTTGAGAAACGACAAGCAAGAAAGCCGTCGTAATGTATTGGGCGGACAAGCTTTTGCTACTATCAACTTGCCTTATGACTTTTCTGTAACAGTGAAAGGAGATATGAGTAACAGTACCTCCAACAACAAAAAGTATGACAACCCCAAAATTGGTGATGGTGCAACAAACAACGGCCGTTTGACAAGCTATGCTTATCAATACACCAATTACACGATGCAACAATTGATAAACTGGAAGCATACTTATAAGAATATTCATAATATAGATGTAATGCTTGGACATGAAAACTATAGTTGGGAGCGCAAATACACTGCCGGAATGAATACAGGAATGGCCGTTGATGGTAATCTGACTATAGGTAACTTCCTAACGAACTCTTATTTTAGTGGTTCGGATGATGAATACAAAACAGAATCTTACCTGGCACGTGCCCGTTATAACTACGATGAACGTTATTTTGTAGAAGGATCTTTCCGTCGCGATGGTTCGTCTCGTTTTCATCCGGACAACCGTTGGGGTAACTTCTTCTCATTAGGTGCTAGCTGGAACATAAAGCGCGAAGCTTTTATGGAAGATATCAACTGGATTAACAATCTGAAATTACGTGCTTCTTATGGTGAAGTAGGTAACGATGCCGGTGTGAATTACTATGGCTACATGGCACTTTATACCATAGATAAGAACGGTGGCAATGCGGCTTTGTTGAAAAAGTCTCTTTCTGCGCCGGATATTAAATGGGAAACAACTCAAACCCTTGATTTTGCTTTGGAAGGTCGTCTGTTCGATCGTCTGAACTTCCAGATTGGCTATTTTGACAAACGTTCAAAAGACTTATTGTTTGAAGTACGCTTACCGCTTTCTGCAGGTTCGTATCCTTGGGTAGACGCAGATAATGGAGCGCCAATGAACTTGACACAGTACAAGAACATCGGTACAGTTTCTAACCGCGGTGTCGAAATAGCTTTGGATGTAGATGCTGTTAATAATAAAGATTGGAGATGGAATATCGGTTTAGATGCTACTTTCTTGAAAAACAAAGTTGTTAAACTGCCTGATGGAAAAGATATCTTGCATGGCATGCAGAATTATTCAGAAGGTCACTCTATCTATGAATTCTATACATACCACTTTGAGGGAATTGACCAAATGACCGGACAGTCATTATATACCATTGATCCCGAAAAGAAAGAAACAGCTGCTGCTGATGGAGCATTGACCACTATTAATGGTACAGATTATACTACAATTACTTCTTATGCTAAACGCGATTGGGCAGGGTCTGCATTACCGAAAGTATATGGCTCAGTAAATTCTGCTTTATCATGGAAAGACTTGAGCTTAAACGTGTTATTCACATACGGTCTAGGTGGCAAAGTATATGATGGCAGCTACCATTCATTAATGGGTACATCAGTAATGTCATCAGGTACTGCGCTACACAAAGATGTATTGCAATCGTGGAATGGAATACCAGAAGGTATGACTGAGACTTCAGCTAACCGTATTGATCCCAATGGTTTACCAGCTCTTGACTTTAATCGTAGTACAGATAACAATGCAACAAGTGACCGGTGGTTGACCAGTGCATCTTATCTGGTACTCAAAAACTTGAATTTCTCCTATAACTTACCCAAAAAGTGGATGAACCAATGGGGCATCAGTGGACTGATGCTAACTGCCGGTATTGAAAACCTCTTTACGGTAACTGCGCGTAAGGGCATGAATCCTCAATATTCATTTAAAGGTGACTCAGATGATACTTATGTCACTGCACGAGTTTATAACTTTGGACTTACAGTCAAATTCTAAAGAATAGAACATTTAAAAGAATAAGAAAAGTATGAAAAAATATATCAATAGATTATTTATGGGCGCTTTGGTTACAAGTATGTCGTTCTTGACACCATCTTGTAGCAGCGACTATCTTGATACTGCTCCGACAGACTCTACCGGAGCAACCGATGCTGTGGGAACAACAGCTAATGCAATGAAAGCATTGAATGGTATTGCCAAAATTATGACTACCCAACAATATTATTTTGGTGGTGGTTTTGCAGGAGAAAACAATATTATGATTCAGTATGAAGCTTATCCGAGCCAAAACTATAATTATAATTATTATGCAAATGGATGGGCACCGATCTTCAATCAGCAATTCCATACTCGTACAAATAGTATCTATGATGCTTATGCATGGTACTATTATTATACGCTTATTGGCAATGCTAATACAATTATTGGCAATATTGATGCTGCCGAAGGTCTTGATAGTGAAAAGCAGTTTATCAAAGCTTCTGCTTTAACATTCCGCGCTTATGCCTTTGAAAAGCTGATACATTATTACTGTTATCGTTGGCAAGACTCTAATAATGGAGCTTCTCAAGGACTGGTACTTCGATTAGATGAATCTACAGGAGGTATGCCCTACTCTACATTAGCACAAACTTATGCCCAAATCTACAATGATTTAGACAACGCAATTTCTCTTTTTGAAAATAGCGGAATGGATCGTAAAGATGGAGAAGTATGGATTCCGAATATAAATGTAGCACATGCCGTGTATGCTCGTGCCGCTTTGACCAAGCAAGATTACAGCAAGGCTCTTTCTGAGGCCAAACTGGCTCGTAAAGGATATCCTTTGATGAGCAACGCCGATTATAAAGCGGGTTTCTGCAATCCTACAAGCGAATGGTTATTCGGTAGTTTTGGTAGTGCACAAGAAAATAACTGGTACTGGAGCTATGGTACTCAATATGCTTGCAATGGTTATTACGCTAATGCAGAAGGTTCTCCAAATGGTGCTGGTTCCATTGGACGTGAATTGATTAACCGTATCCCCAATCAAGACACGCGTAAAGCATTGTTTTTATCAGAAGACAAATTCCCAGGTTACGACTGGAACAACGAGGATGTCATAGATCCTGATTATGCTATATTTTACGATGACAACTTGATTAATGATGCAGCTGCTTATATTAAGAAAAATGCAGTTTCCGGCTTAGATGCTCCTTATCAAGCCGGCTATTATTACCTTGGTGCTCAATTAAAATTCTATGTATTTGATACCCCGGGTGTATCTTATTTACCATTCATTCGTTCTTCAGAAATGGCATTGGTAGAGGCAGAAGCTAACTACTTCTTGAACGATACACCTGCCGCACAAGCTGCTTTGGTAGAATTGAATGCTACTTCTGGTCGTAACCCTGAATATACTTGCACAAAGACAGGTGTAGATCTTTGGAACGAGATTATGGATTACCGTGAGGTAGAACTTTGGGGTGAAGGAGCTGCATGGAGTGATTACAAGCGCTGGAATCGTCCTGTAGTACGTACAACTATTGCACAAGGCGGTAATGCATACCCTTCAGTTGCAATTACTATTCCTGCAGATGGCGCCAATAAATGGACTTGGGATGTTCCTTTGAACGAAACAGACTATAATGATGAACTCAAATTAGGAGGTAAATAAAAAGAACCTAAACAATTTTTCTAATTAAACAGGGAGATGTGTCAAAATACACATCTCCTTTCTTATTTAATATAGTTCCTTAGCCAACCTTCAAAAAATTTATCATATACTTTATATTCCCCAAGTTCGCAGGTAACAAAGTCTTTGTCCAGCAATCCCTTAATGGCACCTTGCACGGAACTTGCAGTTAGTTTGTATGTTCTAAGAAACTTGGAGGAAGTAATTTCTTTTGCTTTTCCCTCTTTACATATTGCTATCAGTACCTCCTTTTGCTTGGGAGGAAGTTGAAACAAGAGTGAGGAATAAGTAAAATTCAATTGCGACAAAATGTTATCAATAGCAAGGTCCACTTTATCAATAGTACAGATTTCGCCTGCACCTGTTATAGTATATAACACATTAGTTGCAAACTGAATATACCATGTGATACCTTCGAAACGATTATATACTTTCTGAATTGTCTCCTCCGTTATTTCCCTACCACTAGCTTCAAAATGCTTTTTTATAAATTCAGCATATACCATGACGTCAATAGGGCGCAAATCCATAATTGCCGTACTCTGATAGAATGGACGTGCCGGACTAGTGAATATCTCTCCCATCATATGTCGTTGCGATCCTGCATAAATAAATCTTGCATTAGTACAATGTTGGATGTGTGTACGTAATACAGCCTCAATATTATTTTCCGGATATTTGGCAATAACCTGAAACTCATCAATGGAAATCAAACAGGGTTTATCTGCTTTTTCCAAATAGAGGAATATTTCATCCAATGTTATAGCAGGTGATTTTATATCACCTATATCTAAATTCCAACTAGGATTACCCGAAAAATCAAAGGAAATACTGGTACGAAGTGAAGACAAGTAGTTCAGAAATATCTCCCACACTTTTCTTCCACGAGGTTTCAAACCATTTAAGATTCCCTTACCCAATTCAAAAACAAATTCTTGAAGGTTTTTAGTAGCATATATATCTATGAGAAAAGTATAATACTTATCCTTAATCTTTTTCTGCTGGAAACAATGCTCTATCAAACCGGTCTTACCTAGACGGCGAGGAGAAATTAATGCAATATTATTGCCATTCGTAAGATAGTTCGTCAGCATTCCTGTTTCAACGACACGATCACAAAAGTATTCAGCAGACACATAGCCACTGGTAATAAATGGGTTTATCTTTGACATACACAAACGTTTTATGCAAAGATAATTATTATCTTATTATAAAACACGTTTGCTACCTTCTTTATTCGTTATATCTTCGTGGATTTTTGAGATACAATTGTTCTAACCATTAAAAAAACACAAAAGGAACCAAACTTCTGATTACAATTAAAATGTCAACCATGAATACTTTTTAACAATTTACAGGTTAAAGGGTGAATGTACTAAAATACGATTACAAGTAATGAAATATATTGAATTACATCCATACTGCAAGTATTAATCAAAGATGTTCAATGTCAATACTTATCGTTTGTGTTTAAGTAGTATTTTTATGAATTCCATAATTGAAACTACAAACTCATAATAACATTAGTATCTCAACCACAACAAAATGCTTTTATTATTTAACTACTAAACAGTGTATTATCATATGCAATTAGTAGAAAACAGATGTTTAGATTTGCCCACAATACCTTTCTCAGAGTGCTGTAGAAGAGGTATCACAGAGATGAACAAGTACCTCCAAATTCATAAATAGCTATTTATCAATTAATTATATATATTATAGTTCTGCGAAGACTTTGCAGGTTTCATTCGTTGGTATGCAGTCACAAGAGGTGATCATCAAACCGATAGTCAAGATAATGCTAAAATCTGATAGTGAGTTACTTGACGAAGTCGTGGTTACAGCAATGGGTATCAAACGTTCAGAAAAAGCATTAGGGTATTCAGCTACTTCCGTTAATAATGAGCGCATTACTGAGACACGCACCTCAGATGTAATGTCCGGCTTATCCGGTAAGATTGCCGGTGTACAGATCTCTAATACTTCTTCTGACCCAGGAGCCTCTAACTCTGTTATTATTCGTGGTGTCAGCTCTTTATCAGGTTCTAACCAACCGTTATATGTAGTAGATGGAGTACCTTTGAATAACTCCTCTGTATATTCTACAGATGGTTTGAATAGTGGTTACGACTTTGGTAACGGCGCAAACGCAGTGAATCCAGATGACGTAGAAAGTATGACCATCTTGAAAGGTGCTGCTGCGACGGCTCTTTACGGTAGTCGTGCTGCAAGTGGCGTCGTTATGATTACTACAAAGGGCGGAAAGAAGAGTAAAGGTCTAGGCATTGAATATAATGGTGGATTACAATGGTCTACAGTTCTCCGTTTACCGGAATTCCAGAACGAATTCGGTATGGGATGGAATGGTGATCATACAGAATTAGAAAATGGTTCATGGGGACCTCGTTTCAATGGTTCAATGCAACTTTGGGGAAATAAATACAACAATTCACAGAAGTTGAAACCATACGTTGCAATGGAAGATAATATCAAAGATTTCTTCGATACAGGCTTTCGTTACAATAATAGTGTATCGTTTAACGGTGCTACTGACAAGAGCGAATATTTCGTATCTTTCTCGCAAATCAGTGATAACGGTATGATCCCGACCGATGCAGACAGTTATGATAAATACACATTCTCTGCCCGCGGCAGCCATAAAATGGGAGCGTTAACTTTTTCTTCTTCACTTAATTACTCATATCAGGAAAATAAGTTTGCAACTACCGGACAGGGATTGACAATGCTTAACTCTTTATACCAATCTCCACGTGATATTAGTATTATCGGTTTAGAAGACCAGAACGATATCTTCAACACACCAGGATATTTCTATACTCCTTACGGCGTAATGAACCCCTATTATATATTGAACAACTATCTGAATAATTATGATGCGGAACGTTTTTACGGCAAGTTTCAGGTAGATTATGATTTCTTGAAGTACTTCAAGTTCACTTATCGTATGGGATTAGACACTACTACGGGACAAAGTAATAAAGGTACGCCAAACTTGCACGCACTTTACTATACAGGAACTCCTAATGGTGAAGGCATGGGCAATAACAGCCCGTTCTATAGTGAAGAAGGTAGTTATAGCCAACAGGTAACTCGTCGTCGCGAAATTAATCAAGATATATTGCTGAGCTTCAGCATGCCGGTGAATGATTTTCAAATTGACGCTTTAGCCGGTTTCAACGGCAACGAAAGAAAATACAGCTACCTGTATTCCAAAGTTAGCAAACTGACTATTCCTACTTGGTTCAACCTCAGTAACTCTGCTGCTACTCCCACTGTAGATCAATATCTTTCTTTAAGACGTCTGATGGGTGCATTCGGACAAGTGGACCTTTCTTGGAAAAATATGTTGTATGTAACATTAACAGCACGTAATGACTGGTCTTCTACACTTCCAAAAGAAAACCGCAGTTTCTTCTATCCGGGTGTGACCGGTAGTTTTGTCTTCAGTGAATTGTTGAACGATGATATAAAAGACATTTTTACTTTCGGAAAGTTCCGCATGGCCTGGGGTAAAACAGGTAATGATGCCAATGTTTATATGACGAATCCGGTTTATGCACAATCATCCAACCGTATTCCATTCGGATATTTAAATTTCCCATTGGGAGGCGTGAATGCATTCTCTGCAGGAAACGTATTGGGCAGCAACACTCTGAGTCCCGAAATGACAACTGAATTTGAAGTTGGTTTGAATATGGCCTTCTTCAATAATCGCTTTTCTTTTGATGCCGCTTATTACAACAGAAACACGGATAAGCAAATCTTCTCATTATCAATGGACCCGTCTTCCGGTTTTACAGCACAAAACATGAATTTGGGTAAGGTAAGAAACAACGGTGTGGAATTATTAGTTAGTGGAACCCCTATCCAAACTCGGGACTTCTCTTGGACAGTAAGTTGGAACTTTACCAAAAACTGGAGTAAGGTTATCAGCCTGCCGGAAGAGTTGGGAGGACAAACTGTTATCTACGGTTTAAATGGTGGTACAACAATGTACGCCATTACAGGTGAACCGGTAGGTGTATTCAAAGCAGAAGTACCCAAACGTGACCCGAATGGAAATATCATAGTAAATGCCAGCAACGGTCTTCCTGTAGCAGACACAGAAACCAAAATTTGTGGTACGATGAACTATGATTACCAAATGGGCGTATCTACTACCCTAAAATATAAAGGAGTAAGTTTGAGTGCCGATTTGGACATCCGTCAAGGTGGTGTGATGTACTCTCGTACTAAAGATATCAACTACTTTACAGGTAATGCCATCCAAACGACATACAATGATCGTAACACTATGATTGTTCCAAATTCAGTCAATGAAATTATCGGTGCAGACGGCAGCGTGAGCTATGTAGAAAACACCACTCCTATTTCAGGTGCCAACATGCAGGCTGGTAATGGTGGTACATTTTGGGGAAATGGCGGTTTCGATATGGGTAGCTATAGCTTGATTGACAAGTCTTACATCAAATTGCGTTCTGTTGCCTTGAGTTGGGAATTACCAACTGTATGGCTGGCAAAAACTCCGTTCAAAGCAGTAAGATTATCTGCATTCGGAAACAATTTATTCTTATGGACTCCTTCGGACAATACATTCGTTGACCCCGAAATGTCTTCATTTGGTAACGATTTGGACGGACAATATGGTGAATATACAGCCAACCCAAGTTCTCGTCGATTTGGTTTCAACGTAATGGTTAAATTTTAATTGAGTAATGAAAATGAAAAAAATACTATTAACTACCTCCATCGCAGCATTGATATTCGCTAGTTGCGATTTGAATATAAATGATGATCCGAACTATCCCCAAAATGACCAAGTAACTTCGGATTTGATCTTTCCGGCTATAGCTGGTGAAATTGCATCGACTGTAGGCGGAGAAATCTATAATTATGCAGGTTTCTTCTCGCAATACTTTGAACAGATGCCCGAAGCAAACCAATACAATGCTCTGGCTACTTATTCTTTTATGGAAAGTTCACAAGAGATGGATTATTCTTACCGCATAATATACGCAGGTGCTTTGGAAGACGCCCAGCAAGTGCTGGACAAAAGTGTGAATCCCGCCGATCGTTTTGCTACTACCGTATTACGTGCTTACATCTTCCAAGTATTAGTGGATAATATGGGAGCATGTCCATATACAGAGGCATTGCAAGGGAACTCTAATCCAACTCCTAAATGGGATGATGGTGAGACTGTTTATAAAGGTGTCTTGGCAGAGCTTGACGTTGCAGAACAAGCTTTGGATGGCTCTACAATGGATTCACCTGATTTAGTATGCAAACAAGATATGAAACAATGGATCGGTTTCGCTAATGCTTTGCGCCTGCGTATGTATTTGCGTTTCATTGATGCTAACATAGATGCTTCTGCATATACAGATAAAGTAAAAGCATTGGTACAAGCTAATAATTTCTTCAGCGGTGATATCATGTTCGATGTGTTTAAGGATGAAGTGAATTTCCGTAATCCTTGGTATACAACCAGCACCTCTAATACAGGAAACCATTGTGCGGCTTATCCGATTGTCAGCTATTTGAAAGCTACTGCCGATCCACGCATTGCTTATGGAATGAATCAAGCTACTGCCACAAAAGATTTCGTAGGAGCAGTTCCAGGCGGACATGATGTATTGAAAGAACAGAAAAACAAAGATGTCAGCGCGATCAATGTGGGTATCGCAAAGACTAAACCGGTTTATTTTTTCACTCAAAGTGAACTGCAATTCTTGATTGCTGAAGTGAATGTACGTTTCTTGAACAACGATAGTGCAGCGAAAAACGCTTACGAAGCCGGAATAAATGCAGACTTTCTAGCTCGCGGTATGTCCGGTCAAGGTAATAGTATTTATGGCACAAATGGTGCAGTGGCATGGTCTAACGCAAATTCCAACAACGAAAAACTGGAATTAATCTATATGCAAAAATGGGTAGCGCTCTTCTATATGGATCACATGGAAGCATGGAGTGAAATCCGTCGTACAGATTGTCCGAAACTCTCTTCCTATACAGCCAAGGAAGTTTATGAGAACAGCTTGATTTATACTCCCGGTGAGTTGATAGCTCCTTGGACAAACGGTCTGGAAACGGGTGGATTAATCAAGCGTATGTTCTATCCGTTGTCCGCTCGTCAATACAATACCAATACTCCGGCAATAGTACCAGCAAGTACTCCTATCTGGTGGGATGTGAAATAAAAAGTAAATTGTAATATATAAAATGAATATGAAAAGATTGATATATAGTTTGCTGATATGTCTTGGAGTAATAACATTTACTTCATGCGAAAAGACTTCAGATGACATTTCAAAAGTGACACATTTCGCGTCTTTAGAATTGAAGGGCGATGATGTTATGAAAATAAAGTTGAACGAAGTATATACCGAGCCAGGCTATACGGCATCGGAAGGCAATGAAGACATAACCGACAATGTAAAAATAACAGGAGCTGTAGACAACACGAAGAGTGATATTTATACTTTGGTATACTCTGTAGCTAATGTAGATGGCTTCTCGGTTTCACAATCCCGTAGAGTATTGGTAGCAGCCTCAACATTTGCCAGCGCTTACTTTGGAGAAACAAAGGCAGGAACCCGTCATTACGTAAATGCCCCGATCCAGATTACAGATAAAGGAGATGGCACTTATGAGATAAATGACATCATGGGTGGCTTTCAGTTCTATGGTCTGAATCCAAGTTTTGCAGACGCTTATGATCTTAAAGCAGAAGCTATCATCAAACTAGAAGCTAACAATACCATTTCAATGGTAAAATTAGGTACTTGGGCTCCGGAGGTAGGCGTCACAGTTCTTGCCCTTAATAGCGGCAGCTATGATCCGGCTACAGGCGCAATAAACTTAAGTCTTAAATACAATACCAGTGAACTCTTGGTAACATTAACCAAATAAATAATTTGAAATATGAAAAAATATATAGCATTACTTTTATTTATAACGGTTTCATTTGCGTTTACAGCGTGTGATGACGAAACGGAACCGGGTGGAACTGCCGTTGAAAAAATGGCAGGTACTTGGTGGGTAACCATTAATGCAATTGTCGACGGACAAAAACAAGGTGACATTTATGGAGTTGGACATTTCCAAATGAGTACTTACAATACTGCAGCCAATAAAGCAACAGAAATGTGGATCGAAGACATGGGGAATTTTTGGAATTACAAATTGAAAGTAGATGTGGACTATACAGCACGAACATTCTCTACTAAAGAATTCATAAATAATGTTTCTTACGAATGTAAGGTGAAAATAATTGATGGAAAAATTCTAAAAGACGCAGCCACTACACCCAGCGGTATGCCAGCAGACAGTATTGTATACACAATACAGTTTGACGATGATGATCCATCTATATCTTATGAAGTAGCAGGATTCCGCCGTACAGGTTTCCCAGCTGATGACTTCTAATGATTACAACAGAAGTAAAAAAGGAGGGCAATGCGCTGCATTATCCTCCTTTCTTCATCTCTCTATGAAGATATTCCTTCTTTCAATATATCTAATAATATAGGCTTTGCTCCACTAACAAAACATTCGACTGCAATAACCATCAAGATAAGTCCCATCAATCGCATCATTACGTTATTTCCTGTTTCGCCCAAAACTTTCACCAATCGGGTTGAAGCGCGTAATATAAAGAAAGTGATCAAATAGATAAAAGCAATCATACCTATCAGGACTCCTTTCATTTCAAAAGAGTTGGCATCCTGCATCAGAACAATTGCATTTGCGATAGCACCCGGACCACACAACATCGGTATACCAAGAGGAGTGATAGAAATATCATCTGCATAAGTTTTAATTTCTTCATCTTTAAGTTTCATAGGGGTATAGCGGGCTTGTAGCATGTCGTAACCTATCTTGAAGATAATTACCCCCCCAGCAATACGGAAACCATTCGTAGAAATACCAAAGAATTTGAACAGAAATTGCCCAGCAAAAGCAAAAACCATAATTGTAACAAAAGCAACCAACGTAGCACGTGAAACGACCGCTTGCCGTTCCTTATCCGACATGCCATGCGTCATGGTCAAGAAAACCGGCATAGTTCCGAGAGGGTTCGTTAATGTGAAAAATGATGTAAAACAAAGCAAAGCGAAAGGTAAGATCGTTTCCATAGTCATATATTATACGTTTCTACTGACAAAAATACAACTAAATCTTACAATGTCACAAAATTTGCACTAAATCTTTTAAGCTAGTTACATGATAAGTGGGTCGGAAAGGAAACTCTGTTCTACCATTCACATTATAGAATGCCTGATGCATACCCACATTTTTTGCTCCGGTTATATCATTGTCCCAACTGTCACCTATCATTAGTGAATCCTTCAATTCTGATTGAGTGGCTGAAAGTGCAAAATGAAAAATTTCAGGCCAAGGTTTTAGTACTCCGATGTCATCCGACAGAATAACTTTTTTAAAATAATGAGCAATTCCAGCCGAACGCATTTTATGACATTGAAGTTCCTGGAAACCATTAGAAAGGATGTATAACTTATATTTCCCCGATAAATATTCCAGCAATTCTTTTGCAAACGGCATCAATTTACTTTTAGTTGGAATAACAGAAAAGAAATCATCAGAAAAAGCTTTTGCTAATGCAGCATCCGCAACACCAACAGCTTCCAATGGATACAGAAAACGTTGGCGATTCAAGTCTTCTTTTGTAATATGCCCATCACCATATTCCGCCCACAACTCCAAATTACGGTCTTGATAAATTTTATAATAATGTTCGAAAGAGTCAAAATAACGATCGTAACGATACTTAAAATACATTTCTTCAAATGTATCATGTGCATTTTCAGAAAAAGCCCACAAAGTATCATCAAGATCAAAAAACAAGTTTTTATATGAATAAGCCATAAATTATATATAAGACTAAAAAAATAAATTGCTGCAGAACTACACAGAGAAAGTGTCCTCTGTATAAATCTGCAGCAACTTATTTTCAATTAAAAATACACAATAAAGTGTTACTTCACTTGAATTACCAAATACTTAGATACACTCCAGAATTCTTTCGGATTGGTGATCTTCAAAGTAAGTTGTCCCTTATCGTCTTTTTCCAAAGAATAAGATCCCGTCGGTTGAGTTGTCAATATCTCAGCATCCTTAGAGTATAACTTAATTTCTTTTGTAGTACGAATATCCACCTGTGTAAAATAGTCCTTGTTGATATCTCCATCTTTCAGAACCTGTCCTTTCTTAAAGAGTCCTGTATTTGTCAAAATCTTCTGATCCTTCAACTCTTTCTTTGTTCCAAAAACGAACCAAGCAGTATTAAGAGCTTTGTCTTGTTCGGAAACCGTCTTAGATTTCGCTTCATTCTCAGCAGACAACATGTCTTTATCAGCAGATAATCCTGTCACAGCAGCATCCAACTCCTGAATACGAATATTTTTAGAAGCCAATTCTGCTTGCAATTCTTCTATACGCTGAGTCTTAGCAACTAATTCCTGAGTTAAAGATTCAACAGCTTTCTTCAATTGAGTAGAATTAGTCTTACTACTTTTCAGCATAGCTTGCAGTTTGGAAATCTGTTCTTTGTTTTCTTCCATCTGCTTACGGATGAATTCAATATCAGAAGTGATCTGCTCTTTAGCACTTAATGAACCTTCGGACACAGCACCACGTTGTAAATCCACACGGCTTTCGGCAGCATTGATTTGACGAAATCCTTCAGAAATATCATTAAAAGTTCCCATCATCTCATCCAATTCAGCATTGCGCTGTGTCAGTTCCATCAAAAGAGAATCATTTTCAGCTTTCAACTGGTCTTTACTACCACCTGAAAAACCATTACACGAAGCCATTACAGCACCGCATACAATCAAAACAGCTAACTTTTTCATACGCTTTTAATTTACGTTTTGTTAATGAAGTTATTTAATCGTCTATTCCTGCTACTACAATTACTATTTCACCACGAGGCTCATTGGCAGTAAAATGCTCAATTAGCTCTGTGAGAGTTCCACGAACAGTTTCTTCATGTACTTTAGAAATCTCTCGGGAAACAGATGCTTGACGTTCTGCACCAAAATGTTCCACAAATTGCGTCAAAGCTTTTACCAACCTATGGGGTGATTCGTAAAAAACCATCGTACGATATTCTTGCGCCAATGTTTTTAAACGTGTCATGCGTCCTTTTTTTTGTGGAAGAAATCCTTCAAAGCAGAACTTCTCATTTGGCAAACCAGACGCAACCAATGCCGGTACAAAGGCAGTTGCCCCCGGCAGGCATTGCACTTCGATGCCATTACGAACACATTCTCTTACTACCAAGAAACCAGGATCTGATATTCCAGGTGTACCTGCGTCAGAAATGAGAGCTACCGTTTCACCACTCTTTATTCTATTAACAACACTTTCCACCATTTTATGTTCATTAAATTTATGGTGGGATTGCATGGAGTTCTTTATCTCAAAATGTTTTAGTAAAATCCCTGATGTACGCGTATCTTCAGCAAGTATCAAGTCTGCCTCCTTCAATATCCGGATAGCACGGAATGTCATATCTTCCAAATTTCCCACCGGAGTAGGTACTACATAAAGTCTTCCCATATCCATCAGTGAATTAACAAAAGTATTTTTTAAGAAGTTCTATAAAATCAATTACTGCTTCATTTTCTTCATCAAGTTGTACCTCCGAATTGAAAATAACTATTGCTTTATTCAAATCAGGAGCTTCACCCAATAAACGCACTATTTCATTCATACGCAACGCATCACCGCCAAACAGTTCACGAGTAAATCGAAATGAATCATTCAAACTAATAGCATGACGAAGGTCTTTGGAGGGTTTAATACATTCTGCTAGAATAGGTGAAGATGAAGCTACGGGAGATAACATCGGCTCAGCAGCACTGGCAACAGATTGTTCTTCCTCATCTCTTATAACACGAGTTACAATCGGATTAATTTCAGGAATTTCATCTAATAATTTCTGTAGTTCATCCAAACGCATTTTCATTTGCTGAATACTACGTTTTGCTACTACTCGCAACGCCGAATTGGTATCACCTGCAATAGCCTGCATCAAACATTTCAATTCCTGAATGTCCAGTTCTATGTCGTTTAGTAAGGTTTGCATATTTTCTACACACTCCATGTTAATGCCGCAAATGTAGAAATAAATAATGAAATAATCTCTGAAAGCCAACAAAAGTATTACTTTTGCGCTAAATATAACACCTAAAACCATGGTAGTATTCTCGGAAGATCACATACAAGAGACCAAACGTAGAGGAAGAATTGAAGTCATTTGTGGCTCCATGTTTTCCGGCAAAACAGAGGAATTAATACGACGATTAAAACGTGCAAAATTTGCCAAGCAACGAGTAGAGATATACAAACCAGCCATTGATATACGGTATTCTGACGCAGACGTAGTATCCCATGATAGTCATTCAATAGCTTCCACTCCTATAGATTCGTCTGCAAGTATTTTATTATTTACTTCTGAAATCGATGTTGTTGGCATTGACGAAGCACAGTTTTTTGATAATGGTTTAATTGATGTATGTAATCAACTTGCAAACAATGGAATACGTGTCATAATCGCCGGGCTGGATATGGATTTCCGTGGAGTTCCATTCGGTCCTATGCCAGGACTATGTGCCATTGCAGATGAAGTCTCCAAAGTACATGCTATTTGTGTAAAATGTGGACAATTGGCATCTTTCTCCCACCGCACGGTAAAAAACGATAAACAAGTTTTGCTGGGTGAAACTGCTGAATACGAACCGTTATGCCGGGAATGTTATCAGCAGGCTATCAAAGAAGATCAAAAGAACATACAGTAATAGTCCAACTTAATAAAATCAGAGTCTTATGGAGCGTAAAAAGATTACATTCGACAGTTTTATTCGTGGTGTCATCCTCGGACTTATCATCATTGGTATACTCATGCTCCTTAAACGATTAAGTAGTGTACTGTTACCATTCTTCATAGCATGGCTGATTGCTTACTTAATATACCCTTTGGTCACATTTTTCCAATATAAACTTAAACTAAAATATCGAATTATTTCCATATTTTGTGCCTTGTTTACTCTATTGATAGTTTGTGGGACAGCATTCTATTTACTCGTTCCTCCCATGATTCAAGAATTTGGACGAGTACAAGACCTTTTGATTGAATACTTTTCCGGTGGATCTTACAATAGCAACGTTCCTAAAACATTATCTGAATTTCTCCGGGAAAATATCGATTCTGATTTCATCACTCGGCTATTCAAAGAAGAGAGTTTATTGGATGCAATAAAAGAAGGTGTTCCTCGGTTATGGGCATTATTATCAGAATCAATAAACTTATTATTCAGCTTCTTTACATTCTTCATAATACTTTTATATATAGTCTTTATATTATTAGATTATGAAAGTATTTCTGAAGGTTGGACTCATCTTATACCACAAAAATACCGTCCTTTTGTTGTAGAACTACTAAACGATGTAAAAGATGGCATGAACAAATATTTTAGAGGACAGGCATTCGTAGCTCTTTGTGTCGGCATCCTTTTCAGCATTGGGTTCCTAATTATTGATTTTCCACTAGCAATAGGTTTAGGTCTTTTTATTGGTGCTTTAAACATGGTGCCTTATTTACAAATTATCGGGTTTGTCCCTACGATTATACTTGCTATACTAAAAGCGTCAGATACAGGAGGTAATTTTTGGATCATCATAGCTTCAGCCACTGCCGTATTCGCAGTTGTACAAGCTATCCAAGACGGGATCATTGTCCCACGCGTTATGGGTAAAATTACAGGTTTGAATCCTGCCATTATCCTATTATCCTTGTCAATTTGGGGCTCACTAATGGGAATGTTAGGCATGATCATAGCTCTTCCACTTACGACTCTAATGATTTCATACTATCAACGTTTCATCATTAACAAGGAAAATTTTCGCAGCATAGAACCTACTGATAATCAATAAAGAAAGGGTATACAGAATAATTAATGCAAACTTTTTTCTTTTATTCCCTTGCATTTTCAATAAAAGTACCTATCTTTGCACCCGCTTAACAGCAATAAAGGATTGATTCGCTAGCTCAGCAGGTAGAGCACAACACTTTTAATGTTGGGGTCTTGGGTTCGAGCCCCAAGCGGATCACTGAAAACAAAAGAAAAATCAAGCAAACCCCTGATAATCAAACGCCATCAGGGGTTTCTTTTTTCCAGCAGGTAGCAGAAAATAGCCGTTTCAAGCATATTATCGGTGGATAAATCGTGGGACTAAAATTTAATCAAAAAAAGTCCCACGAATTTGCATCTTTCCTTACTCACCATATCATTTAACTCATTTTATTGCCAATTCCATTTGAATATTACATCTCTGATAAGATGTGTTATGTCCAAAGACTTTTTTGAAACCTAATTTCTCATAGATATGAATTGCCGGTTTTAAAACAGTGTTACTCTCTAAATACAGATTTCTCCCCCCTAATTCTTTGGTCCTATTAATAACTGCCTGCCCTAAAAGAAGTCCGATTCCTTTTCCTTGAACTTTAGGACTAACAGCAAGTTTAGACAATTCATAATCATAATGTTCATCATTCATTTTAAGCAAAGCACAAACACCAACAGGTTCATTTTTATAAAGTGCTACAAATATTTCTCCTCCTTTGTCTAATATAAGCTCTTTGGGATTATTGACTGCCGCATAATCTGTTTCTTCCATTTTGAAGTATTTGTTTATCCATTCTTCACTGAGCGATTTGAAAGCTTCTTGATAACAAGGTTCATAAAGTGTTATTTTAACATCCTTACTTTCTCTTTGTTTTTTTACCTCTTTTACACGTTCCAGTAATGATTTACTTGATAATAAACATTCCCATTCTTCAATGGCTTGCCATAAATCATTATGCGTTTCGGATGAAATATTTTCTATAGTAACAGTCATATCAGAGCATTCCTCAGTGAGTATCTCTGACATTTTTTTCCCTTGGGAAGATAGCATTATTAAGTTTCTTCTTCCGTCAGACTTATCTTTTGTCTCCTTTACAATTCCTCTTGCAACCATTTCTTTTACAATGTTACTAACCGAAGGATGTGAATGCCCTATTTCTTTTGCGATAGTAGTAATTGTTTTTGCTTCACCATGCGCTAATACGAAAAAGACAGGAAACCATTTTGCACGAATATCTATTCCATACATTTTGTGAATAAGTTCGGCATCATTAGTTATTCTATCGGTTAACATCCGTAACCTACTACCAATTGCCATTTTACCTGTTTGATTAAAAAAATCCATATTCTATCGGTTTTATTTAAGTAAATACGTAATCAGTTACATAAATGTGGAAAACTTTTCTAACATGTGCAAATCCTCATAGTTATTTATAACTCTTTCAGCATATGAAATGGGGCATCCTGATAAAGTCCTGACTGATCTAATGCACTGCTTATATATTCATACCCATATTTTTCATACATTGCAACCGCATTTCCAAACTGATGATAAGAAACAATATACAGATGTGTATATCCAGCTTTTATTGCTCGTTGTTCTATTAATTGAAGCAGACGCTTTCCAATGCCTTTCCCTCTAAGCTCCGGGCTAAAATGGAATTTTGACAATTCAGCATACCCCTTTGGTAAACCTTTAGTTGGATAAAAACCGCCACCACCCAATATTGTGCCATTACATTCCACCACCCAATACTCTGCATCTTTTATATTAAAAGTTTGGAACATAATATCAGTGTGTGGGTCGTCATAAAAAGTACCCACCTTAGGAGCATCATGTTCTTCAACCGAAGCACGGAGTATATAGGCAATTGAAGTATTATCTTCTTCTTCTATTGGGCGTATGACAATTGGTACAACATTCTTAACCACAAGATTTGTTTCCATTTCATTTATGGTATTATAGATAAAATTCATACTATTTATTAACTCTTGTAGCTGGTTATCGTTCAGGTGCATAAAGGTTTCTTCCACAGATTGATTAGCCGCAGCATTTAAGTGATGATAAATTTCACATCCTTTTTCCGTTAGATTTATTAATCCCATGCGGTTATCTTTTTCTGTTCCCTTTCGAAATATATACCCTTTTTGTTCAAGTTGTTTTAATAAACGGGACAACAAACCTTTATCCATATTTAACTCACTGGATATATCTTTAGAGCTTCTATCAGGGTGCAAATAAACATCCTGAATGATGCGAATCTCAGGAAGTCCAAATTCACTTCCTAAATAATACTTGTTAAGTACGCCTAATAACTTTGTATAGTACCTATTAAAAGCTCTTATACTATTAACATGCTCTTGTTTCATCGCACAAAGATAAAATAATTAGTTGACTTTATCAACTAGTCAGGGAGATATATTGTTTTTATCTCAAACTTTTCATTGCAAGGCTTATAATTCCAAAGAGAATGTTTTTTAGAAAATATACCGCCTAATTCATGAACCAGGCGGATCATTGAGAAGAGAAGAAAAATCAAGCAAATCCCCAAAAATTCTTGATTATCAGGGATTTCTTTTTCTAGTAGGTGGCAAAAAATAGCCGTTTCAAGAAAAGTCTGTAACCTATACGGATAAAAGGGAAGACACTAATGCTAAATATAGCTTCTTCCCCCTCACCACCTACTGCTGCAAATTTATAATAAAACTACACTATTAAGTATTATATGATACTCAACTCCTAACCGTATAACGCATCATCATCTTCTTCTGAGTAAGCGTTATCATTCAGAAGTTTCCAAATAATTCCTGCACTTATTCCTATTATATTTTTATCCATTCTTCTTAAATAGTTCGAAGTTAATACAGCTAAGGACGTATAAAAGGAAAACGTTTCGTCTCTTCCGTGAACAGAATTGCTGTTTTTATTAATGCCAAGTGGGAATATGCCTGTGGAAAATTCCCAAGTAATTCTTTTGTATTGAAGTCAATATCCTCGCTGAAGAGCCCGAGATGATTGGAATATTTCAAGACTTCATCAAACAAGCATCTTGCTTCTTTCTTTTGTCCGGTCACGAACATGGCACGTATAAGCCAGAAAGTACAGATAGTAAAAGCTGATGCAGGTAGTCCGAAATCATCTTCACCATTGTAACGATACATCAATCCTTCATGAAGAAGTGCATTTTTAACGGCATCTACTGTTTTATGATACCGAATATCATTGGCATCAATAAATCCGTAAGACTCCATTAATAATAATGAGGAATCCATAACCACGTTTTCATACGTCTGAGAGAAACTTTGAATCTGCTCTTTCCAACCACGCTCCATCACTTCCTGCCGTATTTTATCCGCTTCACACTGCCAATAGTCACTATAGCTATACTTCTCCAACATCCGGGCTATTTTCGCTCCGCGGTCAAGGGCAACCCAGCACATCACTTTTGAAGAAACAAAATGCTGCTTTTCTCCTCTGATTTCCCAAATTCCTTTATCGGGCTTTGTCCAGTCTTCCATCACTGTCAACAGGATATTTTTCACCATTTCCCACATGTCTTCTATTTCGTCCAGCGAACCAGGCATGAGTTGGTAATATTGATAAATCAAATCCATCAGATACCCATAAGAGTCATTCTGTTTTTGATGATAAGCATCATTCCCTATCCTCACCGGTTGGGAATTCTTATAACCGGATAGATGTTCGAGTATGATTTCCGTCAGTTTATGTTCGCCATGAATTCCATACATTATCTGATATTCATGTTTGGAGACGAATGTTGTCTGAATAAACTTCATGAAACGCCTAGCTGCATCGGCATAGCCTATTTGGAACAAGGTTTCGATGGACATGGAAGCATCACGGAGCCAACAGAAACGATAATCCCAATTGCGTACATCCCCCACCAATTCAGGCAAACTGGTAGTTAACGCTGCCAACACTGCACCGTTGTAGTAAGACATCAATTTCAAAACTAACAAACTACGTTCAATCACGTCATTGTATTGAAGGTATTTTTTACTTCGGTTAGTCCAGTTCAGCCAGAATACCAACGTACGGCAATATTCTATTTTTTCTCGTTCAATATCAACTTCAATCACTTTCTCGTTATAAGAGAGCAACATGAATTCATCTTTTTCGAGTACAACTTCTTTCTTCTCTGAAATATCCGAAAGTGACAAGGAAGAATATAAATATTGCCTGTCTTTATTATCTACCGAGCCATAAGTTTCAATATACTTTGGAGTGATATTGAAAATTACCTTGCCCCGCGCATAGTTCGGAGCCGGATGATAATTTACTTTGAAGCGTGGTTTTCCTTTTATCCATCGTATATAACGATAGATTTCTGCCGGCAAATATTCCCCCGTACCATTAGGATAACAGGGCATAAAGTCGAGAACTACAAATTCTCCCTCTTCAGAAGAAAATAGCGTGGAAAGGATGTTCGTATGAGGCACATAGCTTTGAGTTATATGATAATTGTCCGATACCTCAAAGCCGAATTCTCCCCCTTTCTCTTTATCAAGCAAAGAAGCGAAAACAGAAGGAGAATCAAAATCGGGGAAACATAACCATTCAATATTTCCTGTTTGAGAAACAAGGGCAGCCGTACGGCAATTGCCTATCACTCCGTAATTCAGATTATTCATTGTTTTTTGTTTTTAGCAGGCTTCAGTAAGTCATTCAAAAAATTGAATGCTGAAACAAGATAATTCTTGTTTGCACCACGGGCTGAAGCACTTTCCTGTTTGTTTATAAGAGACTGCAAAAAAGGAAGTACATCCTTCTGGAATAGCAAATTATAATTAGCCGCTTCAGACACACTACCTATTTTTATAGTGATAGCATTCTTGGGTAATGCCTGAAACATGTCATCGTCCGTTACGTCGTCGCCCATTGCCATTACAAAATCGTACGACTTCCCGGATAACAACCGGTTTATCTCAGACCCTTTATTGTATTCCGGCGACTTGATTTCAACCACCTTATTGCCTTGCATAATTTGCAGTTTCTGCCTGGTACAGATAGACAGCAATGCGTTGACCAACTGCTGTGCACGTAAAGTGCCCAACCAAGTATCACTTTCCCTATAGTGCCATACCAGAGCAGTCTCTTTCATTTCCCAATGTGAACGTGGGGTCTTACTTACAAACAGTTGTAGAATGGACATTATACCCGTACCCCAATCTATCTTCCTTATATTGTTGTGCCAGACACCAGTCTCTTTATAAAAAGCCCCATGCTCAGCAGCCATCGAAATAGGAAGTGCCCCCAACCATTGTTCCAAAGTAAGTTGGTCCCGACCACTATTGATAACAACATGGTTCGCAGAGTCATTGGCCAAGTGCTGTAACAGGGCAAGGAGTTCAGGAGTTGGTTTAGCATCTTCCGGGCGTGATGTGAAGGCAGCCAATGTTCCATCGTAATCTAAAAGTATAAGCCGCTGTTTCGCCTGATCATACTTTTGTTTGATTTGTGCAATAGTAGCAGCTACGAGGCGTTTCTTCCGAAGTTCTTCATTCTTTTGATAAGTACCGTTCAATCCGCACACAAAGTCGGCTGCCCATTTGTTAACAGTCTGCTTAGACAAGATACTTTGCATACGTTGTAGACGGTTTTCCTGTTCGGCTACAGGCATTTCAAGCGCTTGACAGATAGCTTTTTCTATCTGTTCGATATCATTCGGATTAATTTGAATGGCATCTGTCAGTTCGACTGCTGCACCAGCCATTTCACTGAGAATGAGTACACCGGGATTATCCCGTTTGGTAGCTATATATTCCTTAGCAACCAGATTCATTCCGTCGCGCAACGGAGTTACTAATGCTACATCGGCTACAAAATACATGGCGGTGAGTTCTTCCAGTGAAAAGCCATGATAGAAATAACAGACCGGAGTCCAGTTTATAGTGGAGTATCGTCCGTTAATGGAACCTATTTCTTCGTCAATCTTTGCTTTGAGGTCGGCATAACTACCCACTTGGTCACGCGAAGGAACAATAATCATTGCTAAGGTCACTTTTCCATGATATTCGGGATGATGCTCAAGAAAGGTGGAAAAGCCATACAAACGGTGAAGAATCCCTTTGCTATAATCCAATCTATCCACAGAAAGAATCAGTTTATGATTGCCGAATAACTTCCGCGTATTCTCGATGGCTTGTTGTACTTCCGGTTTTAGGGCGGCATTATGATATAGTTCGTAATTTACACCCATCGGCAATGCATCCACTCTCACAACCCTGTTTCCCATTTGCACTTCGTCCAGTTTGAATTCGACATGCAGTACTCGTTCTACAGTACCAACAAAATGGCGCATATAGTCGTGGGTATGAAATGAGATGAAATCCGCTCCTAGCAAACCTTTCAGTATTTCAGCTCCTTCGGGAAGTATGCGGAAAAGTTCATAGTCAGGAAATGGGATGTGATGAAAATAGCCTATACAAAGGTCAGGATATACTTTTCTCAGCATACCGGGAAGTAACATCAGTTGATAATCTTGAATCCATACTTTATCGCCAGGACGTATAATCCGGCAGATTTCATCACAGAATAGCCGGTTCACTTGTTGGTAAGATTGCCAGAAACTATTCTTATATAATGTATATACATAAAAATAGTGACATAGAGGCCAAATAGTGCTGTTACTATAGCCTTCGTAATAGTTCTGAATATGCATCTCGGACAGAAAAACCGGATGAAAGTTCATGTCCTGTAGTTTCTCTGTAATTTCCTGTTTGTCTTCGTCCTTGTTTACGCATAATCCCGGCCAGCCTATCCAATGCTTCTCATAAGAAGTCTGAAGAGAATCCAATCCAGTAGCAACACCACCCTCACTACGTGAGAAAACAAATGTTCCATCAGTGTTAGCTGCTTTTACGGGTAGCCTGTTTGATATAATATAAAGTTTCATGTTAGTAGAAAGACAAAGGATATACCAAAGACTATCACACATTGTTTATACTTTCATAATCAACAATTTATAGAAACTGATTCATATATCATCCCTTCCAAAATGAAAAACTCTTTTTCATTTTGCTCATTTTAACGCATATTTCCACTACTCTCCTATTACTGGAACCACTTATCAATGTATCAAGAATTCTCTTAATAAATGAACAGAATAACACACTCTGTTTGGATTAATCTCCTCTAAATCAGGAATAATTTCATCAGAATTAGCCCATGCAGCGGATAAGCAACAGATACCAGCCTCTTTACATGCTGCAATATCAGAAACCGTATCACCTATATAAATCATTTCGCCAGGCTGTAATTTATAGGTACGTAACAAAGTTTTAATAGCATCAGATTTCGTGTTTCTTTGGGAATTCCCTGTTATTATCCGGTCGAAACTTTTCTCCAAACCAAACTGCCTTAAAGTTATATCACAACTTCGTTCTCCTTTACCCGTAATCAGAACAATGCAAACAGCTTCTGATTTCAACTCCTCTATTAAATCTAAAATCCCACTAAAAGGTTGTGGACACATATCATGCATCTCACTATAAACGGCATAAAAGTCTTTTAGCGCATCTTTCCAGTTTTCATCACCCACAAGTTGTTTTATCATACCTTCCTCATTCAGACCAAAAGTCTGTTCTATTTCAGCATCGGATACTTCACCCATAATGTATGGTTCTACAGCCCTCTTGATAGCCTTTATACACAAAGGGATAGTATTTCCTATTGTACCGTCCAAATCAAAACCCACTAATTTAATCATCGCTTTACTTCCTATTTATTTTGCGCACAACCTTACAAGGATTTCCAACAGCCAGACTATTAGCCGAAATATTCTTGGTAACTACACTTCCTGCACCAATAACACTCCCCCTACCAATAGTCACGCCGGGCAAAATAACAACTCCACCACCAATCCAACATCCATCCTCTATTGTCACAGGGAGAGCATAGGTATGACGGATATATTCAAGACCGTCCGCTGTTTCAACAGGAGTCAGGCGTTCGTCCAAATCAACAGGATGGGTAGCCGTATAAATACGCACATCAGGAGCTATAAGCACATTATTACCAATAGTAATTTTATTACAATCAATGAAGGTGCACCGCACATTTACAGTTACATTATTACCAATATGAATATTACAGCCATAGTCACAAATAAAAGAATGCCCAACAGATACCTTGGTCCCCATACTGCCAAAAAGTTCTTTAAGTATTACACATTTATCTTCTTTTCTTTCGTATGGCAAAGAATTATATTTCATCAACAAATGATGTGCTTTTTCCTTAAATTCAAGAAAAACCGGAGCATGGCAATCATACCATTCGCCAGCCAAGCACTTTTCCAATTCAGTTTTCATGGTATCTATATTCTAGTAGATTGTAGCTATTTCATCCACTGATTTTCTGGTAGAAGAATGTTTAGGCAATTCATTTACATATCCTAATGAAATGATGGCAACAGGATGTTTTTCAGAAGGTAACTGAAAATTAGACTTAAGTCTGTCCAAATCAAAATTACACACCCAACAAGTACCCAATCCAAGAGAAGTTGCAGCCAAACAAATGTGCTCTGTTGCAATAGCTGCATCAATATCCGCATGATTCTTGTTATCAGACTTACGTACCCATGCCACGGAACTATCTACACATACAACGATGTAAACCGGAGCTTCGGCAAACCATTCTCTATTATAGCATTGTTGCACTTTCAGTCGCTGATCTTCACTCTTTACTATCAAAAAGTGCCACGGCTGATAATTAATAGCAGAAGGGGCAAAGCGGGCACATTCTATTATATAATTCAGTTTCTCTTGCTCTACTGCATCCGATTTATAACTCCTTGCTGAAAAACGTCTTTTAGTAAGTTCTAAAAAGTCCATAATGTTATTGATTTTAATGTTCGGAGCAAAGTTATACCTTTTTCAGTTCTATTGCCATGTATTATTTTTCGTTTTATCGGTATATTTGCGTTTTACAAAGATTATCTTGAAAAATATGAAAAGAGAAAACTTACACCAGTAGTTTGAAGGATGTATCTTAAGAAATAAAACAAAAGAATCCGAATTCAGGCTAATTACAAGTTCGTATACAAAAGAGCTCAATTCAGCCCTTCGAAAAGCATCATCCGTCTACATTTTCAAATGCATATAAAGAAAAAGAATACCTTTGTGCACTGTAACCATAATATTCACATTTTGAGAGCAATTCTTAAATTTATACTGGCATAATATTAACCTTATAAACCGCAGGTTAATAATTCTTTCGTTCAGGTAACCCTACTTGAACAGGTTTCTTATTACATTTTTTTCATTCACAGAATTGTCCCCTTAAGGAGACATAAGCATTTGCTATTGTAGTTTATGACGGCTATTGAGTTGTCACATACTGTAATGCTGTGAATATTATTAAAATCCTTCAAAGAACAATAAGCACAGTATAGATAATGAGAACAGAATATATATGGAAAATCGAAGTTAAAAATACTCCGACCTTAAAACGAAAATGCAATCACTGTAGTTGCAATAAGTTTTATTGCAGCGATAAATTCAGAGTGAATGCTCAAAAAAGAAACATTGATGTATGGTTGATATATAGATGTATAGAATGCGACAGCACCTATAACTTAACCATATTCTCACGCACAAAACCTGAACTGATGAAGAAAGAATTATTTTCTAAGTTTTCCGAAAATGATGAAGTCACAGCCCACAAATACGCTTTTTCTGCTGAAATAGGACGAAAGAACAGTGTTGAGATTGATTGGAGTAGTGTAGAATATGAAATACAGCATGACAACATCTCGATAAATAGCCTTTTAGATGCAGACCATGAAATTATAGCATTCAAAATTCAAATGCCTTATGAATTCGGGCTAAAATTATCCACAGTTATTCGGTCTTGCTTAGGATTATCCGCCAACCTCTTAGAGCAGATAATTAGCGCAGAAGCTATTTTTACTCCTGAGAATTATCCTCTGAAGAAGCACAAAGCCAAAAATGGAGACATTGTACTGATAAACAAAAAGAAGTTACAACACATATACAATAAAACAGTCTAAAGAGTATGGAAGAGTATATTTTCGTCAAATCCGAAAGACGGTATTTCAAGGTAATCCTAAAAGATATTCTTTTTATAGAAGCACTGAAAGATTATGTAATCATCCAAATGGATAACGGACAGCATATAATAACCCGTATGAATGTAAAAAGCATACACGACTTGCTGCCTAAAAGTACATTTCTGCGGATAAACAGATCGTATCTTGTAAACAAAGACCACATCGACTCTTTCAGCAATAACGACGTTTTCATTAAAAGTTATGAAATAGCAATTGGTAATTCATACCGTGATGCCCTTTTTGAAGAACTTCTGAAAAATAGTTTGTTGTAAAAGTATGGATGTGAAACGCTTTCTACTATTTTTGTACGCAAATGCTTTAAAAGATAAAACCATAGATTATGAAGAAAGAAATTCTATTTGTCCTGCTCAATGATTTTGCCGATTGGGAAGGCGCCTATATTGCTCCAAACCTGCAAGCCGGAGTTGAGCCCGGAAGCGAGTGCAAATATGTCGTGAAAACAGTATCGGTAACCAATAAGCCGGTTAAATCTATCGGCGGTTTCAACCTATTGCCCGACTATGGCATCAATGATATTCCTGCCGACTATGCAGGTATCGTACTAATCGGTGGTATGAGTTGGTTTACCCCCGAAGCCAAACTTATTGTCCCGTTGGTAAAAGATGCTATCGAGAACAAGAAACTGGTAGCAGGAATCTGTAACGCATCCGTGTTTCTCGGAAAACATGGATTCCTGAATGAAGTGAATCATACCAGTAACGGACTGGAGTATCTGAAAGCATACGCCGGTACAAATTATACCGGTGAATGCCATTATATCAATGAGTCGGCAGTAAGAGATGGAAATATAGTAACCGCCAACGGATTTGCCGCTCTGGAATTCAGTCGTGAAATACTCTATGCCTTGGAAGCTGATACTCCGAAAAAGATAGAGAGAAGCTACCGGATGTATAAATCAGGAGTTTGGGAAGCGCCGGAAGTAGAATAAATAGTATTCACACGGGCAGGCAGGCAAAAGTTTATAGAGTCCGATAGACCTCCTCAAACGGCAGCCTGCACCGTTCCCCCCAAATCCCTTTATTTCCATCCCGTATTCCACAAGGTATCACCATGTTTATTTCCGCACCATAAGGCAGTTTCAATGCCCTCTTAAGCCGACGGCTATCCAGTCCTTCCAGAGGGCAAGTATCATATCCTTCGTTTGCCATCGCAATCATAAACGTTTGGGCAGCAAGAGCACAGGATTTATGGGCAACCACACGCATATCATTCTCGGAAACTTCGAGCATCATCGGTCGGAAAATACTGATGACATTTGCCAGCAATTTGCGGAATAGTCCTAACAACCCCAAGAACCGTGCATACACAAACGGCATCAAGAATCCGTAGTATAATTCCCGGTCTTTGATACGCTTCGCTTGCCGTTCTTTGGGACTATTGCGCTGAATGTTTGCCCGTTCAAAGTCGAGTACAAACCTCGCATGTTTCCTGTAGGCATCCCGCCGCACTACGAAAACGACCACTTGCGAAGCTGTAGAAGTTGCTTTCTGATCGAGACAAGCATGCGAAACTTTCGCTAACAATTGAGGATCGGTGATGTGATAGAACTCCCAAAGTTGCATATTCGAACTATTGGGCGCCAACGTCGCCAGTTCCAAACAATGCTTTACCCATTCCGGGTCAATAGTTTTTTCCTTATCATACGCACGCACGGAGCGGCGATAATTGAGAACTTTTTCTAAATTCATATACTGAATGTTTTAATTTAACTACTTAAATGATTCTCTGAACTGCATCGGAGATACAGACGTCTGATTCTTCAATATTAGAACATTCCTACGGGCTGATTGTATCTTAATCAACTTAACTTTTAACATAATCTCTTATTAGGCAACAATTTTGTTTTTAAGGATATCCCTTAGTGTTAATTCAGAAATATATGTTTCAAATCTTGCAATAAATCGAAGTAGGTAACAGCTTTAAGACTCCCGCTATCAGCCTCCACCTTTTAGTAACGTAGACAATCTTTCTTTTCTGCTGAATTGCCCGGAATATTTGTTTGCTTGCTTTCTCAACACTGGCTACCCAAAACAAGCCGTCGCCTTTTGCCATAGAAGTATCTACAAATCCGGGACGAACATCGGTTATGAACAGAGGAAGCCGAAGCTTTACCATCTTTTTACGAATACCCTCCGTATAATTAATCTGATAAGATTTAGAAGCATTGTATGCGGGTGCAATGCCATCTCCTCTAATTCCTCCAACGGAAGAGATGTTTACCAGATGCCCATGTCCCTGGTTTCGAAAATAGAGGTAAGCCCAGTCCATGAGATGTGTCCAGCCAAGGACATTCGTCAACATGGTACTCTCTTCCAGGCGATAATCCAAGTCATTGTTCAATTCGCCTATACCTGCCGAGATGATGACAAGGTCTAACCCGCCAAGTTCATCGGCCAGCTCATTCATACAAAGGGCAGTAAGCTCCGTATCAGCGACATCACACACCTTATAGACATATTTCGCCGGACTAGAAAGAGATAGTTCTTTCAATTTTTCTTCTCTCCGTCCTATCAACCCTATCTTAGCATCCGTATCAGCATATAAGCGTGCCAACTCTTTCCCCATCCCCGATGAAGCACCAACAATTATTATCTTGTTCATAGTTTATATAATTATGTTCCATAGCTCCTATTCTGTAACAGTGGTATTCTTCTTGATATATACCCGGTGCACCCCACGTCCGGTAGTTTCAATGCCTGAATCGGTTTGGCCGGCCCATTGGCGCAACTCATTGGTGGCAGTAGTACGAAGCAGCCCTGTCAATCTTTGATATTCGCTGACGGTGAGAAAAGGATGTGTATCCAGATGCTTCACAGCCAATGCCAGTCGTTGTTCCGGAGTGAAATGTTGGGAAGAGCGGCGGGTCTTCCAAGGTGCACGTTCCAGCAGACAACGGCTGTTGATACGCCTCACCATGTCCAAATCTACACGGAAATTCACTTTACCTACTACGATGCTTTGTGCATTACGGTGTTCGGCGTCTTCACCGGCTTTTTCGCGTTCTTTACCGTCACGCAGTGCCAGGGCAGGTGTGAAAGTACCGATATCATCAAGCTTCACAGAGCGTCCCTGTGCCATCTGATGTGCCATCTCGATAGCAATCTGTTTCACAATCCCTACAATGTCACCCATATTGAAACCACTACTTTCGGCCACAAACTTTGCCAGTTGGTCGGTAGATATTTGCTCTATCATAGCAAAACGAGGATAAAGCACTCGTTCGCCCTTCTTGTGAATGTCGGGCATTTCTTCCATTACATAATATGCCATATTTCTGATTTATTTGATGTTAATATAAAATCTGCTTGACGTTAAGAGAAAAGTTGCTTTGCATAGGAATCAAAGTTACTTAACCCATAATATAAACTTTAATCAGAAGCTTTGATTTTATAATCAGAGCTTTTGATTATATAGCCAAAAGATTCGGTTATATAATCAAAGGTTTCGGTTATAGTTTTCTCTATAACAAAGGTAAGTTTAATCTCTATGCAAAGCAAGTTTTAGATAAGGATTGAGGAAGTTATCTATTAATATCTGATGAATAGAGAAAAATCGCTGAAACTACCCATTTCGTCATAAGAAACAAGTAGGTTTGTATACAAACTCTTAGGAAAAGAACTAGTTGGTATATCTTTGTGCACGGAATCACAATAACCAAGAATAAATAAGAATAAAAGGATTACTAACAAAAAAATAAGAAGATGAAGAAGATTTTAGCATTACTACTATGGTTAGCAGCTTATAGCACATTATCAGCTCAAACAAACGCAGAGAAAAAATCAGTATTTCAATTAAGTTTCTTTCCTCCTCTCAGTACTAATGGGATGTATTCGAATCAATATACAAATACATTTTCCATCAATTTATTAGCAGGTATTTCAGAGAATGAAGAAGCGTTTACCTGGGGAGGTCTGGCTAACATAATCTTAAATGACGCCAAAGGTTTCCAAATGGCAGGACTGGCAAACTACGTAGGCAATGATGGACAAGGTTTCCAGAATGCA
>NZ_JASLER010000116.1 GCF_030151085.1 Bacteroides sp. | reverse complement strand
GTGATAAGTGATTAGCACCATTCGGTATACAGTTCCCGCATCATTTGTTGTGTCTCCGGTACAGAGAATCCATTGAAATCATATACCGAATGGTGCTAATCACTTATCACTAAACACTAATCACTCTATCCCTTTCTTTTCCAGACATACCTTAAATCCACGCCTTATTGTCAAACTGCGTATTTATGGGGCCGGGCCTATCGCCCGCCCCCTCTTCACAAGGCGAGTAGCGCCCGTTTACAATGTTATACACGAAAGTCGCATTGCCGGGAGTACCCAGATGCTTGAACTTCACCTTCTCAACATGTATCGTCACCAATCCTTTCTGATCGTCACGTTCCACGATGATACCGAAATCGGCCTTGTTATAAAAATCCGAGGAACCGAAGATGTCATACATCCCCACACAGGGCATGACACCCGTCAGCGGATTGCGGTTCATCTTGCGCGGATGGGCTACAAGGATGACCAGGCAATGGTAGTGCGTGGCAAAGCGGCTCAGACTGTTCAGCAGTGAAGACAGGTATTGAAGCTCCGTCTGTCCCGGCGGAAGGCGCTGGTCGATGCGGTTCAGCGGGTCGATAACCAGGATACGGATACCTTTACGCACTACCAACCCGCGGGCTTTCTGCAGGATCGTGTCTATGGAATAATCCTCATCGCCCGGAAGGATGTGGCACACATTTTCCGTAAGGAACTGCACAGACTTTTGGTAAAGCTCCTCCGTCATCCCGATACTGGGATTAAATCCGAAACCCGTCAACTTCTCAATCAGCTTACGGTGATGATACACGATGGGCATATTCTCGGGGCTGAAATAGGCAACCTTCCACTGGTGGCGCAGGCAAAGTCGCATTACCAGCTCGTCCAACCATTCCGACTTACCGTCACCGGGACGGCCGCTGATTAGCAACAGACGCTGAAGCTCGAGCGTACAATATTTATCGAAATTCTCCCAACCAGTTTCGGCACCGCTACTCATGCCGTTCTCGTAGAGGGCACGCAGCTCCCCGGCGAGCTCTTCGGCAGTGAAGACTCCTTCCAAAGGGATTTCCTCAGCCTGCTCTATGCAGATACCAAGACTCCCGGCACCAAATTGAGCCAGATGCTCATTGGCGTCCTTGCACCCCGGACCAAAATGCACAATCCGGCAACGCTCCGTTCCCAGGCGGCGGAGAAGCTCATCACGCAGTTTCAGGCCGGCGGAATCCTCGTCCACGGCGATATAAATGGTTTTCTTATCTTCAAAGTGAGTGGGAATGAAACGATCCAGCCAAGTCAGGTTACTGTTGGCACCGCTGGGCACGGATACGACATCCCGACGGCCGATGGTGACGAACGAGGCGGCATCCAGTTCACCCTCGGTGATGATACATTCGGGTGTGTCCAGGATGGAGTCTATGTTGTAGGGGATGAGTTCAGCATCCTTCACCATTTTGAAATGCTTCTGTCCGCTTCGGAATTTGGTGTTAACCAATTCACCGCTTTCGAAGTAATTGAAGCAGATGCAGTTCTCCAGTTTGCCGGACTGGGGCATAAATTCTTCCTGTTCGGTGATTCTCAGGTCGCGGATGGCGGACTGGGACAGGTAGCGGGTGGAAACGAGGTAGTGCTCGGTCTTTTCGCTAAGTGTCAGCCGAGTGGGGTCGAAGGTCGGGCGGCGAAAATGGGCGGGAGGTACTTGCTGCCGTTTGCGCGACTCCGCCCTTTGGCGGCGTTCGCGGAGTTCGGTTTCGTCGGGGACACAGCCTTTCCAGCCGCAGTGGTGGCAAAGGAACTTACCGTCGTCCAGATTGACGGAAAGGGATTTGTCACGCTTGTTATGGCGGGTTTCTGTGCAGTGGGGGCAAGTGGTTTTGATGTGGCCGGCAGTGCGTCGGTTGACGTCGATGCCGAGGGAATGGAAATCTCTCATTGTAGTGTATTTGACGGAGTTTTTTTATTTTGTCCTTTTGTTCTTCTGCCTGAAAAATAAAAGTCTGTTCAAGTCTGTTTTTTACCTCACGAGACCGTTCTTTTCGTCCCGTGGAAGGATTATTGTCATCCCACGGGGCGAGCTCATCCCGTCCCGTGAGACGGATTTCGTCGCTTCACGAAGCCGCTTTGCTCCTAAGCCGGGGAAGAATCCATTGCTTCGTCCGGTCGTTCCAGATAGCATTGTCTTCCGGGCGGGGAGGTGCTTCGTCGGGGATGGGGCAACCCATGTAGGTGCGTTGCCCGCCGATACGCTTCTCGAAGCGGTAAGGGTCGAGGGAATGGCTTTGCTCGGCAGCCTCCAGCTTCAAAAGCTCTGCATGCAAGCAGGCCGAAGTACGGCTGCCGGGAGCCGTGAAGTTAGCAAAATACTGGTGTACGTCACTACTGTTCAGCAAGGACGGGCCCTTGTCGTAGAGCAGAATGTGCTGCTTGAAAAAGCCTATAGCCTCTTTGAAGTACCGGCTCAGCAAACCACCATACCCGCTCTTCATGCAGGCTATTTCCGCCCAGCTGCTCTCCAGGCACAACCCGTCCACCAATTCCTGCCAGGGACGAATGGCGTGAAGGGTACTACCGCCGGAAAAAGGAGAAACGGAAGCATTGGCGGAGACACCGGTATCGGCAGGGACACCGGTATCATTACGATCAACAGCAGCAGATATTTCTTTTTCTTTTGCTGCTGTTGTTATTATATCTCTTATATTCTCTTTATGCTGTAGATTTTCATTCGATAAACCACTGATATTCGGAGTATTGCGATTTATTTCAGATTCATTTCCATCGCGATTTTTGTCCATTGTCTGCCTGTTTTTCGTCGAAAAGCCGGCATTTTTGCCCGGTTTTACATCATTGTCCGGGTACTTTTTGCCATTTTGCCCACTGTTTTCCGCAGTGTTTTCTTCTACTTTTTGCGGTTCTGCAACGCATTTCGTATTGAGTTGCACAGGTGAAAAACAACTGTCGGTGACGGTGAACAAACCGAAATTCGTGACGATCTTCATCATATAAGGATAGGTAAAATTACGAGTGGCGAAAGGTTTCAGGTATTTCAGTTCCGCTTCCATATCAGGCAGCAGGCTCAGTTTTTCCATTATATACCAGTAGGCGCCGTAAGCCTTGCCGCCTTCCTGACGGAGCATGTTCTGGATGCGGGGATCATTGAAAGCCATAATCTCATGTTTAAGGTAAAAGTGCTTATTCATTTCTGCTTAATTCTGTTTTAAATAATTTATCTTTTTGACTCTGCAAAGATCCGACATATATACCAATATACCAAAAACGGCTTTTCGCGAAAAAAGCCGTTTTTGTATTATTTGGAAATCAAAAAAGGAAACAGGAATTAGTCCTTCGGATATAACTCAGAGCACAGCATATATAGCTCTTTTTCAATACTTCTGGCACTTAACATATGTCCACTTCCATCCGCATCCATGAAATCTATAAGCAGATGCAGGGTATTGGCAAGTGCGCGAAATCCATACAGTCTTGCTCCCTCATTGTTGCTGACCAGCAGATGCACGAATGGGGTCAAGAAAGGTATAAGCTCTTCATATTCCACACGTAAACAACTGTGACACTGCAACAAGCACTCCATTGCGCAATTCAAGTCTTCATTCTCTTTCTCAAAACAACATGGAAACCTTTACCACAAAAATACTTTACCTTCCAAATAAGGCTTTTTTAGCCATAATCGTACTATTTGAAAACTGTTTATTTATGATATGATAACATATCGAATGCAAACAATGTTTTTAAAACTCAAAAACGATAGCGCAATGCTTCGTCATAAACCCGCATTTTTCCAACGAAACATCACTTTACCAAGTCGATGTAATCTCCATATCCTTCCGCCTTCATTTTATCTTTAGGAATAAAGCGCAACGAAGCGCTGTTAATGCAATAGCGTAAACCACCTTTATCCGCCGGACCGTCTGTAAAGACATGTCCTAAGTGGGCATCGCCTGCAGCACTCCGAACCTCTGTACGCACCATGCCATGAGATGTATCCATTTTCTCTTGAATAAGTTTACGGTCAATCGGCTTTGAGAAACTGGGCCAACCACAACCGGAATCAAACTTATCGGTTGAAACAAACAAAGGCTCACCCGTAGTGATGTCTACATAAATTCCGGGACGGTGTTCATCCCAATAATCATTATGAAAAGCCGGCTCGGTTGCATTCTTTTGAGTCACGGCATATTGTTCCGGAGTAAGTTTGGAACGTAAGGCCGCATCATCCGGTTTACTATAAGCGGGGGCAGATTTCTTCGGCATTTTAGCCTTAAGCGCCAAGTCGAATAACTCAGGATGAATATGGCAATACCCGCCCGGATTCTTATCCAGATAATCCTGATGATAATCTTCTGCCGGATAGAAGTTCTCCAAAGGCTTCATTTCTACTGCCAGCGGACGGGTATAAGTTGCAGCCAAACGGTGTACCGTTTCCTGAATGACCGATAAATCTGCCGGATCGGTGTAATAGATGCCTGTACGATATTGAGTACCCCTATCATTACCTTGCTTGTTTACACTGGTAGGGTCGATGGTTT
>NZ_JASLER010000112.1 GCF_030151085.1 Bacteroides sp. | reverse complement strand
CACTGAATGCATCTTCGGGAGTGGCTCCTGCCAGACCGCCTCTTTTCCATACTCCACGCAGGAAGTTCTCAATCATATATTTAATATTCAACCAGGTATTTGCATCATTAGGTTCGAATACATAGGCATGAGCTGCATTTTTGACGGATTCTTCCAGGAAAATCATGGTACGACGCACGTTGATATATCTCCAATCCAGTGAATTGCTATCCAATGTACGGGCGCCCCAGACTTTTATGCCTTCGCCGATAAAGGAACGTATTGCATTAATTGCCTTGCCATTTGCTGGTACATTTAGATCCTCTTGTTCCCTGTTATTGATGTTTATCTCCGGTCTGTTAATGTAATTGACTGAAACATTTGCAGGTGCTTTCCACACACCGCGCGTATTATCCACCATGGTGTAGATACCTGCCATGGCGGCGGAAGGTGGCAGTAAATTCAGGGATGCCTTCACAGTCTTTATCATCGACTGATATACGCTCCAGTTTTGCAATAAAACTTGATGAAATTCATTCTTTTTATTATTCGGCGTTTCTTGGCTCTTTATGATTTCATCAATTGTTGCATTTGCATAATTCAAAATGCCGGAATCTTTGGGAAAGAATGCCTTGAAATCAAGCTCACTGTCAGCAGACCAAGAAAACATATCGGCTGTAATATCTTTATCTCCCAGTATTGTTGTCTCAAGCCACGGATAGTAGGCTGCTCCATATGACAGGCCATTGTTGCCGATATTGGTCTGGAACTCTTTTACTTGCTCCATCATAGTCTGATTCTCCGAACTTTTGGCTTGAACATCAAGAATAGCAAAACGATTCTGCATTTTACTGCAATGATCCAGAACCATCGTTTGAATATTTGCACAATCCGAAGAATACACTGCTTCGGGAATCAGAACCATTGTTATTTCCCGCTCTTTTTCAAGAGCATTGATCGCATTGCTCATCATATTCTTGTTCAGCAGTTGGTTGTCTTTATAGTTTCCTGCTGAAAGAACATAGCAAGTACCGCCTCCATTAGCAAAGAACATCAACATCTGATAGTAGAGAGTGAAGTATTTCTTTCTCTGAGCTGTAAATACATACTTTGTGGTTGTCGCGTCAGTTTCGGTATACTCTTCCTCGTACATAAACAGGCAGTCTGCAATAGTGCTGTTCGACTTTTTAATGCTTAGGATAAACTTTTCTTCGGGACTTTGACCGAAATAGTTTATATATTCCGCCATAGAGGAAATTCTCCATGGTTTACCTTTTAAGTCTTCCTTTCCATTTGAAGCCTTTTCAGTGATGCCTATAAAAACAGGAATTGAAGTGGGAACCTCTACTACTGAATTCGGAAAGGCATTTTTTTCAACGATGTATACACCGGGAGTTTTCATGTTTGCCATAAATCTATTTTTTATTAAGATTTGATGTAAGAAACTTACTTCATTATACAAAGAAAGCTTTTTTAATTAATCTATCCAAATAGAAAAATATCTATTTTTTGATATTTATAATTCATAATATTGATACTCAAATGAGGTTGAACTGATAGTATCAGGAGCTTAAAGCCCCCGATATTGTCCTTTCGCATCGAAGCACGGACACGCCTTGTGTATGGAATTACTGAGCTGATAATGTCCCAATATGCTAGCTTGCGGATAATCTGTTTTCAGTTGTCGCAGCAAATCGAGCAGGGAACATTTCTGGGCATACGTCCTTGTATCTGCCGGTCGGCCGCGTTCATCCAGTCCGCCTTCGTAGCAGATACCGATGCTCCTGTCATTCCATCCTGTAGCATGTGCTCCGATCTGGTGAACCGGACGACAGATGTGCACTTCACCGTCACGTGTGATGTAGAAATGATACCCGATGCTTGCAAAGCCCCTTGCCAAATGACATCTTCGAAGAGCTTCTACGGAGAAATTCTTGTCACAGCGTGTTGCTGAACAATGAACTACCAGGAGTTTTACCTCCCGATAGTTCTGATAAAAACTGCCTGCTCTCATAGTCTATTTCATGCAGGAATTTAGTCCGAATACACCTGCCAGGGCAGATGCTACGGCGATTACAACTTTGATGATCACACTCCAGGTTGAACTTGATTTTTTCTCCATGTGACAGTAATTTAGTGATTAGTGATTTAGTGATTAGTGATTAGCAATAGCGCAGACTTTCATTATTAATTTCTAAAGGCTGCGCCTTTAGACCCTATCCTAGCGGATCATCCTCTATGCCTCCGTCGCCTCCTGAATTTCCACCTCCACCGGTGTTTCCACCATCGTCTCCTCCCGGTGTGGGTGTTTTGGAAATATCCACGGTGGTCTGTCCTGCCTTCTGTGCTTTGAGCACAGCGCGTGTGGCAGCACGGGTAGGGACCGGTGAGAACTCCATACCGGCGAAGATGTTTTTCAAATCTTCTCCGGGGATAAACTGAATATTGACTCCGGTAATATTGGCAGCCGAGAATTTCTCTGCCGTTTCAGCCCCCCGGCTGGTTATCTGTAATCGGAATTTCCCCAGGTCTCCGAAGTCTACCTGTTCTCCTGCCCGCAGGCCGTCAATCATATTCTCGACGGTAGCGATGATAACGGCAGTCACGTCGGCCCTGCTGGCGGTGGTCTGCGATGATACTCTCTTGGCGAGTGCTTTTAGTGATAACTCTTGCGAAACCTGCGCTTTC
>NZ_JASLER010000009.1 GCF_030151085.1 Bacteroides sp. | reverse complement strand
CGGTTAACAAGATAAAATGTATTAAGAGACAAATGTTCAATAGGGCAGGCTATGCGTTATTATATGAGAAACTTGTAGCTTTCAAAACGTAAAATTGCACCTAAAGTGACGAAGAACCCATTTTTTTTGTCTTCTTCATCTTTGAGAAGCTAACAGAAAGCTGATTGATTTGTTTGATTGGGGATTTTATATAGGGAAAGAAATAGCCGGGGATTAACCCGGCTTTTTACAATATAATCAGTATACAATTACAGTTTTTGATGATAGAATTGAAATGTTAATATTTTAATCTTACACTTCTTAAAATATCCTTGAATTTATACAAAATAATATTTGATTTTTCTAATACTTCATCTTCTGTTATATCTAATGTATAGAATGATTTAGCTGTCTTAAAAGGTACAATAGCAAGAATAGACTCATAGTCACCAGAATCAAATTCTTCTGTGAAATCTTTTGATTTATAAACAACTAAAATACCTATGTATTGTGGGGATTTTGCTTTACTTTTGCCAATATTGCTTATTGCTGCTTTTAATACATCATTGAAAACAAGTATTGCTCGTTCTTTTGAGTCTATTTTTGCATTGTTATATACATTTTGCGATAATGCATTTTTAAATATGAGGCAATCCCCACCTGAATACTTTATAAGTGCTGGTTTAAACGGGGTGTTTGCAAATTTTAAATCCGACATATTTCCGAAGGATTCAATGATAAATTCTTTGTAAGGATTTAGTTCTTTGTTTTGTATTACGCTGATAGAATCGTTTGCAATAAGAGCTGCACTTGTTCCTGACATAATATCTTTGCCTGGTGCATAGACTAACATCATCGAGGCTATTTTTGCATGGTCCAGATCAGTAAATTTAGGGTTAACTGTTGTTTGGGCACTAACTTGGATGGCTAATGCAGTCATCATTAAGAATAGAAACTTTTTCATTTTGTATGTTCTTTTAGTTAAATATCTTCTTGGCATTCTCGAAAGACGAAAATTCACTGAACTGTATTGAAGATGCTGCATCTCCATATTTTTCTTTGAATTCCTTCTCTAATTTTTCAAACTCCTTTGTATATTCTTGTTCTTCTGACATTATTCTGTTTTTTGATATGTCTATGTATAATATATTCACATCAGAAATGAATTCTCTATAAGCCATTTCTTTTGCTTTCTCCTTATTACCAATGATAAATTCAATCTTGGCAGGAGATACTCCATAAGGATATCCCTCCTTGAGATATTTGTCTCTCATCTCTTTGATGTTATTTGTCATTCTCCACATCTTGAAGAAGAGAATGATTTGCAGTACTCCAAATATTAGGAGTACAATTGATAAAAAGTCAATCATAGTATTATTGTTTTAGTTTGTTCTGTTCTCCTTCTATAAACTGTAGCTCTATATTTTGAATACCACAACAAAGAAACGTATTTTTTATCTGATTAACAATAGTACAAACATATTAAATAGTAGTTTTGATTTTTACATACCTGAAAATGGGATTCAGTTGTTGCTTATGAAAAATAGCATGGTATCAGGCAAAATAAACTTTAAAAAATTGACGAAGATAGGATAATTACTGTTGTTCGAGCAATTTACTTGATATGATTAATCTACATAGTATCTGCGGTCATGTCAATCTTTGCCCCTTCCTGATGAAGTTAACTTAATAACTGGGAGTTGACGATAAGAAATTAGAGTATATTGCGCTCTGTTATTGGTAAATCGCTTTTAAAACCTCATATTTTTCATTATATTTGCACCCGCAAAAATCAAGACCAAATATTCAGTATTTCAGTATTTGTTTTACGTCTGTTTTACTTTTATGGGTGACTGGTTTTATAATTACTTTATTTATAGATGAATAACTATTGACAATGAAGAATATACGAAATTTCTGTATTATTGCCCATATCGATCATGGTAAATCAACCTTAGCAGATCGCCTGTTGGAGTATACTAATACCATACAAGTAACTACAGGGCAGATGCTGGATAATATGGATTTGGAAAAAGAGAGAGGTATCACCATAAAGAGCCATGCTATACAGATGGAGTATATTTATCAGGGAGAAAAGTATATTCTGAATTTGATTGATACTCCGGGACACGTGGATTTTTCCTATGAAGTATCCCGTTCCATTGCAGCTTGTGAAGGTGCCTTGCTTATCGTGGATGCATCTCAGGGGGTACAAGCACAGACCATCTCGAATCTTTATATGGCAATTGAGCACGATTTGGAAATAATTCCCGTTATCAACAAATGCGATATGGCTAGTGCCAATCCGGATGAAGTAGAAGATGAAATTATAGAATTGCTGGGTTGTAAGCGTGAGGAAATTATCCGTGCTTCGGGTAAAACAGGCATGGGCGTTGAAGAAGTTCTTGCTGCAGTTGTAGAGCGCGTACCCCATCCGGAAGGTGATGAAGAAGCTCCGTTGCAAGCTTTGATTTTCGACTCTGTATTCAATTCTTTCCGTGGTATTATTGCCTATTTCAAGATTGTGAATGGTGTGATTCGTAAAGGAGATAAAGTGAAATTCTTCAATACGGGTAAAGAATATGATGCTGATGAAATCGGAGTGCTGAAGATGGATATGGTACCGCGGCAGGAGTTGCGTACTGGTGATGTTGGGTATATCATTTCAGGTATCAAAACTTCCAAGGAGGTAAAGGTAGGTGATACGATCACTCATATTGCGCGTCCTTGCAGCAAAGCTATTGCCGGTTTTGAAGAAGTGAAACCAATGGTTTTTGCCGGTGTATATCCTATTGAAGCAGAAGAGTTTGAAGACTTGCGTTCTTCATTGGAGAAACTGCAATTGAATGATGCCTCGTTGACCTTCCAACCGGAGTCCTCATTGGCTTTAGGTTTTGGTTTCCGTTGCGGTTTTTTGGGATTACTTCACATGGAGATTGTACAGGAACGTCTCGACCGTGAATTTGACATGAACGTTATTACGACTGTTCCTAACGTATCTTATAATATCTATGACAAGCAAGGTCATATGACTGAGGTGCATAACCCCGGCAGTATGCCTGATATCACTCTTATAGATCATATTGAAGAACCATATATCCGTTCTTCCGTCATTACTACAACTGATTATATAGGTTCTATCATGACTCTCTGTTTAGGAAAGCGTGGTGAATTGATAAAGCAGGAATACATTTCGGGCAATCGTGTAGAGATTTACTATGACATGCCTTTGGGCGAGATTGTCATTGACTTCTATGACAAACTGAAGAGTATTTCCAAAGGATATGCTTCCTTTGATTATCACCCTAACGGCTTCCGTCCTTCTAAGTTGATTAAGCTTGATATTTTGTTGAATGGTGAACCGGTGGATGCTCTATCTACTTTAACCCATGTGGACAATGCTTATAGTTTAGGAAGCCGCATGTGCGAGAAGCTAAAGGAGCTGATACCAAGACAACAATTCGACATTGCTATCCAAGCCGCTATTGGTGCTAAGATTATTTCTCGTGAAACGATAAAGGCTGTACGTAAGGATGTAACAGCGAAGTGTTATGGTGGTGACGTGAGCCGTAAGCGGAAATTGCTTGAAAAGCAGAAGAAAGGTAAAAAGCGAATGAAGCAGATTGGTAATGTAGAAGTGCCTCAAAAGGCATTCCTTGCAGTACTAAAATTGGATTAAATTTAAACAAATTTTCATTGGGGATTGTTCTCTTTCCATAGGGCTATCTTTGACAATCCCTTTTAATTTTAACTAAATGAGAAAAGTTCTATCTTTTTCAGCCTTCCTGATGGTTGGCTTATTGGTTTCCCAATATCTCCCTGTGTGGGCTGGTGGAAATTATGATGCTGTAAAAACTGTATCGAACGTGTTGCTATATGTTTGCTTGAGTTTCATCATGATAAATGTGGGACGTGAGTTTGAAGTGGATAAATCCCGATGGCGAACTTATGCACAAGATTATTTTATCGCAATGGCTACAGCTGCCATGCCTTGGTTCATGATTGCTATCTATTACATCTTTGTCTTGCTTCCTCCTGAATATTGGAATAGTTGGGAAGCATGGAAGGAAAATTTACTATTGAGCCGTTTTGCTGCTCCTACTTCCGCAGGTATCTTATTTACAATGTTGGCTGCTATTGGTTTGAAGTCTAGCTGGATTTATAAGAAAATCCAGGTATTGGCAATCTTCGACGATTTAGACACTATCCTTTTGATGATTCCTTTACAGATTATGATGATCGGATTGCGCTGGCAGTTGCTGGTGATAGTATTTATTGTTCTACTGTTGCTCTCTTTTGGTTGGAAACAGCTAGGAAAATATAACTGGCGGCAAGATTGGAAAGCGATATTGATATATTCGGTGGTGGTATTTGTATGTACTCAGGCTGTATATCTTATCAGTAAACATCTTTATGGAGAGGATGGAAGCATTCATATCGAAGTATTGCTTCCGGCATTCGTACTGGGTATGGTGATGAAACATAAAGAACATGATACGCCGGTAGAGCAAAAAGTTTCTACGGGCATTTCTTTCTTATTCATGTTCCTGGTTGGCGTAAGTATGCCTCGTTTCCTTGGAGTAGATTTTACAGAGGCTTTGGCAGGTGAACATTCTGTTACGGGTTCCCAGGAAATGATGTCTTGGGGAATGATTATGTGGCACGTTGTAATTGTATCGTTATTGTCTAATATTGGTAAGTTATTCCCGGTATTTTTCTATCGCGACCGTATGTTTAGCGAACGTCTGGCACTTTCCATTGGTATGTTTACTCGTGGTGAAGTAGGGGCAGGGGTTATCTTTATTGCCTTAGGTTATAATCTAGGTGGTCCGGCATTGATAATTTCTGTACTTACTATAGTGCTTAATTTAATTTTAACAGGTATATTTGTGCTGTGGGTTAAAAAACTCGCTTTACGCAGTTATAAGGAATAGTCCCAATGGGACTTTCCTTCTGTACTGAAAGAAAAAATCTTAAATTGATAATTCTATGATTATTTTACGTACGGTAAAAAATATTTCGTCACTGAATGTTGTGGCGAGTATTTTGTTATTCCTAACAGCTATAATGGCTGCCTTGATTGCCAATTCTCCAATGGCTCCGATGTATCAGGATTTTCTTTCGCAGGAATTACATTTGCGCATCGGGGACTTTAATTTACTTTCTCATGGTGGGCATCCGTTGAAAATGATCGAGTTTATCAATGACTGCTTGATGACTGTTTTCTTTTTGGCTGTAGGCTTAGAGATAAAACGTGAATTGTTGGTAGGTGAATTATCCTCTTTTCGTAAAGCTGCTCTACCCTTTGTCGCTGCATGTGGCGGAATGCTGGTTCCTGTTATTATTTATTCTTTCTTAGTTGCTTCCGGCACTCCCGAAACGCGGGGAATGGCTATACCGATGGCTACGGATATTGCTTTTTCGTTGGGTGTACTCAGCTTATTGGGTAAACGTGTACCATTGAGTTTGAAGATATTCCTGACTGCATTTGCTGTAGTCGATGATATTGGCGGGATTCTGGTTATTGCTATTTTCTACAGCAATGAAGTCTCTTATAGTTATCTTATTGTCGCTGCCATATTATATTGCTTCCTTTATTATATGGGGAAGTTTGGTATGACACAAAAAATTTTCTTCCTGTTTTTCGGAATCGTTATATGGTATCTTTTCCTGCAATCGGGTATACATAGTACTATATCCGGTGTTATTTTGGCTTTTGTTATTCCGGCGCGTCCGCGTTTGGATGCCGGCAAATACATAAAGCGTATTCGGGAGATTATAGTCGACTTTCAAATATCCAAATCTGATAATATTGTACTTACTAATGAGCAGATTGCTAAATTGAAGCAGGTAGAAAGAGCTTCTGACTATGTAATCAGCCCCCTTCAATCTTTGGAAGATAATTTGCATGGAATGGTGAATTTTGTAATCCTACCATTGTTTGCATTTGCTAATGCAGGTGTAGTGTTCAGCGGAGGAGGCAATATAGTTGGAGATGTGAGTATAGCGGTGGCTACCGGGCTACTTTTAGGTAAATTCATTGGAATATATCTGTTTACATGGTTTGCTATAAAGAGTGGACTTGCTTCAATGCCTGTTGGTATGAATTGGAAGAATATAGCCGGAGTCTCCATGTTGGGAGGTATCGGTTTTACGGTATCCTTGTTTATAGCCAATCTTTCGTTTGCAGGAAACTATCCGGAACTATTGAATCAAGCTAAATTTGGTGTATTGTTAGGAACTATTGTCGCAGGTATATTAGGATTCATTGTATTGAATACAGTACTTCCAAAGCTGAAAAAATAAGTAGAAATCTTTTTTATCGTATAAGGTGAAGGGTATAGCATTCTGTGTTATGCCCTTTTTTTATCTTCCTATCTCCACCGCTTGTATCGGCTTTTTTACTACAACTTCTCTATATATAATAAGGTGAATTCTTCAACTACTGATAATATTAGTTAATCTACTGCCTTTTATAGTTGAATAACTGCTTGTGTTAGTTGTTTGTCTGAAACTAATCATTATATTTGCATTATTCAATTAATAAAGGAGAGAATAATAATGAAAAGATTGACTGCGAAGGAAGAAGAGATTATGAAGATATTTTGGGAACATGGTCCGATGTTTGTTCGGGAGTTGCTGGATTTTTATGAAGAACCCAAACCACACTATAATACAGTTTCTACTTTGGTACGTGGATTGGAAGAAAAAGGAATTGTGGGGTATAAGGCATATGGCAATACCTATCAGTACTTTCCTTTGGTATCGGACAAAGATTATAAACGTTCGGCTCTGAACGAAGTAGTAGCCCAATACTATGATAATTCCTTTACGAATGTAGTGTCTGCATTTATTGAAGAAGAAGGCATGCCTTTGGATGAATTGAAGGCATTGATTACAAAGATTGAGAGTAGAAAAGCAGGAAAATAAAGGAGTGCTTATGGGAACTTTCTTGTTTTACATATTCGAAGTCTCGCTGTGTCTGATACTGTTTTACTTCTTGTTCAGAATGTTCTTCAAGGCAGATACATTGTTCCGCGCCAACAGGTTTCTACTGTTAATCGGGACTTTAGGATGCGTATGGCTACCAATCGTGCAACTAGACATTCCACATATTGAGTCGTGGCAACAACCTATATCTACCGTCAGAAGTTTGTTGGTAGAGAAGGAAATATCCGGTAATGAATCTGTTCAGGTAACGGGAGAGAAAATCATTTCAGAAGCTTCGAAAGCTTCCGAAGCTGAGGTTGCCAATCAATCTCAATCCATGAAGGTGCCGTCGGACAAATATCTTAGTACCATTTCATGGAATACGGTGATTGGAGTGCTTTATCTAATAGGTGCCGGTGTCGTTCTTTTCTTTCTTTTACTCTCCACTTGGCGGATGTTCCGGCTTATTCGTCATTATCCGGGATGTGAATATAGAGGGTTCCATTTGGTCGTATACCCAGGGAAGATTGTATCTTTCAGTTGGGGGAATACGATTGTACTTTCTCAAGAAGACTATGAAAAGCATGCACAGGAAATATTGCTGCACGAGCAGATGCACCTGCATTATCGGCATACATTGGATTTATTGTGGATGGAAATTTTGCTGGTATTCCAATGGTTTAATCCGGCTGTTTGGCTATTGATGCGCGATTTACGTGAAATTCACGAATACGAAGCGGACAATGGCGTACTAACTCATGGCATCGATGCAACTCAATATCAACTATTGCTGGTGAAAAAATCCGTAGGTACAAGGCTCTACTCTATGGCCAACGGATTTAATCACAGCAAACTTAAAAATCGTATCAATATGATGTTAAAGAAAAGAACAAGTAATTGGGCACGGCTGAAGCTATTGCTGTTTGTGCCCGTAGCTGCCGGAACTATGTATGCATTTGCACAGCCGGAAGTAAGAAAAACGGTGGAACAAGTTGTGATACCACAGAGTCTAGAACAAGATTCCCTCTGTGAAGATGACAATTGGGAGCTATTAGAGCAGTTTTTTGTGCGAAAGCGCAAAGATGCCTTTGGCGAGAATGAGCCGAAGACTGTTAAGGAAAAAGACATTCATTACTTCTTTGTCAATATGAATAATAAGATCATGCTTGATAATGAATTTGCTAAGAACGAAGGTGAAACTATGAACTTCCTGCGTAGTCGATTGACGGATATACTAAGAAAGGATTACGAGCAGGCGGTACAGAATAAACTTCCGTTTAGAGCTCAGCTAGTTGTACGTTACGACCGTGGTACACAAGCCGGTGCCATGAAGGAATATCTGACTACTATCAAAGAGGTTTATTTGCACTTACGAAATGAAGTGGCAACAAAAATGGGAGGAGCTTCCGAGGAGCAATTGGATAAGATTCTACCTATCCTCGTCACCTGTGGCGACCCTAAAACATTTGGAAGACAAGTACTTTCACAAGCTGGAGGTACTGAGTATACTACGCCACTCCCCATTGAAATACAGCTATCCAACTCTTCGGGAAACTTGCCGAAAACATTGAAGAATATCTCTCTCAATGATTTGGAAAAGGAAATTATTGCTTATAAGGCATCTGCTGTAGGGGGAATTCATGTTTCTTTCAAGACGAAGCCGGAGATGCAAACAGGAATGGTTCAGGATGTGAAAGAGGTGATTAGAAAGGCATATAATAAGAAGTAATATAAGGACTGTCTTATGCTGATATAGGTAGACACATTTTATAAGTTAGTAAATGCGTCTACCTATATCAACATAAGATAGTTTGAGCGGAAACTATTGCTTAATTCTTTTTTTATTCCTTAATCTGAATCAGCATATTCGCCAGAATGGCTGTTACACCTCCAGTAGTGATACCCGATGAGAATATATTTCTCAAGGTCTCGGGAAGCTGGCATAAGATCTCCGGCACAAGCTCAACACTCAAACCCAAAGAAAAGCTGATTGCCATTACTAATGTTGCCTTGCGATTAATCTCTTGGGCGGAGATAATGCGAATACCTGCCGCAGCTACTGTTCCGAACATAAGCAGGGTAGCACCTCCCAATACAGGATCGGGCATTAACGAGAAGACCAATCCTACGGCAGGAAACAGTCCGAGAATAATCAGAAAACCGGCAATATAGTAGCCTACATAACGACTGGCAACACCGGTGAGTTGTATCATTCCGTTGTTCTGTGCAAATACGGAGTTAGGGAATGAATTGAGTGCTCCTGCCAGCATGGAATTGAAACCATCGGCAAGAATACCGCCCGAAGCACGCTTTACGAAAGTTTCCCCTTCTACCGGTTCGCCCGAAATTAAAGAATTGGCGGTGATATCTCCATACGCCTCGATAGCCGTAATCATAAAAATCAGTCCTAGGGCAATGATAGTAGAGAGGTCGAAAGACAATCCGTAGCGGAAAGGCATCGGCAGGTTGAATCCGCCATAACTTTGAATGGACGAAAAGTCGATAATTCCCATAAACCATGCTACGATATAGCCGATTACCAGTCCGATAACGATGGAACTCATTCGCAAATATCGGTTGGAACTTCGGTTGAAAATAATGATAAGCAGAAGTACCAAACCCGCTAGTCCCACGTGTTGCAGGCTACCGAAACTACCGTCCGCTTTTGCTATTGCACCACCTCCACAGGCGTTGATTCCGACCTTTATCAAACTCATTCCGATAAGGGTTACAACAATGCCCGAAACTAATGGTGTAATGATCTTCTTGGTGTATTTCAGTACCCGGCTGATCAGCATTTCTACGCTGGAAGCAGCAATACAAGAACCGAAGATGAGCGGAAGTCCACCCAATGTTCCGGCAGAAATAATGGGACCTATGAAGGAAAAACTTGTGCCTTGTATGCAAAGCAATCCTGTGCCCAGTCCGCCGAATCTGCGGCATTGAATAAATGTGGAGATGCCCGAAGCAAACAATGCCATGGATACCAGGTAGCCTGTAGTCTCAGCGTCCAGTTTCAAAGCTCCGGCAATGATGAGGGGCGGGGTGATAATGGCGACGAATATAGCTAACAGGTGTTGCAATGCTGCAAAGAAGGTTTCTTTGAAAGGCGGTTTGTCGTGCAGTCCATATATCAGTCCGTTTTTAAGCGGTTCTTTCTCTTGATGATTATCTTTAAGTGGGTCTTTTTCTTTGCTCTCGTTCATAGAGGGGGAGTTTATCTGATTATGATTTGACAGTTTTCCAAACTCTCGATGATGGCGAGCGATTCTACATGAATACCTTGTTCGCGCAATTCGTCTCCTCCATGTTGAAAGGCTTTCTCAATGATAAAGCCCATACCGGCCAGTTCGGCACCAGCTTGATTGACAAGATCCATGATACCTTTGGCGGCATTGCCATTGGCAAGGAAGTCGTCGATGAACAGTACTTTGTCGCCCGGACAAAGGAAATCTTTGCTGACGCATACCTCGTAAGAACGGTTTTTAGTAAATGAGAAAACAGTAGTAGTTAGCATATTTTCCATTGTACTGGGCATTTTTTTCTTGGCAAATACTACAGGTAATTCCAACAAGTAACCCACCATGATAGCGGGAGCAATGCCGCTAGCTTCCACAGTTATTACTTTATTAATGGAGGTGGAAGCGAAACGTCTTACAAACTCTACACCGATAGATTTCATAAGAATAGGGTCCATCTGATGATTGATGAAATTATCTACTTTCAGGATTCCTCCCGGGAAACATCTTCCGTCTTTGAGAATACGGTCTTTTAAAATTTTCATGTTCGTTTTATGTCTTATTGGATACTATTCTCTTCTTCTTCAGAGTCTTCTTGGCTCTCTTCCTTGGGTAATAGTCTTGCTGAGATTCTCTTTTTCGGAGTCAGACTCATGTCTTTCAGCATCTCTGCTTGCCGAACTACGCTACCATTGCCATCGGACAACTGGTTGAAAGCTTTTTCATAATCTCTTTGTACTCCTGCTAATTTATCTCCTACACTAAGGAAAGTGTCAGTAAAGCCAACAATCTTTTCATATAATGCTGTACCACGTTTAATGATAGCTTGTACATTCTTCACTTGATTTTCGCGTTTCCAGAGGTCAAGGGAGAGGCGCAGAGCACTAATCAGATTGGTGGGACTCATTAAAACGACCTTTTTACTGTAGGCATATTCCCAGATATTAGCATCGCTTTGGATAGCCAGCAGGTAGGCGCCTTCTGTTGGGATAAACATCATTACGAAATCCGGAGCCTTGATGTCATAGTGCGAATAATCTTTCCGGCTGAGTTCATCGATATGAGTGCGGACAGATTGCAGGTGAGATTTTAACCAACGTGACTGCTCTTCCTTGTTTTCGGCAGAAGTATAAGCTGTATATGCAGTTAGAGATACTTTGGAGTCGATAATCATTTCCCGTTCGTCAGGGTATTTAATGAGGACATCGGGTTGCATTTTTTGTCCACTCTCTTCGTTGGTGATAACTTCACCCCGTTCGTCTTTCAGGAATTCCTGACGGAAATAATGCTCGTTTTCAATTAAGCCGGATGCTTGCAATAAACGTTCTAAAATCATTTCGCCCCAGTTGCCTTGCATCTTGGAATCACCTTTCAGTGCACGAGTCAGATTATTGGCATCTTCGCTAAGACGGTTATTCAGTTCTACAAGGTCTTTAATGCGTTCTCCAAGCGAGAAGCGTTCCTTAGCTTCTGTACTGTATACCTGTTCTACCTTCTCTTTAAAATCCTTCAGATTATCGCCAAGGGGGCGAAGAAGGTTATTAATGTGTTCAGCGTTTAACTTTGTAAAGTCCTCTGCTTTGCTTTGGAAGATGCGATTCGAGAGATTTTCAAACTCAGTATTCATCCGTTTATGCAAAGCTTCGGCTTCTTCTTTCTGTTGGGAAAGACGTTGTTCCCATTGCTTTTGTTGTTCAGCAAGACGTTCGTTGAAAGAATGTTCTTGTTCAGAAAGACGCTCATTGAAAGTTCGTTCTTGTTCTGAGAGTCGTTCGGTAAATAATCTTTCTTGAGAGGCAAGTCGCTCTATGGCTTGACGGTCAGCTTCTTTCAACCGCTCTTCGGCTACAGAGCGCTCACGGGCAATACGCTCTTCGGAAGTACGGTTTAATAAACTTTCTCGTTCACGGGATGCTTGTTCTTGTGCTTTTAAGGCAGTAACTTTGCGTCCTGCTATTAAGTAACCAACAACAAAACCCGCTAGGAGTCCAATAAGTAAATAAACAATTTCCATAAAAAATTATTGCGTCAAAATCTCGTTTCCGTTTTCAGTAATCAAAAGCATGCTTTCCCATTGTGCAGAGGGAAGTCCATCATCTGTGCAAACGGTCCAACCGTCGGCTTCGTCGATGAAGACCTCGTAAGTTCCCATATTTATCATCGGTTCAATGGTAAATGTCATACCTGGTACTAATAACATACCTGTACCACGTTTGCCGAAGTGCTCCACATCCGGTTCTTCATGGAACTTGATACCTACACCATGTCCGCAAAGATCGCGTACAACACTGTAACCATTCTTTTCGGCATGTTCTTGAATTACTGCGCCTATATCGCCCAAACGAGCCCATGGTTGAGCTGCTTGAATACCGAGGTCACGACACTCTTTGGTTACTTGCACGAGACGCTGCATTTCAGGTTTAACTTCGCCGATCATGTACATTCTCGACGCATCAGAAAAATATCCTTTGTAGATAGTAGATACATCTATGTTCACAATATCACCACTACGCAGAAATTCTTTTGTACTGGGAATGCCATGACATACAACATCATTGATGCTGGTACACACGCTCTTAGGGAATCCCTCGTACATGAAAGGAGCAGGGATAGCATCATGGTCTGTGGTGAAGCAATACACCATGTGATCGATTTCTGCAGTGGACATTCCTTCGCGGATATTTTCTGAAATGTAATCCAGCAGTGCTGTATTAATCTTCGCACTTTCGCGAATACCTGCCAATTGTTCTGCAGTTCGCAGTAAATGACGTGAAGGTAACTTATATCCTTCTCTTTTATAATGTTGAATTTTAGCTTCTACTTCATCGGAATAATTTTTTGGAGCAAACCGAACTCCTTGCATAAACTTTTTCATTGTTGTCCTTTCTTTAAATATAATGAACGGTACAAAAGTACATAATATTATAGTGTACTTAAGCCTCAGTATCGAAAAAAATCATATCTTTGCGCCAACTATTGGGAAATTTGTTCGAAAAGAGATACATGGAAATGCAAAAAAATGCCATTGCCATTTGGCAGGCTAGGCTTAAAAATCCACGTACATTATTATCTGTATGGGTATTTACGGCTTTAATATTTGCGGTTGTTAAGTTAGTAATAGGCAAGTATAACAACTTTAAGATATTTAGGCATGTCTTTTGGCATGCTATAGATGGGCAGACCTTATACGGGCCATATCCAGAGTATCGCGATTCTAATTTTTATGGAATTTTATTCAGTGCTGTAATTGCTCCTTTTTCGTTATTACCCGTATGGTTGGGTATGATTTTATGGGTGATAGCCAATACAGTTCTATTATTTTATGCTATCAAGCAACTTCCACTTACGAATAACCAGAAAATTTTTATTTATGGATATGCTTATATTGAGTTGATGACTGCCCAAGGGGTTCAACAATTTAATATAGCTATTGCAGCCTTCATTATTCTTTCCTTTACTTTTATACAACAGAAAAAAGATTTTTTGGCTGCGGGTATCATTGTAGCGGGTACATTAATAAAAATTTATCCTATTGTTGGGCTTGCATTTTTATTTTTCTCCAAGCAGAAATTCAAATTAATACTTTATTGTTTGTTGTGGGCTGCGATTTGGTTTGCAATCCCTATTTTATATACCCCTGGTTGGGATTATGTGATCTCGCAGTATGTAGACTGGTTCCGTGAGTTGGTGGGGAAGAATTCAATGAATCTTTTTGCCGTATCTCAGAACATATCTTTGTTGGGAGTTGTTCGTAAAATATCAGGTAATCCCGATTATAATGATTTGTGGCTGGTTGTTCCGGGATTGATTTTAATCTTGCTTCCTTATTTGCGGATATCGCAATACAAATATCTTAAATTTAGATTGATGTTGTTGGCTAATGTCCTGATATTTACGGTTCTGTTTAGTACAGGAAGCGAGGCGAGTGGGTATATTCTAGTTATGGTAGGAATTGCTCTTTGGTATATGGCAAGCCCTTCACCCCATCAAAAATACAATTATGTATTATTGATTGTTGCTTTTGTGATTGTCGGATTATCCACTACCGAGTTGACGCCGGCTTTTATCCGTAAAGGATTTGTTTCTCCTTATGTATTAAAAGCTTGGCCGTGTATATTAGTATGGTTGACAATTTGTTATGAAATGTGTTTTTGTGATTTCAAGAACTACTATCCTGATAACAAGAAAAATAATACTTTTTTGAAACGCATTATAAATAGCTGTAGAATTAAATAACTACAATATTCTAAAGGGAAATATTACAGCATGAGTGAAAAAAAAGATCTAGACTTAGTACTACCGTGTTACAATCCACCCGTTGGTTGGGAACAAAAGGTAGCAGCCCATTTCTCAGAGATGGAATGGTTATTTCAATCAATCCGTTTTCATCTTTTTATAGTTAGTGATGGGGCCAGGAGAGGGTATGAACCGGAAACGTTGGAGCGGTTGCGGAAAGCAATTCCGGATGTATGTATAATAGATTACCAACCCAACCGAGGTAAAGGATATGCTTTGCGTGAAGCGGTCAAGTGTTGTAATTCACCTTATATTATTTATACGGATTATGATTTTCCGTATACAAATGAATCTTTTGGAAAAATGGTGGAGGCATTGTTGGATGGAGCCGATGTTGTGGTTGCTACCCGTGCTAAAAGTTATCAGAATAATCTTCCCAGGTTCCGCCAAATGCTTTCCAAACTTTCTCATTTGTGTAATACTTGGATCCTTCGTATATCTATTAAAGATACACAAGGTGGAATGAAGGGATTCAGTCGTAAAGGGCAAAAAATATTCCTGACTACTCGTATCAATAGTTTTTTGTTTGATACGGAGTTTATCTATAAAGCAAGTCGGAGGAAAGATATCAATCTGCGTGCTATCAAAGCGGTTATTAAAGAAGGATTGATAGTTTCCGATATGGGCTTCAAGGTGTTAAGGTGTGAAGCTGTTAATTTATTGACTATATTACTACGCAGATAATACATGATATTACTTAGTTTTGATATTGAGGAATTTGATGCTCCCTTGGAGCATGGTGTAGATTTACCCTTTGAGGAGCAGATGAGGACTTCTATAGAGGGTACCCGTAAGATTCTTACATGCTTGGCACGTCACCAAGTAAAAGCAACATTTTTTTGTACGGTTAATTTTGCCCTTCATGCTAAAGAACTAATAGAGGAAATAGGGAAGGCAGGACATGAGATTGCATCTCATGGATACAACCATTCATCATTCGAGGTAGCCGATCTTCGTAAATCTAAAGAGGCTTTGGAAGAACTTACAGGACAAACAGTAAATGGCTTCCGAATGGCTCGTATGATGCCTGTGGATGAAAAAGAAATCAGAGCGGCCGGGTATTTATATAACTCCTCCCTGAATCCTACATTTATCCCGGGACGATATAACCACCTGAAACAACCGCGTACTCATTTTTTCAAAGAAGGAGTATTGCAACTACCTGCTTCGGTTACGCCGATTGTCCGTTTCCCTTTATTTTGGTTGGCATATCATAACTTGCCTGCTTCATTATATCGTAGACTGGCTTTATGGACATTGAGAAAAGATGGCTATTTCCTTACTTACTTTCATCCGTGGGAATTTACATCATTAGCAGATAGGAAAGAATTGAAGCTGCCTTTTATAATGACTAACCATTCCGGTATGGGTATGGAACAGAGATTAGATGCTTTGATATGTTACTTCAAAAAAAATAATGCTACCTTTGGTACCTATACGCAATTTTCACAAGATATTATAAATAAGTAAACGTATGAAAACACTTTCTAATTCACAACTAACCATTCAGGTTTCTTCTCATGGAGCTGAGCTATGTAGTATCTTTTCAAATGGAAAAGAATATCTTTGGCAAGCTGATCCGGCTTACTGGAAACGCCACTCTCCTGTACTTTTTCCTATTGTAGGTAGTGTCTGGGAGAATGAGTATAGAAATGAAGGTCAAAAATATGTATTGACGCAACATGGATTTGCCCGCGATATGGATTTTGCGTTGATTTCAGAATCATCCAATGAAGTACGATACAGATTGACGGATAGTGAAGAAACCAGAGCTAAATATCCTTTCCCTTTTTGTTTGGAAATAGGTTATCGAATTGATGGTAAGAAAATAGAAGTACTTTGGGAGGTTCGGAATACAGGAAAAGGGATTTTACATTTTCAAATAGGTGCACATCCTGCTTTTTATTATCCTGATTTTGAGCCTGAAACTACGAATAGAGGTTATTTCGGATTTGATAAAACGGAGGAATTGAATTATATTCTCATTTCGGAAAAAGGCTGCGCTGACCCTAATAAAAAATATGCGTTAGTACTGACGGATGGTTTGCTTCCCCTTGATACGCATACTTTCGATAAGGATGCTTTGATTATGGAAGATAGTCAGGTGAAGGAAGTAACGTTATATAATAAGGAGAAGAAGCCTTACCTGAGTTTGTATTTTGATACACCTCTCGTAGGATTATGGTCGCCTCCAGCTAAAAATGCACCGTTTGTTTGTATTGAACCATGGTATGGACGTGGAGATAGAGCATATTATACCGGCGAATATAAAGATAAAGACTGGATGCAACATTTGGCACCAGGCGAAGTCTTTAATGGAAGTTATGTGATTGAAGTCAGAGAGTAATAATATAACAAGAAAAGGGATGTCATCGTTTCGAAGACATCCCTTTTCTTATTGATTTATTTATATTAGAATTCGAAGTGGAAACCGAATGAAAGGTCTTCACTGGTTAATGCTAAACCTGCACCATTTTCTAATGTCAGGTAGTCTTCGCGGTAACCTAAGAATCCACATTTGGCAACGAGGCTAAGTTTGTTGTTCAACTTAATAGCGATACCTGGTTTTACACCCACTTCGAAACCGGTCAATGCATCGTGATCTTCTTGTTTACTTGTAGAAATACCAAAACCAGCATCTACAAACAGACGGACAATCTTATTTTCGTAGTAGGAATAACGTGCATATGGCGCAATAGCAAATGCAGTGCTTTTTGCATCGTCCAATTTGTTATAAGCAAAACCGATATTACCACCTACAGCCCATTTTTCGTTAAAGTTGTATCCGATTTCCGGAGAGATAATGAATGAAGTGCTTTCTACATCACCGTCGTCATGCCATACACCGAGAGTTCCGCCAACGTAAACCTGTGCTTTTGCTGATAAAGCAACCATCATCACAAATAAAAACATTACAATCTTTTTCATTTTGTCTTTTCTCTTTTTGTTATACAAATAGTTAGTTGTCTATACAGAATGTTATCTGTATTTGTTGGGGCGCAAAAGTATACCTAATCTTTGTATTATACAAATATTTAGTTAGATTTTTATAAAAAATGAATAATCATGGTATTGTTTGTGTTATTGGATTTTACATTATTCTTGATCTTCTTTAAGAAATTTCAATCGAAGTATTAATCGTTTCAATATTTTTGCGTAAGTTTGTCCGCAAGTATTAACTAAACTCGATAAAAATGAAGACTTTGAACTATCTGAAAATATTGTTGTTATGTGTATTTACCCTTAGTTTGGCATCTTGTGGTGACGAATATTATACAGATGACTATTTGAGAAATAGTGATGACAAATTATGTGGAAAAACATGGGTAGAAGAATTTTACACTGAGAATGATGAATTTTGCAAGCATCAATTGAAATTTGCCATAGATCACAGTGGAAGGGAAATGTTCCAATATTACCGTAATGGTGAGAGCCGTCCTTATAAAGAGAATTCATACACCTTTGACTGGAAATGGATGGATTCTGAAATGGAGAATTTGGAAATAAATTATGGTGCTGGTGATATTATCTATTTTGATAATGTATGGGTGCGTGAACATAATCTTTCAGGTAAATTGGATGGAACTATTGTGATGTTTGTAGATGCTAATTACTATAAATAATATATTATGAAAGTTTTTACTTATACAAAGCTTCTTTTACTGTCAGTTTTGCTTTTAAGCTTTTCTGCCTGTGATACGGAAGAAGAAACTGAATATAACTTGCCGGGTGAATGGTATACATCTGAAGAAATAGACTTCGGTGCTTATACTTGGGGAAGAGGTACTGTTATGACGTTTAATGCAAGAAATCAAGGTACAATAGGCTCTGTTGGAGATCCTAATTATCTTATGTTCAGATGGAGTTGGGTTGGTGGTGCCTATAATCTTATGGAGTTGGAATTCTATGAGGATGGTAGTATGGCCTATATCTGGGGAGCTGAAGCTGATGCTTATACCTTTAGTGGTACATGGTATAATAGTTGGAGAGAATATCAAGATGATGTGAATGGGCAATCATTCCGTATGCGTCGTCAATAAAGATAGGATTGAAAATAAATTGGACTTGTAAGGTAACTAGTATCCAAAAATAAGTAATAAAAAGGGCTACACCCTTTAGTCCGGATGGCTACACCCTTTTATATGTAGGGCTACACCATTTGGGGTAAAGGGTGTAGCCCTTTTCAGTAGATAATATTTTATTGTTTTTTCAGAAATAGTTTCTTGAAATCTCCGGGGTATGGAGTTTCAAAACTCATTTTCTCGCCGGTCACCGGATGATAGAAACAAAGCTTAAAAGCGTGCAACGCTAATCTTCCAATCGGATTAACTTCTTCCAGCCCGTAACGTCCGTCGCCAATAATGGGGTGTCCCAAGTCTTGCATGTGTACACGTATTTGGTTTTTGCGTCCTGTTTCCAAATTCAATTCCACTAAAGAAAAGCCATTGGCACGTTTAATGGTGCGGTAGTGTGTAATTGATTCCTTACCACCATCATCCGTAGGACTGGAGTGTACATAAAGTGTACGGTCAGTAAGCCACGAAGAAACTGAACCTCCATTCTTTTCCATCTCTCCGGAAACAACTGCTACATAACGGCGGTCGAATACAATGTCATGCCAGTTGTCACGCAATGTGTTTTGAGTTTTCTCGTCTTTGGCAAACATCATCAATCCCGAAGTATCACGGTCCAGGCGATGTACTATATAAACGCGGTTTTGTTTTCCCGAACGTTGAACATATTCGTTTAATATAGTGTAAGCTGTACGTTCCTTCTGGCGGTCCGTATTTACGGACAACAATCCCTGCATTTTTTCAATTACGATGACGTAAGCATCTTCATATACTATTTTAACCAGCTTATGATTGAATTCTTTTCTTCCTTTCTCACGGCTGATTTGTACTTTCATGCCCGGTTTCAATAGATAATTGTATTGTGTAGTGATTACACTGTCTACATATACTATCCGCTTGCTTAATAGAGACTTCAGTTTGGTACGGCTAGCATCCGGCATTTTGGCAGCCAGAAACTCCATGAGTTCCATAGGCTCCTTTACCATATAGTCCGTATATTGTGTGCGGGCTCTTGCTACGATTTTTTCTTTTGCCACAACGGTATTTTTTTAATTTTTAATTCTCAATTTTTAATTTCCAATAGCACTACGTTCTCTACATGATGAGTGTGCGGGAACATATCTACGGGTTGAACAGCAGTCACCTTGTATTTCACATCGAGCAATTGCAAGTCGCGTGCTTGAGTAGCAGGGTTACAGCTGACATAAACGATACGTTTGGGTTCAGCAAAGAGAATGACGTCAACTACATCCTGGTGCATTCCGGCACGTGGAGGATCAGTAATGATGACATCAGGACGTCCATATTGATTGATGAAGTCTTGCGTCAACATGTCTTTCATATCTCCAGCGAAGAATAATGTATTTTTTATGCCATTGATCTCTGCATTGACCTTTGCGTCTTCAATAGCTTCAGGAACGTACTCTATACCAATCACCTGGCGAGCTTGTTTGGCTACAAAGTTGGCAATGGTTCCGGTGCCAGTGTAGAGGTCGTAAACCAATTCATTGCCGGTAAGCCCTGCAAAATTGCGTGCAATCTTGTATAGGTTGTATGCCTGCTCAGAGTTGGTTTGGTAGAAAGATTTGGGGCCTATTTTGAAACGCAAACCTTCCATTTCTTCAAAGATGTGGTCATTACCTTTGAATGTATAGACATCGAGGTCTGTAATGGTATCGTTGCACTTATTATTAATAATGTATAGAAGGGAAGTAATTTCGGGGAATTTATCTGCTATATATTGCAGTATATTCTTGAATAATGCCATCTCTTCATCCTTTTCTATTTTGCAGATGAGGATTACCATTAATTCACCTGTAGATGAAGTACGTACTATCATATTGCGCAGCATACCTTCCTGGCTACGCAGATTGATAAACGAGTAATTGTGCTCGTATGCATAATCGCGTACTGCATTGCGGATACGATTGGAAATATCATCCTGTAACCAGCATTTTTCTATAGCCAATACCTTATCGAAAGCATTCGGAATATGGAAACCTACTGCATTCATCTGCTCATACACAACGTTTTGCTGAACTTCTTCGTAGGTCAACCAGCGTTTGTTTGAAAAAGTGTACTCCAGTTTATTTCTGTAGAACTGCGTTTTTTCAGAACCTAATATAGGAGAGATTTCCGGGAGTTCTATTTTTCCGATGCGAGTAAGGTTGTCCGTTACTTGTTTCTGTTTGTATTTGATTTGTTCGGAATAGGGGAGAACTTGCCATTTACAACCCCCGCAAACTCCATAATGTTGGCAGAATGGAACAGCTCTTACGGGTGAATACTCATGGAACTTCACCGCTTCGGCTTCAGCATAATGATGTTTTTTTCTCTTAATTTGCAGATCTACAACGTCGCCGGGCACGACATACGGTACGAAAATCACCAAATCATTGACTTTTGCGATAGCTTTTCCTTCGGCAGCCACATCCGTAATTGTTATCTTCTCCAGTAGGGGAAGTTCTTTTCTCTTTCTTGCCACTTTTACACCAATCTAATAAATTTTGGTACAAAAGTAGGCATTTTTTCGGGATTTCTCTCTATGAATCGAAATATTAAATATTGCAATGTCGAAATTGCATTTTGGTATAAACTTTTTTCTGAAAAAGTTTTCTAGTCTGCGAAATATCCTTAGATTTGCGAACAGAAAAGGAAAAAATCACAATCAAAAACTTTAAATTTTTATTATGGACAAAAAAAGAGTTTATACCTTTGGTAATGGACAGGCAGAAGGAAAAGCCGACATGAAAAACCTTTTGGGGGGTAAAGGGGCTAATCTTGCAGAAATGAACCTTATCGGAGTTCCGGTTCCTCCGGGCTTTACAATTACGACAGAAGTTTGTACAGAATATTATGAGATGGGGCAAGATAAAGTCGTTGCTCTATTAAAGAAAGAAGTAGAACAAGCCATTGCAAATGTTGAAACGCTGATGCGTTCAAAATTTGGTGATGTAGAAAACCCGTTATTGGTTTCCGTACGTTCGGGTGCTCGTGCTTCTATGCCGGGTATGATGGATACCATTTTGAACCTTGGCTTGAATGATGAAGTAGTGGAAGGATTGACTCGCAAAACCGGTAATGCACGTTTTGCATGGGACTCTTACCGTCGTTTCGTACAGATGTATGGCGATGTTGTACTGGGTATGAAGCCAGTCAACAAAGAAGATCAGGATCCTTTTGAAGCTATTATTGAAGAAGTGAAGCATGCTAAAGGCGTGAAACTTGATAATGAGCTGGAAGTAGAAGACCTTAAAGAACTGGTGAAGAAATTCAAGGCTGCCGTTAAAGCTCAAACCGGAAAAGACTTCCCAACTAGTGCTTACGAGCAGTTGTGGGGGGCTGTATGTTCCGTGTTTAACTCTTGGATGAACGAACGTGCTATTCTTTATCGTAAGATGGAGAGTATTCCTGACGAATGGGGTACAGCAGTTACTGTTCAGGCAATGGTATTCGGTAACATGGGCGAAACTTCTGCTACAGGTGTTTGCTTCAGCCGTGATGCAGCTACAGGTGAAGACCTCTTCAATGGTGAATACCTTATTAATGCACAAGGTGAAGACGTTGTGGCTGGTATCCGTACTCCGCAACAAATCACCATCGTCGGTTCCAAGCGTTGGGCTGAATTGGCTGGTGTAACCGAAGAAGATCGTGCTGCCAATTATCCTTCTATGGAAGAAGCCATGCCGGAAATCTACAAAGAACTGGATGCATTGCAAACCAAACTTGAAAACCATTACAAAGATATGCAGGATATGGAGTTCACTGTACAAGATGGTAAACTCTGGTTCCTTCAGACCCGTAACGGTAAACGTACCGGTGCTGCTATGGTAAAAATTGCCACAGACTTGCTCCATCAAGGTATGATTGACGAAAAAACAGCCATATTGCGTTGTGAACCCAATAAGTTGGACGAATTGCTCCATCCTGTATTTGATAAAACGGCCTTGAAGCAAGCCCAGGTTTTGACCCGTGGTCTTCCCGCTTCTCCGGGTGCTGCTTGCGGACAGATTGTTTTCTTTGCCGATGATGCTGCCGAATGGCATGCTGCAGCAAAGAAAGTAATCATGGTACGTGTAGAAACTTCTCCCGAAGACTTGGCAGGTATGGCAGTTGCCGAAGGTATTCTTACCGCTCGTGGTGGTATGACCTCGCATGCAGCTGTAGTAGCTCGTGGTATGGGTAAATGCTGTGTTTCCGGTGCAGGAGCTTTGAATATTGACTACAAAGCACGTACAGTAGAAGTTGATGGTGTTATCTTGAAAGAAGGCGATTATATTTCTTTGAATGGTAGTACTGGTGAAATTTATAAAGGTCAAGTTACAACAATGGCTGCCGAACTTTCCGGTGACTTTGCCGAACTGATGACTTTGGCTGATAAATATACAAGACTTCAGGTGCGTACCAATGCTGATACCCCGCATGATGCTGAAGTAGCCCGCAATTTTGGTGCAGTAGGTATCGGTCTTTGCCGTACAGAACATATGTTCTTCGAAGGCGAGAAGATCAAAGCTATGCGTGAAATGATCCTGGCAGAAAATGCAGAAGGACGTCGTAAGGCATTGGCAAAAATTCTTCCGTATCAACAAGCCGATTTCAAAGGTATATTCGAAGCAATGGCAGGTTGTCCGGTGACAGTTCGTCTGCTCGATCCTCCTTTGCATGAATTCGTTCCTCATGATTTGAAGGGACAACAAGAAATGGCAGATATGATGGGTGTAAGCCTACAATATATCCAGCAACGTGTTGAATCATTATGCGAACATAATCCGATGTTAGGTCACCGTGGTTGTCGTTTAGGTAATACATATCCTGAAATTACTCAGATGCAGACACGTGCTATTCTTGGTGCAGCATTAGAATTGAAGAAGGCAGGCGTAGAAACACATCCCGAAATCATGGTACCGCTAACCGGTATTGTATATGAGTTCAAACAACAGGAGGACGTGATTCGTTCCGAAGCTGCAAAATTGTTTGCTGAAGTAGGTGACAGCATCGACTTCAAAGTAGGTACAATGATTGAAATTCCTCGTGCTGCCTTGACTGCCGACCGTATTGCTTCTTCTGCAGAATTCTTCTCTTTCGGTACGAACGATTTGACTCAGATGACCTTCGGTTACTCTCGTGATGATATCGCTTCCTTCCTCCCGATTTATTTGGAAAAGAAGATTCTGAAAGTGGATCCATTCCAGGTACTTGACCAAAAGGGCGTAGGACAGTTGATACAAATGGCTACTGAGAAAGGTCGTGCTTCACGTCCGGATTTGAAGTGCGGTATATGTGGTGAGCATGGTGGTGAACCTTCTTCAGTTAAATTCTGCCACAGAGTAGGTTTGAATTATGTCAGCTGCTCTCCGTTCCGTGTGCCGATAGCACGTTTAGCGGCGGCACAGGCTGCGATTGAAGGTTGATTGTCTGGTTTTTAACTAGAGATAATTAATATAATATATGGGTTTGTAGCATCTAAAATATGCTATAAGCCCATATTTTTTATGCGCATTCTAAACACTTTATGAGATATTCATCTTTTTGCCTATCTTTGCGCACTACTTTAATAAGTTACATTTAATACAATTGATTATGTTAGCTCGTATTTTCGCTATGGTTGTAGCAGGTGTTATTATTGTGTACGTAGTGCGCTGGATAGATAGCTTGTTCTCTAATCGTAAAAAGTAATCCCTCTCTATTTTACTTGCTGATTCGTATTCAGACTTTTTTATGGAAAATATTTTCTGTTTTGGTGAACTATAATTCCTTACTTTCCGTTGTATCAATAGTATATTGAAGACTTAAAAATAAATGAATTATGAAGAGCTTTATCAAAAATCTAATAGAATCAGCTCACTCTTTTACAGGAGCAGATTACGTAGTATTCAAAATCTGCTTGTTATCAATCGGCATTCTATTGGGTAGCTACTTCAGCTATTTCTTTATGCAATACACATTGATTATATGGGTGCTTGCTGTAATTTCTCTTATTTGGTTAATTAATAAAACGATGCAGTATTATAGGAATTATAAAAAATAAGTTTACACTGAATTTCATTGAGTTAATATTCTTCATCTTTCCTTGTCATTGTTAATTACATTATTTGCAAAACTCCTAAGAGTATGGAAAGCTCTTAGGAATTTTTTTCTAATAAATGTGTATTTTATAATCTACTAATTGTATTTTCTTTCTTATATTTGCATCTCTTTGAATACTTTGCAAAACAAACATTGAATACCATGAAATTAATATTAGGCATTTTATACGATTGGGGGATCACTAATTTTATTCAGAAAAATGAAATCATTCTCTTTTCTTTTGGGCTAATTATCCTTTTACTATTGGCTATTATGGTGATTGTTGCTATCAGTAAGAGCAGACGTTTGAAAACATTGAAGCGCATGAACGAAGTGTCTGAAGAGACTAATCAATTGAAGAATGCTTTTATTGCCAATATGACTCACGAGATACGAACGCCATTGAATGCAATTGTAGGTTTCACTACTATGCTTGCCGAAATGGATGATTTGGATAGAGAAACTCGTATGACTTTCCTGAAAGAGATAAATGATAATAAAGACTCTTTGTTGCAACTGGTCAATGATTTGCTGGATTATTCAAAAATAGAAGCTAATACATTGGAATTTAATGATGTTGAAGTAGATGTAAATGCGCTTATCAGTGAACTTTGTATAGCACAGAACTTACATAGCCATCCATCGGGCATTCAAGTGGAGTTTGTAGAAAAGTTACCCCAATGTCGTTTAGTGGTAGATCGAACTCGCTTTGCCCAAGTAGTAAATAATTTAGTGAGAAACGCTTTGAAATTTACCGAGCAGGGAAGTGTAAAAGTGGGATGCAGAAGACTGAGCAATCAGAGTTTTTACTTCTACGTAGCCGATACCGGTTGTGGTATTGATGAAGAGGGAAGACGTGCTGTCTTCGAACGCTTTGTGAAGATGAACTATAATATTAAAGGTACCGGATTAGGCTTATCCATTACAAAATCTATTGTAGAACATTACGGTGGAGGGATTGGTGTAGAATCTAAGAAAGGAGAAGGTTCCACTTTCTATTTTACCTTGCCTGCCGGGTTAGAATATAGAGAATACGGTAAATTCTAATGTAAAGCTTTAATCTGCCATTTCTTTCAGTTTCTTGAAATGGCGGATGACTCCTAAATAATCATGATCGGTACAAGCGTCGAACTTGTTCCATAAATCCCCCATTATAACAGCACCACCAAAGCCGAAATCTTTTATTTCTAAGATATTATCGGGGGTTATGCCACCTAAAGCCATTACTTTGTTATCTACGATCTTGCTTCTTCCTGCTTCGCGTAGTTCTTCCGCAGTGAATCCGGAGGTTACACCATCTTTGGTGATACAATCGTAAATTGGGCTCAGGAATAAGTAATCGTAGAAATGCTTTTTATTCTTCAACTCTTCCATAGAATGACAACTGCAACTGATGTGTCCGGAATAGTCGTGTGGCTCACTAGGGTTGCGGGCATTCAGATGAATACCCATCAGGTTGAATTCCTCTTGCAGATAAAAATGCTCGTGGGTGACGATGCGTTTATGATATTTTTCGGGTATCAGCGTCAGGAGTCGTTCTGAATACATCGCCGGAGTTTCCGGTTTTCTCAGATGCAGAATATCCAGACCTTCTTCAAAAAGAGTCGTGATAATTTTATCTTCTTCTACAAAGAATCTGGGTGCTGTAACTACAATAAGTTTCATTTCTACTGTTAAACGTTTATGTTTAGCAAAGTTAATGAATAGTTAGTAGGGATGCCAATGTTTTCCTTTAAAATATGTTAGAAAAAAGAAAGCGCATCTATGGATATTACTCCACAAATGCGCTTTTCACTGGTTTTATCAGAGATTCTAGCTAATTATTTCAATCTGTTACCTACAACGTCCCAATCGATGATACTCCATAAAGCATTTACATGGTCGGCACGACGGTTTTGATAATCAAGGTAGTAGGAGTGTTCCCAAACGTCGAAACCAAGTAATGGATTCAGTCCGGCACGTACGGGGTTACTTCCGTTTCCTTCTTTAGTAATATGCAGTTTGCCATCTTTATCAGATGAGAGCCATGCCCAACCTGAACCGAAGAGACCGACAGCGGCTGCATTGAATTCCTTCTTGAAATTCTCAAAACTGCCGAAGTCACGTTTGATGGCTTCTGCCAGTTTACCGGTAGGCTCACTGTGTGCAGGTTTCGGTGAAAATTGCTGGAAGTATAAAGTATGATTCAATACTTGTCCGGCATTATTGAAGATGGCACCATCGGGTGCAGTGGCTACGATTGCTATCAATTCTTTGCCTTCGAATTCCGTACCCGGAACGAGGTTATTGAGGTTATTTACGTAGGTTTGTAGATGTTTTCCGTAGTGGAAGTCTATTGTTTGCTGACTGATTACAGGTTCCAACGCATTGTTTGCGTAAGGAAGTTTAGGCATTTCATAAGTCATAACAGTTATCATTAAAGTCATTAAAAACGTATTCATAAATAAAATTATTAAGTTTTGAAACTTTACTATATAAACACGATAACCTATTGAAATGTTCGCCCGTGTCCGAACCTTTTTTTATCTTTGTCCCCAACATTACCTATTTAAGAATATACGGAATATGCCCGATTATATACAAGAATTGAATGAAGGACAGCGTGATGCAGTGCTTTATAATGATGGCCCGTCGTTGGTGATAGCCGGTGCCGGTTCAGGAAAGACGCGTGTGTTGACGTACAAGATAGCCTATTTGTTGGAGAACGGTTACCAGCCGTGGAATATCCTTGCCTTGACGTTTACCAATAAGGCAGCCCGGGAAATGAAGGAGCGTATAGCTCGTCAGGTAGGAGGGGAGCGTGCCCGCCATTTGTGGATGGGAACTTTTCACTCAATGTTTCTGCGCATTCTTCATGTCGAGGCAAAGCATCTTGGCTTTACATCACAGTTCACCATTTACGATACGGCGGATACAAAAAGTCTTATACGTTCCATAATTAAAGAAATGGGATTGGATGATAAAGTCTATAAGCCTGGGACAGTCCAGGGGCGTATTTCCAATGCCAAAAATCACTTAGTGTCCCCTGCCGGATATGCTAATAATAAAGAGGCGTATGAAGGTGATTGTGCTGCCAAGATGCCGGCCATCCGTGAGATTTATCAAAGGTATTGGGAGCGTTGTCGTCAGGCCGATGCTATGGATTTTGATGATCTGCTGTTCTATACTTTCTTGTTGTTTCGTGACCATCCGGAGGTAGTGGCACGTTATCAGGAGCAATTCCGTTATATATTGGTAGACGAGTATCAGGACACTAACTTTGCGCAGCATAGCATTGTGTTACAGTTGGCAAAGAACCATCAACATGTGTGTGTGGTAGGAGATGATGCTCAAAGTATTTACTCTTTCCGTGGGGCCGATATTGATAATATTCTGTATTTTACAAAGGTATATCCCGGAACAAAAGTCTTTAAGCTGGAACAAAATTATCGTTCCACCCAAACTATTGTGCGTGCAGCGAATAGCTTGATCGAAAAGAACCAGCGGCAAATACGTAAAGAGGTTTTCTCAGAGAAAGAGCCGGGAGAATCTATTGGAGTTTATCAAGCATACAGTGACGTAGAGGAAGGTGATATCGTAATCAATAAAATTGCGGAACTCCGTCGTCAGGAGCATTATGCTTATTCTGATTTTGCGGTGTTATACCGGACGAATGCCCAGAGCCGTATCTTTGAAGAAGCAATGCGCAAACGTGGCATGCCTTATCGGATTTATGGTGGTCTTTCTTTTTATCAGCGCAAGGAAATCAAGGATGTGATAGCTTATTTTCGTCTGGTGGTCAATCCAAATGATGAAGAAGCTTTCAAGCGGATTATCAATTATCCGGCTCGTGGTATTGGTGATACCACTGTAGGGAAGATTATTAGTGCTGCTACTGAAAATAACGTCAGCCTTTGGTCTGTGTTCTGCGAACCGCTGACCTACGGACTGAATTTCAATAAAGGAATTACCGGTAAGTTGCAAGTATTCCGTGATTTGATTTCTGGTTTTATAGCCGATCTGCCGGAAAAGAATGCATACGAAATAGGTAGTGAAATTATCCGCCAATCCGGTATTATCAATGATGTATGTCAGGACAATTCTCCCGAGAACCTCAGTCGGAAAGAGAATATAGAGGAGTTGGTGAACGGTATGAGCGACTTTTGTGCTCAACGCCAAGAGGAAGGTAATACAAACCTGCTTTTAGGAGATTTTTTATCTGAGGTTTCTTTGCTTACCGATCAGGATTCAGACAAAGATGGTGATGATGAGAAAATAACTTTGATGACTGTTCATTCTGCCAAGGGGTTGGAATTTAAGAATGTATTTGTGGTAGGGATGGAAGAAAACCTCTTTCCCAGTGGTATGGTAGGTGATTCACCACGTGCATTGGAAGAGGAACGCAGACTGTTTTATGTTGCCATCACTCGTGCTGAAGAGCATTGTTTCCTATCGTTTGCCAAAACACGTTTTCGGTATGGTAAGATGGAATTTGGAAGTCCCAGTCGTTTCCTGAAGGATATAGATACACGGTTCTTGCGATTGCCGCAGGATGCCGTTATCGGTCACCGGATAGATGAGGGAGCTGATAATTTCCGAAGAGAGAAAGAGCAGAATGCTTCTTCTTCCTTTTATCATAGACGGGAAGAATCATACGATAAGAAAGAGGAATCCAGCCGTCCGAAACAACAAGTCATTGCTCCAACTGTTCCCCGGAATCTGAAACGGGTAACTCCAGCTGCAAGTACTTCTTCGGCTGCCGGCAATGCAAGTGTAGCTAATGTACAGCAAGGACAACTGATAGAGCATGAACGCTTCGGTTTAGGTGAAGTGCTGAAAGTGGAAGGGGAGGGTGATAATGCCAAAGCTACCATTCGCTTCAAGAACGCAGGAGATAAACAACTTTTGTTGCGTTTCGCACGTTTTAAAGTAATAGGATAATTAAAAGATAGTTTACATAATATACCTTTTTATAACCGTATTTCCCTTTTTACTAAATCTTCACTGGATTTTTACTAAAAATCGGATGGAAATTTAGTAAAAATTGGTCGGAGATTTAGTAAATTTTTCCTGAGCTATTAATAGCTTTATTATCAGCGAATTATAAAATGGTGTGCGGAAGTAAATATAATATACAGAACGATGATGTTTGATAATGATTTTACCCTTTTCCCTTCTCCTTGTTACATCATGGAAGAAGAACTTTTGAGGAAGAACCTCACATTGATAAAGAGTGTGGCAGATCGTGCCGGTGTAGAGGTAATCCTCGCATTCAAGTCTTTTGCCATGTGGCGTTCGTTTCCTATTTTCAGGGAATACATAGCTCACTCTACGGCAAGCTCGGTATACGAAGCCCGTTTGGCATTGGAAGAATTCGGAAGCAAGGCGCATACCTATTCACCGGCTTATACCGAAGCTGATTTTGCAGAGATCATGCGTTGTAGCAGTCATATAACCTTCAACTCTTTGGCTCAATTCCGTCGTTTTTATCCGATGGTTGTGGCAGAAGATAGTGGAATTTCTTGTGGTATCCGCATTAATCCTGAATATTCCGAAGTAGAAACAGAACTGTATAATCCGTGTGCTCCCGGTACACGTTTCGGTCTGATGGCAGACCAGCTTCCCGAAGAACTACCACAAGGTATCGATGGTTTTCATTGTCATTGTCATTGTGAATCGTCTTCCTACGAATTAGAGCATACTTTGGAACATATAGAATCTAAGTTTTCCAAATGGTTCCCGCAAATTAAATGGCTCAATCTGGGAGGTGGACACTTAATGACGCGCAAAGATTATGATGTAGACCATCTTGTACATTTGTTGCAAGGTTTGCGTAAGCGCTATCCTCATATAAACATTATCCTGGAGCCCGGTTCCGCCTTTACCTGGCAAACAGGTGTACTTACCTCCGAAGTGGTGGATATTGTAGAAAACCGTGGAATTCGTACCGCTATTCTCAACGTTAGCTTTACCTGCCACATGCCCGATTGTCTGGAGATGCCATACCAGCCTGTGGTACGTGGTGCACAAATCGGTAACGAAGGTCCTTATGTTTATCGTTTAGGAGGAAACTCTTGTTTGAGTGGCGACTACATGGGACTTTGGAGTTTTGATCATGAACTACAGATTGGCGAAAGAATTGTATTCGAGGATATGATACATTATACCATGGTAAAGACCAATATGTTCAATGGAATTCATCATCCTGCCATTGCAATGTGGACGAATGAGGGGCAAGCAGAAATCTTCAAGCAATTTTCTTATGAAGATTATCGTGACCGAATGAGTTGATAATCAAAAGTCTGCTTGCGTATTGTAGTAAATGTACACTTTTCTGTGTGAAAAAAATATGCGGAATGTTTGCAGGTTTAAGGAAAATATCTACCTTTGCAACCGCAAACGCGGAAATAGCTCAGTTGGTAGAGCATAACCTTGCCAAGGTTAGGGTCGCGAGTTCGAGTCTCGTTTTCCGCTCAATGCAGATGATTGCAGTACCGATGCCCAGGTGGCGGAATTGGTAGACGCGCACGTTTCAGGTGCGTGTGTCGAGAGGCATGCAGGTTCGAGTCCTGTTCTGGGCACATTAGGTAAGGCAATGCGTTCTTTGTTTAGTTTAGGAATATTGATGGAGAGGTGGCGGAATTGGTAGACGCGCTACTTTGAGGTGGTAGTGACAGAAATGTTGTGGGAGTTCGAGTCTCCTCCTCTTCACTTATAATTTATATGCGGAAATAGCTCAGTTGGTAGAGCATAACCTTGCCAAGGTTAGGGTCGCGAGTTCGAGTCTCGTTTTCCGCTCTCTTGTTCTTTAAAAAATGAGATGACAAATTGCCCAGGTGGCGGAATTGGTAGACGCGCACGTTTCAGGTGCGTGTGTCGAGAGGCATGCAGGTTCGAGTCCTGTTCTGGGCACTTCTCTTTATAAAAAGAGAGTCATCGATTTGCGGAAATAGCTCAGTTGGTAGAGCATAACCTTGCCAAGGTTAGGGTCGCGAGTTCGAGTCTCGTTTTCCGCTCATATTTAATATAGAAAAAGCCCCGTAAGTAGTTTGCTTACGGGGCTTTTCTTCGTTTTATATATTTCTATTGTTTTTGCAAGGAGAATCCTAACATCATTCCGTCATAGCTGTCGGCTAATGTACCGATTGTTTTTAGAGTGGTATTGCTAGTTTTGCTGGAGAGGAAAGTGATTAGTTTTAGCAATTTATCCGACTCGAATAATAAGTCCATAGTAGCGGAAGTACAGTTTACCTTTGCGTTCATACCTATTAGTTTGGCGAATTTGAGGTTGACTTTATGCGTGGAGGCGTTATAAGAATAACTGCCTTTCATTGCTTTTTGTCCTACTTTGGCACTGAAAGTACTATCGGCATTGAAGGTGAAAGACATTTGTCCGGCTTTGATGCCGATCTTAGAGAGTTGCTCGTCCAGTTTCTTTTCGGCGGCAGTGGCGGCAACGGCTCCACCTGCTTTTTGTAACAAGTTATCAGACTCAAACTCAATAGCGGAACCTTTGTAAGTCCAGGTACCAGTCATTTCTACTTTGCTTTTTCCTGTGACGGAATTAACAGCTTTTTCAATATTCTCTTTGTTGAATAAATCCTTCAGAGATTGTGCTTGGCTATGGTTAGTCATCAGTAATGCAGCGATGAATAGCTGCCAAAAAATGAATTTCTTCATACAGTTACTTTATTATTGATTCAATTCTTTATTTATATTCTCGATGTAGTCCAATAACTCATCACGCCCCATTCGGTTATCGGACGAAGTGACGAAGTAGGGAGGAAGCTCTTCCCATTGCTCATGCAGCTTTTTGATGTATTGGTTGATGTGGGTGTTCAGCCTACCACCTTTCAGCTTGTCCGCTTTGGTAAAGACAATGGCAAAAGGAACACCGTGGTCGCCCAACCACTCTATGAAATCCATATCAATGGGTTGCGGTTCTAATCTACTGTCAATAAGCAGAAAGAGGTTAGTCATCTGCTCACGCTGCAGTATATAGTTCTCAATAATGGTTTTTATTTGTTTTTGACCTTTCAATCCGCGTCTGGCATAACCGTAACCGGGAAGGTCCACAATATACCAACTCTTATTGATAAGAAAGTGGTTGATGAGCATGGTCTTTCCGGGGGTAGCAGAAGTCATGGCAAGACCTTTGCGTCCTGTCAGCATATTGATAAGACTGGATTTTCCTACGTTGGAGCGTCCTATAAAGGCATATTCGGGGAAAGTACCCGCAGGGCATTTCTTCACATCCGTATTACTAATGACGAATTCAGCGTTTGATATTTCCATTTAAACAATTTGTTTTAGAGTTAATTATACGATACGAGATAATGAAAATGGCATTTCATTATCCGTGCAAAGGTAACACTAATTTCAAAAAACATCATTCATAATGCGGAATTCTGTTTATCTTTGCTTCAAAAGCGAAAATAAGCTGCACCTCGGCATAAAAAATGAACAAGTTCATTTTATTCTACTCTCGGTTTGCATTATCTTTGCCGACCAATAGGAGAATTTAAAGTATGAATGGACAATATCCTTCTATATTATTAGAAAAAGCTGTTAGCGAGTTTGCCAAGTTGCCCGGAATAGGACGGAAGACTGCTATGCGGCTGGTGCTTCATTTGTTGCGCCAGGATACAGCTGTGGTAGAAGCTTTCGGCAATGCTATTGTTACGTTGAAGCATGAAGTAAAATATTGTAAAGTTTGCCATAATATCTCTGATACGGAAACGTGTCGCATTTGTTCCAATCCGCAGCGGGATACTTCCTCTATCTGCGTAGTAGAGAATATCCGAGACGTTATGGCCGTAGAAGCTACTCAGCAGTTTCGTGGATTGTATCATGTATTGGGTGGGGTAATATCTCCAATGGATGGTATCGGTCCCGGTGACTTGCAGATTGAAAGCTTGGTTCAACGTGTATCCGCTGGAGATATTAAGGAAGTTATTCTTGCATTGAGTACAACAATGGAAGGCGATACCACTAACTTTTATATCTACCGGAAATTGGAAAAAATGGGAGTCAAACTATCTGTTATAGCCCGTGGTATTTCGGTAGGCGATGAGCTGGAATATGCTGATGAAGTTACTTTAGGACGTAGTATCGTTAACCGTACACTGTTTACCGGTACTGCTTAATTATTTAATATCAGATTCAATATAATGGAAGAACAAATAAAAAAAGTCAATACCCGATTAAAGACTGTTTTCGGCTATTTCTGGTTGCTGCCTATACTCCTTGTGATTCTTGGAGAGAGTGGAGGAGATTGGGTAGGGATGTATGCTGATAATGTACGTGTCACCTATTTTGCAGAAACGATTACCATACTTTTAGTAGCCGTATGTATTCCTGTTTCTCTGAAATTATTTTCGTGGGTACTGGCTAAAAAGATAGATAAAGTGGATATTTTACAAGCCCTTCGTCTTTATTACTTTTGGAGTGGGATACGACTGATTATATTGGTTATGCCTCTTTTGGCGGGTTTCCTTACTTATTACATGATGTTGAGCAATAAAGGACTGCTTTGTGCTCTAATCTCGCTGACTGCCTCCCTGTTTTGTTATCCCAGTGAAACACGCTTGCGTAGAGAATTGCATATCAGTAGTGAAGAATAAATGAAAATTGCTTAGAAATGGATACCTCATACTTTGTAAGTGAACGTTTGCGTCTCCGTGCTATGGAACCCGAAGATTTGGAAATTCTGTATGTCATGGAGAATGATCCTCAAACTTGGGATGTTACTAATTTCAATGTTCCTTATTCCAGATTTGTCCTGAAGCAATATATTGAAAACTCTCAGAGCGATATGTTTGCTGACCGTCAGCTTCG
>NZ_JASLER010000076.1 GCF_030151085.1 Bacteroides sp. | reverse complement strand
CTCGGTTGCTCATACTCAAGCAGAGTTCGAAGATATTCGTACTGCATACGAAGCCGGATATTCCCACGCTACCCACTTCTATAATGCGATGCCGGGTTTCCACAAACGCCGTGAATATAAATACGAAGGTACGGTTGAGAGTATCTACCTTTTAGATGATATGACTGTAGAAGTTGTTGCCGATGGCATCCATGTGCCTCCCACCATCTTACGACTGGTATATAAGATAAAAGGAGTAGAACGTACCTGTCTTATCACGGATGCATTGGCATGTGCCGCAAGCAGTAGTCAGGAAGCTTTCGATCCGCGTGTTATCATAGAAGACGATGTTTGTAAACTTGCCGACCACTCCGCCCTTGCCGGTAGTATTGCTACTATGGACCGCCTGATACGTACTATGGTACAAAAAGCCGATATACCATTGGCCGATGCCATTCGCATGGCTTCAGAAACTCCCGCAAAGATTATGGGAGTCTACGATCGCAAAGGTTCTCTCCAAAAAGGAAAGGACGCCGATATTATTGTTATGGACGAAGATTTGAAAATAAGAGCCGTATGGGCAATGGGAAAGCTTGTACCGGGAACCAATACTTTATCTTAAAATTATCTTCAACAATATACGAGTGAACATTGTTTTTCGTATATTTGTTAATTATATTAGCGAAAGCTTTTAATCAATTTATTAATACCAATTTTTATGAAAACCAATCTTAGTTCTCAAATCACTCTCAACAGAGTATCCCCCCGATACTATCGCCCTGAGAATGCATTTGAAAGGTCGGTGCTGACCCGACTAGAAAAAATCCCCACAGATATTTATGAATCTGCGGAAGAAGGTGCCAACCAAGTTGCTCTTGACATTGCACAATTAATTCGTGACAAGCAGAAAGCAGGACGCTTCTGTGTATTGGCCCTTGCCGGTGGTAACTCTCCGCGTAATGTATATTCAGACCTCATCCGTATGCATAAGGAAGAAGGACTGAGTTTCCGCAATGTAATCGTATTCAACCTTTACGAATATTATCCTTTAATGCCGGATGCAATCAACAGCAACCTCAATTCTTTAAAGGAAATGTTACTGGATCATGTAGATATCGACAAACAGAATATTTTCAGTCCGGACAGTACAATTGCTAAAGATACTATTTTCGAATACTGCCGCTTGTATGAACAACGCATCGAAAGTTTTGGTGGATTGGATGCCGCTATACTGGGTATTGGACGAGTAGGTAACATCGGTTTCAACGAACCGGGATCACGCCTCAACTCAACAACCCGTTTAATTTTGCTGGATAACGATTCACGCAACGAAGCTTCCAAAATGTTCGGCAGCATTGAAAGTACTCCGATCAGTTCCATCACTATGGGTGTTTCTACCATCCTCGCCGCCAAAAAAGTATATCTGATAGCATGGGGTGAAGAAAAAGCCAAAATGATCAAAGAATGTGTGGAAGGTCCGGTTACCGATACCATTCCGGCATCCTATCTGCAAACTCACAACAATGCACATGTTGTAATCGACCTATCGGCTGCCGCTAACTTAACACGTATTCATCGCCCTTGGTTGGTAACTTCTTGTGAATGGAATGATAAACTGGTACGCAGTGCCATCGTTTGGTTATGCCAACTTACCGGAAAACCGATCTTGAAGTTAACGAACAAAGATTATAATGAGAACGGATTAAGCGAACTATTAGCTTTATTCGGATCTGCTTATAATGTAAATATCAAGATATTCAATGATTTGCAGCACACCATCACCGGATGGCCTGGTGGTAAGCCTAATGCCGATGATACCTATCGTCCCGAACGCGCAAAACCATTCCCTAAACGTGTTGTAGTATTCTCTCCGCATCCCGATGATGATGTTATCTCTATGGGTGGCACTATCCGCCGTTTAGTAGAACAGAAGCATGATGTACATGTAGCTTATCAAACTTCCGGTAACATTGCCGTAGGTGATGAAGAGGTAATCCGCTTCATGCACTTCATTAATGGCTTTAACGGTCTTTTCATGAACAAAGAATGCCAAACCATCAATGACAAATTTGTTGAAATCCGCGAATATCTGAAAAACAAGAAAGATGGTGATATGGATTCTCGTGATATCCTCACTATCAAAGGTTTAATTCGCCGTGGTGAAGCACGTACAGCATGCACCTACAATAATATACCATTAACCCACTGCCACTTCCTTGATTTGCCGTTCTATGAAACAGGAAAAATTCAGAAGAATCCAATCAGTGAGGCCGACGTAGAAATTGTACGTAAATTATTGCGTGAGGTGAAACCTCATCAGATTTTCGTTGCCGGTGACTTGGCTGACCCACATGGCACACACCGTGTTTGTACCGATGCCGTATTTGCCGCTATCGACTTGGAAAAAGAAGAAGATGCAAAATGGCTGAAAGATTGTCGCATCTGGATGTACCGTGGTGCATGGGCAGAATGGGAAATTGAAAACATAGAAATGGCTGTACCTATCAGTCCGGAAGAATTGCGTGCAAAACGTAACTCTATCTTGAAACACCAGTCACAGATGGAAAGTGCACCTTTCCTTGGTAACGACGAACGTTTATTCTGGCAACGCAGTGAAGACCGTAACCGTGGTACTGCTGCTCTGTATGATAGCCTTGGACTGGCATCTTATGAAGCTATGGAGGCATTTGTAGAGTATGTTCCATTGTAGTTTGTAAAGTTCACAAATAGATCATTTAATAAAAAAAGAAGGTTGCAATGATACACATTGCAACCTTCTCTTTTTTTATACTATCAATATCATTTATAGCTCTCTTCCAGTTCCTTGTACCATTTCTGCAAGACAAAGAATGCTTTCTTCTTCTGCCCTTTGTCGGATACTAATCCTTTGCGGTTGAAGTCATCTTGTATCTCAGGAACGTGACGACGGGGAGAACGAAAATCTTTCAAGATCCATGGAGTAGTACCAGCCAATCCCGGAATACGTTTCAACATATTGACATGGCGAATATATAGGTCTTCCTGATACTCTTCTGTAAAGCGTTCGTTAACCGAACCATGTCGTCCATACAAAGCGCCCCCACCAAGTTCACTGATAAATACAGGTTTCTGTGTTCCGAATGTCCAGTTCACCCGGTCACACTTCTCTGAATCACCATCATACCAACCTACATACTCATTAAAACTAATTATATCCAAAATATCACCCAATGGGTCGTGTACGGTCATGACTCCCGGTTGTATTTCTTCTTTTTCCATAGCTGCACCCACCAGACGAACATTATCTAAGCTTCTTGTCTTATTAGCCAGATTTGTCAGGAATGCTAAGCGAGCTTCACTATGAGGTGTTTCATTGGCGATAGACCAGATGATAATGTTACAACGATTCTTATCACGACCAATCATATCGTAGAGTTGTTGTTCGGCATTTTGATAAGTATCTTTGTTTTCCCAATGAATAGTCCAGTAAACAGGAATCTCAGACCACACCAAGAAACCCATACGTTCCGCTTCACGTACCATTTCTTCATTATGAGGATAATGTGCCAGACGAACAAAATTACATCCCAGCTCTTTAGCCCAACTTAGCAAGGTGTGGGCATGATCCCGGGAATAAGCACGACCACTGTAGTAAGCAGTCTCTTCATGAATGCTGATACCCCGGCAGAAGATTTCCTTATCATTCAACAAGATCTTGGTTCCTTCCGTACGAATGGTGCGGAAGCCTATCTCATCGGCTACCTTATCTGTTTCAGAGGATAAATTCACAGCATACAATTTAGGGCTTTCAGGAGTCCAAAGAACAGGCTTGGCCTTTACTTGGAAAGAAGCATAACCATTGCCATCCGTCATGACTTCCTTCTTTATTTTTAATTCGGGAATATCAAGTATGATCTTTTGCTCCTTGGCGGAACCATCCAATTGTACCCATCCTTCAATGGTATTCTTATCATTCTTCTTCAACTGAACATAGTAGTCACGAATATAGGTTGAAGGCATTTCTACTAAAGTAGCAGGACGTGTAATGCCACCGAAGTTCCACCAGTCGGCATTAACGGTGGGCACAGCTTCGGGTTTACGTTTATTATCTACCTTTACCACTAAGCTATTTGTACCTTCCTTCAAGAGATTGGTTATTTCAAAGTTGAAAGGAGTAAATCCACCGATATGGCTACCCAAACGCTTGCCGTTCAGCCAAACAATGGCTTCATAATTCACAGCGCCAAAGTTAAGGAATAGTCGTTTACCCGGTTGCAGGGAATATTCAAAGTGTTTACGATACCACACAGTACCCTCGTAGTAATAGAGTTGGGGACGCTGCGTATTCCAGTCACCGGGCACAAACAACAGCTTATCAGTTTCAAAATCGTATTCCTGAAGTTTGGTTTTGTCCGAATAGGTTTTATCCTGAGCATAACCGCCATCATAAGGTTTCAAACGATAATCATAGTAACCATTCTCAAATGGGTCTACAATTGTTTTCCATTGTCCGTCAAGAGAGGTAGCCTGGCGTGCATTTACATTCATGATTTGAGCAGACTGCTGGGCTAATGCCGAAGTTGACAATAAAATCATGAAAAAAGCTAAACTGTTCTTCAATAGTGTCTTCATAGTTGTTACTATTAATAATATGTCTGCAAAAATATAAAAAAGAAAGAAAGGCAACTATCTATAAGCTTTCTTTTATGTATTTTTGCAGACAAAACTGTTTGACAAAAACAGATAAGAAAAACTAGAAAACCATTAATATGAAAAAAATAATTCTGTTCTTTTTGCTATTATTGCATGTCATACTCCTTTCCGCACAAGAAGTAGAAAAAAACGTAGAAGATCGCCTACGAACTTTCTTCAAAGAATACACTACCAATACGGCCAAAATAGGGACTTGCAAGCTTGATAGCTTCCGTATAGATTTCCAAAAGAAGAAACTATATATCTTCGCCAACGAAAGGTTTGCTTATCAACCTTTGCGCCCCGAAACGGTAGATGCCATTTACCAACACCTGAAACAGATACTTCCTGGTCCGGTAAATTACTTCGATATGACTTTATTTGCAGACGGACGTAGCATAGACGATCTTATTCCCAATTTTTACCGCAAGGGAAAGAAAGACAAGACACGCTTATTCAATAATCTGGAATATAAAGGTAACGCTTGGGTAACCAACGCTTCGCGCCCTTACGAAATATCTCGCGGATTGAATGGAAGACATATCGCCTTGTGGCAGAGTCATGGAAAATACTACATTAATAATCAAGATAAATGGGCATGGCAACGTCCACGACTATTCTGTACAAGCGAAGATATGTTTACGCAATCATTCATCCTACCTTATCTCATACCTATGCTGGAGAATGCCGGTGCCAATGTATTTACTCCCCGCGAACGGGACATTCAGAAGCAAGAAGTGATTGTTGACAATGACGGCAGCCTGAGCGGACACGGTGGTCAAGGTTCACTCTATCTGGATGTAAAAAGCCGTAAAGCCCATTGGGAACAAACAAACTTACCCGGATTTGCACAACTAAAAAGCATCTATAAGGAAGGAGACAATCCTTTTCTTGATGGCACAGCACGTTTTGCTAATACAGAAAAGAAAAAAGACAAAGCTTTTGCCGAATGGATACCCAATATTCCCGAAACCGGTGAATATGCAGTATACGTATCCTATCAAACGTTACCTAATAGTGTAAGCGATGCCAAGTACATCGTCTTCCATAATGGAGGTGTTTCTGAGTTCAAAGTAAACCAGCAGATTGGTGGTGGCACTTGGGTATATCTCGGTACATTCACTTTTGATAAAGGCAAAAACGATTATGGCATGGTTATCCTGAGCAATGAGAGTAAGCAGAAAGGTGTAGTTTGCGCCGATGCTGTCCGTTTTGGTGGCGGTATGGGAAATATTGCCCGTGGAGGACAAATCAGCGGACTGCCCAGATATTTGGAAGGCGCGCGTTATTCGGCCCAATGGGCGGGTATGCCCTACTCTGTATATTCAGGAAGCAAAGGAACGAATGACATGAACGATGACATCAATGTACGTTCTCGCTCCGTGAACTATTTAGCAGGAAAATCCATCTTCAACCCGTCCGAAGAAGGATTAGGGGTTCCTTTTGAAATGAGCATGGCACTCCACAGTGACGCAGGTTTCAGTCTTGAAGACGAAATTATCGGTACGCTAGGCATTTATACCACAGATTTCAACAACGAAAAGTTGAATGCCGGCACAGACCGCTACGCCTCACGCGACCTATCAGATATCCTAATCACGCAAGTAAATAACGATATTCGTTCGACCTTAAAACCGGACTGGATACGACGTAGCATGTGGAATCGTAACTATAGTGAAACACGGCTTCCGGCAGTTCCATCCACTATTGTGGAGTTATTATCCCACCAAAACTTTGCAGACATGCAACTGGGACACGACCCAAACTTTAAGTTCATCGTTGGGCGTGCACTTTACAAAGCCATCCTGCAATACGTCAGCAGTCAGCACGGTAAAGATTATGTGGTGCAACCGCTCCCTGTAAGCCACTTCGCTGTCCGTTTCGGAAAGAAGAAAAATACCTTGGAGCTTTCCTGGAAAGGAGTGGACGATCCGTTAGAACCAACTGCTAAACCACGCGAGTATATCGTATACACACGCATCGGACGTGGTGGATTTGACAATGGTGTACGTGTCAGTTCTCCATCCTATACTGTAAAGACAGAACCGGGAATCGTTTATTCTTTCAAAGTAACTGCCGTAAATCAAGGAGGTGAAAGTTTTCCTTCGGAAATTCTTGCCGCTTATAAAGCCAAGCGTGAACGGGAGCGTGTACTTATCGTCAACGGTTTCGACCGTATCAGCGGACCGGCAGTGATTAACACTCCGGATGCAGCGGGATTTGATATCACTCAAGATCCCGGCGTTCCTTACCTTTATAACATCTCTCTCTGTGGCGCCCAACAAAATTTCAACCGCAAAAATGCAGGAAAAGGCTTAGGAAGTAGCGGTAGTGAATACGAAGGCATGAAAATCGTCGGAAATACATTCGACTACCCATTTATACATGGCAAGGCCATACAAGCTGCCGGAGATTATAGTTTCGTATCTTGCAGCAATGAAGCAGTGGAAAGCGGACTCGTAACTTTAGAAAATTATCCGATAGTAGATTATATCCTTGGCCTGGAAAAAGAAGATAATTCCGTTATTCCTGGGCAAAACATCTATTATAAAACGTTCTCATCGCCCATGCAACGCGCTCTAACATCCTACTGCAAATCAGGAGGAAATCTTTTGGTTAGTGGTGCATACGTTGGAAGTGATATGAATAGCACCCAAGGTAATAGGGAGTTCACTCAAAACATACTTAAATACCGTTACGGAAATTCCTTCCAAACAGCAGATGGTAATATTGCCATTCAAGGCTTGGGACGTACTTTCCAGGTTCCCCGTTTACCCAACGAACAAGCTTATCCGGTAACAGCTCCCGATTGTATCCTGGCCATGTCACCTGCTTTTCCGGTAATGACTTATACAGATGGAAACGTATCTGCTGCCGTTGCCTACCAAGGAAACGACTACCGCACTTTTGTCATGGGTTTCCCTTTCGAAAGCATCAAGACAGAGGCAGACCGCACCGCAATAATGGCATCTGTGCTACAATTCCTGAGCAAAAGAAATAAATAATAAAAATAAATCTTATCTTTGCTCCTAAAGTAAATATTAACCCTTAAAAAATAAAACATCATGTACACTATACAAGCCAATCCCAGTGGAACCCGCAGTTTAGAAGTTTCAGAAGAAAACCTCGCTACTATTGAGAAATACGGACTCTTCCGTCACCTCATAGATAGCAACGGCATCGTAGACGAATCTGTTCTTGAGAAACTCAGACTGAATATCCGCTCTCTCATCGCCGCTCAGGAAGAGGATAGCAAAGAATTACTCGACCTCTGCATCGACGTTATTTACCATAATAACATGAAAGCCTTCGGATTGCAGCAACTTATCAAGCTCTATCTTCAATGGCTTTCCCAACAAGAAACCATAGAAGAAGACGATAAATGAAAACCATCAACACTTGTGGTCAAAAACATTACAGTCCTCTCATCCCGGCTATGAAAGCCATATGCGAAGCCCAAAAAGGAGATAAACTGGAAATCATCGTAGACGATACCAATGCCTTCAGCGACTTGAAAGAATATCTCGCTGAACAGCAAATTGGTTTCCGTGAAATTTATGATGGAGAACAGATGACGCTGCAATTTACAAAATAGTAGCTATCTTTGCGCCATGAAAGAATATCGACTGACCGACTGGTTGCCAACAACCAAGAAAGAAGTAGAGTTGCGTGGATGGAATGAACTGGATGTGATATTGTTCAGTGGTGATGCATACGTTGATCACCCTTCGTTCGGGGCTGCCGTTATCGGACGCATCCTCGAAGCTGAAGGATTGCGAGTAGCGATTATACCTCAACCCAATTGGCGGGATGACCTGCGTGATTTCAAGAAGTTGGGACGTCCTCGTTTATTCTTTGGCATCAGTCCCGGATGTATGGACTCTATGGTAAACAAGTACACAGCCAACAAACGCTTGCGCAGTGATGATGCTTATACGCCGGATGCACGTCCGGACATGCGTCCCGAATATCCGTCAGTAGTTTACACACAAATTTTAAAGAAATTATATCCCGATATTCCTGTCGTTTTAGGAGGTATAGAGGCAAGTATGCGTCGTCTGACGCATTATGATTACTGGCAAGACCGGGTACGTCCCAGTATCCTTGTAGATAGTGGTGCCGACTCATTAATATACGGCATGGGAGAAAAGCCTGTAGTGGAACTCATCGAAAGGTTGAAACGCAGATTAGCTGAGACCAATACCCAAGAAGATACTTCTGCTATCACCCCCGGAGAATTTAAGCAGTTGATTGCCGATATTCCCCAAATGGTTTACCTCGAAAAAGAAGTAACCGTACAAGAAGGAGATATTACACTGTTTTCCCATGAAGAATGCTTGAAAGATAAAAAGAAAGAAGCCGCTAACTTCCGTCATATTGAAGAAGAAAGCAATAAATATGCCGCTTCAAGGATTCTACAGCAAGTAGGCAAACAGACTGTAGTAGTAAACCCTCCTTACCCCCCATTGACTGAGGCTGAACTTGACCACTCTTTCGATTTGCCCTACACCCGCCTACCTCATCCTAAATACAAAGGGAAACGTATTCCGGCATACGATATGATTAAGTTCTCGGTGAATATCCACCGAGGTTGTTTCGGTGGTTGTGCCTTCTGTACCATCTCGGCACATCAGGGAAAATTCATCGTCAGCCGTAGTAAAGGCAGCATTCTGAAAGAGGTAGAAGCTATTAAAGAACTGCCTGATTTCAAAGGATACCTGAGTGACTTGGGCGGACCTTCCGCCAATATGTACCAGATGCATGGCAACAACTTGGACGTTTGCAAGAAGTGCAAGCGCCCGTCTTGTATTTACCCAAAAGTATGTCCGAATCTGAATACAGACCACAGTCCGTTATTGGATATTTATCACGCGGTAGATGCCATACCCGGCATCAAAAAGTCTTTCATTGGTAGCGGTGTACGCTATGATCTGCTATTACACCAAAGCAAAGACCCTAAAATAAACAAGAGTACCGCCGAATATACCCGCGAACTCATTGCCCACCACGTAAGCGGACGCTTAAAAGTAGCTCCGGAACATACTTCAGATCGAGTAGTTAACATTATGCGTAAACCTCCTTTCAGCCAGTTCGGTGAATTCAAAAAGATATTCGAACGCATCAACCGCGAAGAAGGTCTGCGCCAACAGTTGATCCCTTATTTCATTTCCAGTCATCCCGGATGCAATGAAGAGGATATGGCAGAACTTGCCGTCATCACCAAGCACTTAGATTTCCATTTAGAGCAAGTGCAGGATTTCACCCCTACTCCGATGACTGTAGCCACCGAAGCTTGGTACACCGGTTTTCATCCTTATACCTTAGAACCGGTATTCAGTGCAAAGACCCAGCGGGAGAAGCTGGCTCAACGCATGTTCTTTTTCTGGTATAAACCGGAGGAACGGAAGAATATCATCAATGAATTGCGACGAATAGGGCGACAGGATTTAATAGACAAGTTATACGGTAAACGGTAAGATTTTCTTTTGAATGCATTACATTTGCTTTACAATGTGTCTTATATTGGAATAGCTTAGTGCAAAACTTTCGTTTCCATTAAAGGAAACGGGTATTCCCACTAAAGGATACGACCGTTCCCATTAGGAGATACGGGCGTTTCTGCTTGTGGATACGAGTGTATCTTACCTATATATAACGATAAAGCATTAGTTATCAGTAGCATAAAAATAACGTAAACACTATTCAAGTATGCACCGCACAGGAAAGCCACATTTCTTCATGTCGTGCACGATGTACATCTGACGATTTGATTCCACACAAAGAGAATATCCATATACAGCCCTTTGGCTGCTACCGGTCCAATAACGATGTCCGTGTGGAATCATTATCTGGCAACCATTAATATGACTACGATGTCCGCAAAGAGGCAAATATACCGGTACACCGTCATCACTCAAAAAGCAGATATTATTCTTATTCTCTTCGCATTGCAGTTCCAATGAGGCAGCGGGAGCATTAATAAAACTTTCTATTTCAATATACGAAGGGACACGCCATCCTATGGGCGAAGGATCTGATTGAGCAGCACGCAATGGAGTCTCGGGGTTGCCTGTATACCAGCTACCTTTGCAAGGAGTATAATTTCCATTCCAGACTTCCGAAGGACTACCGAATTGGAAATAGCTGCCATAATTGAGTGTGCAATTCTCCCCAAATCCCACCGGAATAGCGATCTGTGCCAATTTTCCCATTGTCGACAGATTGCGATCAAGCCAATACTTTCCACTTATGCGAACGTAACCACCTTGATAAATAAGTATATCTTTAACAATGCCGGTATCGTTAATCAAAGAAAGTACTGTATAGCGAGCGGCCGGAAAACCACCACGTTCTTCATTTCCTTCATTGGAATGTACCTTTACAACGAATCGACCTCCAAAGTGTCCTTGCAAAATTTCCGGTACACCTACTTCTATCCAGTCAACCTTTTCATTGCAAACAACATGCCACGGCTGATTACTATTTACACAAATAATGTAAGTCTTTAAGCCATCTGCCTCCTTGTAGTCTACCGGAGTTTCTATCACCTCACTGTGACGGGCGCAAATATCATCTTGAGGATATTCAATGTAATAATTGAAGCAAACACCCTGCATTACGACAATATCTACAGTCTGACAGAAAGGATAAGTACCGGTTTCTACCGTCATAGACAATGAACGAGAACGAACATTGACCGGTTTTGCCGCTAAGTGCACTTTCAGCACTTGAGTTCCTTTTTGTCGTACACCGATAGCCGGCTTGACCGTGTACCAACATCCACCGTCATTAGCATTAGCACTCTTTATGTGCCAAGTTACCTGTTCGTTATCCGGAGTCACAGTAAATGGTATTATTTCATTCTTTTGCCCAGTAGTGACATAAAGCTTCTGACCCACACTAAGCCCTGTTCGCACACCTACCATCATTTGCTTCACTTTTAAAGTATGAACTTGGTCTTCATTATATAATTCTACCGTGACCATGCGTTCATTGGACGAGAAATTAGTGCGAACCTGTATCACCAGTTTCTCACCTTCCACTTTTAGACTTATCCAATCTTCCGATTCATTTTCAAGATACCGTACATCACCCACTTTCCATACTTCGTTACATCCACTCAAGTCAAATGTAAGTACCTTTGCCATTGCATCTGTAATCACTTCAGGGGGGAGAAGCATAGAAAGGACAACAGGAACTGCCTCCATTTGTTTTTCAGAGGTCAAATCTTCCCGCACCATAACCAATTGGAGAGAGATATTACATTTTATATCTTGAATATCGGTTTTAGCAATCTGTATATCAGGATTCCCTAAAAATAATCGTTCCAAATCCTTGCAATGATAAATACTACTCAAGCTAAGGGAACGGGAAGCAAATAGTACATAGAAACCTTGTACACCTTCTTCGACAGAGCAACATAGTTTATATTGATCTTTACGATTTTTCAAATCTACCTCAGGCAATTTACGCACAAGATGTCCCAAACGGTCAAAAACAAGAACGATACCGCATGAGCAGTCTCCGGTGAGTTCCGTTTTATGCAATAGTAGGCTTACTAAAAATTTCCGCTTTATCCTTATAAAACGATTACCACGGTAGCATCTTACGCTTTGAAAAATCAATCCAACAGCAATAAATGCAAGTGCAGCAACATCTGCTAATTCCATCATGTGTGTTATCTATTTTGGGTCTTTAAAAAGTTGTTCCAAAGATAAGACTTCAGCAAATCTTCTCCGGTAAAATACCAGGAGACAAAAAGTGGACAATCTAATATAGCGATTGTTTTATTAGCGCAGATCACGATGACAAGTATGTTTCGTTATACGAAAAGGAGCTTGCTTATATAGAAAATAAGCTTTATATTAGCGGTCAAGATATACATCTCACGAAAAATGAAACGACTCACTATCCTATTCCTCAGTCTCTTCCTTGCTTATAACGGGATGAACTTGCAGGCGCAAAGTGAATGCCTGCCACAAAACTACAGTATTATATTGGGTGGAGGTTTGGCTCTACCTCATGTAGAGGGAAGTCTCAAAGACTTCTTCAGCAAGAACGGCAATCGGCCCGGATACAATATAATGACGGAAGGGCGCTACTACTTCATTCCTAACTTTGCCTTGGGACTTCAATATGATTACATAAGGATAGCACACTCTCCGGACAAGATGCACCTGCACTACGTACGTCCCAACATAACCTTCCGCCACCTTTGGAGTAATGGCAATCAAGGAGCATTTCTCTCTTTCGGCATAGGATATATGGACTATCAGGAACGAACCTACAAACGGGGAACACAAAATGGGCATCTCTATCAAAAAGGATATTGCGGAATATCGTTAGGACTGGGATATGAATTCCGCATCACCCGAAAACTATCGGGCATGTTGCGTGCCGACATGCTCACAGCAGATTGGTTTGCCAATCCGGACGGCCGCCTTTACAACACAGATGGATATGATGACGGAGTGGATCACAGTTGGTTCAAGAATAATATAACATTCTTCAATCTGGGTTTTGCGGTTCAATTCGGGAGATAACTATTAATAAAGAAATGTCAGTGTGACAAACCGAAGACTGTAACGACAAATATAATAAAGAAAAGAATGTTCCGGTTATATTTGAAACTCCATCTGAGAAGTTGCTTCCGTATTTTAGCAGAAATAGGGATTTTAAGATGCATCATCTTAGTACTTATATCGGTGCTAGCTATTATTGTACTTGTTAAAGTTGAAAACCAATGGGTATTGCCCGCGACTTGCATTGTTCTCCTTGGAAGCTACCACAATTATCGAAAAGACAAAACCTTCTTACAACTACAGATAAAAAACATTATCCGGTTTTATCAAAAGGAATATGGGTTACTAAGCAGCCCCTTTATAATAACCGAACTTGCTAAAGGGCAATGGATAATAGCTATCGGACTGAGTATATTTGTCTTACTATTACCCTATCTAAAAGAAATAAGGATAAAACAAATTCCCATAAAGTTACCTTTTCTCTATCAAGGGGGAATGGAATATATTCGTATGTTCCGACAAGCAAGTTGGGTATATCTATTATTACTTTTCTGCTCAATAATAGGAGCTATTCATGGCAATATCCGTATTGCCAAAATAAGTATGATTATTTGGTATTTTACTCAAGCATCTGTTTACTTCACCATACCGGATATCTTACAAATGCACCATTTCAAAAGCTATCGGATATTCAGCAATATGCTGTGGAAAGTAAATGGATGGAATACGCTTGTAACCGGAATACCGTTTATCGGAACAGTATTGATATTCTCATCAACTGCTGATACTATTTATTTCTCTTTATCAAGCTGCGTGGCTTGCATCTTGTATTTACAAAATCTGGGATTACTGCGGCAAATATGTACAACAAGCATCAGTTTGTTTTTTATTCAGTTACCCGTGCTGCTCCCAATATTCTTTTTCTCCTGTTTTATTCCCTATTTACTTGTACCATTTGCAGCAATAACAGGAGTTGTCTCTTATATTGCACACAATAAATTAAAACAACTATGGAATTAATCAGTATAAGTCATCTGACAAAGAACTTTGGAAAGGTGGAAGTCCTGAAAGACATATCACTTGTTTACCAGTCGGGAACTATTTATGGACTTGTAGGAGAAAATGGTTCCGGCAAGACAACCTTGTTTTGTTGCATCATTGGAGTTCATAAATACAACGGATTAATCAAGAAAGCCGAACGGCTTAAAATCGGCTATTTACCTGCTGACAATTTCTTCTATTCTTTGATAACCGGCATGGAGTATATTGAATTTTGCATGAAAGCTAAAGGTGAACCCGTCAATCAGGAGAAAATAATGCAACTGAATGCAATCTTCCAATTGCCATTGGAGCGATATGCATCAGAATATTCTACCGGAATGAAAAAGAAACTTTCGCTGATAGCTTTACTCTTGCAAGAGAATGATGTCTATATTTTGGATGAACCTTTCAATGGGGTGGATTTAAAAGGTTGCATTCAACTTAAGAGACTGATTCTCTCGTTAAAAGAGAATGGCAAGACCATCATAATATCATCCCACCAAATAGCTGTGCTACATGAAATTTCTGATTCTATTCATTATCTGAATAATCATACTATCATCAAACAATATATCCATGAATCTATTGAAGAAATAGAAAATGATATATTGAGTTTGTAGAAAGGAAAATTATTCCTCTACTTGCATCGCTACTACCTCTTGCAACACACTGACAGCTTCTTCTACCGAAGTCACATCTTTTATCAGCATGCTCCGCTTGTTATTCTGCTCGCGCAGGTCGCAACGGCGGGTATATTTCATCATATAGGCAATCATTTTACCGAATGCCTGACTTTGGTAATACGGACTGTCCGGATTGGAAACAAAGAACAAGGACATACGCCCGCCTTTCAAGAAGACTTTCTCAACGCCGAGACGGGCGGCAAGACGACGCAAAGGAACAATGCGCAGCAACTCTTCGGTCTCGGCAGGGATAGGACCGAAACGGTCTTCAAGACGGGCACGAAAAGCATCTACATCTTTATCAAGTACCAACCCGTCCAATTCACGATAGAGCAGCATGCGTTCACTGCTTCCGGTCACATAGTCGGCTGGAAGGAGAAGCTCCAGGTCGCTTTCTATCTGGCATTCATCCACAAACTGTTCTCCACTGATAACACCTCCTTCTGCCTGCAACTCTTCAGCATAAAGCTCGGCAAACTCATCGGTCTTCAGTTCATGCACAGCTTCGGAAAGTATCTTTTGATAGGTTTCATAACCCAAGTCGGCAATGAAACCGCTTTGTTCAGCTCCGAGCATGTTTCCGGCACCACGGATGTCTAGGTCTTGCATGGCAATGTGAATACCACTACCCAAATCAGAGAAGTTCTCGATAGCCTGCAAACGACGTTTTGCTTCCGGAGTGAGCGAAGAAAGAGGCGGTGCCAACAGGTAACAGAATGCTTTCTTATTGCTTCTGCCTACACGACCACGCATCTGGTGTAAGTCACTTAAACCGAAATTCTGTGCCTGATTGATGATAATGGTATTGGCATTGGGTATATCAATACCGCTTTCAATAATGGTAGTGGCAAGTAATACATCGTAATCGTAATTAACAAAATCCAGGATAATCTTCTCCAAATCAGCCGGATCCATCTGTCCGTGCCCAATGACTACACGACAATCGGGAATGCGACGTTCAATCATCATTTTGAGTTCTGCAAGATTGGATATACGGTTGTTTACAAAGAATACCTGTCCATTACGGCTCATTTCAAAATTTATAGCATCGGCAATAACTTCCTCGTTGAAGGTATGCACTTCAGTTTGGATAGGATAACGGTTGGGCGGCGGAGTTTGGATGACGCTTAAATCACGGGCACCCAGTAATGAAAATTGCAACGTACGGGGAATAGGTGTTGCGGTCATGGTCAAGGTATCGACATTGACTTTCAGTTGGCGTAGTTTTTCTTTAACAGAAACTCCGAATTTCTGTTCTTCATCAATGACCAAAAGACCGAGATCTTTGAATTTTACATCCTTACCCAAAATACGATGGGTACCGATAAGTATATTTACTTCGCCCTCAGCAAGTCCTTTTACCACTGCTTTGGCTTGGGCGGAGGTACGAGCACGACTCAAATAATCTACCTTGCAAGGCAGTCCTTTCAGACGTTCCTTGAATGTTTGGAAATGCTGATAGGCAAGCACGGTTGTAGGCACAAGTACTGCCACTTGTTTATTGTCGGCAACTGCTTTGAAAGCAGCACGCACAGCAACTTCCGTCTTACCAAATCCTACATCGCCACAAACCAGACGATCCATAGGACGGGCACTCTCCATATCGGCTTTTACATCAGCAGTCGATTTGCTTTGATCAGGAGTATCTTCGTAAATGAACGACGCTTCCAACTCCCGTTGCAAAAAGCTATCAGGACTATATTGGAAACCTTTTTCTTCACGCCGTTGCGAATAGAGTTTTATCAAATCGCGGGCAATGTCTTTAATTTTAGTCTTAGTACGGTCTTTCAGTTTTTCCCAGGCGCCTGTGCCCAACTTGTTGAGACGGGGTGCTTCTCCTTCTTTACCTTTATACTTAGAAACTTTGTGCAAAGAGTGGATAGAAACGAACACTACATCTTCATTCTGATAAACCAATCGCATCACTTCCTGTGTAGTGTCGCCATTAGGAATACGTACCAATCCGGTGAAACGCCCCACACCATGATCAGTATGCACCACATAATCACCCGGTGTAAACTGGTTCAGTTCTTTCAAAGAAAGAGCTACTTTACCGCTACGAGCTTTGTCACTCTTCAGATTATACTTATGGAAGCGGTCGAAAAGTTGATGGTCGGTGAAGATACAAAGCCGTAAAGTATTATCGGCAAAGCCTTCATGCAAAGTACGTTCTACGGATGTGAAAGAGATCTTATCGCCTCGATCCTCAAAAATAGCCCGGATACGGTCGGTCTGCTTCAAACTATCACTACAGATATATATCGTATAGTTTTGAGCCAGGTATTCCTGAAAACTCTCCACTACTAAATCGAAATTCTTGTGGAAAATGGGTTGTGCTGTTGTACTGAAAGAAATAGCAGCGTCCGGCGTACCGGTGGGCTTGTTACCAAATTCCAATCGCCGGAAGTCGAGTGCACGCAGGGTAAACTCTCCCCCATCGATCAACTTACCTTCCAGAGAGATCGAACCGTTTTCTTCCGCCTCACGTGCAGCAATGGCTTGAGAGGTAAGCGCCTCATCATGTACCACCTGGATACGCTCACGCAACCAAAGAAAATCGCGCATTGCCAATACAGTATCCGGTTGAAGAAAATCAAGAAACGAAACCATACCTCCGCTACCTCCCAATTCAAGACTATGGCTTAAATCAGGAACGATCACGATATTGTCTTTTCGTACTTTGGATAGCTGAGATTCAACTTCAAAAGTACGGATGCTCTCTACTTCGTCCCCAAAGAAGTCGATACGGAAAGGATATTCAGAGGAGAAGGAGAAAACGTCTATAATACTACCACGCAAAGCATATTGACCAGGTTCATAAACATAGTCCACATACTCAAAGCCATAACTACGTAATACCTCTGTAATAAAACTCATATCCACTTTCTCACCCGTATGAAGTTTCAGAGTTTTGTCACCCAATTCTTTACGTGAAACCACTTTCTCTGCCAAAGCATCCGGATAAGTAACCACACAAAGTCCTTCTTCATTCTTTTGTAAACGGCTCAACACCTCCGTACGAAGTATCTCATTGGCAGCATCTTTCTGACCATATTTAATAGCACGACGGAAAGACGAAGGGAAAAACAAAACTTGTTCCCCTCCCAATATCTGAGTCAAATCATGATAAAAATATCCGGCTTCTTCTAAATCGCCAAGAATGAAAACAAATGGACACTTTGCTTGTTGTATTAGTACGGATGAAAACAACGATGCAGCAGAAGCACATAAGCCTCCGCAATAGAGATGTTGAATAGAAGTATTTTTAAGCAGCTTGTTCAACCCTTCTACATTAGGGTGAGCAGCATAGATTTGTTGCAGTTCAGTGATAGTCATTGTAATCTGGGGTGATATTTCGGGCGCAAAAATACTAAATAATCCTTAGTTTTATTCGTAAATGATAGAAAAGCGTTACATTTGTTCCCATTAATAACCCCCTATATGAATATGCAGACACCAGACAGCATCGTCATTATCCCTACTTACAACGAACGGGAAAATATAGAAAATATAATTCGTGCCGTTTTCGCTCTGGAACATGGGTTCCATATCCTTATTATCGAAGACGGTTCACCGGACGGTACCGCTGCCATCGTCAAGACTTTACAGCAAGAATTTCCCGAACGGTTGTTCATGGTGGAACGTAAAGGTAAACTCGGATTGGGAACAGCTTATATTGCTGGTTTTAAATGGGCGTTGCAACATAATTATGAGTACATCTTCGAAATGGACGCTGACTTCAGTCATAATCCTCAGGACCTTCCCCGCCTCTACAAGGCTTGTGCCGAAAAGGGTGCCGATGTAGCTATCGGTTCGCGTTATGTAAGTGGAGTGAATGTAGTTAATTGGCCTATGGGACGCGTGTTGATGTCTTATTTCGCATCTAAATATGTCCGCTTCATTACCGGATTACCCATCCATGATACTACTGCCGGATTTGTATGTTATCGCCGTAGTGTATTGGAAACTATCAATCTCGATGGCATTCGTTTTAAAGGCTATGCCTTCCAGATAGAGATGAAATTCACTGCTTACAAATGTGGCTTCAATATCAAAGAAGTACCTGTTATCTTCATCAACCGTGAACTGGGTACTTCCAAGATGAATAGTAGCATTTTTGGTGAAGCTGTATTTGGAGTGATTCGCCTAAAGTGGAATAGTTTATTCCATAAATACCCGAAATCAACGGAAAATAGAAAATAAAAAATAGAAAATGAAAAGGACGCTGATTCATAACGCTACCATTGTCAACGAAGGAGAATCTATACAAGGTTCTGTTGTTATAGAAAACGGACGCATTGCCGAAGTACTCATTGATTGGAAACCAATCTCCGCTCCGTGTGATGAAACGATAGATGCAACCGGATGCTACTTGCTGCCCGGTATCATTGACGACCACGTACATTTCCGTGATCCCGGACTTACTCATAAGGCAGACATCTTTACCGAAAGCCGCGCCGCCGCTGCCGGTGGTGTTACTTCCATCATGGATATGCCTAACACCAATCCTTTGACTATCACTCTGGATGCACTGAATGCCAAATTTGACTTGCTTAACGAGAAATGTATCGTCAACCATTCTTGCTACTTTGGTGCTACAAATAACAATTACGATGAGTTCAGCAAACTGGACAAGCACCGTGTCTGTGGAATTAAACTGTTCATGGGTTCCAGTACCGGCAATATGTTGGTAGACAAAATGAACAGCCTCCTAAACATCTTCAATGGTACTGACATGTTGATTGCTGCACACTGTGAGGATCAAGAGGTTATCAAAAATAATACCGCTAAATACAAGGAAATGTTTGCAGGAGCTGAGGATATTCCGGTTCAGAAACATCCGTCTATCCGCTCTACAGAAGCATGCTACAACTCTTCCGAACTGGCTATTCGCTTAGCTGGTATTGCAGGAGCTAAATTACATATTCTACATATCTCTACGGCTAAAGAACTCAGTTTGTTCAGCGATGCACCACTTTCCGAAAAGTTAATCACTGCCGAAGCATGTGTACCCCACCTTTTCTTTAGTTCTACTGATTATAAGACATTGGGTACCCGTATAAAATGTAATCCTGCCATCAAAGTAAAAAGCAATCGCGAAGCTTTGAGAGCCGCAGTCAATTCGGGCTTGATTGATGTCATTGCTACCGATCATGCTCCGCATCTGCTTTCGGAAAAAGAAGGTGGAGCACTGAAAGCTATGTCCGGTATGCCTATGATACAGTTCTCCCTTGTAAGTATGCTGGAGTTGGTGGATGAAGGTGTATTTACTTTAGAAACTATCGTTAATAAGATGTGTCATGCGCCTGCCGAAATTTACAATATCCATCAACGCGGTTACATCCGTGAAGGCTATCAGGCTGATTTAGTCTTGGTGCGCCCCGATACTCCATGGGAGGTGACTACTGATAAGATATTAAGCAAGTGCGGATGGAGTCCGCTGGAAGGACATACTTTCAATTGGAAAGTAGAAAAGACTTTCGCAAACGGACATCTCATCTACAATGAAAATACTGTGGATGACGCTTACCGTGGAGAAGAGTTAAGATTCAATATTTAGTGATTAGTGATTTATGATTAAGTCGGAAATACTCAATTACCCCATCCATAACGTAGCTCCCTACATCAATTGGATTTACTTTTTCCATGCATGGGGTTTTCAACCACGTTTTGCGGCGATTGCCAATATTCATGGTTGCGACGCCTGTCACGCCTCCTGGCTCACTACTTTTCCAGAAGAAGAACGTGCCAAGGCAGCAGAAGCTATGCAATTATTCAAAGAAGCAAATAGAGTATTAGACCAGTTGGATGAAGAAATCACCATTCAATGTATCTTCAAGCTTTGTCAAGCGAACAGTGATCAAGATAATCTGATCATAGAAGGAACTAATTTCCCTTTACTTCGTCAGCAAACGCCTCATCCTAATGGAAGTCCGTTTCTCTGCCTGAGTGATTTTATACGTCCTCTCTCTTCGGGAATTCCTGATATTGTAGGACTATTTGCTTCCTCTATCAATGGAGAGGTTGAGGAGTATTATAAGAATGATCCTTATAAACACCTACTTGTTCAAACGTTGAGCGACCGACTTGCTGAAGCTGCTACTGAAAAGATGCATGAGTATGTACGCAAGGAAGCTTGGGGATATGCACCCGAGGAATCATTGTCCATTCCCGATTTATTAGTAGAAAAATATCAAGGCATACGCCCCGCAGTAGGTTATCCTTCCCTGCCCGACCAATCCATCAATTTCCTATTGGACGAATTACTCGATATGAAGCAAATCGGCATAACCATAACAGAAAACGGAGCCATGCATCCGCATGCCTCCGTCTGTGGTATGATATTTGCTCATCCTGCATCGCACTACTTTGCAGTAGGAAAGATTGGGGAAGATCAACTAAAAGATTATGCTCATCGCCGCGGAATGTCCGTAGATGTTATGCGGAAATTCCTATCAGCGAACTTACCCAAATAATTTTTCTAGAACTTATAGCCAACCTCTATACCGAAACTCGTATAGCCCTTTGAATAATCATAGGACATCCACCCCGTGTGCCCTATTGTACTAATCAGGAAATGTCCTAATTCAACCCCTATACCATAGGCTGCACCTCCGCAAAAACGAGTCCCATAAATATCAAATTCTCTGTCTTCAGTTCTATAATTGCCTCCATTATCATAATAATTGTCAGCATGAAATTTAGCAGTTCCCCACAAACCTATATCAAAATAGGTGCCAAATCGGAATACTAGATTTGCTGAATATCCTAAAGGAAACTTCACGGCAAATAAAAGTGGAATTTCCATCACGCCCATATTAAAGGAGCCTTCGTCAAAACTATGACCATCCTCATAATAATAACCGTAGCCGTTCATTTTACGGAATGCCAAATTCACACTTGGTTGAAAAGCCCAATGACGTGACATTTTTAAATCTATTCCACCTCCTACGTAAAATACATGATTATCCATAGCCGCCTCAAAATCCCCGAAATCATACAATGGATATTCATATCCTGCTCGTACAAACCAAGCAAAACGATCCATGACCGCCTTACGCATTCGGATCTTTACAGGAATACCGGCAGAATAATCCTTTTTCCCTTTCTGTACCTCGATAGAATCAAGAATCAGCGGAACATTTTCCAATACAAAGTTCCCATTCCTATCTGTAGTTGTACTGATATTCGTACCTTTTACCGAAACTTTGGCACTATCCACCGGATAATAGTCTTTGTCTATAATACGACTCTTTAACTTTTGTCCCTGAGCCATTACGCTCATAGTTCCCATACATGCCAGCAACAATATATATATTCTTTTCATTGTCGTTCTCTTTTAATTCATTAGTTCTTTAAAAACGATAAGATACTCCAAAGGTTAAAGCCCAATTGTGTTCCACATCATCAGCGGAACTATCACCCGGAATTAGAACCATATTCTTACCCCAAGCGCCAACCATCCATTGCTTATATTCTACACCTAGTCCATAAGCCAATCCGGAACTAAATGGCAATAATAAAGCATGTTTACCATCACTTTCATAATAGGAATCATATTCTTTGCTATAGATGTCATATTCCTCTTTTACACCATTCGTTTCGGCCTTTACTTTACCTCCCAGTCCAAAAGAGATAGCAGGACCAAACGCTAACACCAGGTTAGTCTTATGTGCCAAGTTCCAACGTCTCATAAAGTACATGGGTACATCAAGAGTTACGGGACTCCAAGTTTCCTTATAATCAAGACCCGACTTATTATATTTATAAACCGTACCACGAGAAGCCAACTCCACCATCAAGCGAAAAGCCCAATGTTCTGAACGGCGCGTTTCAAAACCAAGACCAAACTCATACCCCATCTTTGAACTACCTCCAAACACCGTATAACGACTCATTACCACACCAGCTGATGCGACAAATGAAAACTTCTGGCGTTTCTGTTTTATCTGTATAGGAGTACCAATCTCCCATTCTTCCGTTTCCATCCCAATAGATTCTACTACTAAGCGCTTAGCCTTTACAGGTACTTCACGTAACAGGAATTTTCCATCAATATCGGTTACCGTGCTAATCGTAGTACCATGTACCGTGACCAACGCACCAACAATAGGTTGTTGCTGTTTATCTGTTACCACACCTTTAATGTCGTGTGTTGCCTCCTGTGCCATAAGTGTAACCAAACCCAGACAACTTATCAGGCATATCATTATCAATCGTTTCATTGTATTTTTCTGTTTATTTAGTTATAGAGACTTATTATAAGTCGTTACTTTCCATACCGGAGAATAGCTGATAGCTGTTCCAGAAGAAGCAAAAGCACGCACATAATATGTACCAGCCTCGCCAGGGTAGGCATTTATATATATCCTCCCTTCTTTCCAGTTCTGATCTATACCATTATCGTAATACTCCACTTCATCCTTTATCGTAGGAAGTTGGTTAGTGCGACTATAACAAATGCCACCTTCTGTAATCAAATGATTGGACTTGACGCTAAAAGATGCAATGATCTCAACTTCTCCTCCCATCATACATTCAAATAGACATGGCACATCCGGACGAGTATAAGTTTTCACGCTACTAAAAACGGTTTGTGAATAATATCCTCCATCCAAACAGTTATCAACGAATCCGGGATATTCCTTGTCCCATGTACTTAAACCTAATTTATAATAATAAGTAGGTGCATTACCAGATTCAGTCAGTTGCTGATTATTCTGAAAGAAATAAGGAGTATTTGCACTAGCTGTTAAAGCTCCCGCATAATTTCCATTCCACATATCCGAATTGCTTGTAGGAAGATCCGATTCACGGGTAGAAAACCAAAGGCGTGCATCACTATATGCCTCTCCGATTCCAAGAGTAACCTGCCCTTTAATAATAAGACCACCATTTCGTCTCATTTCGTCTTTTTGATAGACAGGATCATAATAATTTGAATTAATCACCAGATTCTCCAACTCATCGTAAGTCAATTCCGAGATATCTGTAATGTCACCAATGGAAAACTCTTTAGGTAATGTACGAGCTTCTTCAATTTCATCACACGAAGCCAGCAAGCATATCCCAAATAAAAAAATAGCCAGTCGTTTCATATTTTTCTAATATTTACATGTTATGTTGGTGCAAAGTTACACTTCTATTTTAAAATATTCAAACACTTTTTTGCCTATATTTAGCTAAACGGTATTATATGCGACTAAATGATTAAAACGTAGGACTAAAATCTCTTATTATTTTTTTATTTTTGCACCGAGAGATTGTGATTTAAATATTTTCTTTGCGACTAACAAAATATAAGCAATTCGAAAGAAGCCAAAGAAGAATGGAAAATGTAGAACAAGAGTTCGTATCCGTGGTACGGGAGTATGAGCGTGTCATATACAAAGTGTGCTATCTGTACACCACGCCTAATGCTACTCTCAACGACCTGTATCAGGAAGTGGTACTCAACTTATGGAAAGCATTTCCTAAATTCCGGCGGGAATGTAAAATTTCCACATGGATATACCGTATAGCACTGAATACGTGTATTAGTTTTATCCGAAAAGAAAAGAATATTCCCGAAATCGTAACTCTTACACAAGAAGTCGACCGAACCGAAGAAGATGATGAGACTCAAGTCATGCTACGACAACTCTATCACATGATAAACAGATTGGGACAATTGGAAAAATCCATCATCTTACTCTATCTGGAGGAGAAAAGCTACGAAGAAATTGCCGAAATCACCGGACTGACTGTAACCAATGTAGCTACAAAGCTCAGCCGCATAAAGGACAAACTAAAAAAAATGAACAAGGAGGAATAATATATGGAACTGGATGAACTGAAGAAATCTTGGCATGCTCTAAATGAACAGTTACAAAAGGGTCCAATTGCCGACGAGAAGAGAATCACGGAACTAATCGCCAGCAACAAAGCCAGTACCCGTAAGAGCTTGGGACGTATTGTAGGTTTGCAACGTTTCTCTATTGGCATTGGTGCCATTGGACTGGCGCTAACCATCTCAATATGGTTTCTGCTCCCCTCAATCTTTGTAAACGAACATACACAGAACAAAATTGCCGTATTTTTGGTTTTTATTGCCATCAGCATCATTGCAGGTCTTTGGTGGGACTGGAAAACATATCAATGGAGCAAAGGAACCCGTATCGATGAAATGAGCGTATCCGAAGTGAGTCATCGTATGACTACTTTCCGCCAATGGACTAAATATGAGGTTATAGCCATTTCAACATGGATTGTACTTTTCAATGTCCTCAATTACTGGGCAATGGACTATCATAAGGAATCCATAGGTATGCAAGCTGCACTTATTTTCTTCTTTGCAGTATTCGATACCTTGGTTATCTACCTTATCTATAAAATAATCTATAAGCATCTCAATAATATAAATAAAAACATAGAAGAATTGAAAGATATATGCACCGAATAACTCTCTTACTCATCCTGTTTCTTCTGATCCCGGATTTATATATTTACTTTGTATATGTTGTACGAAAGACTAAGAATAAACTCCTGCGTTGCTCCTACTGGCTACCAACTTTCCTATTGGCTGCAGGGTATGTGTATTTTATGTATCTGACTGGTGAAAATGCTTTATCAAATCACACGCAAAGCATAGGCAGATTGGCTATCGTCCTCATTCTTTTTATTCTTCCGAAGACTATATTCATGCTTTGCTCCCTGATAGGTGTATTGATACATTTCATCATACGCCGTTGTCCTCGCAGCCCATTTACTGCTATAGGACTCGTGTTAGGTATTGTCAGCTTTTTCAATATACTATATGGAAGTGTTGCCGGTATCACCCGATTCGAAGTAAAAGAGACAGAGTTCTATTCTAACGAGTTGCCGAAAGGCTTTGATGGTTATCGTATCGTTCAGATTTCAGATATTCACATCGGAAGTTGGCAAGGAAATCCGGAAGCCATCAAAAGATTGGTAGATATGGTCAATGAACAGAAACCTGACCTTATAGTATTTACCGGTGACTTGGTAAACCAACAAAGCCACGAATTAGATGGCTTTCAGGATATACTCTCACAACTACATGCCCCCGACGGTGTTTACTCCATCCTTGGTAATCATGATTATGGAAGCTACTATCATTGGAAGAGCAAGAAAGCAGAAATCGCCAACCTTGACAACCTGATTCAGCAACAAAAAGCAATGGGGTGGAAATTACTGAACAATGAACATGATATTCTTTATCACAATAATGATAGCATCGCCCTTATTGGTGTAGAAAATGATGGTGAACCTCCTTTCTCGCAGTTTGCTGACCTCCATAAAGCAATGCAGGGCACTGAAGGGATGTTCCAGATATTACTCAGCCACAACCCTACCCATTGGAGACGTGAAGTATTACCGGATACAAACATTCCTTTGATGCTTGCGGGACATACACACGCCATGCAAGGAATTTTATTCGGTCATTCTCTTGCCGAACTAATTTATCCTGAATGGAGCGGAATGTACAATGAAGGAAATCGAGCTTTATATGTAAATATCGGTATCGGTTATGTAGGGTTACCTTTCCGTTTCGGAGCATGGCCTGAAATAACAGTATTGACTTTGCGGAAGTAAAAGAATACTTATTTTCTATTTATCAAACAGAGTATTTCATGATATTTTCTATCTTTGCGACTAGAAAACCCAAAATCTATGAAGATACTCTATATTGTTTATCAGGTTTGCTTCGCGCTACCCATCTTATTAGTATTGACTATTCTTACCGCATTGATCACAATCATAGGCTCTTTGATTGGAGGTGCACATATATGGGGATACTATCCCGGCAAGATTTGGTCACAGTTAATTTGTTACTTTTTACTGATTCCTGTAAAGGTGAACGGTAGGGAAAAGTTGCATAAACGTACTTCCTATGTATTTGTACCCAATCATCAAGGTTCCTTTGATATATTTCTGATTTATGGTTTCCTGGGACGCAATTTCAAATGGATGATGAAGAAAAGCCTGCGTAAATTACCCTTCGTCGGAAAAGCGTGTGAGAGTGCAGGACATATCTTTGTAGATCGCTCCGGTCCTAAGAAAGTACTGGAAACAATCAAACAGGCCAAAGCTTCACTTAAAGATGGAATTTCACTAGTAGTGTTTCCCGAAGGAGCACGCACTTTCAGCGGACACATGGGATACTTTAAAAAAGGAGCTTTTCAATTAGCAGATGAATTGCAATTGGAAGTTGTACCCATCACTATCGATGGATCATTCGAAATACTTCCACGTACAGGTAAGTGGATTCATCACCATCGTATGATATTAACCATTCACGACCCTATTCCTCCCAAAGGACAAGGGATAGAAAATATCAAAGCCATTATGGCAGAAGCATATACGGCTGTTGAAAGCGCTTTACCTGATAAATTTAAAGGAATGGTCAAAAACGACGATCAGGACCGATAACACAAAATAGGGTTATCAGTTTTGTGGTGTAGTTGAAGAAGCATTTTGCTGCATACGGCGACGTTCCTCAATTAATTTCATATTTTCTTTAGCTTTAGAAAGGAAGTCTTTTACCAGCGGACTTTCTTTGAAAACTTGAGGAGCAGTTCTCATTATATCTTCAATTTGAGGAGTCATTACCGGATAAGGCAATGCACTGCACATCATCATAAAGACACTAGGACCGAGTACATTCTCAAAATTATCAGTAATAAACTGCTTCACATAATCATTCATGTCTTTTATCAGCGTTTCACCTTCTTTCGTCAGCTGCGCATGTACATCTTCCAGATTGGCACCATCCAACACCATACGCGCCTCTTTACGTTCCAGTTCCTCTATCTTGATTTCCATGGTATTCCGTTTATCAATAAACTCATAGAGCTTATCGTTCAGAGGAGTACCTTTAGCAAGTAATTGAGAATTAGAAATAGAGACTTCTATCTTTCCCTTTTCAAGAACCAATGGCATAAGACCTTCACCATCCATATAGACTGTCACCATCACTACAGAATCGGCCGGACCATCCATCTTAAAAAGTCCATGAATAACCTCTGCCGAGTCAATAGCCACCCACTCTCCGTTCTGAAGTGTTTTAAGAAACAACATCTTTCCGTCAAGGCTGGTTACCGAAGAACTACCCTCTATCTTATATTTACGACTACAAGAAGCAAATACCACAAGCAAAAGCAAAAGGGGCAAAACACGGTTCACACTCATTCTAATCATGCAGGAAACTATTTTTGAATTACACGCAGCAAAGGTATTAATAATCCTTATAAACCCGATAGAAAGAAAGGATTTTTCATTGCGTTTATGTATTTTTGCACAATTATAAATTATAAAAATAGAAAAAATATACATGTCAACCTATGCTCCATTTGCTAAACCCCTCTATGTAATGCTAAAACCTGTAGGGGCTGTATGCAATCTTGCATGCGATTATTGCTACTATCTGGAGAAGTCCAAACTGTACAAGGACAACCCCAAACATGTAATGAGCGAAGAACTTCTGGAAAAATTCATTGAAGAATATATTAACTCACAAACTATGCCACAAGTACTGTTCACATGGCATGGTGGAGAAACTTTGATGCGTCCGCTCGCTTTTTACAAACGAGCCATGGAACTTCAGAAGAAGTACGCTAATGGTAGAACAATAGACAATTGCATACAAACCAACGGTACCATGCTAACCGATGAGTGGTGCAAGTTTTTCAAAGAAAACAACTGGTTGGTAGGTGTTTCCATTGATGGACCACAAGAATTTCACGATGCCTATCGCAAGAACAAGCTCGGAAAACCATCCTTTATCAAAGTAATGCAAGGAATCAACCTCTTGAAAAAGTATGGTGTAGAATGGAATGGGATGGCAGTTGTTAATGACTTTAATGCAGACTATCCTTTGGAATTTTATAATTTCTTCAAAGAAATAGGCTGCCACTATATACAATTCGCCCCTATTGTTGAGCGCATTACGCCACATCAGGATGGAAGACAACTCGCATCTATGGCGAATGAAGCAAATGAAACCCAATTGGCAGACTTCTCCGTAAACCCCGAACAATGGGGAAATTTCTTATGTACCTTATTTGATGAATGGGTAAAGCAGGATGTTGGAACTTATTACATCCAGTTATTCGACTCTACCCTTGCCAACTGGATAGGTGAACAGCCGGGTGTCTGCTCTATGGCAAAGACCTGTGGGCATGCCGGAGTTATGGAATTTAATGGAGATGTATATGCCTGCGACCATTTCGTTTTTCCGGAGTATAAATTAGGCAACATCCACCAAAAAACATTGGTAGAAATGATGTATAGTGAGAAGCAGCAAGCCTTTGGACTAATGAAGCAACAATCGCTCCCTACCCAATGCAAGGAATGCGAATGGTTGTTTGCCTGCAACGGCGAATGTCCCAAAAATCGCTTTTCCCGGACTAATGGCGGAGAATCAGGGCTTAACTACCTGTGTGCCGGCTATCGAAAATTCTTCAAACACGTAGCTCCGTATATGGACTTCATGAAGAATGAGTTGATGAATCAACGCCCCCCTGCCAACGTCATGGAGGCAGTCAATGAATTGAGAATTAAACATTAATCATTAAATATTAATCATTAAATACATGAACGTAAAAAAGTACTTGATTGTGGCAGCTGCCGCACTAACAGTCTACTCTGCGCGTGCAGATGAAGGAATGTGGTTACTGCAACTGATGAAGCAGCAGAACTCTATCGATATGATGAAAAAACAAGGTTTGAAACTTGAAGCAGACGACTTATATAACCCTAATGGAGTATCTCTGAAAGATGCCGTAGGTATCTTTGGGGGTGGTTGTACCGGTGAAATCATCTCCCCGGAAGGTCTGATTCTGACAAACCACCATTGTGGATATGCTTCCATACAACAGCATAGTAGCGTAGAACACGACTACCTGACCGATGGCTTTTGGGCTAAGAATCGTAATGAAGAATTGGCTACTCCGGGCCTGAAGTTCCAGTTTATAGATCGTATTGAAGATATCACTGACATCGTAAACCAGAAAATCGCAGCCGGCGAAGTAACGGAAATCGACGCAATGACTCGCCCCTTCCTCTCTAAATTGGCAAAAGAGCTTTTTGCTAAAAGTGATTTGAAGGATCAGAAAGGTATCGAAGTACAGGCATTGCCTTTCTATGCCGGAAACAAATTCTATTTATTCTTCAAGAAAGTTTATACGGACGTTCGTATGGTAGCCGCTCCTCCCTCATCTGTAGGTAAATTCGGAGGTGAAACGGATAACTGGATGTGGCCGCGCCATACCGGTGACTTCTCCATGTTCCGAATCTATGGCGATGCTAATGGTAATCCGGCAGAATACTCGGCAGACAATGTTCCATTGAAAACTCCGAAGTATTTGCCTATTTCCATTAAAGGTTTGAATGAAGGAGATTATGCCATGATAATGGGCTTCCCCGGCAGCACTAGCCGCTACCTCACTGTGTCCGAAGTAAAAGAACGGATGAATGCTGAAAACGAACCTCGTATCACTATTCGTGGTGCCCGTTTGGGTGTTTTAAAAGAAGTAATGGCTGCCAGCGATAAGACTCGCATTCAATATGCCAATAAATATGCAGGTTCCAGCAACTACTGGAAAAACTCAATCGGCATGAACAAAGCTATCATTGACAACGATGTACTGGTTTCAAAGACCGAGCAAGAGCAAAAATTCGCTGAGTTTGCAAAAGGCAAACCGGAATACGAAGGTATCGTTGATAAAATCGATGCAATTAAAGCAGAAACTGAACCATTGGTACGTCAGTTTACTTACTTATCAGAGGCTTTCATAGGTGCTATTGAGTTTGGAAGTCCTTACTTAATAATGGAAGATTTGAAGAAAGGATTGCAAGAGAAAAATGACTCACTTATTAATAAAGCTACGGAACAACTGAAAAGTGTATTTGCCGATATCCATAACAAAGATTATGACCATGAAGTAGACCGTAAAGTAGCAAAAGCTATTTTTCCTGTATATGCTAAGGCTATTCCGGCTGAACAACGTCCTGCCTTCTATCAAATGATTGACAAGGAATACAAAGGAGACATCAACGCTTTCATTGATGATATGTATGACAACTCTATCCTGGCAAATCAAGCAAACTTCGACAAATTCTTGAAAAAGCCTACTATTAAAGCGATTGACAAAGACATTGCTACACATTACTCAAAAGCGAAGATTGAAAAACGCACGGAACTTCTGAATATGATAAACAATAAGAGTGAAAATGAAGAAGCTCTGCATAAAGCATACATTCGTGGTTTAGGTGAGATGAAGCAACCGGTACCTTCTTATCCGGACGCAAACTTTACCATTCGTCTGACATACGGTAATGTAAAATCATACAATCCTCGCGATGCTGTACATTATAAATATTACACTACCACAGACGGTATCCTCGAAAAGGAAAATCCCGAAGACCGTGAGTTTGTTGTTCCTGCTAAGCTGAAAGAGCTTATCCAGAATAAAGACTTTGGACGTTATGCAATGGCAGACGGTACAATGCCGGTTTGTTTCCTAACTACTAACGATATTACCGGTGGTAATTCAGGAAGTCCGGTCATCAATGCAGAAGGCCAGCTTATCGGTACTGCATTCGATGGAAACTGGGAATCATTAAGTGGTGACCTTACTTTCAACAACGATTTGCAACGTTGTATTAATCTCGATATCCGTTATGTACTCTTTATTCTCGACAAACTGGGAGATTGTGGACATTTAATAAATGAAATGAACATAATTGAATAATTAATCACTCCTTGGGAATCATATAACGAGTGAATGACAATGACTCAGTGACTGAATGGCATTCAGTCACTGAGTCATCCCCTTTCAGTCAGGGACTCATTACCACCCCCCTCAGAACACCTTCTAACGCACATTATCATGAAGAGAGTTATATTATCATTATTATTTACATCTACAGTTTTAACAACACATGCAGACGAAGGCATGTGGATGCTTACTGACCTACAAAAACAGAACGAGGTAGCCATGACCGAGCTGGGATTGCTCATCCCCGTCAACCAAATATATAATCCTGACGGCATCGCCCTGAAAGATGCCGTTGTACACTTCGGAGGTGGCTGTACCGGAGAGGTTATTTCCGCAGAAGGTTTGGTACTAACCAACCACCATTGCGGCTACGGCTCCATCCAGCAACATAGTAGCGTAGAGCACGACTACCTGACTGACGGTTTCTGGGCAATGTCTCGCGATGAAGAGTTACCTTGCAAAGGGCTTACCGTCACCTATATTGACGAAATATTAGATGTAACAGATTACGTAAACGAACAACTGAAGATAGACAACGATCCGAACGGAACCAATTATCTATCTCCTAAATATCTGACCAAAGTCGCTGATCGTTTTGCTTCCGCACAAGGTATAACTTTAACACCCGGTCGCAATCTGGAACTCAAAGCTTTTTATGGTGGCAACCGCTATTATCTGTTTATAAAGACTACCTACAACGATATTCGCATGGTAGGTACTCCTCCCTCCTCCATCGGTAAATTCGGTGCCGATACGGACAACTGGATGTGGCCGCGTCATACAGGCGACTTTTCATTGTTCCGCATCTATGCCGACAAAGATGGACTGCCCGCTACATACAGTAAAGACAATCTACCTTTAAAAGTAAAGAAACACCTCACCATTAACCTCAACGGCTATCGTGAAGGAGACTTTACCTTTATCATGGGATTTCCCGGTCGCAACTGGCGTTACATGATTTCCGACGAAGTAGAAGAACGTATGCAAACCACTAACTTCATGCGTCATCATGTACGTGATGCACGCCAAAAAGCACTAATGGAGCAGATGTTGAAAGATGATGCCGTGCGCATCCATTATGCCAGTAAATACGCTTCTTCTGCCAATTACTGGAAAAATGCCATCGGTATGAATCAAGGCCTTGTCCGTCTGAAAGTTCTGGATACCAAACGCGCACAGCAAGAAGCCTTATTAAACCGCGGACGTGAAAAAGGAGATGATTCTTATCAAAAGGCATTCGACCAGATACGCAGTATTGTGCAACATCGCCGTCCGGCTCTTTACCACCAGCAAGCCATTCAGGAAGCTTTGGTAACCGGCCTTGATTTCATGCGTATTCCTAATACATCCGATCTGGTTGCTGCTTTGAAAAGTAAAGATAAAACCCGTATCAAAGCTGCGGTAGATAGTCTTCAGATAGCAGCAGATAATTATTTTACTTCTGTTCCTTTCCCCGAAGTAGAACGTATCGTTGGCAAACAAATGTTGAAAACTTATATGCAGTATATCCCTGCCGACCAACGCATTGGTATCTTCAAAGTTATTGACCAACGTTTCAAAGGAGATAGTGACGCATTTATCGACGCTTGTTTCAACTATTCTATCTTTGGTAATAAAGAGAATTTCGACAAATTCATCCGCAAACCCAGTCTATACAAAATCAATAACGATTGGATGGTTCTGTTTAAATACTCCATCACTAACGGCTTGTTACAAACCGCCATTGCCATGATGGATGCCAACAAGAACTATGACCTTGCCCACAAAGTATGGGTAAAAGGTATGATGGACATGAAGCAGGAAGCGGGTATTCCTATCTATCCGGATGCCAATTCCACCTTGCGCCTGACTTATGGACAAGTTCTTCCCTACTCGCCGGCAGATGGTGCAGAGTATAACTATTATACCACTTTGAAAGGTGCTATGGAGAAAGAAGATCCCAATAACTGGGAGTTTGTAGTTTCTGCCAAGTTAAAACAGCTCTACCAAGCTAAAGACTTCGGACGCTATGCCATGCCTAATGGAGAAATGCCCGTTTGTTTCATTGTCAACACCGACAACACCGGAGGTAATTCCGGCAGTCCGGTATTCAATGCCAAAGGAGAATTAATAGGTACCGGTTTCGATCGCAACTACGAAGGATTGACAGGCGATATCGCTTTCCGTCCGTCTTCGCAACGTGCTGCCTGTGTGGATATTCGCTATACTTTGTTTATTATAGACAAGTATGCCGGAGCATCTCATATTATCAAGGAACTCACCATTACAGAGTAAACTATTCAAGCAAGTGGAAATACGAAGGTTATTTCCACTTGCTTACTCTTTCCACATCCTCCGCAAAGTAAGCGGACAACGCTTCCATTCTTGCTTTCAGTAGCATCTTCCGTCCCTCTTTCGAACGGGTAAATATCAATTCATTTTCTCCGACCAATTTCTGCCAACATCCTGCAAAATAAGCCGAGGACTCTTTTTTGCGTCCCAACACTTCCGGTACAGCATGATAATCGGTTTGAGAGATAAAAAACAACCTGCGGCTTTTTCTTAGTATCAGATAGCGTGGACTATCTATCACAGAAACTATTTCGCTCATAGCCTCTGTAAACATAGACTTCTCAAAATTCGTACCACCCCGTAAATGGCAAAACATCCCGCCTGAGCCGTCTTCCTGAACAGACACAGACAATTCAGCAGGCGATGTCTGTATATTTCCCATTCGTATAAGTGCCTGAAGCAATGCCTCACCTATCCCGCGTATATCTTTGGTGATGTCACGATAATGCAAATACAATCTAAACACTCTGATCGTTTGTCGTCCGAAATAAATAATCCCCAGAATACCGAATATCAACAACAGAAACTTGACATCCTCTATTGCACGAGGGCGCGACTTGAACAATGCCTGTAGAAAATCCATTCCGAAAGCAGCAAGACCAGAACATAAACTTGCCACCAAGTAAGCTATTGACCGGGTGAGATAGAGCATCTTCACATGTTCCACCTTTTCTTTATATTCTGCCTTAACTGGCATTTTAATTTCTTCTATCAGACTTACGCCACGTTCCAAACCAACTCGCCAGCGTTCTCTCAATCCCGCTCTATCCGCAGCAAGAGTGAAAGTTCTCTCATTGAATTGTTTTAATACATCCCAATCAAGAAAATAATCAGGCAAATCTAAACGATGAATACCATTTTCTATACATCCCTCTTCCAAGAAGGACACTCCGACAAAACCTTTGAACCGTCGTCGTAACATCTCTACATCTCCGCCACCAGTAGGAGAAGATAAGTCCGCACATACCAGGTGCCAAATATTTCCAGTCTTATCTCGATTGCCACGCATCGTTCTGATGGCCCGTCCACGCATTTGATTGGAGAGGACAAAAGAACCGACACTGCTGGCAAGTATTAAAGCATTCAGTGCCGGAGCATCCCAACCCTCGCCCAACAAAGATTTTGTGCCGACCAGCACTTCAAAGCCGCCTGCCTGAAAAATATCGGTTACATATTTCACAGCCGCCCCTCTGATTGAATCTGTCAGAGTGATTCGTACATACCGGTCGTCATAAGGAAAAATCGAAGATTGCAATTCTCCTATTCCGCTTTCCTGCATTTTGTTCTGCATTACGGACATTGCATCACGCGGAATTATAACAATACTGCCGGTAAGTACACCTAAGCACAGATCCGAAAGATTCTCACGACGAAGTTTTTCAAAAATAGGCAATACTCCCAGTTTGCCAGTATATAAATCAGCATCCGGTCCGGCAGTCAGAAATTCTTTTCGTATAAAATCCGCCAGTACTACCAAGCGTAAATCTTTCTTCAAATGTTGATATTCAAAACGGACTATGTCGCAGATACTGTTCACTTTTTCTATACTCGTAGTAAGTGCCGCATTAATTTTTCGATTATATTGAAAAGATATTTGCCCGCTTTCTATCACTCCATAACGAAGCAAACGGTTTTCCAGTCGTTCCTGATGAACTTCGCAACCGACAAACATCGTCCTTTCCTTATTCAAATACAAGTCAAGTAATGTTTCCGCCCAGTTATAATCAAATGGTGGAAAATCAGAAAGTTCATTGCCGACAATATCCAAATGCACAAGCGGAATATCATGTCCTGTAGCATGCAGATAGATAAGCATAGAAGAGTAATAAGCCATGTGGTCGTAAATCCACTCCAACGATTCATCCGGCAATTCCCATAATGGTAAAGATTCTATCGCTTGTAGCAGCTCTTTATCAGTCAGGAGTTCCTGAAAGAGAGAATCGGCGCGTTTTCTAAAATCACAAATCCGTTCGTATTCCCATTGGGAAGGACGAGAGAAGTAGACATAATCCTGATGCGGACATAAGTCTCCTTCACGCATCAGTTCCGGCACCGTTATTTCAGCATCTACCGGTCCGTTCAAAGCAATATAACGATCCCACTCCGCCGGTGTCACATCATACGGAGGAGTAGCTGTAAGTCCCACGATAACAGGAGAAAGAGTTTCTTGCAACTTACGGAGTGGGTGCCACCACTCGTTCTTCAAATGGTGTGCTTCATCGGCAACTACCATCTTCAATCCTTGTTTCTGTAACAATTGGATAGCATCCTCTTGCTTTTCCTTTCTCCGGGTGCTATCACAAGCCGCATGCAAAGCCTGATAAGTACTAACTGTGAGAAAAGAAGGTTGGCGGATATCACATGAAATCCAATCCGGCACTTGTGCTGTCTGCAAGAACAACTCACAAAAACGGTCCACCCATTGATTACGTACAGCGATAGTAGGAGCTAAAATCAATGTAGGAGCATCCAGTCTTAACATCACTTCAAGCCCCAATACCGTTTTGCCCGAACCGGGAGGAGCCACAACATGTAATGCCCCATTTGAAATATATTGTTTCAGGTCTGCCAATACACGTTCCTGATAACCACGCCAAGGGTATTTAAAATGAATTCCCTGAGGAAAATGCTCCATAAATGCCGTATTCTAAATTGAGAATCCAAAGATACGACTTTAACTATAAAATAAAGTAATAGTGAACAAAAAACGCCTTAAACTGTTTTTTATATAAACAGTAATAACTATTTTCGCACCTCGAATATACGGGGTACAATAACTAAAAGAATAAGATTATGGAAAAATTTGAAGAATTGATACAATCAGAAAAGCCCGTTTTAGTTGACTTCTTTGCTACTTGGTGTGGTCCTTGTAAAGCCATGCATCCGGTATTGGAAGAACTCAAAGGTGTAATCGGCGATGCTGCCCGTATAGCCAAAATTGACGTTGACCAACACGAAGAATTAGCAGCTCAATATCGTATACAAGCTGTGCCTACTTTTATTCTATTTAAGAAAGGCGAAGCAGTATGGCGGCATTCCGGTGTAATCGGCGGAAAAGAATTGAAATCCGTTATTGAACAAAATTCTTAATAATAAAAGATGAAGAAAATTATAACCATGTGTGTTCTGACCTTTACAAGTATGCTGACTTACGCTTGTACAGACGGAGCAAAACAACAGAACCAAGCGGAAGCTAAAGAAGTTCAAGAGCCTCAAAAATCCGAAGCTGAAGGCGATGTAGTCGTAATGAATAAAGCGATGTTCCTCAAGGATGTTTTTGATTACGAAAAGTCACAAGACTGGAAGTACAAGGGAAACAAGCCTGCTATTATCGACTTATATGCTGATTGGTGTGGTCCCTGCCGTTTGACTGCTCCCATCATGAAAGAGTTAGCTAAAGAATATGCCGGAAAAATCGTCATATATAAGGTGAACGTAGATAAAGAGAAAGAATTGGCAGCATTATTCAATGCAACAAGCATCCCTTTATTTGTCTTCATCCCGATGAAAGGAGAACCGCAACTCTTCCGCGGTGCTGCCGACAAGGCAACATACAAAAAAATGATCGATGATTTTCTGCTGAAAACAGAATAATATAAAGGTGATAGGGTGGTAAAGTGATAAAACTAACCACCCTATCATTTTATCACCTTATCACCCTATTTCTCTTTCTTCCCATTTCCCTCCATGTAACTCCATCACCTTTTTATAGCCCGCACGCTTTATTGCCTGCAAAGCTTCGGGACGACCGTTGTTTATCTTCTCCGGATAATGTGAGTCGCTATTCACTTGCACCTTGATACCCAAATCATGCAAGGTAGAGAAATAGCGTTCGTTAGGATAGAAAGTACCCAAATCATGGTAAGACTTTGTATTAATTTCCACCTGATATCCTCTTTGGGCTATATCGGCAAAATAAGTATGAACAAGCTGGTCATACCAAGGTTCATCAAGCAAGCCGGGACGATAGCAGGAAGCATTATAATGCATTTTATCTGCATGTCCCACAATATCAAAACCACCAGATTCTAACATCTTTGTCAATGAACGATAGTATTGTTGTACTACCCTTACAATATCTCCATCAAAATGCTCATCTACAATTTCTCTGAATTTATCAGCAGGAGTATCTATATCCACAATTTTTCCTGCATCAGTTGTAAGCATGTGAACGGAACCGATACGATAATCCAGTGGTAATTCTCGAAAGCGTGCCATAGACGGATTACTTTCTTCATCCAAATAATCAATCTCCAGCCCTATATACAACTCTATACGATCTGCATACCTTGCTTTTAAACGTTGGAACTCGGATAAATAATCATTCATTCTATCCCACTCCATCGTCCAGAAAGTAGAAAACGGCAATGGCGCATGAGAAGAAAAGCCATACGAAGTAAATCCTTCGCTAATAGCAAAGCGCACAAAATCTTCCATTCCCGCACGTCCGTCGCAATACAGGCTATGGCTATGGTAGTTCGTCAAGTTTCCCACTTTCATTCTTTAATCTTTAATTATTAATTTCTAACCTTAGTTCGACTCTATTTCACTAAGTTCAAGCCAACGAAAGGTTTTCTCATCAATCAAGTTGGCTATTTCGGGCAACCGTTTCGACTTTTCGGTAAGTTCATCCACGGTAAGAGTACCACTGCACAAAGCATCTTCAATTGCTTTCTTTTCTATTTCCAGTTCGCTTATCTCCTGCTCCAGTTGTTCAAACTCACGCCTTTCTTTGTAAGACATACGGCGTTTTTCGTTCAGGCGCACCTTGGCAGTCTTATCTTCCTGTGACTTGGCAACCTCTTTTTCTTTCTCCTGATGGGCTTTCACGTCTTTCCAATCACGGTATTGGGTGTAATTTCCCGGAAAGTCACGAATGTCTCCCTGACCATTGAATACCAAAAGATGATCTACTACTTTATCCATAAAGTAGCGGTCATGGCTCACCACAATAACGCAACCTTTAAAGTTTTGAAGGTATTCCTCCAAGACATTCAACGTGACGATATCGAGGTCATTCGTTGGCTCATCCAGCACAAGGAAATTAGGATTGCGCATCAGGACAGTACACAAGTAAAGGCGGCGACGCTCACCACCGCTCAATTTATAGACATAACTATGTTGAGTTTCGGGAGTGAAAAGGAAGTGTTGAAGAAACTGCGATGCAGTCAATTTCTTGCCATTTCCCAATTCTATGACTTCGGCAATGTCCTGCACCACGTCAATCACTTTCATCTGCTCGTCAAACTGCAAACCCTCTTGCGAATAATATCCGAAACGAACAGTCTCTCCAATATCCAGTGTTCCATTATCTGCTTGCTCGTGCCCCATCAATATTTTGATAAAGGTAGATTTTCCCGTACCGTTATTACCAACGATACCCATCTTCTCGTAACGGGCAAAGATATAAGAGAAGTCATCTAATATCTTCAAGTCCCCGAAAGACTTATACAAATGATCGGCTTCGAAAATCTTGCTACCAATATAAGATGCTTTGACATCCAGTTTTACATTATCATTATTGAAACGCTGTTTGGCAACCTTTTCCAGTTCATAAAAAGCATCTTCACGATAACGCGCTTTGTGTCCGCGAGCTTGCGGCATACGGCGCATCCAGTCCAATTCCGTACGATAGAGGTTATTGGCACGTTCCACTTCTACGGTTTTAGCTTCAATACGCTCCTGGCGTTTCTCCAGATAATAGCTGTAATTGCCTTTATATTGATAGATCTGCCGATTCTCTATTTCAATGATCTCAGAGCAGACACGATCCAGGAAGTAGCGGTCGTGAGTCACCATCAGCAAACTCAGGTTATTCCGACGCAGATATTCTTCCAACCATTCGGTCATATCAAGATCCAAGTGATTGGTAGGCTCATCCAAAATCAGCAAATCAGGCTCTGTAATCAATGTATTGGCAAGAGCTACACGCTTTAGTTGTCCACCGGACAACTGCTTCACCTGTTGGTTGAAATCATGGATTTTAAGTTGTGAAAGGATTTGCTTTGCCTTTTGCTCATACTCCCATGCCTTTTCATGATCCATACGAACCAGAATTTCATCCAATCCCGGATGTCCTTCTGTTTCCATGCAATGCTCGTATTCCTTGATTAACTCCACGGTACTATTACCATGATGGAAACAAGCCTCAAGCACCGTCAAATCTTCGGGATAACGGGGATCTTGCTCCAGATAGCCCACACGCAAGTCACGACGGAATGAAATAGTACCGCTTTCATATCCCTCCTTACCGGAAAGAATATTCAATAAAGTCGTCTTACCACTACCATTCTTTGCTATCAGACCGATACGTTGTCCTTCTGACAAGCCCCAAGAAATATTCTCGAATAATACCAGATCGCCAAACGATTTGGTAAGGTTCTCCACCTGAAGAATTGAATTAACTGCTGCCAACCTATTTTTATTTTTTAATTTTCAATCTTTTAATTTTCAAACATCTCCTTATAGGATTCCTCCAACTTGCAAGCCTCTCCAGCCTTCACCTTGCTCCATACCAGTTTCAAAGGGTCTATCCAAGTACCCGCCACTGTATTCAACAATATAGGTGCTTCCCGATTCCCATCTATCAAAGTACGCCATTCCATGCCATCCACTTCGTTGGCAAAAATCGCACATAGTACGATGCCAAGCGCCAACCAGGTTTCTTTCTTTTTGGGAGAGATTTCACTTTTATCCACAACCTCCTGCATTTTAAGAATGTCCTCCTCCATTCCCTGAAAGTCTTTCTTCAGAGTATCTTTTATGGAAGTATCCATCCACTCGTATGCTTCATTTATCTGATAGATTTCAGATAGTCGCACCGGAATAATTTCAGGCGGATACTTCTCACCTTCCTTACGTACTTCCAACGACGCTAATATTTTCTCAGCCTCGGCAACGGCTCCTCCTTTGCTCACTGTAAAGGAACATTCAAACAGGATATCACCTACTCCGGCATACCACAGATGAGAAGTATAATATGCTCCATCTTCCTCAAACATCTCTTTGCTATAGGCACATTCCATCTGCCCAATGTGGACGGCAGTAGCCGACGAGTTGTCTTTCAGTTCCGCACGCACAGCATCTTTGCCAAAAGATGCATTTCCTTTATAAGCCGAAATGCGAAAATTACCCGCCCATTCAGTAGGGTTATAAAAGAGGAATGTACCTTCTTCCGCTTCGAACTCATTCCAATCTGCCGGATAAATCATAGAAAACCATGCTCCCGGAGAGATAAATTTCTTGCCTTGTTCCATAATAATAAACTAATCCATGTGAAGTCTATCTTCACTATTCCTTGCAAAAGTAACACTCCCACCGTTGATATGCAAACAAACGGACACTAAAAAAACAGCCGATTCTCACGAACCGGCTGTTCCAATCATCATCTATGAATGAAGACCATTATAGCCTTCAATATTTTATTCAATCAAATGAATTTCAATGAAAATTCTATTAAATCTTTAATTTTGGATACAAAGATAGTGAATTTGCATCATAAAATAAAATGGAATGAAAAAATTAGTTTTGGGCACTATCCCACCATACGGGCAAAGTCCATACATCCTCGGCAGCATTCCAAAGTGCAATTGAAGTATCAGCTCCGGGAACAGTGACACCGATAGCTTGCAGATTGGCCGTATTGTAGTTGAGCTCATGACTGCATTGTTGCCAACGACGGAACTGTTTACCCTGCGGAATACCTTTTTGGGCTGTAGCATCTACGCCATAGCGTGCAGGAATATTCCAACCTAAGAAAAGTTCCGGATTGAAGTCGTAACGACGCATATCGTTCCAAATTTCCACGGAGAAATGCAATGCCAAACGCTTTTGAGTAAGAATCTTGCCTAAAGTAAGATTCTCTTTAGTACCAATGCCATTGCTCAAATAGTTGTCGATGTCGGCTTGCGTCATAGGAGAGAACGAGGGGCATGCTTCCAAATTGGCATCTTCACGGCACCACACTTTCAACTTATCGTTCATACCATCGATACTGGCTACAATACCTTTCTTATAAGCATCAAAAGCCGCTCCTTTATTACCCTGGTTAAAGAGTACCTCAGCACGTATGAAGCAAGCTTCGGCATAAGTTCCAATATAAGTGGGAGACGACACGCGAGTATAGAAACTTCCCGATTCGCGAGAGGCATCAGTGCCATCACGACGATAAAGCAAGTCAGGACGTCCTTGGTAAGCTTTACACTGGGTGGTACACTCTACATAAATAGTGTCACCCTTACGGGTAGGAGATTCACTGTCAATCCACCAGCTTTTGGCTGCCGAGAAGTTCGAGCGCAACGGTCCGCCGGTAAGGCTGGGAGTATCATTGCTAATCATGTCTACACCCATAGAACGACGCCAACCGTCTTTGAACTTCACCCCTGCGGGCGAATTACTTGATTGCTTCGAATATGCCCAAGGTAAGATCTTATCGGCACGCGGATCTTCTGTTCCATTTCCGGCAAAATTGGTAAGATTATCATAGAGCATCTTGGTAGGCATATAGCCGGCATTCATGCCACATACGGAAAAGAGCGGTGAATAATCAACCGGTTCGTCCCATCCCAATACATCATGCGAATTATTGGCATCAATATGATTGAATACGGTATTGTCGGCATTACTTTGCTGAGCCTTGTCAAGACAAGCCAGGATTTCTGTGGCATCGTATTTCCCTTCAAGATAACTTCCTGCACCCTTTTTGATAAGCTTGTTGATGTAACGTGCTTTAAGCAAGTATGCCAATTTGAGCCACTTGTCTACACTACCACCGTTCCAAATATCGCCCACAGCCAACGCAGCAGTCGCAGACCCTTGCTCTTTTTGGAACATCTCGATAGCGATGTCAAGATCGGTCAAACAGCCCAAGTAAATCGTTTTTCCATCGTTATAGGTAGGAGTAACACCGGCTTCGGCCTCACTTGACTTATAAGGCATTTCTCCATAAAGGTCCGTCATAAGCATAAAGCCATAGGCACGGATTACGCGAGCTGCGCCCACATAATGCCAAGCCTCGGCTGCCGTAGCCTTGTCAATCAAGAACGGAATATTTACAGCAGCTCCACAGAACCACCACTGGTAGGAAGTGGTAACCGCACCAGTCTGAGGACTCCAATAAGACATACTCCAATAAGCACCGCCGTCATAGTAGCGTGTCCAATCGCCCATAGACATACTGGAACGCCAAGCAGCAAACTGGGTGGCACTATTGGTATAAAATTCAATATGTGCCAATCGCGAGTCATAGGTCGCATTTTCAGCTGTGGGATTTTCGGGATCGACATTTACATCGAGCCAGTCACTACACCCCGAGAACAAAGTCATAAGGGCACCCGCACTACATAATATCATAGATTTGAATAGTTTCATATTGCTTCTATTTTTTAAGAGTTAGAAAGTAAGATTCAAGCCAAACGACATGGTAGAAGTGGCAGGTACACCGCAGTAGTCAAATCCTACAGATGATGATCCACCTACACCTGCACCGGCGGCAGCCACTTCGGGGTCACCATCGTAATTGGTGATGAGCAATAGATTGGTAGCGGCTACCGATACCGAAGCACGCTTTACAAATCCAATCTTGGCAAGCCACGTTTTAGGAAACTCATAGCTCAATGAAACAGAGCGTAAACGCAAAGAGTTAACATCGGTAATATAGTTGGCAGACTCCTTGGAGTAATAGTTCTGATAGTAATCCTTAATGATGTTATAACCGCTCATTTGTACTCCGTTGAAAGTATAGGTTTTATCGGCTTCCCAAGTATTGGTCACCGGGTCACCGTTGGAATTGACACCCGTTACGGTAAGAGGACGATTGCGTACATCAGCAGAGAACTGGCTTACACCGCTGTTGTCCATAGCATATTGAGTACCATTAACCACGTCGCCACCTACACGGAACTCCCATAGCATATTGAAAGTAAAATTCTTCCAAGTAAGGGTATTGTTCAATCCACCGGTAAACGATGATTCACGATTACCTACGGCTACAAGCGTCTTGTCATAAGTAGGCATACCATTTTTGTCGAGTATCACCTCACCGGCCTCATTACGTTTCCATTTAGTACCGGCAATACCCATAAAATCTCCACCGCTGAACGAGGCTGCCTGCATACCGGCATATTGCACATCGGTGACATACATCACACCCATACCTTCGGGAAGCCCGTCCAAAGTACCACGGTTACCTGCCATATTCAGACCAATATCCCATGTCCAGTCTTTAGTCTGTATGGGAGTTCCCGAAATAGAGAGTTCCATACCTTTATTATATACATTGCCCGCATTGATACTCCAAAAGATGTAACCGGTAGATTGCGGACCGCGAGGAGCAAGAATCTGATTATATGAATCGTTGGTATAGTATGCGTAGTCTATGTGCAGACGGTTTTTGAAGAAACTCAATTCCACGCCTATTTCGGTAGACTTGGTCATTTCGGGTTTCAGTTTGTCATTACCGCGTGTCCAAGTATTGCCCACACCTACCGTACCGTCAAGATAGGTACCGGTAGGCCACAAGGAAGTTTCCAATTCGTACACACCGGTATCTTTACCTACCTTGGCCCACGATGCACGCAGTTTACCAAAGTTGAGCACACTGTCATCCATCCAACCGAGCTTCTGCAACGCTTCAGTAAATACGAATGAACCGCTTACCGATGGATAGAAGTACGAACGGTTTTCAAGAGGAAGAGTAGAAGTCCAGTCATTACGGCCGCTCACTGTGAGATAAAGCATATTTTTCCACGATGCACGAAATTCTCCAAAAGCTCCTACCAAACGTTTCTTAGTAGCTGCATGCGTGAATTGTTTGTTGTCTTTACTGGCATTGGCGTATGAGAAGAAATCTGGAACAGAAAAATTCCAAGCCATCATCGAGCTACGGTCTGTTTTGGTTTCATCCATTGTAGCACCCAACAAAAGATTCAGGTCGAAATCACCAAACTTATGGCTCATGTTCGACATAAAATCATGACTCATATAGCGGAACTGCTGGGTATTGTCACTCATCATACCTTTTTGCCACACTTGTTTGAGCACGCCATTGGCAGCCAAACGGTTGGAAGCGGTTTGGGTATAACGGTCAATACCAATTTTATAAGAGACAAACCACCATTTGGCAATATCGGCTTTTATACTAACCATCCCATTGAAACGGTCGATGTCATCGTACATTTGGTTACGATTGACAATCCAATAGGGGTTGTCGCGTTCGTCCCATGGATCAAGACGATCGCCAAACAAACGATAACGGGTACCATCCTCGTTCTGATAGTGAGTCATCTGGTCGAAAGGCGACCAGTTGTACACACCATAAAGAGCACCATTACCACTCGAATTATAAAGCCCGGCACCCGTCAAAGTACGGTCTGTATGAGCATCGCTATAAGCGGCGCTGGCGTTAAAAGTAAAGATTCCTACCTTCTGCTCACCATTGAAACGGAAAGCATATTTCTTGTATCCGGTTTCGGGCACAACACCTACTTGATCATAGTAAGACCCTGAAAGATAGAATCTACTATTCTTGGTCCCTCCCGCTACACTGGCACTTTCATCGAAAATATTTCCGCCTTGGAAGAAATCATCTATGTTATCATAAGTAGCTGCGTTCGACTTCTCTCCCCACGAAGTATAGGCAAAGTCATTAAACACAGTACCGGTATAGTTCTTCTTTGAATCATATTGGTCTTCCATATATCCACGGGCATATTGACGCTGCGTTTGCGGCAGGCTTTTCACCCATGATGCAGTAAATTTAGAATTTATATTCACCTCAACCACGCCCTCTTTACCTTTCTTGGTAGTGATAAGAATAACGCCATTGGCTGCACGTGAGCCATATAGCGCGGCAGCAGCAGGGCCTTTGAGCACCGACATGCTCTCTATATCTTCGGGGTTGATATCCATCAAACGGTTGGAAGTAGTAGAGGCCGAACGCATGGAACCATCGAAAGCCGAATTGCCCACCACTGATGAAGAGTTATCAAAAATAACACCATCCACCACAAAGAGCGGTTGATTGTCTTTGCCTTCAGCACCCGACGTTCCTCCACGCAATATAATCTGAGCACCCGCACCAGCGGCACCGGATGACTGAGTAATATTCACACCAGCCACTTTCCCCGAAAGCGATGAAATAGGATTTGCGGTTTTTACGCGCATTAGTTCTTCACCTTTCACATCTTCCATGGAGTAGCCCAAAGCTTTTTTCTCTTTCTTAATACCCATAGCCGTAACAACGATCTCACCTAACGATTGGGTATCATCTTTCAATGTAACAGTATAAGCACTCGCTGCTCCTACTCTTACTTCTTCCGTAGCATATCCAACAAATGAAACTACCAGTGTGCCACCCACAACAGCATCCACCGAAAACTTTCCGTCGATGTCCGTCACGGCACCTGTACCAGAACCCTTTACTAATACGCTGGCGCCGATGATTGGCTCGCCTGTAGCGTCTACAACTTTACCTGTGATTTTCTTGGCTTGCTGAGTACTTTGGGAACTTGGCACATTTTCGGCAGCTTTTACCGAATAGGGGGATGCCATCCCAAACAATGCAAGCAACACTAATGATAAGCAATAATTTCTTTTCATAAGCTCTATTATTTGGATTTGTTTGCAAACATATAAATAAATTTAGTAATTCCCTCGGCAAACAGGCTAAAAATTTCTAAATAAATATTAAATTATTTGCATTTATACATTTGCAAAGTTTGAAACAAATATTTAAATGTTTAAAAACAAAGCTAGATGAAAACATTATGATTTCAATAACCAATTATACATATATTTATGATATGTATGTAATACTTTTTGTTTCATATAGATGCCTTATCTATATTTTGAAAATCATTATTCCATAGACAAGGATGTGTTTATATAACTATATTTTATATAATATATCGCTAATTTGCAAAATTACGACTATACAGCAAGGCTTTACAATTATAAATTAGTTGAAACAATTCATAAGTTCATAAAAAAATAGTGTTTGAGTATTAATTAGTAGGCAATACATGAATAACATATATTAAGACATGTTTTAAGACAATGTATTAACAAAAAAACATTCATTTTGCTTCCATGCTTCCACTTATTAACTAAACAATTGACAATAAGTACTATATCTGTGGTGGTAGAAAAGAAAATGGAGTGGTAGCAAATGAGTTGCTTCCACTCCATCTTATGACATTCTATTGTATAATTTATTATTTATCAATTAAGTTACTAACATAAAGGACATAATATTGCCATATCTTTAGGTTTTAAAGTATACATGTTTCTTGGGCTAAATAATGGTGTAGAATACATCAGTGACTCATGTTTCTTTTACTCAGCCCGTAAATATTATCTGTTTAGCTCTTTTGTTTATGAAAAGCTTACATTTGTAAATAGATCTGTTTACAGCAATGAATAAATAAGCCTACTAATGACGACTTATCTATTCACAATTGTGGGCTGCTATTTAATACATAGCAAAGATGCAATAAACATGGAGTAATTGCAAATGAAACGCCTTTATTCATCAGAAGAAATAGTGCTATTTTATTCAATGAAATGCTTGCATTCCGAAGCATAGTGTTGTACCTTTACAGGTATAAAACCTAAATGAGAATCAAAACAAAAATTACAACATGAAAATCACTTTAATTAGAGAAGAAAAAGAAAATGGGAAAGAAATAATAAGTATCTGTAATACAGACTCACTGATTGAAAAAATAAAAACAGAAACCAAGTCAAAACATGTGTCTGCCTTGCGCAACATCACCCCTCGTCTGGAAGGGACAACAGTTCATTATGAATACATTGACAAATTAGCACGAATTTATTCTGCTGCCGAATATACTCGCACAAAAGAAGGCGAACGACGAATGAAGACATATAATGGACTGATACAAATAGAAGTAAACAAATTATCCGGTTTGCCCGAAGCGGAATTAGTAAAACAACAAGCTGCACTCTTACCGCAAACGTTCGCTGCATTTTGCGGGTCAAGTGGAAAAAGTGTAAAGATATGGGTTCGCTTTGCACTACCGAATGGTGACTTACCAAAGAAAGAACATGATGTGACTTTGTTTCATGCACATGCTTATCAGCTAGCAGTAAAGTGCTATCAACCTTTGTTGCCTTTTGCGATTACCTTAAAAGAGCCAACATTGGATCAAAACTGCCGCATGACATTAGACCAATACCCCTACTATAATCCCCAAGCAGTAGCTTTTTGTTTGGAACAACCATTCTCCATGCCTGGTGAATCTACATTTCGCCAACAAAAGCAAGCAGAAAAAAATCCCTTATTGAGATTAAAACCCAGCTATGAAAGTTCCGATACTTTCACTATATTATATGAAGCTGCCCTTAACCGGGCAATCCATGAGATGGAAGACTGGCGGCGGGGAGATAACTTACAGCCATTACTGATACATTTGGCAGAACATTGCTTCAAAGCCGGCATTCCCGAAGAAGAAGTCGTCAGACAAACATTGATCCATTACTATCGACAAGCAGACGAGCAAACAATCCGTTTAACTCTTCATAATCTTTATCAGGAAAATAGAGGCTTTCACAAAAAAAGCAGTCTCACGAAAGAACAAGAAACTGCATTTTTACTAGAAGAATTCATGAACCGCCGTTATGAATTCAGATACAACACGGTGTTAGGAGATTTAGAATATCGTCAACGGGATTCTATCCATTTTTACTTTAAACCAGTAGATCGCCGTTCGCGAAACAGCATATCTATTAGTGCATTAAAGGAAGGTATCCAAGTTTGGGATCGCGATGTGGATAGATTTCTGACTTCAGACTATGTGCCATTGTATAATCCAATTGAAGATTATCTATGTGAAGTAGGCAATTGGGATGGAAAAGATCGAATTCGTGCGTTGGCTAATTTAGTTCCATGTAATAATCCGTATTGGCGGGATTTATTTTATCGCTGGTTTCTTAGTACAGTAGCGCATTGGCGTGGATTGGACAAACAACATGGAAATAGTACTTCTCCTTTATTAGTGGGTCCACAGGGTTACCACAAGTCTACTTTTTGCCGTATTTTGTTACCACCCGAACTTCGTTTCGGCTATACAGATAGTATTGATTTCAAAAGTAAACAAGAAGCGGAGCGCAGTTTGGGGCGTTTCTTTCTTATCAATCTTGATGAGTTTGACCAAATCAGCATTAACCAGCAAGGGTTCCTCAAACATTTATTGCAAAAACCGGTTGCTAACCTACGGAAGCCCTATGGTACCACCATACAAGAAATGCGCCGATATGCATCATTCATCGGTACGAGTAATCAGAAGGACTTACTCACTGATCCGAGTGGAAACCGTCGTTTTATCTGCGTTGAAGTGACCGCACCCATTGAAACGAATGTCACGATTAACTATAAACAGCTTTATGCCCAAGCCATGTCTGACATCTGTAATGGTGAGCGTTACTGGTTGGACGACAAAGATGAGGCTATTCTGAAGCAAACAAACCAAGAATTTGAGCAAATCAGCCCACTTGAACAACTTTTTCATTGTTACTTTAGTTCAGCAAAAAATGAAGATAATGGCGAATGGTTGACTCCCATGGAAATACTTTCTTATCTCCAAACAAAAACGAAAGATAATCTGGCTATAAACAAGATAGCTTATTTCGGGCGGACGCTTCAAAAGCTGAATATACCCTGTAAGAAAGCAAGTAGAGGAACTCTTTATCATTTAATAAAGTTAGGATAATTTATTTTTAGCAGTGGAAGCAATCAACTTGCTTCCACTCTACTTCCACCACTTAATTATCTAATTTAATGGGAAATATGACTGAGTGGAAGCATGGAAGTAAAATATACATTTTATTATTTGTGAGTATTTTACCTAAGTTCCCAAAGTACTCAGCAAGCCAAGAAAATCACAGGTAAAGTTGTAGACGCTACAGGCGAGCCAATCATCGGCGCCAGCGTATTAGTAAAGGGTTC
>NZ_JASLER010000099.1 GCF_030151085.1 Bacteroides sp. | reverse complement strand
TTTGTTTTGCTTTGCCCACTGGATGTCTTGCTTTATCAAACTCTGATAACGAGAATACGAGCTTTCGTTATAGCGACCAACAAACCAAGGCATAACAACATCACACTTCTTAATCAAATCGTGCAGACGAGGATCTGATTCTGTATCACTGGAAAGTTCACGCCAATGAGTCGGTACGCCCAGCATCACACTGAAACCTTGTTCTTTCAAACCGTTGACAATAGCTTCCGCTTCTTTTAATCCGTAACGGCGTTTATCATTGAAACCTACTCCCCAAATCGTAACCAATGGTTTTCCATTATGATACAGATAAGATGGATTCTTTACATGATCTTTCAAAGAATGACGTTGAGCTATATCAGCAATATCTCTCAATACAGTCTGTTCATCACCGGGATTCATCCCACTCAGGTCGTACATCACACAGATGGCTCTTTCATATTTATTTGCGGCATTCATTGCTGAATTCAGCACTTTATTGAAATGCTTCAAACCACTTTCACCACGTACCTCACCTACGAAACGCTGCATGAATACGCCATCCAGTCCATACTCTTTCATCCATCTGAAATGAGTATCTACCGTCGATTCATCGTTGGATGAAAACACATAAGCCGGCTTGCCATCCGCAAAAGTAAACTCGGTCTTATACAGCTTCTTATACTCCGATACATCCGGCCACATATCAATGGAGCAGGAGCCCGGACGAAAACCGTTGCGACCTTTGTAATGATACCATCCCCGGTTTGCACCGTCGTCAGGGGCGTTAAACCACCCCTGATAACCGGCCATAACCAATCCTTTGTACGAGTTATATTGTTTGCCGGATTGTGCAAAAATACCTATTGAAAACATGAACAAGATGATAAACCAACTAGACCTCTTTACCATAACCTATATTTTAATGTTTACTTACTTTACAACCGAAGAAAGCATTTTCTTCATAAAACCATTATCCGCCGAATGGAAACGTACTTCCAATGAAGCAGCTTCATTGCGTTTGTCCATCTTTAGAATTAAGTGGTTCCATCCTTTCTCAAGGAAGACATTCGGAACTTTCACTTCACCATTTACCGCTGCGGGTAAATTAACTTGTTTACCATTCAGCCAGAAAGATACTGGTTTCTCAGTACCAATCAGCATATCCAAACTTGGCATATCGGGCTCTATCAACAAGTCACTCAAAGAACGTGAACTGTAAATCCAAAAGCTCAGATAAGCAGACTGTTTTCTATTTTCACGGCTACCGGGAATAGCAAAACGTCCGTTGTTATCGGCAGTTGCCACTTTCCAAACAGCTTGTCCACTCTTCATATTCAGTTCCGGTTTAATACTCGATGCATCTATTGGATTCTCACCTTCTACCGGGCCATACATCAGTGCACGATGCAACTTATAGTTGGCATCCAATGCTTGCATGGACAAAAGGTTTTCATTAGAGATCGTTACACCGATATTAGTTAATAACTGATTGAGCAATGACTGTGTCTCCAAACGGATATTGCTTAAATCGAGTGTAGAAAGAGTGATGTCTTTATTGCCTTCTTTCAAAGTGGCAATAACCATACTGGGTCCTTTTGCCTCACGTTCACTACGATAGACATCACCTGTTTTTGACGTTTCCGCACGATAGTTCCAACGTTGCCATTCGGTATTGCAAGCATTCAGAACAGGAGTAGCTTTATAAACAAAGTCTCCCTCCATACCATATTGCATAGCGCTCTTGTCACGAGCCAACAGTTCAGAGAAATAGAAATCGGCATGGCTCAGACCTTGCATAGCCGTAGCATCTTTGTTGATAAGGAAAGAAGTAGCATTCCGTTCTCCTAGTTCCACCGGATAAGGCAGTATAGCATTCACTGCGTCCAAGGTTTCTTTATTCAAGTGCAGAATTACCACCTTGGCACCTGACAACAAGTTCTTTTGCAACAGAGCGAGTTGTTGTTTCTCTTTCGGGAAATTGGCAGCATCCACAAAGAGTAGTGAACTAGAAGTAGCTATACCATTAGGAACGACCTTCACTCCCAATCCTTCCAGTTGTTCCTGCAATTCACCGTTTGAGGCAAATACGAATACGTTGTCTATAGCTGCTGCCTTCTCTTTAGCGGGAGCCGGTTTTCCTTCAGGCCATACCGGACAAGGTAGAATCGGAGTAGCGTATGCACAACGCAAGGCATCCAACATGGGCCATGCTTCATAAAGAGGCAATGAATCATCGTATCCGGGATTCAAAGTAGTGGTATAGGGACCAAGACGTTCAGGCTGCATGCCATAAGCTCCTTCTTTGAAACCGAAGAAGATACCATCTGTAGGTTGTGAATCGCGAGTTGTATCTGCCAAGCCCAAGTTCAAAGGTTTCAAGGCGTACCAAGCTAAATTGAAGACAGTACAATACGAAGCATTCAATTCGCGTTGCGTCTTTATCAATCCGTAGCTTTCTTTAGCGATAGCTTCCATACGTCCCTGCATGCTTTCGTAGGCACGGTCACCATTATAAACCGATGCTTGCTTCGGAGTTCCGTAATAAGCCATACTCTGTTCACCAATTCCCCAGGGTTTTCCTTGAGAAGACCAATGTTTCATGCCATCCATACCACCATAATGTCCAATGACGGTAGGTAAATCTGTAGGACGGTCTGTTTCACCATCTCCTGAAATCCAATTACGAGTGGGATCAGCGTCTTGTACTGTTTTCACCCAACGGTTGATTTCCTGCAACTGACGTTCTACTAATGATTCGGGTGCCTTGAACACATTAACGGCTACGGGAACCGTTTCATTACAAACACTCCAACCGAAAACAGAAGGATGATTCTTATCACGTTTAACCAAACGGCGGATATGCTCCACGCAGCTCTCCCAATAGTCTTCCGAATCAATCTTCGGTCCACCATCACTCGACCAGATACCGGTTTCATCCAGTACACAAATACCCATTTCATCGGCTACATCCATATAGAAAGACGGATAAGGTTGTGCATGGAAACGAACAGCATTGGCATTAGTATTCTTCAGCATATTAAACCATGCCCAAGCATAGCGACGTGTCATTTGCGGTACACCCGTGAAATGCCAGGAATCACCTTTTAACTGTATCGGGTTACCATTCAATAATAAACGACTGCCTTCAGTACGGAAGATTCTCCAACCGAAACGTTGGTACTTCTTATCCAGTGTTTGTTTTTTATCGCCTACGCTTACTATCAGACCGTAAAGATTAGGAGTATCGGGTGTCCAATATTCCAGTCCTTCTACATTCGACTTTTCAAGGCGTACCTTTACAGATGCTCCGGCAGGTAATTCTACTTTCTTTTGAGTGGCGAAGTTCAGAGAGGCTTCTTTTTCTAAAGCACCGCTTTCCATAGGTACTTCGTGTACACTACGTCCGGCCGTGCTGTACCAACGGCGCACTTCTCCATCTACACTCACCACTTGCTTCTGAGCAGTAGTATTACTAATTTCAAGTTCTACAGCCAATACTTTCTTTTCAGGATCGGGCTGAACAAATACATCCGAAACATATACCGGAGCCGATGCCAGCAAGAATACATCCTGCCAGATACCTGCCATCTCAATACCCCACATAGAACCGCCCACATACGTGCGGCGTCCATACTTGCCACGGTCGTCAAGTAGGCTTGCTTTGGCTACACCTACCAGAATTTCATTTTCCTGACCGGGCTTCAACAAAGAAGTAACATCCAGTTCGAAAGGTAGGAACAATTCAAAGTTTTCTCCCGCCAGTTTACCGTTCACATACACTTGGGTTTTGCCCATTACAGCACCGAAATGCAGCACTGTATGTTTCCCGTTCCAATCGGCAGGAACCTGTATTTTCTTCTGCATCCAGCCCATTTGGGCCTTTTCCCACTGTTTGGGATAGCTAGGATAAGCCAAGAAATCTCCTCCACGTCCATCGGTAAAGGCATTCACATTCCAGGGAGAAGGGATCTTTATTGGAGTTTGCTCCCAACTGAATTGTCCCGGCAAACGGAAATCCGCCATATTGTCGCTATACACCGGCATAAACTTCCAGGTTCCGTTCAAGCATATTTCTTCCCTATACCCTTTCTCTTCACTATTAACCATACCTCCTTTGGGATTGAAAACCCATGGATAATTTACCGGGGTACCGGCAAAAGCATCTACTACCCACCACATCAATAGCAGTAGGATTATCGCATTCTTTCTCATCTATTGTTTTATTATTAGTTTATTTTGCTCTATGAACTTCGTATTTACCGCCAGCCTGAGTTGTTATGTCATATTCGTAAATATGATATAACATAGGATATTGAGCTTTCAATCCTGAAGCAAGCAACGGTTCTTTAATATCTCCGTTTTCCATTAAAGTATTGGAATTTGCGCCAACTGCCATCTGTAGTCCGGCACCTTCCAAAGGCACGTATGAACGAATACGCAGATTACCGCCAATGCGGGAGGTTATTGTAGCGGAAGTCAGTTCTCCCCCATCCCAATCTATATTTACCTCGAACGCACCACGGGCTACCAAGCCTTTCACGCTGCCACGGTTCCAATCTTCGGGCAAAGCCGGAAGCAAGTGCAAAGCCTCATCATGACTTTGAAGAAGCATCTCGGCTACACCGGCTGTAAATCCGAAGTTTCCATCAATCTGGAAAGGCGGATGAGCATCGAACAAGTTCGGATAGGTACGTCCGTCGGGATTGCCTTCTTCCACCAGATTCAGCATGTTCTTGATGATCTTATAAGCATGGTTGCCATCGAGCAGACGTGCCCAAAGATTAATCTTCCAGCCGATAGACCATCCGGTAGCCATATCACCCCGATAGAGCAGTGAACGCTTGGCAGCCTGGAATAATTGCGGATTTGAGTATGGGGAAATCTGATTACTAGGATAGAGGCCATACAAATGGGAAACATGGCGATGGTCGTTATTCGGATCATCCACATCGGCGAGCCACTCTTGCAACTGGTTATGCTGACCTATCTGCATAGGTGGTAGACGGTTGATCATGCTTTTCAGCGAGTCGCAATAAGCGGTATTCTCCGGATAGAGTAATTGGGTCGCTTTCAGAACAGAGCTTAGTGCATCCAATACAATCTGATTATCCATTGTGCAACCGGCAGTAATCATGGTACCTGTTCCCGGAGGGCCTTGTTCGGGAGACATGGAAGGGGCGCAAACCATCCAGCCATATTGGGGATGTGCTACCAGGAAGTCGAGGAAGAAATCGGCTGCTCCCTTCAATGCAGGGTAAGCTGACTTCAAGAAACTCTGATCGCCGGTATAGAGATAATGTTGCCATAGGTGCTGACTCAGCCAGGCACCTCCCAAAGGCCAAACATAGGATGCACCATCCACAGGTCCGGCTATTCGCCAAAGGTCGGTATTGTGATGCACTACCCAGCCTTTGCAATTATACAAAGTACGTGCAGTTCCTTGTGCCGACTCGGAAAGTTCTTTCACCATTTGGAAAAGAGGCTGGTGCATCTCTGTCAAGTTGGTGACTTCGGCAGGCCAGTAATTCATTTCCGTATTGATATTGATGGTATATTTCCCATCCCAGGGAGCAAGCAGTTCATGGTTCCAAATGCCTTGCAGTCCGGCAGGTTGTCCTCCGGGTTGCGAAGAAGAGATCAACAGATAGCGACCGAATTGGAACATCAGTGCTACTAATCCCAAGTCTTTTCCTTCTTTGAAGTGCTTCACACGGTAGGAAGTCTCCTCTTGGCTCGAAGTGCCCACATTCAAGGACACTCTGCCGAAAAGTTTCTGATAGGCTTCTTCATGGGATTTCAAAGACTGCTGATAGGGGCTCTTCATAGCCTTTGCCATAGATTCGGTGGCACGCTTGGTTTCATTGCCACTTACGTCTTTATAATTTACGTAGTTGGTAGCGGCTGTTACATAGATTACAGCGGCATCAGCACCTTTCACTTCGATACAATCGTTTTCAACGTTTGCTTTGCCTTTCTCTGTTTTGATTTGTGTACGGGTTTCAAAACGGATAGCTCCCGGAATGCCCTCGTGCGCCGAACCTCTGCCTGATAAAAGCAAGTTCTTCCCATTCTTCTTTACTGTATATTCTTTAAAAGGAGAACTGTAGCGAGCTTTGAAGTTTACTGCACCGGGTTTATCTGCCTCGATGCGGATAATCAGTGCATTATCGGCAAGCGAAGTAAAAAGGGTACGAGTATAAGTCACATCCCCTATCTTATATTTAACGGAGGCAACCGCTCTCTCTAAATCCAGTTCACGGCGATAATCGGTATATCCGTCATGCCCATTGAATTCAAGCATCAGGCTGCCGATAGTTTGAAAGGGCATCCCCTGCTGCCCGGTGAAGAAGTTTTCAGCCAGAAGCTTCTCGGCTTGCTTCTCTTTACCTGCAAAGATCAGTTCACGTACTTGAGGCAATACATCCAAAGCTTTCGGATTATCATTCCGATGAGGACCTCCACCCCACAGAGTTTCTTCATTCAGTTGTATCTCTTCGTTTACAACTCCGCCATATACCATGGCACCCAGATGTGAGTTACCCAAAGGCAATGCTTCGGTCCAAACTTTAGCCGGCTGGCGATACCACATCTTCAAATCATCAGCTTTTGTGTTTATGCAACAAGCAATGAATAAAAGTACGATTATTAAACGGTTTCTCATGATGCATTAATTTACAGTTTTACGAATTGCAAAGTAAAGCGCATCTACTTAATAATAAGAAAAATTTCACCTTAAAATGCACTTAAAAAAGAATTAAAAATCAGCTTTCGCAAAGTTTTACACCGAAATTCAGGCAAGGCTATTAGTGTTATTGCCTACTCGTTGGCAAGCTCTTGCCAACAAATAGACAACAGTTTGCCAACAAGCAGGCAAAGGCTTGCCAACAGCTTGGCAATAATCGGCAAAATAACCTCCTATTTATAGAGGATCACATCTTGTTCTCTTGCTTTAGGTAACACATTCAGTTGCACCATCTTCTTTCCATCAGCTTTTACTCGGACGGTGGTGTTATCATACGCATGAAGTTTGAAATCAACCTTCCATGTGTCAGGGAATGCAGGCAAAACAAGAATCTGTTTTCCAACATTCTGTAAAAGCATGTTTTGTAAACCGATTGTAAAGGCACCGCCATTGTCTAGATCGGGAATATAGTCACTCCCCGGCTTCCAGAATACCGGGAATCGTACTTCAGGATCAATGGCACGAACGTTTTTCAACAGATATTCTTTGGTTTCTTCTGCTAGTCCCAGCAAAGGAGCCTGAATAGGGTCTTGCGACCAACAAGTGGTTTGATTGAACTTACGATGAGCAAAAGTATTCAAAGCAACATCCAGCCCGGGACGCCCTAGTCCGTAGATTTTATAAGGAAAGATGGCGTAGCATTCGGGGTTCTCGAAATTACGCCCCTCTCCAAACTCTTCGGCAGGTAGCAATCTCTTACCATCGTGTGTCTTTGGCAGAGGCGGCAATGCTTGCAGGCATTCGATCCACTCCTTGCGGAGTGCAGGCTCTACAAGACTCGCAGGCAGTTCGGTCAATTGAGAGATGTCGTATTGCAAACCGGCGATATAGTCCATGGGATTCAGGCAATCCCAGAACTGTTCAAGGGCATTTGCCGGAATGAAACGCAGCTTTTGTTCTATTTGCGGCCAATGTTGATAGAAGAAACGGATTACTTGGGTAGCAAACGGAACAATATAGTGACGGGCGAATGCTTCATCTTTTGTATAACTATAACACTCAAGCATTTCGGCAAGTAGTTCCAAAGCTCCTGAATAGTGATAACGTATCCAACGTGTCTGTGGAGCTTTGCCCTTATTGTTCCATCCCCAATCGTCTTGAATATACATACCGAAGAAGTTCAGCGTTTCGGGGAAGAATGCACCTTCATGCCCATAATAAATGCGGGTAATATCAGTTTGAAGAGGTAACATGTTGAGGTACATATCAAACCAAGGCTTCTTCAAGTCAAAATCCCCGGATGCTGCGAGCGGCCAATAGTAAAGCCGACAATTCTGATTCCAATAACCAGGGCCCCATGTACGGTAATCGCCGTTTTTACCTTTGTAGTCGAAGGTGAAGTTTCCACCATTGAACTTGACCGGATATGTTCCCCGACTCTGGCAAGCCATCATAAAACGCTGTAATAAGTAAGCCCTTGTTACCATTTCGGCATCCTTGTCACCTGAGAGGAATACCCAACTACGATTCCATAACAGATCCCACCACTGTAGATGCTTCTTATATGAAGCAGCCGGTGATACTTGGTTAAGAGCTTTAATGAGATTTTCCAATTGAGCATCCCATTCTTCAGCAGTAGCGGTTTGTGCCGTGTAGGGATAGATGGATATAAGTTGCTTTCTGACTACTTCGGTAGAGATAAGCGTACTATCATTCTGCGGGCGCATATCCTCGCCAATAATAGAAGCACCGAATGTCCGGTTCATATAAGGATCAGAATATTTTCCTATCAGTTCCGGAACATTCTGATAAGTGAGGATAGCGTCGAAGAAAGAGCTTTGATTACGATGATACCACTGTATCCGGTCAGCCTTCCGCACTAAAACGTCGGCACTCTCCGAAGGTCGTACAGGACTATCGAGCAAGCCCCGGAAGCTGGAAGCCAAGGCATCCTCTCCACTCTTCAAAGTAAAATGTTGCGGGCGCATCAGTTCAGTGGTGCAACTGATAGAAATGGCTTTATCAGAAACCGTTTCAATACGGATTACCGATTGATTGGCATCTATCCAAAGTTTGATACGCGTTTCATTCCCTTTTACACCTGTAGTAACATTGATTTCTCCTTTATGCAAGTTAAGTTCCTGTGAGAAACGAGTAGTTTCTGCAAAAGGATTAGGAGAAAGTTTTATCCGGACACGGCCTATTTTCAATAACCGCATAGCTTCACTCCAAGTATCCGATTTGCCAATATAAAGGAGTAAATCACCTCCTTTTTCTATCCAGACATTTGCAGTGATGTCACCATTACCCAATGGCATAGATTCCATAGAACCGGTAATGCTTGGTGTACTCCAAACTACATTGTACTGGTTCAGCTGTTTCAGTACATCAACCGGCAATTCATTTTTAGCGGAAATCCCATGCAGTCCGCCTATTAAGAGTAAGAAGCATAGTCCCCGAAGGAAGAATTTGTTTTTCATGGTTTAAATACTATTAGATTTGCAATATCATCTTCTTTGATGAAACAAAATTAATCCACTCCCCTTAAGGAATGGATTAATTTTGCCTTAATCGAAAATAAAAAGAATCAGTAAGAGTATTTTTCGGGAAAACAGTTTCCTATTTCGCTTCAAGCTAACCTTATTTCACATCAAACTTACCTTGCAAACGAATATCTTGGGAGGAACTTCCCACCATTACAGCAAATGTACCCGGTTCTACTACAAAATGATTGTCTTTGTTCCATAAGCCCAACTCCTGAGGAGTAAGAACGAAATCCACCGTCTTTTCTTCTCCCGGTTCGAGATGAATGCGTTCGAATCCGCGAAGCACTTTCACATAAGTGGTAACCGAACTTTGTTCATCATGCAGGTATAGCTGAACTACTTCGTCTCCGGCTACTTTGCCATTATTCTTGATCTTGCAACTCAGATTGACATTACTTTGAATACCTACTACCGGATTCTTGATTTGCAAATCACTGTATGCAAATGTAGTATAACTCAGTCCGTAGCCGAACGGGTAAAGCGCACCTGATACACGGACAAATCCTTTCGTATCTGATCCCGGCTTAAAGGGGAAAGCAAATGGTATCTGCCCAACAGATTTAGGGAAAGTTACAGCCAATTTACCACCCGGATTGTAATCACCGAAAAGAACTTTAGCCACAGCATCGCCCATAAACTCACCGGGGAACCAAGCATGAAGGATACCCGGGATGTACTTCTCAGCCCAATTGATAGTTGAGGCGCGTCCGTCCACCAGTACCAGTACGACTGGTTTGCCGGTAGCATACACCGCTTCTAAAAGTTTCTGCTGACGTCCGCACAATTCCAGACTGCTACGGGAGTATTCCTCACGCACCGTCTTTTCATTACCTCCTAATACCATGATGGCAACATCGGATTCTTTTGCCAAAGCTACCGCCTCATCCATCATCGTCTGTTCGTCCTTATCCAAAGGAACTGAATAAAGTTCACTTTCAGGGAAATGCTTGTCAATGATATCAGCACCTTTGGCATAACGCACTTCCGCACCGGGCAAGTATTCTTTTATACCTTGATAGATTGTCTTTATCGGTGCATTGGCAGGACCATAGCGACATATCAGGTTATTTACTTCTTCGGCATTGGGACCAATCACCGCAATCTTCTTAGTATTCTTGGAAAGTGGCAGAATGTTATTCTCATTCTTCAATAAGACGATGGATTCCAGTGCCGCTCTCATAGATACAGCTTGATGTTCCTTGCTATGCACCACGTTTTCGGGTTGTTTGGCATCCCCCTTATAAGGATGGTCGAACAGTCCCATAATGAATTTTACCCGCAACACATCGGCCACACGGCTATCAATAGTTTTTATGGAAACCTTGCCTTCACTGATAGCCTGCCTGAGCGGGCGGAGGAAGTTCTCGGGCAAAGTAAAATTGGTGCGCACGTTAAGTCCGGCATTCACCACCTGGGCAGCTCCCTCTACTGCATCGGCGGCAACGTGATGTTTGGAATACAGAAACTCTACCGCTTCACTATCCGATACTACATATCCTTTAAAGCCCCATTCATGACGGAGGATCTCTGTGAGGAAATGATAACTGCCCGTAATGGGCTCGCCGTCATAATCATTATACGAACTCATTACACCTAAAGCCCCGGCATCACAAAACGCCTTGCGGAAAGATTCCAGATAGAGCGTCCGCATTTCACGCGGAGCCACATGCGGGTCGGTACGAGTACCTTCGTCACGCCCACCTACCGGAATACTATATACAGCAAAATGTTTGGGAGTAGCTACAAGACCTTTCTCCTGTAGTCCGGTTATCATCTGTTTGCCCATTTCTCCTACTAGGAAAGGGTCTTCACCATAGCATTCTACTACGCGCCCCCAACGGGGGTCTTGGGCAATATCCAGAATGGGCGAATAAATATTAGTATATCCCAATGCATTCGCTTCATTGGCAGTGACATGAGCTATTTCACGAATCAGGTTCTTATTCCAAGTCGCCCCCTGTCCACATTGGGCAGGAAACATGGTAGCGCGGTCATGGCACAAGCCACGAATGCCCTCATTGGTAAAATCGACCGGTATTCCGAGGCGGGTGCTTTCTACAAACCAACGTTGAATGGTGTGTCGGTTATCTACACTGCGGGTATATGGATAAGATATTGAAGAACCAAATTTACCTAAGCCATTGGCTTGTTCGTCTATATTAGCTATACCATCTTTCCAAATTTCATTTGCCCAGCCAACTGTAGGTAAGGAATCCTTCAGAACTCGCCCTGAACCATACAAGGTAGCCATCTGGCAGGTTTTCTCATCCAGTGTCATTTGAGACAACAAGTCCTTCACCCTGGCATCAATCGGTGCCGAAGGATCTTCATAGACATCCTTTATACCGTTTTTATTAAAATCGATCCAGCCTTTCTTATAGATTCCCGGATTACTGCCGGCATTCAGCCCAGCGCACAGCGATATAGCAATACATAAAGCAATTCTTCTTCTCATAGTATTCTTACTTTTCCATTTCTAATATAAGTTCTCCACCTTTCATCAAATCGAAATGAGAGAAGCGAGGTACTTCCAAATTCTCTCCATTCAACTTCATGGAGCGAATATACTTATTTTCTTTGTTATTATTCTTTGTACGGATAACAAAGTCTTTCCCGTTCTCCAAATGAATGGTCACTTTATCGAATAACGGACGACCTATCTCATAAACCGGACGTCCCGGGCAGAATGAATAGAATCCCATTGAACTAAGTACATACCAAGCTGACATCTGACCGACATCTTCATTCCCCGAAAGTCCGTCGGGATTATTATGGTAGAGGGTACGGAGAATATGATCGACCAAAGCTTGCGTTTTGTGAGGTTCTCCGCCATAGTTGTATAGATAAGGAATATGATGACTCGGTTCATTGCCATGAGCATATTGACCGATCATACCCGTTACATCGGCAGCGGCATTCGGATCACCCGTCAATTCGGAGCTTGTAGTGAACAGCGTATCGAGATGAGCAACAAATGCTTCCTTGCCGCCAACCAGTTCCATCAATCCATCTACATCCTGCGGCACAAACCATGCCCATTGCCAGGCATTGCCCTCTACATAATTGCTGGGACGTTGCACAGACGAAGGGTCAAAAGGAGTTATCCAACTACCATCACTCAACCGTCCACGCATCAACTTGGTTTCCGGATCGAAGTAATTGCGGTATGCCTTGGACAAATCCATATATTTATCATACAAGTCCTTGCGGTTATTCTCCTTCATCAATTGTGCTATCAGCCAATCATTGTAGGCTATTTCCAATCCTTGCGAAACAGAACCGCCTACTTTATCACAAGGAATATAGCCCAGTTCATTCTTATACTTGATAGCTGGGGACATAAGCTTTTCGAGAAGAATCTCGCGGTCCATCATCGGCGTTATGCCGGTAGTATCGTACACCGAAGAACGGATGCATGCTTCCAAAGCCTTGTTCACATCGAAGTTGCATTGCTTCTTCATCATTGCATCGGCAATGACAGATACGGCATGATAGCCAATCATCGTGCCCGTTTCGTTAGATGCCAATTCCCACTTAGGCAGAATGCCCGACTCATCGTATTTACGAAGCAAAGAACGGATAAAGGCTTGGTTCAATTCCGGGGTTATGATGGTATATAGCGGATGGGCGGCACGGAAAGTGTCCCATAAAGAGAATACGGTATAGTTTATATAAGCTGTATCTTGCTTGATTTCATGGCTCATGGCACGATAACGCCCATCTACGTCCGAGGCCAGACTTGGCTGGATATAGGTATGATACAAAGAGGTATAAAAGACGGTACGGTCGTCTTTGTCCGAAGTCTCTACATCAATTCTGCCTAAAGCTTCATTCCAAGCTACATTTGCCTTCTGTTGCACATTGTCGAAATTCCAGTCGGGGATTTCCGCCGTTACATTCTTTCGGGCACCTTCTTCATCCACACTGGATATACCGACTTTAGCCATCACACATTTATTGGCAGAAAGATTGTTGAAAGTGAGTACCGCTTTTGCTGTGCTTACTGTAACAGACGTGCTATCGGGCTGATAAATGGTATCAGAGTATAGTTTATAAGTAAAGGGACTGGAAAATGTTGCATGGAAATAAACATAATGATGCTTTGCCCAGCCCTTGGTATATTTCATTCCGGCAATAGTAGAATCATTCACGATGCGGATTTGGGTAACAGGATGCTGATGACCGTGAATCGTTGGTTCCATATCAATGATTAAACGGGCATCGTCTGCTTTAGGATAGGTGTAGCGGTGCATGCCGGCACGGAGTGTAGCAGTCAGTTCCACATTAATAGAATCATCTTTTAATAAAACCTGATAATATCCCGGACGGGCGCTTTCCTGTTCATGCGAGAAACGGGAGCGATATCCTTCATCCGGTTTTCCGGCAGTACCTGCCACTAATGGTTTCTCTCCGACTACCGGCATAAATAGAATGTCACCATAATCTCCGATACCCGTCCCACTAAGATGGGTGTGACTGAATCCCATAATAGAGGAGTCGTCATAATAATAACCGGAACATGCGTCCCACCCCATCAAACGGGTGTCGGGACTTAATTGTACCATACCATGAGGCAATGTTGCCCCTGGAAAGGTATGACCATGTCCTCCGGTTCCAATGAATACATTCACTTGGTCGGTATATTCTTCCGACGAGTTTTTTTCGGCACAGGATAACAATCCGAATCCAACAGCTAACAACAGCATATAGTATCTGCTTTTCATATTATAATAAGTTTATGTTTATTCAATTAATGCATAAAGTTCCAATCTGCTTTCACCGTCATTGTATCCCCTTTGGTACGGATAATCAAGGGATAACAGGGTTTTACCGCTATGTCTCCCGCACCGGGTCCCTCTTTTACTGTTGGATTAGCAGGTATTCCCGAAGCTTCGCCCAACACAACTTCCAGCACTTCGCCTTCGGTAACGTCGAAGCGAACCGATGCAGCCGAAGTACGGCAAATAAATCCCGGTTGATAAGGATAGGAGAACGTGTTATGAATCCGTCCGTGCACCTCGCTTCCTTTCAATATAGTGGCTACAGACGCCCCCTCTATCGCAGGCTTTTCGTTGAACAAGATAACGTATTCATAGATATGCGAAGTGTCCGAAACACAAGTATATACATCTTGCAGATGAGTGCCTTTCAAGTCCATACTGCGCTTCATCTTTACGCCCGGATAAGCCGTTGTAGTCTCCGCTTCAGCATATCCGCCATCGGGACGCGGAAAGAAGTTCAGGAGTTTGCCTACGCTTCGCTTCTGGTCTTTTGCATCCACAATCACCGTATTGTGTGAGAGGCTGCGCTTATACCACTTCAGATAATCAGGAATTCCATAACCGGAAGTACCAAAATCGGAAACCAACTCCCTATTGCCATCATGAATGGTAATAGAAAGTTTGTCGGGATGCCCATGACCGATACCTTCGCCACCAAACTTCAATACTACCGTACGAGCCTCACTACGTAACAGGCAGAAGCCCGAAGTATCGAACGAATAACTGGACTGAATCAGTGGCTCATTAGCTCCTTCTATTGCCTGATTATTCAGTAGAGCTTCCGGGTCGAGGCGTTTCTTACGGCTATATGTCAGTTGTAGTACCCGCTTTAAGAGAGGATTACTAAACCGCGCATTCGCCACTTCATAGAGCGCTGATTGCGAAAGCAGGTTTGCACCATACCAACCGTCGCTATGGGCAGGAAAAGACAAATCGGGGTAAGTGCCCTTCACAGGCTCGGCAAACATATCATGCAGGTCTTCATCAAACAACTTGACTCCCCGGCACTTCACCGCATTGGCTGTAAACAACAAGGCTTCCAACGGATAGTAATGGTAATGGGGAGAGCCTTCATTGATCCAACCGTCATCATTCTTATGTTTGCCTATTAAATAATGATAGCCGAACCTCTCTTTATTGATGGCTACATCGACAATAGAATCGTTTTCCAAAGCAATACCCAGAGCAACCAGCCCACTGTTATGCCACATTTGCCAGTTTGCTTCCGCAGGGCGGTGCAGCAGCAGAATAGCAGCGGGGGTGAGATATCCGTCTTCAATGGTTTTAACTTCTTTTTCTGTCAAAAGAGGCTTGATAACGGAGTATGTCATAGCAACTTTCGTAGCCCAATTTGCTTCATCAAGGCTTTGGGCAAATGCTTTGCCGCTATGTTTATCTGTTGCTTGTCGCCCAGCATTGTGCTCAAACCAACCGGCATATTTACCGGCATAGTCCAATAACATTGTTCGGATGTAATCGGCATATTTTTGTTTCCCCGTTGCCAGATAGAGGTACATGCACTGATAGAGATAATCTTTGTTGAGCATGTGTACTTCGTAACCCCATGCCCAGTCATAACACCCCACTCCTGTCCACTCTTTTTTGCAAGCCGAACAGTAGTGTGCCAGTGGCTTGTCCCATCGGAAAGTGAACTGCAAATTATGCACCGGACAGAAGTAATCATGAAAATGACCACCTTCTTCTTTGGGAACTTCCAACGGGTGCATCCGCCTCTGCTGTACCTTCTGCTTTAAATCTGCTACAATCGCCTTTCCCCAACGAGTCTTTGCCGACGAACGAATGGAAGCAATATCTTCCTCCGAAAAGAAGTGAAAACCTTCATTGCCCTTCTTCGCTACCAACGACCAATTGCCAGAGTAATAGGCCTGATTCAACAAACGGAGTTTCCCGGCATCGCCCTGACGGATAAAGAGGTTCTCCAAATCCTTATAGAGATAGAACTGCAACCAATATCCACGATTGTATTTCTCACGGCTAGTAGAGGTTTGCATCCATTTGGCATACCATAAAGGCTCCACACCATATTGGCGCGCAACTTGCACGGCTTGCCCCGCACGTTTCCAAATCCCTTCGGACATACGTTTACCCAAAGCAAGATAATCTTTGTAAGTAAAATGAGAGACATCTATCAATTGACAGGCGTCATCTATAGCCAAGTCTTTAAAATCGATGATAGTCTCCATCTTGGCATCACCATCCAAGTCATACTCTATATGATCAAAGAAGCCATTCGCATCACGGTCGCTATAAAGCACAGTTGCAAAGCGCTTAGGGTCACGATTTCCCATCCACATGCGATCCCATCCTTCATAATATTCGGCATTCTGGTCTATACGCCAAACGCCAGTCTCGGCTCCATAAAGATGCAGCCGCCCATCAAAACGGCTTAGGTAGAGACGGGCATTGCCCGAATTATCCATGTCCCATTCGCCGCGGTCACCGGCAGCATCGCTCTGCTTATTGTTATCAATGCCTCCTTTGTTCCACCCCACTTTGAATGGATCTCTTGGGTCGTAGAGTTCTACACGTTCCCAACGGCTGCAATCATCGTCTTCGTCATATACAAAGTTGATGCGGTTCCATCTACCACGCTGAAAAATAAGTTTCTGTGCACTGTCATGATCCGGGTAAATCAGTTCTTTCAGTTGGCGGTAACGAGGGTCCATAAAGAATGGGTCAGCCTCTGGCAATCCGCGCACATTCTGAATAGGATGAACCTGATCCCTATAATCAAAGCCCTCTCCTTGAAAACTGAGTGTGAAGTCGAAATCAAATTCATTGCCGGTGGTATTGTCATTATCCAGATCGACAGCCAATGACACCCAGTCCACACGTCCTTCCAATTGGCGGTTCACATAGCTGTTGGAGGGTGCCTTGGGGTCGTGTATCTTAGGAGAGTCAACCATACGGATAGCCATTTCGGTCAAGTGGTCCTTGTCGGGATCATAGAACAAGAAGGGATTCTCCCAATTCAAGCGCAAGTCCTTCATGTCATACGTAGAAGTGTGTATCTTCAGGAAAGCAGTCCGTCCGCTATAATCCTCGTAGAAATCGGACAGTCCGCTACGATCCCAACATTGAAGAGTGAAATTATTCCAGTTGATATAATTGAAGACATTGTCGTGATCCAGATCCATCATAATCATATAATGCCCGTTGGGCCACACTTCTCCTGTTCGCTCTTTAGGATACTCTATCAGAATCTGCATATCGGCTTTTCCGTCGCCATTCGTGTCCACCCAGTCGATAATCAAGTCGCCCTGCCCTCCGTAAACACCATCCTTGTTGCGGTCAATCAACAGGCAATCATTCACCATATCGCCTTCCAAGTCTCCTTTCTTCATATTGCCGTCATCATCCAGCCACAGAATGGGAATATCGTTATGGGTAACAGATTGGATGGCATCCGGTTTTCCGTCTGTATTCAAATCCAGATATTGCGGTTTATAGCCAACTGGTGGTAGCGGTAAGCGTAAAGGTGTCATCTGTGTACGCAGATTCCAATATAAATTTGTATTTTCTGTTTGCGCCCAACAGTTCCCTCCTATTCCTGCGAAAAGGAACAGAACAGTATAGGCTATTCCAGCTAAAATCTTCTTATCTTTCATGGTATATTCAAATTTCACCAGGTATCTTTTTTCATTAACTATTTCCTAACAGGCATCGTAAACGTCAAAGGAATCTCTTTTCTCAGCATGCGGGCAGCTTCGCCCGTCAGCCACAAATAATGATCGGAAGGCTGCCCGTCCATATCAATAAACTTGGCAGTGTCACTAACCGGAGGCTCACCGGTGCACTTGAAGATGGCGGTGCCTTCGTCAACTTCATCAAACATAGCTACATAAATCATCTCAGCTCCTGCCAACATTGCGGTAGAAAGCTGCTGCCAATAGAAACGCCCTCCCTGACGGGGAATACTGCCGACCGGCTTCACGTCATCCGGGAACTCCAGTTTGCTGAGATTGTGCCAACTGAACCCAGGAGTTACGGCAGGAACATAATCTACGCCATTCTCCTTGCACCAGCGAATATCTTCAATCACCAAGTCACGAAAACGGTCCATGTCATTGTGCAATAAAGGAGAAAAGCGCTGAACAGTCCATGGCAGAACAATATCCGCCTGCTTAATTACTGTATGTAGATAGGGGTCATTGATACAATCGGCTTCCAGACTGCGCCAGAAAGTAGGAACACCCAGCATCACCGTGCACCCACCGTAAACTGGGTCATTCTGCAAGAAGTCTATCAAACGATCCAGACCGATATTCCTTATATTATAAGGTCGGTCGGGGAAGCCTACTCCCCATATAGCTACTACAGGCTTTCCGCTATGATGCAGATACGTCTTTTTCCCAACCTGATTAGTTACCTTTTCATTATCTACCAGTCTTTTCCAATCTTCCATAATCAAGGAGCAGTCCTCACCCGACTTTTTCAGCCCGGACAAATCATACATGACTGCTATGGCACGGTCGTATTTTGAAGCAGCTTCTAAGGCATTCGTCAAAATGCGGTTGGGTACCGAGTTCTGCTGCTCTCCACGGGTATTGCTAAAAAAACGTTGCACAAATACCCCGTCTACCCCATACTCTTTCATCCACTTGAAGTGCAGGTCGACAGTAGATTTATCGGCCGAACTGAACACACGTGCCTTGCTGCCATCGGCATGTCTGAAAGGCGTCTCATAGGTCTTTTCATATTCGCTTACATCCGGCCAAGCATCAATCGTGCAATGCTTTTCGTCGAATTGCTTTCCGCTACCATAATGACCATAACCTTGATTGGTTCCATCCTGTGGTCCGCGAAACCAGCCTTGGTATCCGGCCATAATCAATCCTTTATAACTTGGATAAGAAGTTTCCTGCGAGTGCTTGGGACCGGCGTAAGCTAACATGCTCATGCCAAGAAGCCCCAATGTGACGAATAACTTATTCTTCATAATGTATTATCTGTTATATCTGTTATTAAAAAACTTACAGCTTATTGTAGCTATTATCTTGCTGCAAAAGTAAATTCCAGAGATTAAGCCGTCAGCTATATTGTGCTTATCTGAGAATTAATTTTCAATTAAAATGAGATATTAATCGCCTTTTTAGTAGTCTGTATCAATTTGGAGCCCAAGGGCTGAATGGTATAGCTCAAAACTATTTCGTCTGCTGTGGAAAACTAAATGCTGATATGTGGAAGACTAATCTTAAAGATGTCACTAACAAGTAAGTCGTTTGCAAGCAGCCTATGGGTCGTTTACTATCAGCCCATGAGATGCTTGCAAACGACCCATGGGCTGCTTGCAAACGACTTACTTGTTTATGAGCATAAAATTAGTTGTTTATTCCGTTTTAGAGAATAATTTTTGGGCTTTTTAGAGTTAAGAAGCAACATATTCAATGAAGTGTATTCATACATGCAAGTAATGAATTAAATGGTGCAAAGAATACCTACTTTTCATCTGAACCATAAATCAATCCCCCGCCTAACTTGTTATACCGAAGACCGGAGATATAGTAGTTATTGGTGAGTTCTATTGATTTGCCCCGTTCACCCAGTTTAGCATATGCTTCCTTTTCGGTAGCATCCTCTGTTATTTTTTGAGCGAAATAGGAAGTGTACACATGCGCTTTGCCACCTCTGACATCTACTCCCTGCGTACCTGAGCGTGTGAAGTTGGCTTGCTGAAATGATACAATACCATTGTTTATAATCGCGCCGAAGACGGGGTTGCCCCAAAAGGCACTATTGTACAAGATTAGTTTAGCATTAGGATGAACCTTGCCGGTATTCACATTGTCGCCCATAAGAACGTACGCCCTGACCGGTTCGTCCGGTATTTTGGTGTTGACCAACTCTGAGTTAACGGTAATAATCTTAGTGTCCTTGTCCGCATCTTCTACAAAGAGAGAATAGGTACATCCGTCAGAGCCATGACCAATAACAGTCATTTTCCCCGGATAGCGACCTGTGATTGCATCCTTGAGGAAATGTATGCCATATACCGAACCATAGACGAAGTTGTTGAAAATAGTTTGGTTCTTGACATCGGCAAATTTAAGCGCACTGCAATTAGATTGTACAAAGCGCATCATAAATACCTCAGGATATCCCTGCCCTCCTTCGGGAAGTCTCGATCCATAGTGGGGGTTAAACTGCATGTTACGGATGAATCCGCCCTCGGCTCCACCGCCAACCCAGATACCTGCTCGTAAAGGCACACCACCCAGATAATCGACATAGTGCCCACTAGTATCATAAGAAGCCAAGTCTATCCCTTTGTCGCCTACGGCTATGGTTACGTTGACGATGTACACCTTCGGACCTTGTCCCTGTATCAGGAACGGTGTCTTCCTGGGATTTTCAATGCTGAAACCGTCAGAAGCAATATTGAGCTGTGCCAGCGTTATACCTCTGATGCCTGCATTGGCTTCGAGCTGTATGAGCGAAGCACCGCTTTCGCCTGCGGTTCCGCCATCATAGTTGGTAAACAAGGCAGTTCCACCGCTTTGCGTGTGATGTTGCACATCCCATGAACCCCTTAGTTCCACTCCCGAAGGCACTTTGACAGGATTGTTCACCAGATATCTTCCGGCAGGCAAGTAGAGCGTACCTCCACCGGCAGCTTTCACTGCATCGAGTGCAGATTGCAAGTCGGCTGATACATCTTTTACAGGACGATTGTTATTATAGCCCGTTGCTCTAGCTAGTTCTGCTTTCAAGACTTTGTCCGACATCGGCCTGGGGTGCACGTCAATATTTGTCTTTATATTCTCAGGAATTGGTTCAAAAGCGTATTTCTTCCCCGCGATGACTTCTACTTTGGCCGAAGTGCTGTGATTGTCAACCTTCAGTTCCCACTTATAGCCCGAATTGACTGATTTCAGCGTACGCATATCCGCTCCAAGATATACATGCCCGGCATTCTTCTTAAAATCACACTGGGACAACAATACATTACCACTGTTTATCTTGAGCGCATAATCGTTGTATTTGTCAAAAGTACAACTTTCAAACGATACGACTCCATCTTTGCCATCGCTTACAACAGGCCCGTTGAAATCCACTCCGTTGAACTGCACCGAAGTGCTGAAATCCTTGTAAAAGTATACGGCATTGCCATCTTTGGCGGCTCCAAATGAGGAGTTGGATATAAGTATGCCATACGGATTGACATCCTCAACGTACAATCCGTTCCCGCAGTTATCTACGTGAACCTCGTACAACTGAGCGTTCGGTGCATCGGCAAATCCGGGTTCACGGCCTATCCATACCCCAGTTTTATAGCCAGAGACATGGAGATAAGAAACATATTCCCAGTCCGAACGGTGCATTTGATATCCTATGCCGTTCGCTTTTGTATAGGCTGTTACATCAGCAAGAGAGGGAGCTCCCGGAAGTCCTGAATTAGCCCAGTATTGGGGACTTATCCGGACATTTTCAATACGCCCGATATCGGTACATACATGCACTTCGATGCCTTTATTAAGGGCTGTTATATAACTGTCCAGCACATAATGCAGTTCGCTAGGGGCGGAGTTGAAACCGTTGTAAGAGTTTACGAGCGTGACATGCTCTATCGTTGCGCAATCTCCCTGGGTTTGGAACAACGTCCACGGATAGGGTGCTACATCCTTAATATCCTGTTCGGGATACCAGATAGAGAGATTGGTAACTCCGGTACCTGCATTCATTTCTATGAATCTATCAGCTATGCTTGTGTAGGTGGTACGAAGCGCGTTTCCAGCCTGCCCGTCGTTCCACCAACTTTCCACACTTCCATCATGATTCGGTGAATTCTTGCCGGTGCGCACTTCGAGAATGGTTCCAAGGACTTTCCCGTTATTCGATTCGGGGGCAGTCCAGTCACCCCGAAGCTGTACCCCGGGATGCAGACGCAGCACATACTCGAAATGAAACTCTTTATTTCCTTCCGAGCGCCCCTGGCGAACTCGGACGTTTTTAGTCCCCACTTGTGTACTACGGAATTCGTAATTTCCGGCAGGTATATACACTACCCCGCCACCATTCTTATATGCGGCATCAATAGCTGCCTGGAAAGCAGCCCTGTTGTCAAATCCCGGCTGGGCTTTAGCCCCAAACTCAGAGTCAGTCACTACAAAGTCGGATATAACCCAGTCTTTTGTGGGATAGACGGTTTTGATACTCTGCCTAAGCAGTTGCTGTTTTACAGTCTGTGCACCGGCAATATTCGTAGGAAGCATTGCCATCAGGGCTATCATAGCCGCTATACCTAACTTGAAAAACGCATTTGCAGGACTTTTCTTACCTGCCGCATTGTCTGAATAGTTTCGATTCATATTATTGTTTGTTCAAAGAGTATTTGATATAGTTGCACAATATTTTTCTGGCCACTTCTGCTGGTCCTGACGGTTCATCCAGTTTGTCCGCAATATCCAGTGAAGAGAATATAATCTTTCCTTTTCCACAAGGGATGACACCCACAGCTGTACCTAATTCAAATGGAGTACTCCGATAAGAGCCGACTACCAACTCTTCTCCATGCATGCGGAAGCCAAATCTCTGGTCGCCATTCTTCACCACCGATTGATAAGGCCAATTCATGGCATTATTCACCGGAAGACCAGCAAATAAGGGGTGCTCTTTTACAAAATGAATTCCGCCAATCCAGTTCTTTCCTACATTATAATAACCATTATATACCGTGTTTGTATATTCGGCAACAGCTTTCATCCATGTTTCAGTGCAGCCTAGGAGAATTAAAGTAGTGCCATCTTTCTTCACACGTTCAAATAACTCCTGCGGAGCAATCACCGCCGCGCTTGGCCGGGACCACTTCAATTGTATCTGACCGGACTGATGGGTCTGACGATATACTACCCGTACCTTTACCGGCTTACCGGCTTCCATCACCACAGGTCTGTCTTGCTTCATGGGAGAATCATTATAATACTCATCAATCAGTTGTTGGTCGTCAACGTACATACGTACCCCCCGATTGGTTTCAACACCAAGTAGATATTGTCCTGATTCAGGCGGATAAATCTCCCCTTCCCATATCACAGAGAAGGGCTGGTTGGCAGGAACAGACTCATCCGGCTGTGCGCCATCCACAAAACTCCGGTTAAGCTCCATATTCGTTTTTACAGAGGCCACGATATTCATATCAGGCTCGCTAAACCAGGTAGCCTTCAGCGTAGATTCCCCCTTCTGATTTTTAAAATAAGCCGAAGGGATAACAACAGGTTCGTCCAAAGACGAACGGTTCACCACAAGCCAGTCCAGTTTACCCGCTTCGGAAGTAAAGGCAGAAAGTTCTTTTCCGGTCGCTTTTTTATAGAAAGAAGCCACTTTGTCTTTGTCACTATCTGTTCCATAATAAGCCCCATTACCTGCTAAATCAGCTACTTGCCAGTTTACAGCCACTACCTCGTCGTGTCCCTGTGCACATATCTGTTGATTGTCTGCTTTTATTTCAGCTTTTATGCGATAGGTACCTTCCTTACTGTCTACAGGAATCTCCACATTCTCCAGTAAAAGCTGACCGAACACTTCACCACCTTTGATAGTTACTTTTTCATTCCGGGTATAAACGACTTTTCCATCGGGAGCCACCATCTTTATCTCAAGCGTATGATCGCCTTTCAGATTCTTCTCATTCACGATATAGAAATCGACCGTTGCGCTGCCCGGAAGCTTTACGACCTGATTGCGCGAAGCAACGGCCACATATAGCGGCTGGTTATAGTAAGCCAATATAGAAGCATCTCCTTTAGGATTGCGATAGATGTCCACAATACCGGAATGATTATCATAAGGCATCGCTTCCCATCCATTGACCATATAGGCATCACCCAGGTTCTGCATTCTCATGCCCTCGATACGCCTTCCCTGATGTTCAAAAGACACATTGCCCATGCCACGAGTCAGTTCATCAAGAGTGCCGAAGTGGGGTGCAAGTTTCTTTTCCTGAAAGTATTCAGTAAAAGCCTTATACTGGTTTTTCCAGAAAAGACCATCCCAGCCGGTTTTACCGTTGCCCGCAATTTTATCGTTTATCAACTGAATTCGGGGAGGAGTAGAAATAGCTCCTTCTTCACCCCTCAGGTAAACTTCTGTCCGATTGTTGGTGTACATAATGTTATCCCGGGGACCTTTATAGTAATTTTCCACCCATGTTTCCGGTCCTCCGGCACGATGATTATCGAACCAACCTTTCCGGTATAGAGTTGTATCAAACGGCAACATATGTGCTTTAGAATCTTCTTCTTTATCTTCACTGCCTGCCCAACCGGATGTAAACGACATTATTCGACTAGGGTCTACGGCATGAGCTTCACGCATATCATTCATACGCTTTGCTACCAGCTCTTTATCCTGTGACAACCTGCCTCCAAACTCATTTATCAGATTAAAAATGACAAGGCTCGGATGGCTACGGTCACGGTATACCATGCGCTTCAATTTCTCATTCACAATCGTACGAATAAACGGATCATGATTAGCCGAATGGAACGAACCCGGTTCCTCATAATAGAGCAGCCCTAACTCGTCGGCCTTTTCAAGAACAATCGGACTACCAATGCAGCGATGGAAATTCAACATATTCAAGCCTAACTTTTTAGCAGTAAGAACCTGCTTTTCCGCCATCTCGGTCGTTGCAATCAGTCCCGTAACGGGGAAGTACCCCCAACTGATTGCACTTTTCAGCATCACTCGCCGACCATTCAAGCGCAAAACTGCATCCTTACCGACCCCATCCACCGTGAACCAACGGAAACCGAAAGTCTTTTTGTCTTGATCGATTATCGTCTTGCCTTTCTTAATCTGAACATTACAAGTGTATAGTTCAGGAGTGGATAAATCCCAGAGCTTGGCATCGGGAACACTGACTGGAATCGTTATCTCATGGTTTCCTGAGGGAAAAGAGGTCTTTTTCAATGTCTGCCGGAATACCACTTTGTCCGGATTGGTCTTTTCTGCTACTATAAGTTCAAGATCCTGCTTCACACTGGAAGCTGTTTCGTTCGTGAAAGATAAAATTGCATTCACCTTAGTCATTTCAGGAGTATTCTGCATATAGATATCAGAAACAAATACAGGATTCACACTCTCCAACTTTACTCTACCAATAATCCCGCTGAAACCTCTTGCTGGAGGAATATTATACTCTCCCCATTTCTGTATATCGAAGTCCTGCCAGTGAAAGTTACCTCCGGGGTTGGTTATGCGTACTGCCAGCAGTTGTTCCGTTCCCGGTTTCGCCTCATCGGTGATATCCACATGGAAGGGAGTCTCACCAATCAGATCGTAAGCCACAAGCTTACCATCAAGATAAACTTCTGCACGCATCCTGACAGATTCAAAGTAGATAATAAAACGCTTGTTCTTCTGGTCTGCCGGAATTGCAATCTTACGATACCACCAGCTGACTCCCTTAAAATGCTCCGGGCGAGGATTATCAGAAACGGTAAGATATTCCTCTACCGTACCCGGCACTTCTACCGAAACGGCATCAGGGTTTTTACTCAAAACTTGCCAGCCACCTGTGGGTTGATTCACAGGCAGCAAAGACAAATCTGTTATATCAGCCGGAAGGTAAAGACGATCGTTCTGCCAGCTCGCTTCCTTATCGAACCACAATGACCAGCCACCTCCCGTCAATGGGATGGTATGCCTTCCTTCTCCGGCATACGCCGAAAAAAGGAAAAGCATAGTAAAGAGACAAAAGAAAGACAAATGTTTTTTCATAAGTATCATATCAGTATTAAAGGGTAATATTTGTTTTCTTGCTATTTCAACAGTTCATTAATCATGTTGACCAAAAGCTTTCCTGCTATCGGGTCGGTATCAGCCTTTTCGGTACACATAGTAGAAACTGTAGCCAATCCTTTCCCATCCTTTATCTGAAGTAAAGTCAACCCGCGCATCGAATCTATTTTACGAATACGGTCTTCCGGTTTTCCACCGTCGATATAGGCATGTATCTTCATCTGTCCTGCCAGCTCTATCAGGTTTTCGTTCCGGTTTACTTTCAGGGTAGCATTACAAGCCAATGGGATTTCGCGCTTATTATTGTTGAAATAACGTAATTCCAGCACATCGATTCCATCAAATACCGGGGCGTCATTACGCTCCATATTCACAATATCACCTTCTGTCGGAATAATCCAATCTGTGATATGTTCCGGATAAACAGTCTTCGCTACCTCTTTACTATTCAGCAAAAGTAATGTGCCACCTTTCGACTGATAAGAGCGAATCATCTCCTTTTCTTCATTGGTGCATGCAGTCAGCCCTGAAATAATGCAGAGGCTTGCCTTCTGCTTGGGGGTTAGCAGTTCTTTTATAGTAGAAACTGTTTGATAGTTTATATGAAGGAAATCAAGTTTGTTCTTTATACCATCCTTGTCCAAAAGAATCACTTTGCTGCCTTCGGCGGCTATTTGGTTTATGTTCCAGTCTTTGCGGGCTAACAGCAAGTTATATTCATTTTCTGATACAGGCAAACCATTCTCGGTTAACTTCAACACTAGTTTGGCTTTCACCTTATCAGCGGGCAAGTTAGTAGGCAATTGGATATTGGGTTCAATATAGTAACGTCCGTAGTGCTTCACAGCCGGAAGTTCTTCAATCCCCCAAACCAGTTTCTTTCCGGTTTCGTCTTGTACTTCCCATCGCAACAAAGTAGGCTGTAAAGCAGTACCATTTTCACGGTCGTTTACTACATAAATACGGGTTGGCAGTTTATCTCCACCATACAGATTACGTCCCCACAGTTCAGCACTCACTAATACGGGCTGCAAAGCACGTTTCAAGGCATAATAGGTTGGATAGGGCTCGATCTTTTGATAATCGTACACCTGGCGGAACCAAGTGAGAAGAGCAAAGTGCATGATACCCGATGCCTGGTCATTGGAACGACGAAGCGCCTCTGCCAACTCTCCTGTTATGAATGCCTGTGTGGTAAGAAATGATTTAGGATCGGCGAAGTCATAACACTCGTAACCAATCAGCGATTGAGGATTCTGATGGATTAACTGATAGGAACGGGTAGGATGTCCGGTCTCATTATTAGGATATCCGGTCGACATCTCCTGACTGATAAGCGGGCGTTCGGGCATCTTAAACTTCTGCTGAAATTCTCCATTGAAGAAGCGGAAAAGCGAAAAGTCATACCAGTTGTAATAGGCGTGCATATCGTCAATGTCTCCATCATCTATGCTACTCATAAAGTCGGCACCATACTTCTCTTTTTTGCCTTTTGCCTGATAATTGGAATCGAAGCAAATGGGACGTGTAGGATCAATGCGACGCATTTCTTTTACCACGTCAGAAATCACACGGTATTTCTCTTTGGCACGTTCCAGGTCATCATCGTTGTCGTAGAATTTCATTTCATTATTCACCGTCCAGAAGAGCAGCGAAGGGTGGTTACGATATTTCTTCAACAAAGTGAGAAACTCTTCCCTCCACATTTCGATGAGTTTTGCATCGGGCAATGGGGTGGAGTGAATCATCAGCCAAGGCCAGGTGCCTTCGAAGCTAACGCCGATGCCATTTTTGTCGGCAGCACCCATCCAAAGTTTGTTCCAAGGAGTAGTGTGGGTACGAGTGACGTCTATGTTGCCGGCTTTCATCAGTTGCATAAAGGTATTGGCTAGATTCAAGTCGTTAGGGGCAAGGGCAAACGGAATATGATTGCCACCTCGCAACCAATAGCGGTTACCGTTCAGGAAGAACAGACCTTCCTTCACTTCGAAAGTACGGAAGCCTGACGTTTCTGTCAAACAGTCTAATTCAGTTCCTTTGGCAGTAACCAATCGAAACCGGAAATCGTACAGATTAGGATATTGAGGTGTCCAGAGACGAGGCTTCAACGCATTCACACTGTAGGTAAACATCTTTTCTTCACCGGCATTCAACACCAGTTTCGGCAAAGAAAGACTGCTATAAAGGACAGAGCCGGTTTCTTTGTCCACAATGTCGGTATAGAGGTCGAACTGATTCTTCTTACCATCGTGATTCTTCACAGTCAAATCGAAGGTAGCTCCTTCCAAAGTAGGCTTTATAAAGGCGTCTTCCACTTTCACAGGATTGGTGACGGTAAGTTTCACCGGTTGCCAGATACCGGCAGGCTCATCACCGTAAAATCCATGCGCTATATCTTTCAGAATATTGGTTTTCACAGCTACCTTCCCACCCTCTTGTTCACTTTCGCGAACAGAAGAATAGAAGAAATCAATAGCAGCACTACCACCCTCGGAAGAACTGTCATCTGCTTTGCGCGTCACTTTCACTGCTATCAGGTTTCTGCCGGGTTTCAGTAATTTACTTCCATCCACCTGTATTTCACCATACATGCCGATATGCGAGCCTGCCAGTTCTCCATTGATATATATCTCCGCCACCTTTGAAATGGCATCGAAAGTCAAAGTCATATTCTTGCCTTCAACTCCTGCGGGAAGTTCTATCCATTGCCGATACCAAGCGGCATTCGTTTTCCTGTAATCGAATGAATAACCTTCGCAACGGTCCGTTTCCTGTTGATAGTATGTATCTGAAACACCTTTAGGCTGAGCGCCTGTAGGCGAAGGCATAGTTTCGCCATGCAGCCAGATACGGATAGGATTCCAAAAATCAGGGACAGACATTACATGCCAATTCTTATCGTCCGTTGTTGTGGATACAGCTTTCTCTTTATCGTCCAACTGATATCCAGGCATAAACAGCCAATTGCCATCCAATGAAATATCCGTGCGCCCCTCCTTCAGTTCATTCACTTTAACAGACGAATAATTTGCTCTTGCAAGCCGACGCTTACTTTCTTTCTCCTGTGGAGTTACTGCCTTGCGGTATTCTGCCACTTTCACATTCTTCAATGCATCTTCTTCCAGCGGAGTAACAACAAGGTCGTCAAACTCTGTTTCAATCCAACCACCTCCCAAAGTGACGGGACCCGAAGGTGCTAAGTTGCCGTTTTTATCCGTTATATCCATGCGTGGTTCCTTTTCATCATTCAAGAATACGCGAATACGGCTACCACATACTTCCACCTTCAAGTTATACCAATCGCCCGGCACCGGGTGGAAGCCTAGCGGACGAACACCCATAAATTCGTCTGTACCCATATATCCCATGCGCATCAGGTATAAATCATCCTGTAATCCACCTTTAATGCCAACTACATAACGGTCGAAACGATTATTGGCACGAAATCCCGCCCAGATTTGAACTTGTTCTGCTTCTTTAGGCGCACGAGCTTTAAAAGACATTGTGTAGTTTTTCCATTCGGGCTTACCAAAGCAAGCATAAGAACCTTTTGAACGAAACACACCGTCTGCAATACTACAATCTCCCCGCCCCACTGTTTTCAGTACTTCTCCTTGAGTGGAGAAACTATTTTTCCATTCTGATTGTGCATAGCCAAAGGATGAAACCAATAGGCACGCAACAGTACAAATAGTGATATATAAATTCTTCATGATATTAAGCTTTTATTTTGCAAATGTAACCTTGCCCCATTAACAGAAAGTGAAATAAATAATTAATAAGACATTAAAAAGAGATTAATCGCAAGTAGTTTCAGCAATAATCTCCTAAAAAGAAGGAGGGCACTTATTTCGGAAACAAATACCCTCCTTACCTACCTAATTACCTACCTACTTATTTTGCTAATTCAATTTGATATCTATTTTCTTTATATCGGTAAAGTTATATTTCTTGTAAGTGTCATTACAACAAGCTCCAACTCTTACCCAATAAGTATTGGAATATTTGAAAGCCATCTTGGAAGTCAATTCAATAGACTTACCCTCATCCGTATTCACTATTTTCATAGAACTCGGTGTGTAGTTTCCATCCGATTCTGTTCCGCAATACTGTGTATGTGAAATATATAATTGTATATTATTCACGTCCGGCATGGCAGTTCCTTCTTTTGCAATCCGCTTAAACCTCACTACACACTTCAATAAATTATCAGGAGTCAGATAAGGCTCTGTCACCCATTCAACTTCCAGATAGGGGGTGACTGCAAAGTTACGTTCAGCCATTTTGCCATTCTTCAGTTCAACCGTTTCCCCTTCCGTATTGTAAGGATAGAAAGCACCTTCCAGAGGAATCATACGGTAAGTTCCGGCAAACAGCTTGGAATTGGAATACGAACCATCCTGCTTCAAATTCAGTTCTTGCGGAGTTACCACAACTGATTCATCATTGCCTGTATAACTCATTTCCGTAATCTGAATCTTCATACTTCCCTTTCCCATTGCTGTCTGGAGTGGTTTGCCGTTATGATCGACAACCTGTCCGTATACACCTGCATCGGGGGCATCATAATTATCCTTTTCGCAGGATGAAAATCCCAATACAAATACAGTAGCTAATATTACATTAAATATCTTTTTCATATCATTTCCCTTTTTCAAATTAATACTGGTCATTTTGCTCAAGCAATGGATTTATCTTACGCTCTCTATCAGGAACTTTATCATAATAGTTCTTGGTAGCAAACGTCAATGAATTATTGGCTCTTTCACATACGCGGGTATCGAAGATATACTTACCCACCGGATTGCCTGCTTCATTTACCGTTGCCCCTTTAGCAAACAAGAACGGAGATAACATTCTGCGACGATATTGATAAATCTGTGAATCGAAAGTAAACCAACGACGCAAATCCCAATAAATCTTATGCTCGAAGGCCAATTCTTTATAGCGTTCTACACGAATCTTATGTAAGCCTTCATTCGGAGCATAAATGAAAGCTCCAACACCCTGCCCACGTTCCACACCTTCACGTGAGACATTAGATAATTCAGATGGGCTGGTTAACAGCTCTGCACCAGCTCTGGCACGTATTTTATTCATGCATTCATAAGCATCTTGCTGCAAGTTGGTTCCATCTAGCGTCGATACTCCATTTTGGAACAATTCCAAAGCAGCCTCAGCCCTGTTCAACAAAATCTCGGCATAACGGATATCAATCCAGGATTGTGCGGAGCTATGTAATTGAGTTTCTGCAATCGTCCAGTTTAAGTTTAACCATTTAGCACCATGGAAACCAGTCAATGTATTGTTTGTTCCGCCATTGGCGGGACCGTCCATTCCGCTCTTGTTCAGATTTGCCCCAGTAGACGTTACATAGGGTTTCTGTTCTTTCACATTTTCGGTGGTGGTCAATACATTTGCTTTGAACCAAGCATTATTGGTATAGTTTACGGTAGTTTGTCCATCGTCCTTGATAAACTTCTCAATAGGAGTCGACGGATCGATTTCTTCCTTAATAATACCAAAGCGAATGTCTAGCTCAATACCTTTATAGGTATGTCCGGGCAGCAGCAAGGAACCTCTCAAACGGGGTTCGGCATTATCCAACAAATCTTTCACGTCATTATATACAATATAGTTGCCTTTATCATCTGTAGTTTTCAAGTATCCTGTAGTCGGATCAATGGGCAGTCCGTCAAATAGTTCCACCCAATCTAAAGTTACATTATAGCGGTCACCATAGGTAGCAGTCATACGTGGCGGGCAATAAACAGCGTCGAAGCTATGCACATAGTCGTTTTTGCTGTATTGACGGATTAAGATAGATTCATCACTTTTATCTGCATTCGAAAATACGTCACGGAAATTGGCTTCCTTATCAGTATTCCCTTCATATAGCCTATAACCACCCTCTTCTACTACCTTGGAAGCTTTGTAAGCTTGCGTAAAATAATCGTTTGCTTTATCCTGCGGAATGCCGCAGAGTTGCTTGCTTGTCTCTTTTCCCGAGAAGTTAAACTTCTGTCCGTAACGGGCAACCGAACCGGCATACAAAGCAACCCGAGACTTAAAAGCGGCTGCGACAAACTTATTATTACCACGGCCCGATACCTTTGTTATACCCAAATTGTCAATAGCATAATCCAAATCAGAAAGAATAAAATCAATGCATTCTTCATGGCTGCTACGCGCTACCCACAATTCTTTTTCATTATCTGTAAGTTCTTGGGGAGCCTCCAATATAGGTACCCCACCATAACGTTTCACCATTGCGAAATAAACATAAGCACGAATAAACTTCGCTTCCGCAATCCAAGCCTCAGCCCCCTTCAGCTTTCCTACATAAGCAGGCAGATTGGCTATCAAGGTATTTGCCTGACGAATAGTTTTATACCCCATTGACCAATATTCTTTCTGTGGAGTATAAATACCTGTCTGATTACGGTTTACGGATTCTCCTGTACTTACCATATCCCATATAATACAATTCCAGTTATAGAACCCGTTGAAGTCTCCGTCATTCGACATATTAAAATCTTCCATCGGCAATTGGCTGTATAAACCTGCCATATAGGCGGTAACACCCCCTTCATTATAAATATCTTCGGGGGACAGAATATTTTTAGGAGGGATATCCAAATCCTGGCATCCTACAAACAGACCTCCTAAAGCAACACACATTAATATATTTCTTAGCTTTTTCATACGATAATCTCCTTTTCACTTAAAATGTAATACTTGCACCAAAGTTAAATGTTCTGTTCAATGGATACATATATCCATAAAGTTCTGCCGGTCTTTCCGGATCCACACCTTTCACGCCAGTGATAGTAAACAGGTTATATCCATTCATGTAAACTCTCAAATTCTGTACACCCACAGGTGCCAACCATCTTTTCGGCAAAGTATAGCCGATTTCAGCAGTTTTCAATCGTACATATGTACCTTTCTGAATGGAGAAATCAGAGTTAGTATCGGGGGTGATACCACCATAGGCATAGAATCCCTGATTCCATTGGCAAGAAGGATCATAAGGATCTTGTTTGGGATCTACCGGACGCCATCTGTCCAAAAACATATCCAAAGCATTACCGTTAAATTGCAACGGAGCCGATAATTGTTCACCATAAGCTACATAAGACATAGCGGAACCCTGGAATGTCAAGTTCACATCAAAACCCTTCCATGAAGAGGATAATGTCAGACCAAAGTTCATCAGCGGATAATTCTTTTTATCTTGGAAATCGGCAGCCGATGCATTGGTAGCAGTTGCAATGGGGTATTTATCCATATCATCTATAGTACCGTCACCATTCCAGTCTTCATAGATATAATCGCCCGGCAAGGTTGCATTTCCTGCAAATATTGGTGAATTAACAATCTGATTCCAGGAGTCATAGCGTCCTCCGGAGCCATATCCAAACCAAATGTCATTGTATCGGTCAGTCATATTATTTCTCCAGTTATCATAGGAGTTACCCGATGGAGTACGTTCTTTATATCGCCAAAGAGAACGGGTAATCGCTACATTTCCGGTTATGCCATAGCTTACTTCATCAATACGGTTACGATGTCTCAATTCTATTTCAAGGCCTTTCGTACAGTCACTTTCCAGATTTTCTTTAGGCATTGATGCACCGAAGGTACCGGGAATCGTCGCTATGCGCGATGCCATCAAACCATCACGGTTACGTTTGAATAAATCGAAAGAGAAACCCAATAGACCATTCCACATATCGGCGTCGATACCCACATTCAATGTCTTAACCGTATACCATGTAATATTAGGATTCGCAACCGCACGGAAACCCAATGAATTGACAAATGAACCGTTGAAGAAATATCCTATCGGAGTATTATTAAATTTAGAGCCGGCTGTATTCGGATAATCATAACCGGAAATAAATTGATAAGCGGCTACAACGTCATCTCCCATTTTACCATAAGAACCACGAATCTTCAAGTTATTGACGAAAGACAGATTGTCTTTAATAAAAGATTCCTCACTTAAACGCCAGCCCAATGAAGCACTTGGAAAGAAGCCCCAACGCCCCTCAGCAGGAAACTTTGACGAGCCATCGTAGCGAAAAGCGAATTCCAGCAAATAACGTCCTTTGAAATCGTAATTGAACCTGCCAACCAATGCCTGAGAAGCACTTTCTGTCAATCCATTCGCATTGGCCGTACCAATCTGATTGGTAGAGTTACCTGCAAACAAATAAGGTAATGGAATAGAGAAGTCGCGAGCTGCACGGAAGTTATCGCCTACATTATGGGCTTCTTCAAACAGCAGCAAACCAGACACGTGATGATCTGTCGCAAAAGTATTATCATAACTTACAGAAGCCTGCCACAAAGTGGTCCATGAATTGCCATAATAACGTTCCAGATTGGTAGGTGACTGCATTGCATAGGCAGTATAAGTGTCATTGGCCGGGCTATAATTATATTCATTAAATTCTTTCTTATAGATGGTATTGTCAGCTATTGTATTATCATAACTGAACATGCCCTTCACCTTTAACCCCTTTACAAACGGAACCGTATATTCAAGTTCCATTGTTGACTGGAATATTTTGTTGGTCGTTTTATTGTAGCCGGAAACATCAGGATCAGTAGACGCCAAAAGATTCAAAGCATCAGATGACATCTTCTGGAAGTATTCCGGATTATCATTGGCATAAATCTTTTCATTGGGGCTGGCACGCCACAAAGCTTTATAAATCTCCCATGTCGGTGTATATTGGCGTTCTTTACTATCGAGAATACCATTAATCTTAATGGAGGCCTTTAAGTTCTTTGCCACATTAGCATTCAAATTCACGCGGAGATTATAACGATTATAATCCATTGCCTTTGATTTGAAGAAGCCTTCCTGATCAGTATAACCGAAGTTTACATAATAGTCCATTTTGTCACTACCGCCACTCATGGATATATTGTGTTGCTGCTGGGGAGCTGTATTACGGATTACCGCATCATACCAGTCTGTGGACTTTAATGTTCCATTCAGATAATCGGCAATCTGGTCGTCCGAGTAAGTAAGTTCCGGATTGGTAAGATTGCGCATAGACTTTTCATTGAAAAGAGTCATTCGGTCAACAGCACCTACAGGTTCTAACATCTCTGCCGGAGTCTGAATGCCATAATACATATTGTATTCTATCTTAGCTTTATTCTTCTCGCCCTTTTTGGTAGTAATCAGAACAACACCGTTTGCCGCACGTACACCGTAGATAGCTGCCGAAGCATCTTTCAATACAGAAATAGATTCTATTTCATTAGGGTCCATACGTTGGAAATCACCACGGGGAACACCATCCACTACAATCAACGGAGAGCCGAAACCACGTATATCGAACTGATTGGAAAATTCACCCGGCTCCGAAGTCTTTTGGATGACGCGTACACCGGCTATTTTACCCGTCAACATATTCTGGGTATTCTGATTCTTGGTAGCAGCCAGTTCTTCGTTATCTATCGCCGACACAGCACCAGTCAGATTCACCTTCTTCTGGGTGCCATATCCTACTACCACTACTTCGTCCAATTGCTCCGAGTCTTCTTGCAGAACAATACTGTAAGTAACCTTATTATCTAGTTTCACTTTTCTGGTTACATAACCTATATAGGAAATATCTAGCGTTGCTCCTCCGGGAACTTTAAGGCTGAAGTTTCCATCAATATCGGTAATGGTACCCAGTGATTTGTTACCAACCATTGTGACATTGGCACCAATAATCGGTTCACCTTTATCATCAACGACCTGTCCTGATATACTCCGTACGTTTTGTGCCTGTATAGGAGCAAAGACCATCAAAAACACCATCAACATACACCACCAAGTGTACTTGCCAACATTTGCAAAATTTGTTTCGCTTTTCATGTGTTTCATAAATTCACTTTTAAAATTGTTTTTCATATAAATCGCATATCCCTTGAATTAATTTAAATAAGCAGGAAGGATGCGCTAGGGCTAACTAGTATTTCTCATATTCTTTCTTATTAATGTATATTCTGACTTAGATTTCACATATTAATATATATCCCAAAACAATCTTCTTACCTGCAAAAAACTAACTTAAATACCTTCGTAATAATGCTGCGAAATTAAACCTACCAGATTAAAAATAAAGTGATATGACGCTTACCTAACGCTTAATTTTCAATTAACTTTAAATATTAATCCTAGGCTGCATTGGTTTGTAGAGCCAATCAGTGAGATTAAAGAATTAGTTCTTCAACTTGATGTTCTTTTTACCTCCTTTATATGCAATCTTGCGAGATACCGAATCCCCTTTTTCTCCCAAACAATGAATATGGAAATGCCTCACCTGCGTTTGAGATATTCCTTTGTGCGGTTCAGATATAGTTAAAACATCGTTTACATCATCCCAAGTAAAACGAATCAAGTTATATTCGCCTTTTTCGTAATTCAATGTAACTCCATCATCCTCATATAAGTCGAATGTGCCGGATGTACCTTTATATATATGTATATCCACAGGTATATCTGACTTTACATGTTTCTGCGGCGTTTGGTACATGGGGACAATGGAGCCGCTACGCACATAAATCGGAATTCGGTTTAATGGAGCCGAAGCGGTAATCGTTTCCCCTCCATGATAATATTTGTTGGTCCAGAAATCAATCCAACCGCATCCTTCCGGCAAGTATACCGAACGTTCAATCGCTCCCGCCTCCAGTACCGGGCAGACAAGAAATGCCGGACCATACATAAACTCATCTTTAAGGTTGAGTACTTTCTTATCGTATGGGAAATCAAAAGCAAGTAATCGCATGGGAGTATAATGTTCCAAAGTGACTTTACCCGTCAAAGAATAAATGTATGGATACAGTTTATAGCGTAAGTCGATAAAATCCCTACAGATAGCCTCTACTTCCGGTCCATACGCCCAAGGTTCATTAGGAGTCTTTCTATCGCCGGGATGACGCCTGCCATGGGCTCTAAAAACCGGGCAGAAAGTACCGTATTCAAACCAGCGGGCAAAAAGTTCCTGATAATCTTTATCAGCAGGATTACCACCGGAATAGCCTCCTATATCAGTCGTCCAGTAAGGAATTCCCGTTGCGGTAAAATTCAGTCCGGCAGGTATCTGGCATTTTAATTCTTCGAAGGTAGTAGGAATATCGCCGGACCAAATGGCAGTGCCTATACGTTGCTGGGAAGCCCAAGCACAACGGGTCAAGATATAAGGACGCTGGTTGGGGCGACTTTGAAGCAATCCTTCATAAAAGCCGGTACAATGCACCAATGGGTAGAGGTTACGCACCTTTCCTGCCGGACCGGCATAAGTGGTGCGAGGCAAAAACGTTGCCGTAATATCCGGTTCATCTCCATCCAGGAACCAGCCGTCGATACCCTGTTGCACCAAAGGAAGAACTTGTTTCCAATACATCTTGCGTGCTTCCGGATTGAAAGGATCATATATCGTTCCATCCAAAGCCCTCGCACCATCCAGTAGAAAGCCATTACGTTCCAGTTCTTTATAATGTTCTGTTTTAGGATTGAAAGTGGGCCACATAGTGATTACCAGTTTCGTATCATAGGCAGAGTGGAGGCTGTCGAGCATTGCCTTTACATCCGGGAATAAGTTTTCATCAAACCGATGGGAACCTGTTCCATATTTTTCCCAATAATAATAATCAACGAAGATAGTGCTCATTGAGAGGTTTCTGGCGTTCATTTTCCCTGCAATGTCCAGTATTTCCTTTTGAGTAGAGTATTTATTCCGACTTTGATGATATCCCAATGCCCAATCGGGCATCATTGGAGCGTTTCCTGTCAATGAGCGGTAAACACCTATTAATTTATCCATCGTATCACCTACAAAGAGGTAATAGTTTACTAGCTTTCCATAATCGGATGCCAGGCTCATTCCACTGGAGCTATCCATGTAAATCGTCCGGGAAGGATTATCCCAAAATAATCCCCAGCCATTAGTGGAATAAATAACCGGTACTGCCGCTTGGGTATTAAACTGAATCAATTCTCTTTTGGCATTCCTTAGATTCAACAAATTGTCCCTGAATTGTCCCAGTCCATAAAGAGCATCCTCTTTCAGTTCAAACTTACCATACGCCAGAACGGAGTCGTTTGTCATATTCATTCTGGCTTTTCCAGGTAACTCTCTCACTAAAAGCTTTCCTGAGCTATCAAACAGACTGATATATCCTTCTTTCTTATTCACATTAACCGAATAATGAGAGGTATTTAAAAATAAATCACCGTTGCGGTCTTCGACTTCAAAAGCGGCAGCTTCGGGTTGCCGGGTTACTGCATAACTCTTATTTTCCCTTATTTCCCGTTCCGAACCATACATTACATGAAGGCTTCCTGTACGGTGAGGCTGCAAATACAAGATTCCTCCTGAGGTTTGAACCCATAAAGCCTCTCCTTGCTTTTTCCAGGATAGGACAGTCTGTGCGCTTCCCTCTCCGGTCTTCGTTTCCATTGTTGCAGGACGAGCTACTTCCCGAAATTCATTACCCAGAGAAATATCGCCGACAATACCTTTGGCACCTTTTCCAGCCAACAGTTTTATCCGGTCAAAGTCAAAATCTCCTGTCAAGGAATACTCTGCATTCTCCAAATCAGGAACAGAAGCCACACTCGGATTATGGAAAATATATGCTTTATCCTGCGCATCAGAAAAGTCAATACGCACTACAATAAAAGTCGGTTCCGTCGTTGCTTTTACTTCTACAAAAAGTTTCTCTTCAAGTTTGTCCTCAAAAGCCACGCCCAAACGAGAGCTTCCTTGGGGCATCAATGCCATAAAGCTACACCAAACAGTCTTTGCCGGGTCTGGCAATTGTACCTCCCTGAATATACTCAACTCCCGTGAAAGAGCGTTTATATGCCAGCATACTTCGGGTGAAGCAACATGCGTAGCTTTCAACCCCACTTTTTCTCTCTTAACCAATGCTACGTCACCTTGCCAATTACTTTTAAAAAAAGAATGGGTCTGCGCTTGAGTAGCAAAAACAACTTCCATCAGGAATGCAAATATCAAAATTACTCTTTTCATAAATTAAATCAGTTCAAATAAAAACTAAATTTACCCGTTTATACTAATTACACATTTAATGACATACCCCACTCTCTAGTAATGAAATATATCCCAGCAATGCCCCCCAGTGATAGAATTTATCACTTCTCACCACATCATCCCCTTCGCCACTTATGGCATTATAATTCTCGAAAACATAGCCGTGAGACAACCAGGATTTCAGCAGCAGATTCTTCGATTTCTCGGCAAAGGATTGCCTTACTTCAGGAAAATTATAATTCTTCAAACCCAGATATACCAAGTAATTCAATGGTGCCCAGATTCGTCCTCTCCAATATTCATTATCCCTAAATGCCGGATCATTTCTCGGAACGGAAGGAATTACATATTCTCCCCAAAACTCATCGGGATTCAACAGGTGTTCATTTACCATTCTCTCGGCTTGTAGCTGTGTAGGAACTTTCGCCAGCAACGGATAGAAACAAGTAGGAGAAGTACGGTAATTGTATTTCATATCCCGGGTAGAACGGTTATAATAGAAGCCCGTTTCATCATCCCACAGTTGGGTCAAGTTCTTTCTGTAGCGTTCTGCACGATTCTGCAATTCATCTGCATCTTGCTTATATCCAAGTTCTCTGGCTATTCGTTCCAGATAGTCACAATCCATTACGTATAGGGAAGACATGCCTACATCATTCTGCTCCAGCAGATGTTTCTGCTTATTGAAAGGAACTCCGTCATACATAGGAGAGTTGTCCAGACCGGATTCAAGAACTGCACCATAATGACAATCGGTATCAAATTCAGATCTGAAATAAGTGACCTTCTCATAAGGATTGCTCCCCAGACACAGCAATCCTTTATCTTCCCGGTTCTGCTCCCACCATCGGTTCCATGCAAGCAATTCCTTATATACCAGTTCCAACAGCCACTTTTCCTTATATTGCCGGTAGATTGTCCAGACTGCCAACGCACCAACAGGAGGCTGTGAACGGTCTCTCGACTTAAAACCATTGCTATAATAGCAGTTAGGAACAAAGCCGCTTTCAGTGATTGCCTTGGTTATCTCGACAGCATTTGCATAAGCTAGTTCTTTATTGCCTACAGCAAGCATCATAGATGCAAAATAAGTATCCCAACAGAATAATGTAAAACCTCCGAAATCTTCACTGGCAAACCATTCAGAGCTCCATATACGGCTGACGGGAGTTATTACTTTTCTAATGCCGGGATCATAGATATTATCCCACCCCAATACACTTTGCATAGCGTTGAAGCAGTCGTAATGGGCGCCATACTTCTTCCGGTTGGAATTAACAAAAGCATTTCCACAGCTATCGACAAAGGCAACAGCAGCGTCCAGTTCCATATCCTCCCCACAACAGATAGCAGCAGTCCGGTCAAGAGATAGCAGATATTCCCTACCACTCTTCTCCAAAGATCCACCTTTTATATAAGATTTAATTTCTACGGCTTTATCACGGGAAGCCAATGTAAAATGCAAACTATCTAATAGAAGTGTATTTCCCCGTTTCCAAAGACTTTTAGGAACAATAGCCAATCGGGAACCTTTCTTACTACTGCTCAACGGTTTGATAAGAATAATATTTTTACTTCCTCGTGCCGCACTTTCTACCTGTATTTTGTGTCCTTGCCAATTAACGGTCATCTTTGTATATGTTCCGTCATAAGAATGAGGTCCCGGCTGCAATAGCGGTGCCCCTTTACCTCTATCTCCTATTCTGAACTTGTTCACCCGATTTCCCTCTACGCTTATCAGGTTCAAATCGACTGCCAAGCCATAAGGAAGATAAACATGTGTCAACACGCTACGGGTATCCCACGTATTCCATCCTTTAGCCAAATGCTTCTGTAGTTTTTCATACTGTTGCTCAGGAGTTCCCTCCGCAAACGCTTTCACAATAGGAACGGACAATCCTAATAGAATCAATGCCATCGAAAAAAAACGTCTCATAGTAATCATAGTATAAATATTCAATTAAACATTAAGAAACTTCCATGCTGCAAAATAAACAGTTGACTCTTAACAAACTTCGGAATCTCCTATTAACCAAGCATAAAAAAAGCGCTTAATCTTATAATTAAGCGCTTTTTTTATGCAATACTTTATTGAAAAGGGAGTAATTGGGCAGCTTTCCCTCAAGATCATAAGAAATAAACTTAGTTTTGAAGGTGGCACAAAGGAATCTTATATTCTTCTCCCAATGAGTCTCGATACTCCTTGCAAAAGCGGTCGTATACGCTCTTCGCAAGACCTTTCTTGCCTTGCAAATACAAAACATTGCACTTGGCAGCCAATGCCTCTTCACTTAAAGGGTCATGCAAAAATAAGATATCAGCCATGCGGAGCACCGTATCTTGATGATGTTGATGTATCTCCAACAAGTTTCGCAGCAGGTCGATGGAGAGACTGGAAAATGCATCTTTAAACTCATCCAACCAATCCACAATGGTATTTGACAACAATGGCCCATAAAGCAAGACTTCGAATATGCGGTTCAGCAACTCATTATCCCCTTGTTCTCCATTTTCCTTGAAGCTATGGATACAATCTAATGCCGTCTTATAGTCACAGAATACATCTTTTCCCCACTGAATACGTAGAAAGCCGGCATCACTAATAACTTCCATATCTCCAACTCTTTCCAGCAACACACGTAACTTGCGCAACGTAACATTCCGGTTGTTACGGCCAGCTTCTTCTTCTTTATCTGACCATAATATTTCTGTCGCCTTTTTGGTCAAAATGCCCTGACTATTTCTTTCCGTATAGAGGACTAACATAATCAGCAGGCTTTTCAGTCTCGGAGTAAATGCACCTGTAATATCGTTACCCTCTTTATCACGAACATTAAACGTGCCGAGTAATGAAATAGCCGAACGACTACGGTCAAAGAATTTTTCAACAGCCGCCATGTCCACCATCTCTTTCTCTGGGTCTTCATTCACTACAAGCGACTCATTCAGTCTAACATCACTATCTCCCGAATCGGCATGCTGATTCGCTTTCTTTCTATCATGATGCTTTATGCGATAAAGAAGTATTATAACCGCTACTACTAACAACGCTATTCCGCCCGACAACCAAGCCCAAAACGGAATAGAGTTACTATCTACATTCTGAATTATTTCATTATCATTTAATAAAGGTGTATTAATGGAATACACTGTTACATCATGGCTGCGATCGCTCAAAATCTTGTCCATCACCAAATAAAATTTCTGATGGGCAGGAGACGAGTAGAAGCTGAAGTCACAATCCTGATAAACCAAATCATTATGAATCGGCTTTGAGACCTCTGTCCAGACTGAATCATTCATGGATATTTTCCACAGAACTCCGCCAGTCTTCATGCTAACGGCATAGAACGAACTATCCGAGGGGGCGAAATACATAGAAGATGCCATCAACAACATATCCGTTGACTCCTCCTTCTTCCATAGTCTACGTGATTGCCCTGTCTTCAGGTTGATAGCACATAATTCATAATTAAAATGTGCGGTGAACTCCTGCTTGCCCTGCTTGTTCCCTCGTCCGCCAAAAATATACAATTCATCCCCTACTATGGCAGTAGCAGATGAATAACGAGGTGAAATTGCAGGAGTATAGGCAACTTCTTCAATCCTATTCTGCCCAACTTTCAACCTATAAAGATTATTGCGGTATTGATAGAATCCATATCCGCCGAATAAATAGAATGAAGAGTCCGCCGGATTGAATGTACGAGCATGGTTATAATATCGAGGTTCAGCTTGGTGCCGCTCATTCAAGCTCCACTTTCCTTCTTCGACAGACAGAACAGAAACTAGCTTCTCATGCAAAGAGTAGGAGAATATTCGTCCGGTCAATGTATCATAAACCAAATGATCCGGATATTCCATTGCCGGATATCCACCCGTTACGGGTACTTCACTCACATTACCCGTATTATCATCCAGGATTCTAATCTTATCCGGTTGTACAAAATAAAATTTCGCATCACGGGCATTGAATGCAACATCCATTCGCCCGGATACTTTTTCGGAATGTATTTTCTTCCATTCTATATGGTTATCTATTAACCAGGTTGGAAAGGATGCTAACGCTACAGCTCCTTCTACGCTATCCAAACAAATATCATCATTGTGCTTGCCCAACTCCCAGTTTCTCATCAATTTACCATCACAGATTATCTTTACATTCTTCACATCCATAGGAGCTACATCCGAAGAGAAGTAAGGCGATTTACCAAACATAACCGTTATATCCTTTGTTCCACGCAAAGGCACTACCATTGTAGTATCTTTCTTGTCGTATCTCAAGTCAATCTGATTATCCTTAATATTCAGGTGCAAAGACACCGGTATCCACTTCCCTTTTTCTATAATAGTATTTATAGCAAACATTCCTTCGTTAAAAACCAAAGCCGGAAAGTTCTTATTATTCTCTCCCGCTGCAAACACAAAATGAAGAAACTGGTTTTCGTTTGTACACAAATGAAGGATAGCTCCAAAATCAGGCTCGTTACGAACCCACATCTGGAACTCTATAATAAAATCATTCTTTACACGAAAGGGGGAATTCTCGTCAAGAGACAAAGTGGTACGCTCAGTTCCCGGCACAGAATGAGATTTAAAATGAAGACCATAGTTGGTGGAAGCTAGTGTCTCCAGACCAACCAATAAGAAAAGCCCAAACACCCATATTAACAGTTTATTTTTCATAGTAGTGCGTTAATGAACACGCCACAAAGGTATAAAAAAATCCCCTAAAACAAATAAAGGGCATGTCTTTTGGGAAAAAGAACTCGATTTAGTAAAGCTTAAAAAATAACTTGGTACATGATTCTTGATAGTATCTGTCATCCTGAACGAAGTGAAGGATCTCTTCCCTATGTATTCAGGAGAGTAGATACTTCGACTACGCTCAGGATGACAGATACTCTGCTCGTCATTATCGAATTGTTTCACTTTTAAAGTGATGCCGACTCAGAATGACAGATAGTACCAAGTTATTTTTTAAGCATTACTAAACGGATATTATGCGCAAATTAATAGCAAATTAATTACAGAAGTAATATCCCCTGACTACTTTTGTCATCAAAATACTTTTCTGTTATTAATAAAACAATATTATGAAACATCTTTCCTTTAAATGTATGAACGTAAAATGGTTCCCGGCTTTTTTACTATCAGTATCCTTTCTATTTGTAGCCTCAACACTGGAAGCGAAAATCACTCTTCCATCGGTTCTGGGAAATAACATGGTGTTACAACAACAAACCGATGTGAAGCTCTGGGGCAATGCCAAAGAAAACTCTCCGGTTAGGGTAAAGACATCGTGGAATAATAAAGTATATAAAACAATGTCCGATAATCAAGGCAAATGGTTATTGAGTGTTCCCACTCCTACAGCAGGGGGACCTTATGAAATCACTTTCAGCGACGGAGAGCCCCTGATTATAAGAAACATATTAATTGGTGAAGTATGGTTTTGCTCGGGACAATCGAATATGGAAATGCCAATGAGTGGCTTCGACCGCCAACCCACTCAAGGTACAAATGACATTATTGCCAAAGCTAAAGCTTCTAACCCTATTCGTATCTATAACACCGATTCTGAGAATGGAAAATGGGTACGCCAATTCAGCAAAACTCCGCAGGAGAACTGTAAAGGAGAATGGCTAGAGAGCACCCCTGTCAATGTATCACATACAAGCGCAACAGCTTACTTTTTCACCCGATATATTCAAGAGGTATTAGAAGTCCCGGTTGGCATTATTGTATCTTCCCTCGGAGGATCAAAAGTGGAGGCATGGATGAGTCGGGAAGCTATAACACCATTTAAAAGCATTGACCTGTCCATACTAGACAATGATGAACCTATAAAAAACATTACAGCTACCCCATGTGGGCTTTATAATGCAAAAATAGCTCCTTTCACCAACTTCACTATTAAAGGTTTTCTCTGGTATCAAGGTGAAAGTAACCGTGACAATGTCGATTTATACCGGAACCTGATGCCTGCTTTTGTAAAGGACCTCCGCAGCAAATGGAATATTGGAGAGTTTCCTTTTTACTTCGTAGAGATTGCTCCTTTCAATTATGAAGGTAGTGACGGTACTTCAGCAGCCCGTATGCGAGAAGTTCAGCAGCAAAACATGAAAGATATCCCCAATAGTGGAATGGTTACTACGTTGGACATCGGGCATCCGGTTTTTATCCATCCAACAGACAAAGAAACCGTTGGTAATCGTCTGGCACTTTGGGCACTTGCTCAAACCTATGGACAACAAGGATTTGGTTACACTACTCCCATTTATAAATCAATGGAAATATCGGACAACAAAATATATATCAATATTGACGGTGCACAACGTGGACTTTGTCCCATGTGGACTTCACTTGAAGGTTTCGAGATAGCTGGTGAAGATAAAGTTTTCTACCCGGCCTATGCGGAGATAGAAACAAAAACAACCCGACTTGCTGTATCATGTGATAAAGTACCTCATCCGGTAGCTGTTCGATATGCCTATAAGAATTATACCAAAGCAAGCATTTTCAATATTCATGGTATACCTGTAGCACCATTCAGAACAGATAACTGGTAAGTACATGATGATATCTCGCCATTTGGAAATAGGTCAGTATTTTTCATTCCGATAAAAAGTAGAGAGTAAGTTTATTATCTCAAACTTACTCTCTACTTTATTTTCTCTTATGTCTATCGAAGCACTCCCATCATCCGATAATAATTTTCTATCAACTTAATGAATATTTTATCACCTGCTCCTATCTCAATCGTTCCCGGTCCTTCGCTAGCTCCAAAGCCCCCATAAGCAGTAGAACGCATATCAGGTAGGTACACGGGCCATTGACCATCACTCCAAGTATATCCGAAGAAGAAAGGAATAACATGATTGGGTTGCATTTCACGTTTCCAATCTATCTGGAACTTAATGAAAGGCTCACCAGGAACGGCAGCAATAGCAATACGATCATTGATGGATAAAACTGAGAAGTATACATTATATTTCAATGATTTATCATGTCGGCCAATGAAATGTAAAGAGTCGGTTTTCACTTTAATCTGCGGCACATCATTAGGGTTCGGATATATTTCTTTGGCAAGCTTCACTGCTTCGATAGAAAGCAATTTACCCATGCGGTCAATCAGATCGTAGTTACTAGGACGTGGATCATCCGGTCCTGTCCGCCCACCGTCCTTAAATAACGGGGCCTGATTTCCGGCACCACCTTGAACAAACAAGCAGTAAACTTGATTATTGAAAGCTTCTTCGGTATATTTTGTAGCATATCCTACATAGTCAGCAGAAATCTCAAAATTATTCCATGCAACGTCCGGATGGCAAGCATAATTCATAAGAATAACTTTAGGATTTCCACTCATATCCTCCAATTTTATGACACCAACCGTATTATCTACCGGACCGTGAGGAATACGTTCCGGATTCACCGCTCTGTAATGATCGTCGCCCAACCATGATTCACGTGCCCGACCATCCTCACGCAGAATCAATCTATTGAAACTCAATTGAGGAAAGCTACGGTATCCTGCTGATATACGAGCCTCGAACATAGATGCAGAAGCTTGTTTCAAAGCATTAGTTATTTGCTGCTCCAGCCATTCTTCAGGTCCGGCTTCGGCAGAATGAGTGTGCTGAGGACAGAAATAAACATTCTTCAAACCGAATTGCTTCCTCAAATTTTCTGCTAATGAGATATTACTGTAGGAAATTAAATCTAAAGAGACAAATGCAATACGCGATTCTCCTGCTTCAAGAATAAGTGCTCTCGCATATAATGAATCGTGTACAGGATAGCGAGGTTTAAGCGGAGTTATATTCACTTTACTGGTACCAGCCATTAACTTGTCCGCAGCATTTGCATTTGCTACTGAGAAAAAACCAATCAACACCATTAGTGTTGCAAACCAAAAGTTGTGCATCTTCATATTTATTGTATTTATTAGATTGCCACAAAAATACTTGGATGCACTTAACAAAGAAGTTAATATAAAATTAAATCAAGATTAAATAATTGCTAATTTAATATGAGATACAGTTTTATTTGGATATAAAAGCTGTATCTCACATTATTTACATCGGTTCAATCGTAATCCCCCATTTATACTCTTGAGTAGCTGGAATAAGATATTGTGAATCGGGCATAGCCCCCCAACTATCATATCCCCCTACACCCATTTGTTTCATATCTATGCATACTTCAATAAAATCTCTGGGTATTATATCATTAATATGAGTCTGACGTGGTCTTACATTTTTAGCAGCTATAGTATCATGCTTCAATTCTTCTTCATTCCGATTGAGCCATTGATAATCCCGGTGAGTTGCTTCTTCACCGTCAAAATCCTCTACTGAATTTGGTAAAGCATTAAAGCCAAATACTTTATCTGCATAAATCATTAAACCTTTACCGTTTTTCTTCGTCAAAGCCAGCCAACGTGTATCTGTATGATGTCCATTCTCCTGTGGCCGAACATACGGAAAATACATATTGTCTGCAGTATTTTTGAAAAGATCAACACTTGTTCCTGCATTACGATCAATATAGTTTTCTTCAGGACCTTTTCCAAAATATGAAATACGATTCATATCAGTTGGAATACGAAAACGAATACCTATACGTGGTACAATCAATTGTGACGGTCTTTTATGAATATCTTCATTACCCGGAGTAAAAGTTGCGGCTAATGTTTCTTCAGAAACCTCAGTTTTAACGGCTTCCATATCAGTAGAAGTAAATGTATAATCTGCTTTTATAACTCCTGACGGATAAACACGGTATGTTACAATATATAGATTTCCTGCAGCCAAAAGATAACTGGCAGTTATAACAGCCTCTTTACCCTCCATCTTCACTTTAGCATCTATAATATTAAAATTTCTACTGGCTTGCTTCCATACCTGCAAACGTTTAGGCATTTGGCTTCCATAATCATTATCGTTTGGAGCACGCCAAAAATTGGGCTGAAATCCAAAGTCATCCTTAAAATAGTCTGTATCGGCAACTTTGTATGAAGTGACCAAACCATTCCGCTTATTAAAGACAAAATGAATAAGAGAAGATTTAACTTCCAAAAGATCACCATCTGTTTTACAATTTAGAGCAGGACCAGACTTCTTATATGTTTGTTTCAATGGTTCTATAGGTAGACGGAATTGTTCCTTTGCTATTTCATAACCTACAGGTAGTAAAGCTTCAGATTTAGTAGTCTTCACACTAAACTCTACAAAATATTCAGTTCCCACTTTAGGTTTTAATCCATCTACGTTCACATTCAACGATTTGGTATCCTGAGGTGCAACAGCCAAAGAAAGTTTACCACTACGAATAGTTTTGGAATTCTCTTTTACTCTATAACTTATCTGATATTTATCCAGATTCGTAAAATAAAATCTGTTCATTACAGTAAACTTGCCGGTAGTCAAATCATTAGCTTCAAAAGCAACATCCTGATGCACATATTTCACTTCAGCATAAGCAGGATGGGGTGTACGATCAGGATTCACAATACCATTGCAACAGAAGTTTCCATCACTAGGAGAATTAACACCAAAATCTCCACCATATGCCCAGAACGGGTGTCCTTTTTCATCTCGAGTCAGTATACCTTGATCCACCCAATCCCAAATGTATCCCCCTTGCAGATTTGGATATTTATAAATAGCCTTCCATTGATCCCAAAGGCTACCGGTAGAGTTTCCCATAGCATGGGCATATTCAGAGGGAACAACAGGGCGATCACTACCCTTTTTTCCTATACTTTCCAGCCAAGCAGCAGTAGGATATTGCGGAACATACATATCCGTATTCCACTCCCATTGCGCACGTTCGTAATTTACCGGACGATCCATAATGTTTTTATCAGCCTGTTTCATCCACAAATAGGTTTGATAGAAATTATAGCCATTTCCACCTTCGTTGCCCAACGACCAGAAAGTTAATGAAGGATAGTTCTTATTACGTTCAAACATATTAATTGTACGATACATATGTGGTTTCAGCCATTCAGGATTATTGCCTAAAGAACCTCCTTTACGTAAGTCATACTTCATTCCATGACTTTCGATATTAGCCTCATCATATACATAAAAACCGAGTTCATCACAGAGTTCATAGAAACGACGGTCTTGTGGATAATGACACAAACGTACTGTATTAATATTAGCACGTTTCATAAGTTCAAAGTCTTTACGCATCAATTCTTCAGTCAGATAGTGACCTGTTTTGGGGTCATGTTCATGGATATTCACCCCTTTCAGTTTCAATGGTTGACCATTAATCAATAAAACTGTATAGTTCTTTCCATTCTCTGATTTCTGCTCGATTTCTTTAATTTCAATACGACGAAAACCTACATTAAATGGTACTACTTCACTCGTTTTTCCATTCTCTTTGACGGTCATTACCAACTTATACAAATTAGGAGACTCCGACGTCCAAGTTCTTACATCTGATAATTGCTTTTCAAAAGTAACAGTCTTAGTTTTGCCTGATGGAAAAGATATCTTTTTATTTCCTAAAGAAACTACTTTATTCGAAGGATCAATCAACTCATAACACACTTCTATAGCAGTATTACTCATCTTATGATTCTTCAGATCAATAGCCAAACGAAAAATACCATTCTTATAACTATCATCCAAAGTAGAAGTTATTCGGAAGTCATTAATCGCAACCTTAGGTTGGGCAAACAAGAAAACATCTCTTTCAATTCCACTCATTCGCCAGAAGTCCTGACACTCCAAATAAGAACCGGTACTCCAACGATATATCTTTATTGTAAGCACGTTCGTACCCTGCCGTAAAAATCTATTAATCAGATACTCAGCAGGATTCTTTGAATCTTCATTATAACCGACTTCTTCCCCGTTAATATATACATAACAACCTGATTTTGCACCGGCTAAATGCAAATAGATGTCACGTTCACTCCAGTCGGCAGGTATGGTAAATTCCCTTCGATAAACTCCTACCGGAGTTTGTTCAGGCAATAAAGGTGGCTGTGGGTTACTAGGCTGAAATTCGTAACACTGATTTGTATAGATAGCAGTACCATGACCTTGCATTTCCCAATTTCCAGGCACATTAATATCATGCCAACCTTTTGTAGTTGTTGATGCATGGGTGATATCAGTTGGAAGCTTTGTATCAGACTCGGCATAATAGAATTTCCAAATACCATTCAACAGTTTATAATAAGGACTGTTTTCAAATCTTCCGGTCAATGCTTGTGAACGGTCAGCATAAGTCATGAAAGAAGTCCGTGGAGTTTCCGTATTTACAGAAGTTACTTGTACATCTTTCCAATAGGGAAGTTGAGAATATCTAAAAGAACGTGACGGTACTCTACCATGTCCTTTTATCATAATGGAATCATACGTAATCTCCACAATAGAATAAGCATTCTGTTTTTCAGTTTCTATCATCCCCTGCTGTGTTACCATCGGTATTCCTTTGTAATAACCGAATGCACCGGCATGATGATGTCCTGAAATAACTGCCTTCACACACGAATATTTCTCAATAGTGTGCAGTATTTCCTTATTATTCAAGGCAGTAAATTCACTTTGAGGATAAAGAGGATGATGTGTAAAGATCAGTACATTGTTCTTATTATTTTCGCATTCTGTTAACAGATTATCCAACCACTGCATTTGCTTCTTGCTGATTCCCCCATTCCAACGATAAGCCTGCTTGCCACCGGTCCGCTTAATCTGCTCTAGCATTTCAGTCAGCTCCTTCTCTTTTTCTGTACCTTTAATATTGGCATAAGCTGAAACTTCATTGGTATTCAACATTATAAATACCCAGTTCTGTTTCTTGAAGAAATAGTACTCTGAAGGCATACCCAGTTGTTTGTAAAGCTTGGCATTATCTGTCACTTCCTTATAATCATGATTACCCGTAATATGATAAATCGGATTATTAAGGCGTGACAAATAGAACTTTACCGAATCTAAATCACTATTCTTTCTATCAACTATATCTCCCAGATTAATAGAGAACTGGACATTTTGCTGATTGAAGTAATCGATACATGTATCCAGTTTCTGTAATACCGGCTTATAAAACCGAGAATTTTCCGATGGGCAGTCAGCATATTGTGTATCGGCAAACAAACCGAATTTTAGTATCGGGAAAGTATTTTGCGCCCAAACATTACTCCCAATAAGACATAAACATATAAATACTCTGATAAGCTTATCCATGATAAATCATTTTACATTATAAAATTTGGCAAAAGACAACAGTATTCTAAACGAAATGAAGAATCTGCATACAAACTTGCTCGTTTACAGATTCTTCACTCGCTCTGGAAGAAAAAAGATATAAGGAATACCTATTCTATATAACTAATAATTTCTCCCTTTTATATCAGAGTCATTCAAAACTCCTTTATATAATTTGGCATATACAATTTTTCCAACGAAAGTATTTTGAATAGAAGGAGTAGCCGAATCACGGTAGTCTCCACCAATTCCCATTAAGTAATCCGGTGCTACATCTTTCTTTGGGAAATTGAATGTACCTGAAACCTTAACTTCTTTTACTTTATTACCATTAAGATACATCTTAGCAGTGGTCTTGTTATACGTAACAACAGCATGATAATAAACGTCTTGTCCTAACTGTATAGATGTCTGGAAGTTATTATTAGGCAATAACCATTTGTTATTTGCCCTATAATAAAATGCAAGTTTGTTATCACTGGTTAGTTCATATCCTAATCCGCCACTTTCCATAGAGGAGAACGGATTCACCCCACCTGTAGGAGAAAACAGAATTTCCATTGAGAACATTCCTTTCATTGCATTGCCAACAGCATCATCTTTACTATAAGGAACATAGTAGAAATTCGTACCATCAAAGAGAGCTTCATATTTTCCATAAAGTGTGTTCCACCTAGTTTCTATTGTGTTCGTTGTTCCTGGTGTAGCAGGTAAGGAGGAAACTGGCTTACCCATATTGGTAGCAACACCATTTCCTGAAAACTGTATATCCATTACAAGTTTAGGAATTTCTTCATTAGGAAATCCGATTATTATTACTGTCAAATGACTGTATTGCTTTAGCTTTTCTTGAATATCCGGTTCATTAAAATATATTCTGTAATTCCAGGCATACTGTCTGACAGGTCTGTTATTGACTTGTGCATTCATAAAATTAGTTTTTATAGCTTCACAAACATCAGAGTCAAAACTAATTCCATCTACATTATTTTCTTGCATAGACTGCAACCAACCATCACAAATTTCTTTTTGCTGCACCGCTGTTTTTCCGACCAAACTGCTCCAAGTTGAGTAAAAACTTACATGCCAACCATCATTAGCAAATGATGTCAAATGCGTAATATAACGGCTTTCAACCAAAACGCGGTGTTTTATATTATATTTGCTATCCAATCGGTGTAAGGTCTCACGTATAATAGCTTCATTTTCATCAGTACTCAAGTCCTTGAAATCAAGCCATAAGAAATTAAAATCCGGCTTCATTGCAAAAAGATCATCCATATATTCCTCAAAAGTCTGTCCGGTTGAAGTCTCCAGTTCATGACCTATCATCAATACAGGCGTGCCACTATCTCTTGAAACATGTATATCTACCTCGAAATTACTAATTCCATAATCAACGGCATCTTGTAACTTTGCAATTTCATTGCACTTATGGGCACCAAGAATCATTTCCTCCCCAAACTGATCAGAAGACAAAATACTTCTTGTCACAGGACCATCTTCATTGCCGTTCAATAGTTCGGATGAACATGATGAAAGCAACATAGTCCCTATTAAGATACCAAATAGGCTTATTATTCTTTTCATACAACTTTCCATTTAATATGTAAATCACAATATAATTATAGTGCCATTAATCCCATCCCGGATTATTCGGTTTCAAAGACGGATTTCTTTCGATCTCTACTCCAGGTACAGGCCATAACATATCACGGTCATTGAAAGAACGAGTCATCATTCGTTGTCCGGTAGCACCATATACATCACCCGGAAGGATCTTTTTGGCAATGTCCCAACGACGAAGGTCAAACCAGCGGTGCCCTTCAGCAATAAGTTCAACGGCTCGTTCATGTTTGATACGTTCAAATATTTCTTCTTTGGAAGATGCTTTCAACCAAGCAGCACCACTATTGAGGCCGGGCATATTGGTAGAAGGGCGTTGACGAACCTTATTAATATAAGTCACTGCTGTAGTCGGATCACTCAGTTCATTCTTACACTCGGCATACATCAGATAAACATCGGCCAAGCGAATTAATGGGAAATTAATAGGAGTATCTTCACGGTTATTGATTTCTCCACCCATATTACCTACCGGTACGAACTTTCTGAAAATGTAAGATTCTCTTCTGTTAGTACCTACGCGTATAAATCCGTTCACCTCATTAGGGGTTTCATTGCGGGCAATCACGAATTCGCAAGTCTTGGGAGCTTCGCTTACCCAACCGTCATAGGTGGTATAAGGCATAATAACCGTCTGCATCATACGAGGATCACGTTGCTCATACATAGCAAGGAGTTTCTCTCTATTTTCCGGATAGGCATCTATCGCTTTTCCACCTTTGGTCAACGTACATACATAGGTTTTATCTTTTACTTCCAAGCTGGTAGTAAAACCGGGAATAACATCTTCCCAGTTAAAAGGACGTCCGTCTTTGTATTCATACATATCTACAAATTTAGAAGAAGGTAATGCAGAAGCCCAGTCACTGCCATACGTAGCGCGATTTCCCATATAGAAAGCCAATGGTATACCATAATCTTTTCCTACACCACCTGAATTTTGAATAGCAAAGATCATTTCATCGCTTTGGTCACCTTCAGGTGTAAACAACTTGGCATAATCATCATATAATGAATATTTATATCCCTTGCCTGACTTATCCAGAATGATTTCTTCAAAATCCGAAGTTGCTTTCGTATAATCCTTCATATAAAGATACACCTTTCCACGCAATGCATAGGCAGCTCCCAAAGTAGCACGACCATATTCGGCGGTCTCCCAATGTACGGGCAGATTATGAGAAGTAGCATAATTGAGGTCATCCAAAATGAACTTCAACACATCTTCTTTAGAGCTTCTGGGCTTTTTCATATTGTTATAATCCGTGCTCAGATTAACACTTTCGTCGTATAAAGGCAATGCTCCGAAGAAATTGTACAGTTCAAAGTAGAACAGTGCGCGCATAAACTTAGCCTCTGCCACATATTGACTTTTCTGTGCTTCACTCATACTTTCAATTCCGGTTACTTTGTTTATCACCAGATTGGCTCTCATTACTCCATCGAAGAGTGATTGCCACTTTTTTTCAACAAAGCCTGACCGTTCAGTATATACACCAGTAATCACATCACCATAGGCTTCATCACCAAAACCGGTACCGATATCGGACATACTGTCGAAAGTAAATCTCAATCCAAGAGCATGATCAGCCTGCATAGCTGCATATACTCCCATCATACCTTGTTTAGCATGAGTTTCCGATTTCCAAAAGATTCCGTCACTTATCTGGTCAACCGGATATTGATCCAAGTCATAACAACTATTTAAGCTCATAGAGGCTATAAGTGCACCTATCAGTAATTTATATTTTTTCATAAAGTATCAGTTTAAAATGAAAGATTAATACCAACAACCGCTTGTTTCATGGCAGGATAGTCCACACCATTTACTTCAGGATCCAAACCGTCGTATTTTGTAAATGTAAAGAAGTTCTCCAAGCTACCATAGATACGGATACGTTCTACAGGCAGTGACGGGAATGTTGCTTTGGTAAAGCTATATCCCAACTGGATATTCTTAATCTTAAGGAATGATCTATTCTGCACCCAGAAGTCACTGATCAAAGTATTACGATTATCATTGAATTCCAAAAGACGAGGATATTTGGCTGCACCCGGTGTAATACCTTCGTGCCAACGACCATCTGCTATTTTCTTGTTCAATTGATAGCTGTGTCGAACAGAAGGACGGAAGTAATTATCCAACCAATATGTTTCCACTCCGGTAACTCCTTGCAAAAGAACAGAGAAGTCGAACCCTTTGTATGCACCTCCTAAATTCAAACCGAATGTACAGTTGGGAGTAGCACCATTACCAATGACTCTACGGTCGTCGTCATTGATGACACCATCATGATTCATATCTTTGTAGAGCAAGTCACCCATACCCGGTGTGTTGGATGGGAATGTTTTCTTGGGTTTGCCTGTAGCCGGATCAATCGGAGTATTGTCAATCAACTGCTGAACATAAGCCAAGTCTTCTTCTGTTTGTACAATACGATCTACTATATAACCATACTGTACATTGATAGCATAACCCTCCTTAATCATATTGGCATTAGTTATAGAGCTTTCGTCTCCTTTGAACCGGGTTACTTTATTGTTGATGAAAGTAACATTACCATTCACGAAGTAAGAGAAATCTTTGATTCTATCTTGCCAGCCCAAGCTGATTTCCACACCTTTGTTTACTACCACACCTGCATTTTGTCTGGGAATGGATGCATTACCGTTTACCAACGGAGCAGGAAGGTCAATCAAGATATCTTCGGTCTTCTTGTTGAAATATTCCACCGTACCGGTCAAGCGGTTAGTCAGAAAGCCGAAGTCAATTCCAACATTGAATATCTTTGTTTTTTCCCAAGTCAGATTTCCGTTAGGAATAGCCAACATAGCAAGACCTGTGGCAACATTACTGTTCAATACATAATTGGATGCACCATAGAGTGCTTGCGCGTCATAGTTACCTTCAATATCAGAATTTTTGTCTCTCAGTGCATTGTTACCCAGCATACCATAAGAAGCCCGTAGTTTCAAATTGCTTAGAGTTATCTTTTCAGCAAAGTCTTTCACAAATGCTTCTTCGCTAATTCTCCAGGCAGCAGAAGCAGAAGGGAAATATCCCCAACGATTTGTTTTGAGGAAACGGGAAGAACCATCGGCACGAAGATTTCCTTCAACCAGATATTTATTATCCCAGTTCAACTTGATACGACCGAAGTAAGAGCGCATGACCCACTCTACTGTGTTACCGGAAGAAGTAGCAGCACCCACAGCACCGTCAAGTGATCCTAATCCCGGATCAATCAGATCTTGCTTGGTGGTTTTGAACCATTTGTACCGGAACAGTTCCTGGCTACCACCTGCCATAACGCTATAATCCAGTTTGGAAATCTTATTTTGGTAAGTAGCAGTAACATCCATCAAGTAGTTGTTCCACTTATAGTCACTGTTCGTGAAAGAAGTTTTACCTATACCGGTAGAAGTAACAGTCTCGTTCAGAAAATTCCATTGCTCAATAAATACAGGTTTTGATTCACTTGTCTTGTTGCGCAGCATGTAGTTGAACGAACCGGTCAATGTTAAACCCTTCACAGGATTTAATGTGCCGTAGAAGCGCGCTTTGATGAATCTTTCCTGATTTTCACCATCTGTTTTATATAATCTATACAGTGGATTATTGGCTGCATTCTGCGGATCGTCTTCACCGTTGTTCGTTGCTCCGAATCTACCATCGGGAGCCTGGAATACCATACCCGGAGAAGTAGCGGCAGCATAGGTAAATATATCTTTCATCTTATCCGTACCTTGCTCTGTAAAAGAAACATAACCGTTCACGTTCGTCCCAATCTTTAACCAAGGAGTAACATCCATATCAAGGTTGACGCGTGCTTGCGAACGTTTGTAACCAGAGTTTTCCATAACACCCGGATTGTCGAGGAAACCGAATGAAGTATAGAATCTTATCTTATCAGAACCACCACTGAGGGACACATTGTGATTATGAGTCAGTGAAGTTTGAAACATAGCATCCATCAAATTCGTGTTCGGATACTTCAAAGGATCTTTTCCTCCATTCTCGCGCCATTGCTTGATGGAGCTATCAGAATAGGTAGTGGGTAATTTTGAATTGGTAAGTCCTTCGTTAATCAACTCCATATAATCGGCATAATTCGAAACCAGGTCGAAAGTCTTTCCTACCGATTCCCAAGAGAGATAACCGTTATATTCTACCTTTACTTTGCCTTGCTTACCTGTGCGGGTAGTAATCAGGATAACACCGTTGGCAGCTCTCGAACCATAAATTGCGGCGGAAGCAGCATCTTTCAATACAGAAAGACTTTCGATGTCTTGAGGCTGTACACTGTTTAATGAACCTTCTACTCCATCAATAATAACCAAGGGAGCCGAGTTATTCAATGTACCTTGACCACGGATCATGATAGATGCCGAGTTCTCACCCGGTTTGTTGGAACTGGAAGTTACCTGCACACCGGCGGCCATACCTGCCAGACCTTGAGAAACGTCCGTAATGGGACGACTTTCTGTGAGATCTGCCATATTGATGTTGTTTACCGATCCGGTCAAGTTCACTTTCTTTTCGGAACCATAACCTACTACTACCACTTCGTCCAATGCCTGGGCATCTTCTTTCAAAGTAATTTTCAGCGAGGTCATATTACCGGTCACTTTCACATCTTGAGTTAGGAATCCAATGTATGAAACCTGGATTACATCTCCTACCGATACATTAGTCAGTATAAAGTCACCGTCCACGTTTGTTATCAATCCGTTGGTAGTACCCTTAACTATTACATTGGCACCAATTATCGGTTCTCCAAGCGCATCCACTACTTTACCATTAAGTGTTTTCTGTTGTGTGATACTTGCCACGATATCAGCATGGGGTGATATGGAACTTCTTTCCGTTCCAGTAGCCCATATTGTTCCTGTAGCAATTAAGGCCAAAGATGCTCCCAATACCATTCTTTTGGGAAGAGAGCCGTAATGTTTGACATTCCTTTTCATAAGTATTTTAAAGATTAGTTGTTTTTAACGCTGCAAGTTTACGCCTTTTCATCCGACTGCCATTATATAAATTGTCCGAAGTCACTATTAAAATTATCCGTGGACAATATTAATAGGATTCAGGAAAATTTTCATAGTCATGCGTTTCATTCATGTTTCAGTGTAATATTCATTTCATTTACATTACAGTGCAAAATTACTTCCTCTCAACAATAATCCTATATATTCTGTACAATTGTACAATTCCATATTACTTAAATGCACTAATATTGCAACACCATTCAAGGCCAAAGAAAACAACATTAATAATATAATTTATAAACCATGAAATTGACTCAAACTCTTTCAATGGGATGTATAGCTATTGCAGCAGCAATATCTGCTAGTTGTACTCCTCCCAAACAGCAGACAGCCGAATTGGCATGGAACGAGCAAGCTGTAGAAAATGCCCGTATGCAGATAGGTATCGAAATAGATACGATTGAAGCCAGCGGCAAAGTATTGAATCCGGTAACTCTTACATCGGAAGGAGACGTTTATTATTGCAATTATGCAGACTGGCGAAGCGGATTCTTTCCCGGCAGTGTATGGTATCTGTATGAACTGACCCAAGACAGCACCGTGCTTCCGCTAGCCCGGAAATATACTGAAGCATTGTATGAAGCCAAAAACCTGACCTGGCATCACGACATTGGGTTCATCATCAATTGCAGTTATGGCAACGGACTTCGTCTGGCACAAGTTCCGGCTTACAAGGAAGTAATGATAGATGCCGCCAAATCACTCTGCACACGTTTTAGAGAGAAACCGGGAATCATTCAAAGCTGGGATGTAAAAGGTAATAGCTGGCAATCGGAACGTGGATGGGAATGCCCGGTGATTATTGACAACATGATGAATTTGGAATTATTATTCGAAGCTACGAAATTATCGGGTGATTCCACCTATTATAATATAGCCGTAGAACATGCCGACCGTACCTTGCAAGAACAATTCCGTGAAGATGGCAGTTGCTATCATGTTATTGACTACAGTCTTGCCGATGGCAGTGTCCGCCATCGGCATACCGCACAGGGTGCTTCCCACGAATCGGCCTGGTCACGCGGACAAGCATGGGCTATTTATGCATACAGCATGTGCTATCGCGAAACCGGTAACCCAAAATACATTGAACAAGCACTTAAAACCTTCCGTTTCATGAAAAATCACAAACAGATGCCTGCCGATTTAATTCCTTATTGGGATATGGATGCACCTGACATTCCAAATGCACCTAGAGATGCATCGTCTGCCGCTGTTATAGCATCCGCTCTTTACGAAATCAGCACCTACAATATACAAGAGGCTGCTTCTTACCGAGAATATGCCGATCGGATCATGCAATCCCTCGCTTCCACTACCTATACAGCAAAACAAGGAGAGAACGGACGCTTCATTTTGATGCATAGTGTAGGTAGTATTCCTCACAACGCAGAAGTAGATATGCCTTTGAACTATGCCGACTACTATTATCTGGAAGCATTAAAGCGTAAATCCGATATCGAAAAAGAACAATAACACAGTCTAATATATGAAACTAAAAATTTTACTTTCAGTCCTTCTCTCTTTAAGCTTCTTTGGAAGTACAATTGCAAGCAAGAAAGACGAACAACCCATAAATGAAAGAAAACAATGGGCAGATCTTTGTTACAGAATAGCGCAGCCTATTCTGGAAAACATGAGTAAAGGTGAGTTGCAAAAGAACATGCAATTAGAACTTAGTCCTACCTGGGACGGACGGGACAAACGCGTCAGCTATATGGAAGCCTTCGGGCGACTGATGGCAGGTATATCTCCCTGGCTGACATTGCCCGATGACAATACAACGGAAGGTAAACAACGCAGCCAGTTACAAGAGTGGGCACTGCAAGCTTATAAAAATGCCGTAGATCCTGAAAGTCCTGATTATTTGCTTTGGGAAGGTCCTACGCAGATACTGGTGGATGCCGCCTACATTGCCGAAAGTTTTCTCCGTGCACCCGAAACGACCTGGGAATTATTGGATGAAACGACACAACAACGCTATATAGAATGTTTCAAAGGTTTACGTACCATCCGGCCAGCATATAACAACTGGCTATTGTTTCGTGCCATGACCGAAGCATTCCTACTTTCTATTGATGAAGAAACAGACCGGTTTGCACTTACTGTAGCTGTAAATAAAATCAATGAATGGTATCTAAGTGACGGATGGTATTCGGACGGACCTGAATTTGCCTTAGACTATTACAACTCGTATGTAATGCATCCTATGTATGTAGAAGTGCTGGAGGTATGCCGGACAAAAGGGTTTCCTACACCGATCAGTCCGAAGTTGGCCATTCAACGTATGCAAAGATTCAACTCTTTTATGGAACGGCTCATCTCACCGGAAGGTACCTATCCCGCCTTTGGACGTTCGGTAGTTTATCGAATGGGAGCTTTTCAATCATTATCATTGGCTGTGTGGAAATATGGAGTACCCCAAGGATTGAGCAACGGGCAAGTTCGTAGTGCACTAAGTGCCGTTATGCGAAACATGTTTGCGGTAGAAGGCAATTTCGACGATAAGGGCTTTCTCCGCTTGGGCTTTGCGGGACACCAACCGGAGTTAGCAAACTACTATACCAATAATGGAAGCTTGTACATGACTTCACTTGTATTCATGCCATTAGCCTTACCGGCAACACACCCATTCTGGAGTGAACCTGTTACCGACTGGACCTCTCGTAAAGCATGGAGTGGTAAACCTTTTCCTATTGACGGACATCACTCCCTGCGCAATGAACAAGAAAAACATTAACCATTTCATTAAAAACTAAGTATTATGAGAAAATTCTCCTCCTTACTATTTTTACTACTTTTTGCTATTTGTGCTAATGCCCAGCAAGCCAAATATGTATTCTATTTTATCGGTGACGGCATGGGTGTAAACCAAGTACAAGGTACAGAAATATACCTAGCCGAATTGGAAGGAAAGATGGGTATATCGCCTCTGCTTTTCACTCAATTTCCTTATTCCACGGTAGCCACCACCAATTCCGCTACCAATCGGGTTACAGATTCGGCTGCCGCAGGAACAGCACTTGCAACCGGACATAAAACCAAAAACAGTGCTATCGGCGTACTAAAAGATCAGCAAACCCCTGTCAGCAGTATAGGCGTATGGGCTAAGAACAAAGGGTGCCGGGTAGGTATTACTACCAGTGTAACCGTTAATCATGCCACGCCGGGAGCTTTCTACGGACACGCAGCCAAACGTACACTTTATCATGAGATTGGGAAAGATTTATATAAGACAGGTTTCGACTTCTATGCCGGTTCCGACTTCAGGGATGCAACAGATCCCGACAATCCTTCTTCCGAAAGTCTTTATGCTATAGCCGGGAAGTATGGCTATACCCTTGCACGAGGATATAAAGATTACTTGAAGAAAAGCAAGAAAGCCAATAAAATGATCTTGTTGCAGACAGAAGAAGCTTCCAAACACGAATTAAGCGCCATCCCTTGTGCTATCGACCGTAAGAAAGGTGATCTGACTCTACAGGATATCACCCGGTCTGCCATCAACTTCTTATCCAAAGACGCACCTGAAGGTTTCTTCCTGATGGTAGAAGGTGGTAGAATAGACTGGGCATGCCATAGTAATGATGCAGCAACTACTTTCCACGAAATTATAGATTTCGATAATGCCATCAAAACAGCTTATGAGTTCTACTCACAGCATCCGGATGAAACTCTTATTGTCGTTACAGCCGATCATGAAACCGGAGGTTTTGTACTGGGGACTGGAACATACGAACTCAATCTGCAAGTTTTGAAGAATCAGAAAGTGAGTGAAAACGGTTTCACCCGAATAGTAAACAACATGCGTGCCCAAACCAACAATCAAGTCAGTTGGGAAGCCATTCAGCAGGCATTGAAAGATAATTTCGGTTTCTGGGACAAAATAGAACTTACCGCTGTACAGGAAGCACGCTTGAAAGCAGTTTATGACAAAAGCCTGAAACAACAGGACATGAAACTCGAAAAGAGTGAGTATGCCCAAGATGAACCTATTGCTGCCGAAGCCAAACGAATCATCAATGAAATAGCCCTTGTAGGATGGACTAGCGGAGGTCATTCAGCCGGATACGTTCCTGTATTTGCCATTGGTGTAGGTGCCGAGCTATTCCAAGAGCGCATAGATAACACACAGATACCAAAGAAAATAGCTCAAGCTGCCGGATATAAATTATAATCTGATTCTATGCATCCATATATTGCTAAGTTTCGACATTAGTTTCTGAGTTCTTGCCATCGGCTTGGCAAAGTCTTGCCATCGAGATGGCAAACTTTTGCCAAGCCGATGGCAAGACTTTGCCTATTCGATGGCAAGAACCGACATTCTTATAGTGCTCCCACATAGTAACTGTGCAACATAAAGCAGCTGCACAGTTCCCTGTTAATAAGCCAATTATGATTCTTTTATTATTGTCTCTTTCTGATAGTTCTGCGGAGTACATCCATACTGGTTCTTAAAGCAACGGCTGAAATAAACCGGTGAACTAAAACCACTACGATCACTCGCTTCGGATATTGGCAAGTCCGGGTACTGCCGGAGAAGAGTTGCTGCATGTTTCAAACGATAATTAAGCACAAAATTATTAGGAGTCATACCCGTAAGTGCTTTGAATTTAGAATAAAGCAATGAGCGCCCGATGCCCACTCCTTTACACAATTCAGGTATATCGAATTCAGGATCATCTATATGTTCCTCAATAATCTGTGAAGTTTTACGCAACATCTCCTGATCAAGCGGATTGATACTGGTCAAATCTATCTCAGACAAAGGTTGTTTACGTAATTGGTGCTGTATCAGTAGCCTATTCCTCACTAGGTTATTGGCTCTGGCCAAAAGTAATTGCGCATTAAAAGGCTTGCTGATATAATCATCGGCTCCACGATTCAGCCCTTCTATATTTTGTTCCGTAGTGTTAAGTGCAGTCAGCAGTATTATTGGAATATGACATAAATCAATGTTATTCTTTATCTGCAAACACATTTCGGTACCAGTCATTTCAGGCATCATGATGTCTGAGATTATCAGGTTGGGTTTATGCTCATAAGCCAGAGCAAGCCCTTCTTTTCCATTACTAGCCAAGTAAACCTGATAGAAGGGTTCAAAAAGTTGCTGCAATATTTGCAGGAGCTCCTTATTATCTTCTACCAATAACAATTTACGGTCGTTCTCCTGTTCAGTTTCTTGTAGTAAACTATCTTCAGGCATATAGGCATCATCGGGTAACATATCTTTCTCTTCCTCTAACAGTTCGGCTGTTGTAATAACCTCCGGCACATTATCTGCAAACTGTACGTGTTCATCATTTTGATATACATTCATATTGAGTGACAGGGTAATAGTAAAAGTACTTCCCTTTCCTACTTCACTAACTACACTTATTTCACCATGATGTTTCTCTATAATGCTCTTTGTAAGTGCCAGTCCTATGCCGGTTCCGGGTGACTGTTCCGTGCCCTGCTGATTATCCGCCTGGTAAAAGCGGTCGAAGATACGAACTGTATCCGAATCCGAGATACCACAGCCCGTATCGTAAATCTGTATTTTCACATTACCACTCTCTGTACTAACCGTTATGCCAATTTCACCTCCTTCAGGTGTATATTTAAAAGCGTTCGAGAGGAGATTGAAGAACACCTTCTCCAACTGTTTGGCATCAAACCAGCATACTATCTCTACCGGATTACAGAGGAACTGATAACGAATATTAGCCTGATGGGCATAATCGCTAAATGACAAATAAATCTCTTTCAAGAACTTGGCTATGTCCCCCTTTCCGATTTGTAGTGTGAAACGGTTCTGCGTAAAGCGTCTGAAGTCCAAAAGTTCAGACACCAGATTGGTCATCCGCTGCGAACTCTGTTTTATTTTTAGTATCTTATTGTATACTTGCGGAGGTAGTAACTGGCTCTGTAGCAGCGTATCTATATGACTTACAATCAGTGTCAAAGGTGTGCGGAACTCATGGCTTACATTGGTAAAGAACACGAGTTTGGCATGGTTCAGTTCTTCAATATGCCGCTTTTCAATACGTTCCTTTTCCAACGAGGAAGCCAAAGCGAGTTTGGTTATCCGGTTCCATGCATAATAGGCTATTACCGAACCTATTGTTAGCAAATATAATATCCAAGCCCACCACGTAGCATACCAAGGAGTTGCAATATGAATTGCCAGACTAATAGGCGGTTGATCGGTAGTATGCGCCAGGCGTACATATAACGTGTAGTTGCCTGGATCGAGATTGGTATAACGTGCTTCGGGAACAGGAGTGTAAGTCCAAACCTTGTCCAAGCCTTCCAACTTATACTCAAACCCTTGTTGGGCATGTTTGTTTTGATAATCGGAGTGGGCAAACCTGATAAGCAGATTATTTTGCTCCGAATCCAAGGTAAGTTGTTTCACAAAAGGTAGAGCTTCGGTAAGTATTTGCCCATCAGGAGAAGGTTGTATCAGTTTGTTATTAACATGAAGCATTGAAAAATAAAGAGAACTGATCTCTACTTGAGAGGCTTGGAATTCTTCTTCATTCAAAAGAGTGACTCCTTTGGTATCGCCGATATAGATTTTATTGGCGTGAGATACATAAATGCCACAATCGCGAATAATAGGTGCCCGAAGATAGATTTCCTTCTGCGCTAATCTTATAAAAGTTTGCTCTACCGGATCGAATAGCATAATTCCCTGATCACCGGTAAGAATCAATTTGTTGCTGGTAGTTCGTTTTATATTGTAGCAATAATTGCTTGGCAAGGTACTGTTAGCAGTATTGTAGGAAGTGATTTTTTGCGTTTGGCGATTATAAAACAGTAGTCCGTTACCCAACGTACAAATATAAGCACCTTCTTGAGTGGCCAGAATTCGGGCTATTCCCCCTTGATAGCCCATTTCGAGTAAACGTAATGAGGTTTTCTGTGACAGGTCGGATAAAGAAACAATCAGAACTTTGTCTGCTTGGTTGGCGTAGAAATTTCCTTTATCATCTATATCAAAGTTAGTACAATATGAATGTGGTTTAAACAAGAATGTAAAACGGTTACTCACTGGATCGAGCATAAAGATACCTTCGCGGGAAGAAAGACATAGCTTGCCATTCCACATTTTCACTTGATAAATGAAGTTATGCGGAGTTGGTGAATCCCCGGAGGGGTAATTCTGGTAATTATAGAATTGTTTCTTCCGGATATCGTAGCGGGACAACCCTCCTAAATGAGTACCGATATACAGATAATCATTCTCAGGGTCATAACAGATACTTTTAATATTATTATAAGGAATAGAATTCTGATTGCCCGCTGCAAACTGGTGTACCAATTCCCAATTTTCGTTGACACAGCTTATGCCTCCTCCATCGGTACTGATCCAAAGGTTAGCATGTTTATCTTCCACCATCTCACCGATGTATGAATAATAAAGATTGGATTGATTGCCGGTCTGATAATCATAATGTACAACCCCGCTATGGTCGGGACTGAAATAATTTACGCCACCGTAGTAACTTCCAATCCATATAGTTCCTTGCCGGTCTTGATAAAGCGAAAAGATAGAGGGATGATTCAAGCCTCCTACATATTGAGGAATCTGAATCATGGTATAAGTCTGCTTCCGGACGTCATATTTCTGTAATCCGGCAAAAGTTCCGAACCAAATGTTGTGTTCATCATCTTCTACGAACGCACGTATCTGTGGATTTCGGATACCAATGTTACCGGTAGACGTCTGGGGAACCATTTGCAGTGCATTGTTTTTGAGCCTGTATAACCCCTGCATACGCGTACCGATCCAAACCTCTTTTTCCGAACTTTCAAAGACACTGTATATATCAGTATCCTTGAGCATAAAGCGCAATTGCGTCAAGGCGTTCCGAGGGATAACACAAAGACCGTCTGCCATGCCTACATAAATAGTATTCGCTCTAATAGTCAGTGTATTGATGGTATGGGAAGGTAATTCGAGTTTAAAACGGGAACATACCTGCTGGCGGTCATAGGTAAAAAGAGAGTCATTACAGGTATACCAAATCTCGTTCTGGTAAGCAGCCAAAGCCGTAGTAACACCGCCTGATGTATATTGCTTATAAGCGGATGTACGAATATCATAGCCAAACAGATTATTGTCGGCAATAAAGAAAATATTTCCATCATCATCGTGAACAATGAAAGGAACATAATTCCCAATCCAAAGGCTGTCTCCCCGTGTATTGGTTATCATGCCTTTGACGTAGGTTATCTGTTCCCCATCATACATATTGATGCCTTCCTGTGTCCCAAACCACATTCTTCCCAATCCATCTTGGGTAATACTCAACACCGATGGTTGAGACAAACCATTTTGCAAACTCAAATTACGAAAGTATTCGGCATTTGCAGGAAGAATGCTAAATAGTAAAAGAAGCAGGAATATGATTCGGTTTTTCATTAGTATTCTCTTTTTCCGTTTATTCACTAGAATGCAAAAATAAGGAAAAAAGAGATTGTTCCTATATAAATACTTCTTTATTGTCAGTTACTAAACAACTTCACTCATTTGGCATTTTGCAAGGTAGTCGGTACACCTGTTACAATTCCCCGCCCATGCGTACCTATATACACCCGGCCATATTCCTGCATATCCCCACAGATATGAAGCACCAGCCCATACTGGTTTGCATCGTCATTTATGCGTACCCAGGAAACCGCAGCGTCATCGGAACGGAAGAAACCGTATTGACCGTTGATTACACCTATTATATATAAGGTAGGATAATCATTGCCCGGTTTTGCTTTACCGAAGCCAAAAGCATAAATAGTACGTACCTTATCTAAAGCACGGAAGTCAAATCCTTCTTGCGAGGTAGAATGATAAAGACCGTCATAAGCAGCAATCCACAAATCTTTTTCATAGCCGGGAGTAGAATAGATACGGTCTTGTCCACCACGAGGATCAGCTCTACGCAAAGGAGTATTAGTACTGCCACGTAGGTTCTTTTTTACAGTCAGATGCAAGGTATCAGTTTGAAAAGTGGCACCGCCATCTTCACTATGATATAGAATCTCGGAAACAGCATCCACGGCATAAAAACATTTGGAGTTTACTTTATCTGCAACCACACGGATATTCTTGGGCAAACCTTGACAAGGCTGCCAAGTAGTACCTTTATCACGAGTAAGATAAGCCTCGGAATGATCGGGTGTCCAAATCCAGGAGGAGCCATCAGCTGATACGGCAATATGACCGTTTCGGGCTTTCTCTACAGGAACAGAAGCACACATTTCCCAGTTTCTGCCACCGTCTTCGGAATAAGCGATCGTACGGGCACCGGGCTGATAGCCAAAGATTGTACCAACTCTGACAATTAATTCTTGTTTCAACCAAGCACCGGTTACACCATTCGTATTACCGAAATGAGGATTTCCATGACTACCCAATGGATCAGGGCGATCGAGGTCGAAATGTGTAAAGCCACCATAATCACCAACTCCTGATAGGAGACGGGCACCTTTCTCAGGAGCATAAAGTTCAAGGGGAACGGTTTCTTCAATGCCCGTAGACATAATGCTCCATTTAACAGGTTCTTTCCGTTCAACAGCCGAAAGATTAAATGTTTCCCAACCCCCAAAACCTGTAGTGAACAGTGCATGCTCGGGATTGGCAGGATCTATTTCTATATCGAACATCCAGTGCAATGGAGCTACCTTCACATAAGGTGCTTTTGAACAATCATATTCATAGCCGGTTTTAAAAATAGGCTTCCAATGCTTGCCGCCATCGGTAGTGCGAAACATTTCATCACTATGGAAGTTATGTTTACCACCTAAGCAATGGGTACTTACAATCACATGTTTAGGGTTACGAGTATCAATGGATACCGCTGCATAACCAAATCCTGCCTTTTCGCCCTTTTTCAACTGAACAGGTGAGATATCCGCCCATTTCTTTTTAGCTACATCGTACTTCCATACACCTCCATCTTCCATCTGACTTGGACCGGGACTATCGCCATAGGTAATTATCAACTGATTATCGGTAGATAATACCATGTGCGTAGGACGGTATTGAATAGGTTGCCCTTCCACCGGTTGCCAACTCGTACCGGCATCATGGCTTACATACAAATTATTGCGTCCCATCAACGAGACTGCCACATAAATCTCTTTAGTTACCTCCGCATTTTCCTTACCCTGAGCACCAAAAACAACACTGATTATTCCACTCCCCCGATTCATCCACCCGGCACGGTCATTAGGATCAAGATGCTCCGTAACATCGGGGAAAGAGGTAACTCTCGACCAGCTTTGTCCTTTGTCCATACTGCGCCACAAACCATGTAGACGGGTACCCATGTAGATAATATTACCGTTCTGCGGATCAACCATCATTCGTTCACCATTACCACGCCCGTTTTCATTTCCTCCCATAGTGAATGGTACATCAACACGAGTGAAAGTTTTGCCACCATTATATGAATATAGTATAGCACCATTAGAGCTGCTGGTGTATGTTCCACAAGCTATATATACATTATCTGCATTCTGAGGATCGATAGCAATGCTCTCTATGCCTTGTAGATTGCTTTCATCCAAGCTAATCCAATCTAGTAAAGCCACCCAACGCCCGGCGGAAGTATCCCAACGATAAGCGCCTCCCATATCCGTGCGGCAATAACGAACATCAGGAGCAGTAGGATGAAAGATTATTCCATCTACAAAACCACCACCGACTATCGGTACATTCTTCCATTCGTAGGGTACTACCTTTACAGGCTGTATTTCTTGAGCAAGTACAGGCATAGTGCCCATCAGCAATACCAATCCCAACAAAAGCGAGTGTTTTCTCATAAGTATCAATGTTTATAGCTTATTGTTTCACTAATTACTTCTCAAAGATAGAAATATTTCATTGATATTTCGAGTAGAAACATTTAAGCCCTATCATAAACTACACTAACAATCAATACATTACACAGACATCAAAACTAAACTAACCCACAAAATGATTAAAATGATACCCTACTATTCTTTTGATCCCAAGAGCTTTTGTAACAAAAACGCAATATTTATGACACAACAACATAACACCTGTGTCCGAACTTTGCAGCCATAAATTAATAGACAACAACGATTTTATGAAGAAAAGCGCATTCATGCTGTTTATCGCTCTGCTGCCATTGATAGCAAACGCCCAGGAAAAGTCAAGTAACGAAGATGGAAAGAAGATTGAAAAAGAGAAGTTGGAAACCAAAGACTATCTTCCTGAAATACATGGAACTATCCGGGCTAAATACGAATACCAGCCTACCATGGGAGCCGGACGTTTTGAAGTACGTAATGCCCGCGTAAGTATAACAGGAAATGTATTACCCAGCGTTGCCTATAAAGCCGAAATTGACCTTTCCGACGAAGGCCAAATCAAGATGCTGGATGCTTACGCTCGCCTTTTCCCAACAGATGGGCTTACAGTCACAGCCGGTCAGATGCGTGTACCTTTCACGATTGATGCCCATCGTTCGCCTCATCAACAATATTTCGCCAACCGCTCTTTTATAGCCAAGCAGGTAGGTAATGTGCGTGATGTCGGTGTTACTTTGGGCTACACCTTACCTACCGACCTACCTATCACGGTAGAAGGTGGACTTTTCAATGGTTCCGGTCTAACAAACCAGAAAGAATGGCACAAAGAAGTAAACTACTCTGCCAAAGCTCAATTTCTCTTTACCAAAGGGATGAACCTCACATTAAGCATACAAAGCATTCAGCCGGAAAAAGTACGTATGCAATCTTACGACATCGGCGCTTATTACGAATTCAACCGATTCCACATCGAAGGGGAATACTTGTACAAAAGTTATTCGGACAATGCATTCGGCAACGTACAGGCAGTAAATACCTTTGTCAATTATGATCTTCCGCTTCGCAAGACATTCAAAAAGATGTCTTTCCTTGCCCGCTACGACATGATGACCGACCAAAGTGATGGTAAGACAACTGATTCTGAAACAGGTGCGTTAATTGCCACCGACTACAAACGCCATCGTGTAACAGGAGGTATCACCTTCAGTCTTGGCAAAGCTTTTCAAAGCGATATCAGATTGAACTACGAGAAATATTTCTACGCCAAGCATAGTATTGCCAAAGAATCGGAACAAGATAAAATTGTATTGGAGTTAATGGTTCGCTTCTAAAGTACACTTCTTTCCATACCTCTGCTAAAGAAAAGGCCCGCCATTCTTGGATATTTGCTTTCTATTTCTTATATTTGAAATAAAGATAATTCATCGTATGGCGAATCCTTTAATTCCGGGTATATCCCAGGCAGAGCAGGACTCTTTGTATAGTAAACTAAACATATACAATCGAGGGAGAGCCTCCTTTAAAGAAGTAGGCGCTTACTTCGTAGTACTACCCCGCCCCGATTATCCGCAATATACACTATGGATATACTCGCCTCTGTCCGAGCGCCAATCCATCTTTTATATTCGTACTTTATCTGTAGATATTCATGAGACATTGCGGATGGCAAGTACCCTATGCTATTACTCCTCCCGCTGCCTGCTAATAGTAGATTATAACGCTAAACGTATGCAGAGCAAAGGAGATGATATCGTATCCGTTGGAAAATACCACGGTCACTTCCTGCATGAAATCCTGATGATCGATCCGGCCTATCTGACATGGATAGCCTTCAAATTCACTCCCCGGATTCCCAAGCAACAACGCTTTGTAGAAATCGCCAGAATCTACTACTCCGTATATCTTGATTTTCAAAAGCAACAGACTTCCCAGCGCGTAGTCAACCGCTTTCTTGGAAAAGAAGGAGATAAAGTGGAAAACCTGACGTTGACCGTACAGAGTGTACGTATAGAGGATGATCCTTACAAGACTCAACTGAAAGGAATGACTCCTTATTTCTATGTCCGCCAAATATTAAAATTGAAAGATGCATCGGGAAATCTGGTAACCTTTCGCATTAATGCCCGTACCGCAAGCCGGGAATCATGCCAGCTACCAAGTGTTGAGCACGCTTTCGAAGTAGGCGAGACGGTGTATATAGCCTCGGCACGTATTGCACGCACCTATTCTGTAGGGAATAACAAGTATACCCGGCTCAATTATGTAAAGTTCGGAGAACCTTCCTAAAATTTACAGAAGCGACACAATACTGCGCGTCCGGCTACTCTCTTTTGCCGCTTCTATCAAACAAATAACATCTACGACTCCACGTGCATCGCTTTGCAAAAGTTCTCCTTTGCAAATATGCTGATAAATATTCTCATAGAAAGCGGCATAATTACCGGGAAGACTTGGATAAACTTCTCTAATAGTCCGATCCCCTTTTTCAGTATGGAGCATTCCCCAAAGTGTTTTGTCCTCTTCGCCCCAATGCACCGTATCGGGTAACAATCCTTTCGTCAAATCGGCTTCTTGCGGATCAAGGCCATATTTTACATAAGAACCTTCGGTACCATGCAGCACAAAACGCGGCTCATTTTCACACATCAGGTAACTGGCTTTCAAAGTTACTCTTACTTCCGGTGCTTTCATTGGACGCAGAAGATGGATTATGAAATAATCGTCCACTTTGCCGCCATCGCGCATGGTTGCAATATCGGCAAAAACAGCTTCGGGTATGCCCAATAGCTGCACTGCCTGATCTATGACATGCGAACCCAGGTTATAGGTCAACCCTCCTCCACTTTCACCGGTTTCTTTCCAGGTATTGGGTCTGATGAAATTGCGGTAACGGGGAAAAGTAGATTCAAACTCGACAAGGCGTCCCAACAAACCTTTCGAGAGTATTTCCTTTACAGTAAGAAAATCACTATCCCATCTGCGGTTTTGATAAACGCTCAGTGTGAGTCCTTTTTCAGAAGCTAGAGCGACGAGTTCCTCGGCTTGTTCTACTGTAGTGGTGAAAGGTTTTTCTACGATCACATGTTTGCCGGCTTCAAGAGCACGACGGGTATATTCATAATGAGTGCTATCAGGCGTATTGACAATGATCAGATCCAGCTCTTTCCTGTCTATCAGTTCTTCATAACTACGAACAATAGTGACATCAGGATATCTCTGCCGGGACAAGTCTTTAGTGCGTTCGGTTACTACACTCAACTCGAAATGAGGGTTCGTCGAAACAAAAGGAGCATGAAATACCTGCCCTGACATTCCGTATGCTGCTAATCCGGTTCTGATCTTATTCATAAGTATGACACTTTTCCGACAAAATTAATAAATAGATGTCCCTTATTCTGTTACCAACGGGCGCTTGCGCCAATCATCTTTCACGAAACTTTCAGGATATACAGTCTTGTCTATTATCTCACCGCCTTTCAAATGAATCCAAGTGGTGAAAGTACGAGCACCTTCCTTCATCAGGATGACGCGTGCACCGTTTGACAAGTGATTGTACTCGGTATTACCTCCGGTAAAACGACCGTAAGCTAAAAGTATACCTTTCCACATCACAGCGTAGTCATTGTCATGGTCGTGTCCAACAAACGTACCCATCACGTCGCCTGCTTCTTTCATAGCAGCAAACATGCCGGTATTCAGTGCAGGAGCGCATGCTTTTTCCATACGGGTACCTACCATAATGGCATTTTCGTCAGCAGCTGCTTCGTTATATTCGGGCAGGGGGATGTGGAAGAACGCCAATGCAGGAAGAGGTTGTCCGCCATTCTTTGCGGTATAAGCGGCGCTTTGCTGGCGATACCAATTAACTTGGTCAAAAGTAAGCCAATCATATCCTTTCACATCAGGTAGTTTGGAATATGAGTGCGAGTCAAGGCAATAAAGCAGAGCTGCATCTTTCTTTCCGTCAGAAGATTTAAGTGGAAGGATATAATCGGGAGAATCAACATTGCCCCGGTCCGGTTGGATGTTGAAAGGTATAGAGCGAATGATATCATACAATTCGGAACGGGATTTTCCTTGTTCGTTATCATGATTACCAAAAGTCACTACAAAAGGTATCTTACGGGAAGAAACGCAAGATAACACTGCACGCATAGCCGTATCGGCAGGTGCAGCATAAACCACGTCACCCGAGAAAACAACCAAATCGGGACGCTCGGCATCGAGCACTTCGTTGATGCGTTTCAGAGCAATGGCCGATGCAGGATTATGAAACTGGTAATGTACATCTGTAAACTGAACGATTTTAAACTCTCCGTTCTTATTAAACTTCAAAGGAGAGACCTGTGCCTGGCAAAATAAAGCAGATAGAATACCCAAGCAAAGAGTTAATGAGAATTTCTTCATTTTAATTATAGGGGTTAATTAATAATTGGATTATTCTTTTGTTATCAACACGGTAGCATACGCTGAGATACCTTCTTCCCTTCCCGTAAAACCGAGTTTCTCGGTAGTAGTGGCTTTAATGGAAACATCATCCTCGTCTATCCCCATTATTGTAGCCAGCGTTTGTTGCATTTCAGGGATACGTGCCTTCAGTTTAGGACGTTCCGCACAAATGGTTGCATCAATATTGCCAATGGAATAACCTTTGGCTGCGATGATTTCAACTGTTCGTTTCAGTAGAATTTTGCTGTCTATATTCTTGAACTCACCTGCCGTATCGGGAAAATGATAACCAATATCGCGCATATTAGCTGCACCAAGCAGGGCATCACAAATAGTGTGGATAAGCACATCGGCATCGGAGTGCCCCAGCAGCCCTTTCTCATGTTCCAAACGAATGCCACCTAACCAAAGTTCGCGGCCCTCCACCAATTGATGGACATCGAAGCCAAAGCCTACACGTATTTTCATATATTTCTTCCTGTTTTAATAGTATAACAGCACGAAAGTACAGAAAAAAAACGAGGCAACAAGAAAAAGCAAACGGAAGATTGTCTAACGGATATTAAAGTCGAGCAGTTTTTCTTCTCCAAGATAGCCTTGCAGATGTTGTCCTATGCTAACAGGACCTACTCCGGCAGGAGTGCCTGTAAACAACAGATCGCCTATCTTCAAGGTCATAAAGCGGCTGATATAGGAAATAATATCGTCTACTTTGAACAGCATATTCGATGTATTGCCACGTTGTACTTCCTTATCATCAATCGTAAGGCGAAAATCGAGATTTTGCAGATCACCACCCGCCTGCTCCAAAGAGATGAAAGTACCGATAACTGCCGAATTATCGAATCCTTTGCAAAGTTCCCACGGATTACCTGCCTCACGAAACTTACGTTGCAGGTCACGTGCAGTGAAGTCAATCCCTACGGTTACTGCGTCGTAATAGCGATGTGCAAAACGAGGAGCGATGTTCTTTCCCAGTCGGCAAATGCGTACAACAACTTCTGTTTCATAATGGATTTCGTTCGAAAAGTCGGGGATGAAGAAAGGCTTTCCATCTTTCAGGATAGCCGAATCAGGTTTCATGAAGATTACCGGCTCTCTATTTACTTGCGTATGCCCCATTTCATTATTGTGCTGGGCATAGTTCATTCCTACAGCTAATATCTTCATTACTTGATTTCGTTAAAGTTCAATCGGTTAAACATCACTGCCAAGTGGGCATAAAGGGAAGTGTTTTGCACCACAATATCTTCCGGGACACGAATACGGAACGGAGTAAAGTTCCATACTGCCTTGATGCCACCTGCTATCATGGTGTCAGTTATCCGTTGCGCTATCTCAATGGGTACGGTCAATACACCGATATTGACATCATACTCTTTCATTTTTTGTTCGAACTCATTGGAGTGGTAGATGGGAATACCGTTCAATGTCTTGCCCACCAATGCAGGGTTAACATCGAAGGCTGCAACAATCTCTAGGCCGAAATGTGCCAAACCAGAGTCACGTAACAGTGCGCCACCTAGACTTCCGACACCAAAAAGAAAGGCTTTATGTATATTGGTAAATCCCAGAAAATCTTCCAGTACGGCTATTAAAGTATCTACTTCATAACCTACACGGGTACGCCCTGATATATTGACATACGACAGATCTTTTGCAATTTGAGAAGCATCAATATTTATTTCTTTGGATATTTGAGTGGAGGAAACGAAACGTTCACCTTTTTGTTTCAGCAACTTTACATTAGAAAGGTACCACGGAAGACGGCGCAGGGTAGGTTCCGGCACCTTCATGGTTTCTTTATACTGTAACGCACTACTCATAGTCTTTTATTTAAGTTCTCAATATTGTGATTGGCAAAAGTACTGTTTTTTTTCTAATCTGTTATATGGATAGAATAAAAGGTTAACATTATTTTCTACATTAACGCTATTTGTCATCAAACAGCAACAAAGGCAAGCTGAAAGATATTCCGGCAGAATGATACTTCAATCGTTCAAAGCCCACAAAGACGCCAATACGTGCCATGCTACTAAAACCAACCGAATAGCCCAACTCAGTATAAGGTTGCTGCTTATATTCGATCACTGAACGAAGATGCAAAGCTTCGTCAAAAGGCTTATCAGCCAGGAAAGGAAGACGCTTCAAGAGCAAACGGGGTGTGTACCAGGATAGATTCGCCTGCACCCAACGGGTATTAGTTGATAGCACATAGTTGTCGAGCAGGCTGAATCCTGAGTCGAACGAACGACTTGTCACCCAAATATCAGCAGACGCAAAGTGTTTGAAATCGGGAAATTGCAGATTCTTCGTATTCCAGAATGTGCCTGTATTAACCGACCAATGGAGACGATTGAACATACCGAATTCAATCTTCTGCTTTGCTGAAAATTGCATCAGATGATAAGAAGTAATATATCGACTGCTGCTCATAGGGAAAGCCCGGTCGTACTTCAAACCGAAAGTAGGGAAACGAGAGTCTTCATAGACTTTCTTCCCTTTGGAGAGATGATAATAATGTGCTGGAGTAAATTCCAATCCGAAAGATGCCTTCAATAAATCATTATCGGGCATCGGATGGAAAAGAATATTGTTCGGTACATTAGGCTCGGCCTTTCTTTTGAACCAGCTTTGATGAATGCTATTATCCAGCATTCGTCTGCGTTGCCAAGAAAGAGAAGTCGAGAAAAGCAATCCGTTGAATGGCTCTATAGCATGGTCTACTGTAAAGAAGGTGTTTTCATAGAACTTCATGTGATTATGCCCGAATAATGAACTGGATAAAGCGTTTATTAATCGGTATTCTCCACTCTCACCATTATAATCTACAGACATGATACCTCCCGAAAGCGATAAATGCCCACTGTTGCGGGGAGCATAGTCCAATGTTAACTCTCCTTGTCCTACCCAGTCCTTACGAGCAGTGGTATAATAAAACAATGGAGTGAAACGAAGAGAGGTAGATGGAGATAGATTGACTCCCATCTTCAACTTAGCACCTAGCCAGAAGCCATCTACAAAGTTATATTCGGGAATGTAAGAAGAAAGATCTGATAGCGTTAACCATGTTTTCTTATTGGCACTCGTGAATGTCTTTCCAAACACAAAAGCCTTCATCAAATTACCAGCTACTGATGGGTTACGAGGATTATTCTTACTTAAAGTGTCTTTCTGTAGAATTTTTCCCTCCTTATACTGATAGCTTTGGAACTCTTCCTGACGTAAAGGAACACTGCGCACTGTTGCCCAATAAAGTGAGTCTTTCGCATCAGCCAAAGTATCTATCTTTGTATTCTCACGAACGATGCCTACAGGACGTTCGAACTTATGTTTTTTGAGATTCTTTACTACATTATCGGTCTTCGCTTTATCTGCTACTTCTTTTTTTAATTCTATATCAGTCTTTACATCTGTATAATGAACGGCTGCCAGATAAGATGATTCTGCCTTAAAGCCCATTATATCAATAGTTATTGATGAAGTGGTAGAAATAGGAAGAAAAACGGTAGGTTGCACTTCTTTGCAGATGACCTTGATCTTTGCTTTTATTCCGCTTCCATTGTAAACGACATCGGCAGCAGAAACACACCATAATTTTTCAACAATAAACAAATCGCCTTCCAACAGACGGGAATCTTCCCGCTTGGGAGTAACATGTATCTTATTAATCATCTGTCCGTTTTCCATAAAATATCCATCGAGCCTGAAGCGATAGAATGAGAAAGCTCGCGGATTCAAAGGAGAGATTTTGCCAAACAGTTCCGGTGCATAGAGGTTAACCGTCGTCAGTCCCATATCAACTTGTATTTGTTCGGGGAAAGAGTTCTTATAAGCAAGCACTCGTTTGCTCCAAACATTAGGAGCAGTAAAGGTCACAATTTGCTGTTCTTCCATCAAGAATAGTTTTCCAAGCATTTCTTTTGCATCCTTACGAATCTCTTTAGAGAGTTTTAGTACAGCAGGTATAGCTGTTCCCTTTCCAGTACCTTTCAGATAAGTACCTGCCGTGAATCCTTTAATCTGAGTGCGATAAAAAGAAGCTCGTGCTATGGCATTACGCATCACAGCATAGGCAGGGTCTTCTTTTCCCTTTACCACACTCACTTCAGGCAGGGAATAAACACGTTCGGCAAGAACAATTTTTCTCTCATAATCGTGCCCAGGCATCTTGAAAGAGAAACTCTGAGTTATAAATCCAAGCGAAGATACATCACAAGTATATTGTCCGGCAGGCAATTGGGCTTGAAACCGCCCGTGTTCATCAGTAGTAAAGCCGGATTTTGTCTCTTTCAGGTAAATGGCTGCATAGGGAACCGGATTACCGGTATTATCTACAACAGAGCCTTTGAAAGATTGGGCAAAAGATAGAATCGTTATAAAGTTTAATGCGAGCAGCCAGATAAATCTATTCATAATTTTTGTGGTTAAAATGCAACTTTCATTTTCTATTAGACGACAAAGGTTCCAAAAGATTGCAAAGTTCCGTGCAAAATATTACTTTTGATCTTTCTAAATAGAACGAATATGAAGAATAATGATTGGAAAGAGCGATTGAATGTAGTTTATTCTACCAACCCGGACTATAGCTACGAAATGGATGACGATGAAGAGCAAAACACCCTCACACCCTCACAGCAACATCTACGTGTACAACTGGATCGTAAAAACCGTGGCGGTAAAGTAGTTACTTTAATCACTGGCTTTGTAGGCTCCGATAATGACTTGAAAGAGTTGGGCAAATTGTTGAAAAGCAAATGTGGCGTAGGCGGTAGTGCCAAAGACGGTGAAATTATCGTGCAAGGTGATTTCAAACTGAAAGTACTGGAACTACTAAAAAAAGAGGGCTATACGCAGACCAAACCGATAGGCTGAAGTATCACTTCGAAATGCATCATCTGTTTCAACAGTCTCCAACAGGTATAAAAAACGGTCGCTCCGGATAAATCCGTGCGACCGTTTCCTATTTATAATTATATAAATTATTCAGCGCGCAAAGTGAAACGTTTGAAATCCACGATCTTCAATTCAGGATCAGTTTCTTTCAACACTTCTCTTACTGTCTTCTTGGCATCCATGATGTCTTCTTGGTTCAGCAAGCAAACTTCCTTCAAGAATTTACCCAGACGACCCTTAGCAATGTTCTGAATCATTTGCTCAGGCAGATTTCCTGCCTTTTCAGCAGAAACTGTAGCAATGATTTCTTTTGCCTTTGCTACGTCTTCAGCCGTAATCCAACCTTTAGACATATTGCTTTCCATATGGTCTTCGCTGTCTACGTGAGCCGGATTGATACCAGCTTTCGTCAGGGCAGCATCTACAGCCTTCTGTACCAGTTCTACTTTTGTCTTATCAATAGCAACTTCGATTTCTTTCTGTTTTACTTCTTCAGAAACACCATCTTCGTCGATTGCAATCGGGTTCATGGCAGCAATCTGCATAGCTATTTGCTTAGCCAACTGCTCATCAACCTGCTTGTTGAAAGCAACAATAGTACAAAGACCATTTCTGTTCATGTGATTGTAAACTACAGTAGTAGCACCTTCTACAGTACAGTAACCATCAAGTTCCATCTTCTCACCTGTAATACCGCTACGATCAACTACTGCATCGGCTACAGTGCTTTTACCCATCGGCAATGCTTTCACTTCATCCAAAGTCTTGCACTTGTTGGCTACAGCAAGATCAAGAATATCTTGAGTCAATTTCACAAAGTCAGCATTTTGAGCAACGAAGTCAGTTTCACACTTCAAAGCAATGATAACAGCAAAATCACCAGTAGTTTTAGTCAAAACACAACCTTCAGCAGCTTCGCGATCAGAACGCTTAGCAGCAACAGCTTGTCCTTTCTTACGGATAATTTCAATTGCTTTGTCGAAATCGCCTTCAGCTTCGGTCAAAGCATTCTTGCAATCCATCATACCAGCACCAGTCATTTTACGGAGCTTGGTTATATCAGCCATACTTACAGCCATAATATCTTCCTTTATATTTTTGAGTTAATAAATATCGTTCTAAAAAGCGAAAAAGAGCTGAGAATAGAGAATTGAGAATTGCCGTAAAGTAACTCTCAACTTTCAATTCTCAACTCTTAACTATAAATTAAGCCTCTTCGTCTTCCTTCATGAAAGCAGCAGCCTTAGCGGCATTGATTGCTTCCTCGTCAGACTTGTCGAGTCTTGCTTTAGCAGATTTTTTCTTACCCTTGTTAGCAGGAGCTTCACCGGCAGCTTCCATATCTACCTTTTCAGCCTTACGTTCTTCCAAACCTTCCTGCATAGCAGCGCAGCAAGCGTCAAGGATAACTTCTACTGACTTAGTAGCGTCATCATTTGCCGGAATTACGAAGTCGATATCTGAAGGATCTGAGTTAGTATCAACGATACCAAATACAGGAATACCCAAACGGTTAGCTTCACGAACTGCAATGTTTTCTTTCATTACGTCAATAACGAACAATGCAGAAGGCAGACGAGTCAAGTCAGCGATAGATCCCAAAGTCTTGTCCAACTTTGCACGTTGACGAGAAATCTGCAGAACTTCTCTTTTAGAGAGATTAGAGTATGTACCATCGTTAGTTAACTTATCGATAGTAGCCATCTTCTTAACGGCCTTACGGATTGTCGGGAAGTTGGTCAACATACCACCCGGCCAGCGCTCGATTACATAAGGCATATTTACAGATGAAGCCTTGTCGGCAACCACCTGCTTAGCTTGTTTTTTAGTAGCAACAAACAGGACTTTCTTTCCTGATTTAGCGATTTGCTTCAAAGCTTCAGCAGCTTCGTCAATTTTAGCAACCGTCTTGTTGAGGTCAATGATATGAATACCATTGCGCTCCATGAAAATATAAGGAGCCATTGCAGGGTTCCACTTTCTCTTCAAGTGACCGAAGTGACAACCGGCTTCCAATAATGTATCAAAATTTGTTCTTGACATTTTCTTGTTTCTTTTAATCGTTTACTTTCTTTTTTGTTTTTTCTAAACCAACCGCCGGGTAGCCTACATAAGATTAAGAGTCCCGGTAGTTTAGATACTAAACTGACAAGTTCCCAGCCATTAACGTTTACTGAACTGGAATCTACGACGTGCTTTCGGTTGTCCCGGTTTCTTACGTTCAACAGAACGAGGATCACGAGTCATGAAGCCTTCAGAACGAAGAGCTGCTTTGTCTTCAGCATTCATCTTCACCAATGCGCGAGCAATTGCCAAACGCAAAGCTTGAGACTGACCAGTGAAACCACCACCGCAGAGGTTTACTTTAATATCGTACTTTTCAGCAACACCTAATTTGTTCAACGGTTGTTTAACAACAAACTGAAGTATGCTTGATGGAAAGTACTCTGCGAGGTCTCTCTTGTTAATAGTAATCTTTCCGGTACCTTCGCTTACGAAAATACGTGCAATTGCACTTTTACGTCTGCCTAATGCATTTACTACTTCCATTATCTCTTATTTAAGTACGTTAATATCAATCATTTTCGGGTTCTGAGCGTCATGTTTGTGCTCGCTGCCGGCATATACATACATATTGCTCAGCAATTGTGCGCCCAATTTGTTCTTAGGCAACATACCCTTTACTACTTTTCTCAGTAATCTGTCATCACCGTTCGGCTTTGCCTGCAAACGAGCAGGAGTGATTGCTCTCTGACCGCCGGGATAACCTGTATATGACAAATATTCCTTGTCATTCCATTTGTTACCGGTTAATTTTACTTTGTCGGCATTGATAATGATCACATTATCGCCACAATCTACGTGAGGGGTAAAGTTTGGTTTATACTTTCCTCTCAACAGTTTCGCAACTTTTGCGCCCAAACGACCTAATACTTGGTCTGTAGCGTCAACAATGACCCATTCTTTAGTCACTGTAGCTTTGTTGGCAGAAATGGTCTTGTAACTTAAAGTATCCACTCTTAATTGTTTTTTAAATGTTACTACTAAAAAATATTATCACCACAAGTTAATCACCCCGGACAAAGAGAAGATTAACTCGCTATGAATTAAATGCTTATCCTTTTGAGATAATAATCGGCTTGCAAAGGTACGGTTTTTCTTATAACTGGCAAACGTTTTCTTCTTTTTTTTAGAAAGCCACTTGACTGATATACAACTCTGTAAAATTACGCAGATAAGTGCGTAAGCTCACACAGATAAGTGTGTAAGCTTACGCAGATAAGAGAACAATAAGAATACACAAGAAGTGACCGCTTAAAGTACAATTTGGCTATCGGACAATATCTTCGGGAAACCTGACAGGCATATTTACCCGTTTCCATGTCTCATGAAACCAAGAATTCAGTTCATTTCCATTCAAATCTTTCGCAATAAAATACTTCAAGTACATTATTCCATCTTCGCTCATTTCAAACTCCAAAATATTATCTTTATTGTCCAACATGGGCAGGTGAATATTCTTTACTATACTTTCCTTATAAGAATTATCCGTTAATTGCGCATAAGAGCCATAGCCGGTAATGATAGCGTCAGCACCCGGAATAATTGTAAAATTGACGATACGTCCGTCATCACTCAGAACCTTGAAAGTATTGCTCGGCTTTAATGCTCCGGGAACATCCGGAATTTCAGATACATAGTGGCATAACTGCCAAATCCCTTCTAACTTCGCAGGTTTAAAACCGGCACTCTCTTGTGCTTTAGCCCCTGCTACCACCAGCAGCACCGCTGCCAGCATGGTAAAGAAATAATTCCGTTTCATATTCGTATGATTTTGGTTAATGTTAGGGCATCCAATGTGACACAAATATAAAGATTTATTTCGAGACTATAACATTTAATGCATAAAAAAAGCCCGCACAAAACAAAGTTTATGCGGGTTTCTTTATCTAAATTGTACTTATGTCAGTTCTATCAAAAATCTGCGTTACGTGGGGTACGTGGGAAAGGTATCACGTCACGGATATTTGCCATACCTGTAACAAACAACAATAAACGTTCAAAGCCTAATCCAAAGCCTGAGTGAGGACAAGTACCGAACTTACGGGTATCAAGATACCACCACATATCCTTCATAGGGATTTGAAGTTCTTCGATACGATTCACCAGCTTGTTATAATCTGCTTCACGCTCAGACCCACCGATAATTTCACCAATTTTCGGGAACAGCACGTCCATGGCACGTACGGTTTTTCCATCTTCGTTCTGCTTCATATAGAATGCCTTGATCTCCTTCGGATAATCAGTCAGGATAACCGGACGTTTAAAATGATCTTCTACCAAATAACGTTCGTGTTCGGAAGCCAAGTCAACTCCCCAATATACCGGGAAATCGAACTTATGGCCTTTAGCTACAGCTTCCTCCAATATCTTAATTCCGTCTGTATAAGGCAAGCGAACAAAACTTTCCTTCAAAACACCTTGCAAGCGTTCTATCAAACCCTTATCAAACATATCATTGAGGAACTTAACGTCATCGGCACAATTATCCAAAGCCCACTGTACACAGTACTTAATGAAGTCTTCTGCCAAATCCATATTGTCCGTAATATCGTTGAATGCAACTTCGGGCTCAACCATCCAGAACTCCGCCAAGTGGCGAGGAGTATTAGAGTTTTCCGCACGGAATGTAGGGCCAAAAGTATAGATAGCACCCAACGCAGTTGCTGCGAGTTCACCTTCCAATTGACCGGAAACCGTCAGACTAGCCTGCTTTCCGAAGAAGTCATCGTCATAAATGATAGCACCGTTTTCATCTTTCTTCAAATCATACAGGTTCTTCGTTGTCACCTGGAACATTTGTCCGGCACCCTCACAGTCCGAAGCTGTGATAAGCGGTGTATGAAAATAGAAGAATCCTCTTTCATGGAAGAATTGATGGATAGCAATCGCCATATTGTGGCGAATGCGGAACACTGCACCAAATGTATTTGTACGAGGACGCAGATGAGCAATCTCCCGAAGGAATTCCATAGAATGTCCCTTCTTCTGCAATGGGTAAGAATTATCGCAAGTACCCAGCACTTCAATCTCACGAGCCTGCACTTCCGCATGCTGACCGGAACCTACAGATTCTGTCAACTCTCCGTTTACACTTATACAAGCACCGGTAGTGATATCTTTCAGCATTTCTTCATCGAAGCCAGCCAAGTCTACTACAATCTGCAAATTATTTATTGTAGAACCGTCATTCAGCGCGATAAAGTTTACTTGCTTACTACCTCTGCGGGTGCGAACCCAGCCTTTCACATTGACCATAGCGCCAAAATCATCGCGCTTTAACAAGTCAACAATCTTTGTTCTACTAATTTTTTCCATTGTTCTATTAATTAAAGGAGTTAAAGAAGCAAAGGAGTCATTCAACTCCTTTGCCTCTCTTTATCTTATTTTATCGAGTTACTCAAAAGCCCCCATACGAAGGTAGTTCACCTCAGTTTCTGAGAGGTAACGCCATTCACCACGACGCAAACCCTTCTTGGTTAAACCGGCAAAGAACACACGATCCAGCTTTATAACCTTATATCCCAACGATTCAAAAATACGGCGTACAATACGGTTCTTACCTGAATGGATTTCAATACCGACATCATCTTTCTTAAAATCATCCGTATAGCTGATAGCATCTGCATGGATTTCACCATCATCCAGTTGAACACCGGCTGCAATTTGGTCCATATCGGCTTTTGTCAGATTCTTATCCAAATGTACATGATATATCTTTTTCTTCAGAAATTTAGGATGCGTCAGTTTGGATGCCAAGTCACCATCATTGGTCAACAGCAATACACCTGTGGTATTACGGTCCAGACGACCAACGGGATAAATGCGTTCGTCACAAGCACCTTTTACCAAATCCATTACAGTGCGACGTGCCTGCGGATCATCTGAAGTTGTTACCGTATCTTTCGGCTTATTCAGCAGAACATAGATCTTACGTTCTATGCTCACTGTTTGATCATGGAACTTTACTTCATCACTACGCTTAATCTTGGTTCCCAATTCAGTAACCACTTCACCGTTAACCAGAACTACTCCGGCTGTGATAAATTCATCCGCTTCACGACGAGAGCAAACGCCTGCATTTGCCAGGAATTTGTTCAAACGAATCGGTTCATTCGGATCAGTAAATTGTTCTTTATATTCAATTTGTTTCTTTCTGCTATACTTAGCATTGGGATCGTAATCATCGGAACGACGAATCGGACGACTATAACTATCCCTGCTACCATATCCTCCAGATCTTCCACCACCATTTGAATTATAACGCGGACGTCCTGCATTATCACCATAGGGGCGTTGTGGGCGGTCGCCATTTTCGCTGTTATAGCGTGGACGGTAAGGACGGTCGCCACCTGAATTATTTCCGTATGACGGGCGATCATTATTATAAGGACGCTGCGGACGGTCGCCACCCTCATTATTAAAACGGGGACGTTGTGGACGATCATTATTGTAAGGACGCTGTGGACGATCACCGTTTTCGCTGTTATAACGCGGACGATAAGGACGGTCGCCACCTGAATTATTTCCGTATGACGGGCGGTCATTATTATAAGGACGCTGCGGACGGTCACCGTTTTCGCTGTTATAGCGTGGACGGTAAGGACGGTCGCCACCTGAATTATTTCCGTATGACGGGCGGTCATTATTATAAGAGCGCTGCGGACGGTCACCGTTTTCGCTGTTATAACGCGGACGATAAGGGCGGTCACCACCTGAATTATTTCCATAAGAGCGCTCGCTATTATAAGGACGCTGCGGGCGATCACCATTCTCTGAATTAGGGTTAAAACGCGGGCGATAAGGACGATCGCCATTTTCACGGTTGTAGGACGGACGGCTATAGCCACCTTCTTTGTTAAATTGGTTACCATCACGGCCAGCACCAGAGTTCTCCTCTGAAGAAGAAGCTTCACGCCAAGTTTCGTTTTCTGTACTCATTGTTTTATTCGAATAAAATTAAACCTACTGGCCTCACGGCCATTCTTTGTCTCACTTATACCTTAAATTTGTATGTAGTCTATAAACAAATGTCGGATTAAAAAGTTGAGCCCCTTCCGACAACTTTATATCTGTTTTAAATTCCCGTATATGTATGGGGAGTAATTACGCGCAATTCTTTTTTTATTTCTTCACTCACGTTCAACTGTTCGATAAATTCCTTAATGGAAGCTTCCGTTATAGCCTGATTGGTACGGGTCAAAGTTTTCAATGCTTCATAAGGATGTGGATATGCCTCACGGCGCAGGATGGTCTGGATAGCTTCTGCCACCACACTCCAGCAATTATCCAAATCACGATAGATAGCCGGTTCATTCAGCAATAATTTACGCAAGCCCTTCAAAGAGCTTTGAATAGCAATCACAATGTGACCAAAAGGTACGCCTACATTACGCAGTACGGTAGAGTCTGTTAAATCTCTTTGCAGACGCGACACCGGCAATTTCACAGATAAATGTTCCAAGATGGCAGTAGCTACTCCCAAATTACCTTCTGCATTTTCAAAGTCAATCGGGTTTACCTTGTGCGGCATTGCGCTTGAACCAACTTCACCTGCCTTGATTTTCTGCTTGAAATATTCCATAGAGATATATTGCCAGAAGTCACGGTTCATATCTATCATTACTGTATTGATACGCTTCATTGCATCGAATATCGCAGAAAGATTATCATAATTGGATATCTGAGTGGTATACTCTTCACGTTCCAATCCAAGTTTCTCTGATACGAATGCATTACCAAAAGCTTTCCAGTCAAATTCCGGGTAAGCTACGTGATGAGCATTATAATTTCCGGTAGCACCGCCAAACTTAGCCGTTACCGGACATGATTTCAACGTAGCCAACTGACGCTCCAAACGATACACAAATACCATGATCTCCTTACCCAAACGAGTAGGAGATGCAGGTTGTCCATGAGTCTTGGCAAGCATAGGAATATTTGCCCACTCCTCAGCGTATGTACGCAGTTGGGCAATCAATTCTTCAATTTGAGGATAATATACTTGTTGTAAAGCGTCTTTAATGGACAAAGGAACGGAAGTATTATTGATATCCTGTGAAGTTAATCCGAAGTGGATAAACTCTTTATAGTCATCTAACCCACCAAGTTTGTCAAATTCTTCTTTCAAGAAGTACTCTACGGCCTTCACATCATGATTCGTTACGCTCTCGATATCTTTAATACGCTGAGCATCCGCTTCCGAAAAGTTACGGTAAATGTCACGCAAAGTCTCGAAGATATTTTTATCTACACTTTTCAGTTGTGGCAAAGGCAATTCGCACAAGGTGATAAAGTACTCCACCTCGACTTGCACACGATATTTTATCAATGCAAATTCTGAGAAATAAGCAGCCAAAGCATCTGTTTTACCTCTGTAGCGACCGTCAATCGGAGATATGGCGGTAAGTAAATCAAGTTCCATATGTCGTATTTTGATATTTAACGAGCTGCAAAATTAGCTCTTTTTTCTGACTAATAAGGTATAAAGTAGAAGAAAGTTAGTCTTAGGAAGTTAACAGATAAAAAAATCCTATCTTTGCACCCACAAATAACCCAGTGAAAACCAGATATGAAAGAGAATAATAAAGCCATACTATACACTATTATCGCAGTACTCAGCTGGAGTACAGTAGCTACCGCCTTCAAGATCACTTTAAGACACTTCACCTATTTTGAAATGTTACTGGTTGCGAGTATTTCCGCCCTGATTGTTTTCACTATCAACCTGACAGTACAAAAGAAATGGAAAGAGACCAAGAAGATGTCTGCCGGACAATGGAGGCGCCTGGCTTTTGTCGGAGCACTCAATCCGGTAGCATACTATCTGGTACTTTTCAAATCATACGATTTGCTCCCCGCCCAGGTAGCACAACCCATCAATTATTCCTGGCCTATTGTATTGCTGATATTACTAGCCCTATTCGCCCATCAGCCTATACCCAAAATAAAATACATCGGTATGTTCTGTTCTTTGGGAGGGGTAGCTCTTATTTCTTTAGGCACGGGTGGCATCAACGATCAACATCTGTCGGTTTCAGGACTCTTACTGGCATTCCTTAGTGCCTTTCTCTGGGGAGGTTACTGGATGTTGAACAATCGCAACCGCGAAATAGACAGTTCCATCACTCTTTTTGCCAGCTTCTTATTTGGTTCGATCTATCTGATAATAGCTGCTCCATGGATGCATGCAAACCTCGTATCTCTGCCCGGAGTTTTATCCGCCGCCTACGTAGGCGTTTTCGAGATGGGAATACCTTTTATCTGCTTCGGATTGGCAATACGCAAAACGAACAACCCGGCATTGGTCAACCAGCTTTGCTACCTTTCGCCTTTCTTATCGCTTTTCCTCATTAGCACTGTACTGGGCGAAAGAATCTTTTTCACCACTTATTGCGGGTTATTCCTTATTGTATTCGGTATCGCCTTCAATGAGTATCTTGCTAAGGTTTTTCGGAGATAGGCAACCTTATCCAGAATTTAGAACCAACCCCAACTGTTGAATCCACGCCAATTGTACCATGCAGTTTATCTATTATATTCTTACAAATAGACAATCCCAAACCAGTCCCTTGTGAGAAAACATTCAATTTAGTAAATCGCTCGAAGACCAATTGGCGTTTATCTTCATCAATACCAATGCCTGTATCAACGACAGCAATTTCCACTTGATTATTCTCCAGCAGTTTGGTGCAAAGAACAACCTTGCCATGATTGGTAAATTTAAAAGCATTATTCAAAAAGTTAATAAGCACCTGCACAACCCTGGAACGATCACTGTATAACGTACAGTCAAAGCTTATATCACCGTACAATTGCACCTCCTCCTTTTTCATTGTTTGATTGACCGAAGAAAGCGCTTGATTACAGACATCACTCAATTGAAAATAAGCATAATTCATCAACAAAGTACCCGATTCTATTCTGGACAAATCAAGAACATCATTTATTAATTGAAGAAGCAAATCATTATTCTTCAGTATAATATCCTGAAATTTATTTCTATCTTCCTCAAACTCCGTTTCACAAATAATAGACGAGAAACCTACAATAGCATTCAAAGGAGTCCGAATTTCATGACTCATATTCGCTAAAAAAGCACTTTTCAACCTATCACTCTCTTCCGCACGCTCTTTAGCCTCAATAAGATTCTTTTCTATTTCGAGCCGTCTTTCATTCTCACTCTTAAGATCTCCTACCAACTGACTCATTGCATTGTTCTTTTCTTTCAGCTCTTTGGTAGCTTGATTAATTTTAAGCCTCAACACCCAAATAAACACACCAAAAAGCACAAGACAAATTCCCAATGCTCCTGAAACATACCAAACCACTTTACTGATTTTAGGAGACTCATACACTCCAAACCATTTATAATAAATCTTATCATATTCACCATCTATTTTCATCTGATAGATAGCAGCATTAAGGAGGTACAACAGATCCTCATTATCAGTATTCACTGCAATAGAATATCTCTCAGGAGGGATATCGGTAAGATGTACAAGCAGGTTATCATATCCGCCTTTTCTCACAAAATAGAAAGAGGATATATCAAAAGAAAGCACAGCATCATACTTGCCGTCAGCCAGCAACTTTACTGCATCTGCTATATTTTCCACAGTAATAATCTTATCCGTAAGTCCGGATGAAAGAAGATATCCATGCGCCCTGTCTTTATTCTGCACAATTATAGACTTCCCTCTCAACTGCTCCAGATTCGCAAAATCATTATCTTTACGACATACAATATTATAAGAAATCATACAGTGCGGAATTCCAAACTTCACTTTCTCGGCCCGTTCCTTAGAATAGATCATCCCTATCACTAAATCGATCTTCTTATTATTCAGCTCATTTTGTACTTCAGCCCAATCATCCAATTTAAGAGAATACTTCACCCCTAATCGTTTCATTACCGCTTGAAACAACTCAACGCTAAATCCATCGGGATTACCTTCTTCATTTATAAATTCAAAAGGAGCAAATTGCTGATCTCCTTTAGCAACAATCACCCGATCTTTAAATGACAACTTTTCATTATTCAACTGAGCAAAAACGCTCAATGAAATAATTAATCCACAAGCAGACAAGACCATTTTTAAGAGATACATAGCCCTAAATATTACTATATAATTAAATAATGTTTTATTTTGGCATAAGTTACAATAATATCTTTCAACAGCCCAAATTCCCCGAAAGGCTACTGCTTGCATGCCGAAAACAAAGTTACAGAAATATATTGATTATCAGATCAATTACAAGACTATTTATTCAAAAAAGATTCTATCCGATTTTACAGGATTCCGGTATGTTCCCTTTTACATTGATCCTATTATCTGGCTATGCGGTTAGGCTTAATCTATCATCAGTGTAAGTTTAAAGATATTGCTTTGACAAGACTTGCAAGATGGTATGATGAAGTGGACAAATCGGGATTCCTTACCTTTGGAAGGGTGGCACGCTCTATACAAACACACTATCTGAATATTAGCAACTTCTTTGAAAGAAG
>NZ_JASLER010000040.1 GCF_030151085.1 Bacteroides sp. | reverse complement strand
GTCAAACACTAGTGTTCCGCTCGTCAGACACTGGCATGTATCGTGACAAACACTGGTGTGTATCATGACAAGCACTAGTGTCTGACAAGAGAAACACAAGTGTCTGACAAACGGAATAGAATAGCTTAACTCATAACCCATCAGAAAGAAATGAATTTTGCATGAAATTACACTTATAGGAGTGTTGCCTCACACTCCTATAAGCGTAAGGCAACACTCCTATAAGTGTAAGCCTACGCACTTAAGTGTGTAAAAGCCGGTAATTATCAGAACATCATTTTCCCAATTTGCTCTTTCTTCGGGCTCTTTATTGCTTTATCGAATATATGTTGTACATTTGCAATGCTCTCTTATTATCGCATCGGCAGGTAAACCTGCCTATTGTCGTGGCAGGCATTTTTATGCCTGCTTGCGTGCATTCTATATGGGCGGTTTCGTACCCCCGTGTAGAGTGTTAATGCACCTACTGCCGATGCGTTGGTGGAGAGCAATGGGACAGGCGAAACCGCTTCTTTTATTTCTATAAATCTACCCTTCCGTCCTTCTCATTGAACCTTATTTATTCACCATTCAAATTTAATGCTTATGGAAGCTATTTTGAACAAAGAGCAGGTTCGCCCGGGGGACGAAACTCAATTTATGCACGCAGCCTTTACATCCGATGAGGAAATGATGACGTTCTATCTTACGCTTAATCGGTTAGTTAATCCAGTAACTTATTTTATGCAGCGGACGGATGTGGAACGATTAACCAATTTACTCAGAATGCTTGGAAAATTCCAGCACTTTACCGACCTTTTCGATGTCCATCAATCTATGGGAATAAAAGTGCTTACCGAGGGATTTGGTTTGTATATGATGCAGCAAACGGTCTCCAAAAAAGAACGTTTACTTGCTGCCGAACATGTCGGCTATCAGACTAGATTCTTTATGGACATAATGAAAGAGAGTGCTTATGCCAAGATAATGACAAAGATACTCTGTTCGCACATAGAGAATGTGAAATATCTATTGGCGCAGTTAGAAGAAGTGAAAGACGAGAACACCGGGGAGAATTTATAGTTTTGAAACACTATTAAAAAAAGCCGGCTGCCTGGTTTTTACTCCAGATAGTCGGCTTCTCTTGATTATTCTTATACCTATTCAATAATATGTTCTACTTTCTACAATCACATATCGGGTAATTCCTTCCTTCGGATGAAATTACATTTTCGTAATATTACACAATGACACTTTGTATTTCTAATTATCCGAAAATAGTAAATTTGAGTCCATCTACCTTTAAAATCATATTATTCTATCTTATAAATAAGAGAAATATTTTGCCAACAGTTGTTCCGGCTGTACCTCTCCCTTCTTCAATCTTTCCACATCCAGGGACATCAGGCACTCACTTACCTCTTTCGTACCATCAGTGCAAGCCCGAATAAAAGTTCGTTCTCCTTCCGTCACCACTTCAATATGGCTGAAGCGAGCAAGGAATGCATCTTTCTTTTTACCGGTATAGTTAATGGAATAACTCTTCCGGCGTACAGTCTCATCATCAACAAGGAGTACCTGTTTATCTACCAAATCTTGAATATCACGTAATGCCGTATCAGATGAACACTTTGCCAAGCCAGCCCAGTTCTTGCTTGTAATCTTGGCTTCATATCCATCCAGAAAAAGATTGAGCATCTCTTTTTGCCGTTGAGTCATAGGAGTCTGAGCAAAATATGCCCAAAACAGACTCTTACATAATACACGGCTCAGCAGAATATCAGAATGCAACAATGCTTGTTTCAAAGTTGAAATATACCAAACTAACCATTGCGTTATATCACCGTTCCCACGCTGCACTGTTTCTAAAATGCAGTAATATTCCTTCTTGCTTTGATTGATTTGCGAAGACATATTATAAAAGCGCATCCGGCTCTTATCACCACGTGCCAGAAAAATATCGGCAATAATGCGTGAAAGCCGTCCGTTTCCGTCTTCAAATGGATGGATTGAAACAAACCATAAATGAGCAATGGCGGAACGAATTATAGGTGACTGAGACAGATTGGCATTAAACCACTGCAAGAAAGCCTCCATTTCCACTTCTACCCTATCAGGAGAAGGAGCCACATAATGGACTTTCTCATGACCGAATCTGCCGGACACAATATGCTCCTCACAAGTTCGATAACGCCCTGTCTCAATGGGTACACCACTACTGTACCCTGTAGGAAAAAGAGCAGCTTGCCAACCACACAGTCTGTCCTTGGTCAATGCTCTCTCATAATTATGTAGTGCATCCAACGTTACCTCAACCACAGAATCTACCCGATGGGAAGGAGCCACAAACGACTTAGTATCTATCCCAAGTTTCGTAGCGACAGAAGAACGGACTTCCTCAGTATTTAATACAACTCCTTCAATTTCGGAAGAATAAACAATGTCAGAAACGATATTTTCGGCAGTCAGCATCAACTGGTTCTCAAAGCCTATGCTCTCCAAGCGTCCGTACAATTTACCTTGTTCACGGCAGACTTCGTCCAAAAAAGAGGATATCTCTTCCTGATTCCAGTAAAAACTTGTCCAATTCTCTTTCTCATGTATATACATAACCGCATATTTTGCGGCTAAAATAGTAATTATTAGCCGCAAATGCAATATTCTAGCCTATAAATATTCTTTAGTCACAAGCAAACCAAGCCTTATTTCTGCTTTTCCGCCCACTTCAACCGGCGAAGGTCCGGCAACTGGGTAACTTTAAAGTCCTCAAAGATGGCTTCGAAACCATTTCCGTCAGGCGATGCACCCATGAGTCCCACTTGTACAGGGCAGTTGTCTTCCAAATAGCAAGTGCGCATCATCTTGTATTCTTTATCATCGAACGAGTAGAACACCTCGGCAGCATCCAGTCTGCGGAGAATTTTAATCCATAAAGATCGGGGGGCTTTATCAAGTTCTATCACGCTCCAGTCCGATGTGTTGTGTGTTACCACTGTGCTAACATTCTGTTTACCGCCCACATATTCGACTCCGGTCTTTATCCAGTTCTTATGGTCGGTACGAAGCATCAGACCCATTTGGTCGAAAGTAGTCTTGTAATTTCCGGTAATTTTTACCTTCACTTCAAACTCTCCTCCATAGGTTGCATAATAAAATGGAGCATCATCAACGGTAAAACCATAATGAGTAATCCGCCAATAATCCGTCTTCCCCGGAACCTGCATGACGAACGTTGTCGGGTTCTTAATCTCCCAACCTTCCGGTTCATTGAACCACTGCATTTTGTCAAAACTCTGTGCCATTGTTTTCGATGTTGTTAAAAGGGCAATTGCTATCAGCGTACCCATTAAAATTCTTCTCATAAATAACTTTATTTTAGATTTTTATCGGTTTGACTTAACCGATTGAAGAATAAACTTTTAGCGAATTATTTGAGAAATAGAGGTAACGATTTAGCAACTGTGCGAATTTCAGCGTTTTGCGTTGCTATGCTGTCAAATAACTCTTTCATTGGCAAATATAATATCTTTTTCCGAAAGTACAAACTATCGGCGGCTATTTTACAAAGGCGACTTGCTTTATACTACTTCTCATTTTCATACCTTTTTGATTTTTAGTTGTTCATCCAAAGATACTTAATATCCATAACTGTTCTCATATTTGATATTTGAATTTTTGCAATATTTTTTAATTAACTCTCTCTATAGAAAGCTATGCAGAATTCTATCACCTCGTTACAGTGTTCAGCTTGTTGGGGATATATATATTCTTTATTTTCCCGTATATATTTAGCTATTTCATACAAGATATCAATGTGATACATACTGCAATTTTGCATATCAAACAATAAACGCACAAATTTAATCCCGATATATGTACTTGTAAGTTCTTCCTTGTCATTTTTCCAGTCTATATAATCATAGACTCTATTTATCAATTCGTCCCGTTCATCTACATTTGAAACCAAGGCAAGTGCCAACAGACCGTTTATACAATATCTTTTTATCCGGATAGCTTCTTGTGGATCTTCTATCAAATCGGTATCGTTCTCATGTAAAAAGGTCTGTATTTCGTTTCTTAGTTCATCATTAGCATTAGTCGCCCGATTTGTTGATAAGGAAGCATTAAAAGCTCTATCTAAAAGGCTGTTTATATGGTCAATTGTTTCTTTGGTTGTAGGATTCATGTCTTCCATGTGCAACAATTCTTTGGTAACTTTCACGACCATCTTTTCCGGTTCTACCAAATCTGCCTGATAAACTCCGATTTCATTTAGCTTATTTTTGTCCTCAACAGAAGTTACATAAAGCGTTACTTTACCCTCTTTATGAAGTCGGACGGCAAACAGATTTCCCCTATATTGTTTCAGGGAGTTCTTGTCAAATGTCGTATTTAAACGCCATGATTGCCTTATGCCTAAATCGGATGTGGATGTCCAATGTATAGTCAAACCGTCAGGAGGAAGAAGTGATTCATTGCTGATTGATGCCCGAACATATACTTTATTAATAATGGATATACCAGCATAATAATTATCCTCACTTGACTGCATTGATAATAGATGTATATAATCATCTGCTTCGGGTGTTTTTAAAAGAAAGACGCCATAATGGCAGCGTTGCCAACGTTTAAAACCTATCTCTTTACAAAATATGCTGCATAACAATAGGAAAATAATAGCCAACAGTATTGCATTAGCTTTATCCTCTTTAAACAATTGATAGATTATTGTTTCCATATACTCACTTTGGGTTAATTCATTGCCAGTGCCAGTGTATACTACATATAACAGATATAATAATAGATACAACAAAGCATATACATCCTATAATCATATCTCCCTTACGGCATAAGCTCCCTTGCGGATTTAGAAAAGCCGCAAAGAAAAATAGGGCAGTAATCGTATAAGGCAATAGCTTGCAATAAAAATCACGTGAATCATAACTTGGATAGTAAAGAGTGATTATTCTTAATAGCACTCCAATGACTGCTATCAGAGTTATGTTTAAATATAATCTGTCTATTGAATCCATACGCTCAAAATATTAAGCTTATCCTTTCTTTTTTATTGTCCCAAAGATACCCCGCCACCCCTAAACTCCCTTTTCGTTTCCCGTCCATTCTTTTTCGATAATCGTCTGCAAAAGGATATTTAACGGCTTCATTTGTCCTTTTGCCCAAATATAAAACAAAATCCCGAAAATACAGTGATTTACCATATTTTTATTCTTCTGATGCCTGATAAAAGACTTCCCTCCTTTGTCTTATATCGCTCCGCATCCCGAACTTTCCCCGAAATTCATCTGGCAGAACTCCGTCAGGTACGATTGCGACACAAACCCGCATACCTCTGCCTGTAACAATTCTTCACCCGGCATATTCCAACGGCTTCCCCTTGACGAGCGTTGCCGTCTGCCCGTCACTGAACCCGACAAGACGGCAGAGGTTTTCGATACGGAGCATTTCACGGAAATAGGGAAACCATGCCGCCGCCCGTGCGATTACCGTTTTCAGAAACGATATTTCCTGCTTGTGCCTCGCTTCCTTGTCCGCTATCTCCCTGCGGTGCTTCTGCTGTATCTCCGCCATTTGTCGGCTGTGGTCTGCCTGCATGGTCTGTATTCGGGCTTGCAGGGCTTCGATGGCTTCCCCGTGCGTGGCTACCTCCCTGTGCAGGGCGGCGTTCTCCCTCTCCAGCGTCTTGACCTTGTTACTGCCGAAAAGAGAACCGACGCTCTCGGCGATGTTGGCGGCTGCGGTGGTCGCCGCCCCTTTCAGCTTCTCGGTCTGTATCTCTTTTTTCGCCCGTTTGAGCTCCTCCCGTGCCGTTTCTTTCTGACGCTGCAAATCCACTACCTCCGCTTTGAGGCTGTCGGCGAGTTTCTTCGTTTCATTGTAATACTGCTGCGTGGACTTGTGCCGTGCTTTCGAGCCGTCTATGCCCCTTTGGAGCCCGTATTTCGCCATCGCCTCGGCGTAGGTGTCTTGGTAGGACTTTAGTTTCAATCGTGTCATAATATCGTCGGCACACAGCCTTACGGTGTCGGTCGGCTTCTTGCGGTATCGCTTCTTCGCCTGCTCCTCCCTTTTGCGGCGCTTGCGCTCTCCCTTGACGATGGGGACGAGCGTGACGTGTATGTGGGGCGTTTCCTCGTCCCGATGCAGGTGCGCTGCCACGATGTTCTCCTTCCCGAACGTGTCGGCGAAGTATTTCATATTGTCGGCGCACCACTCGTCCAAACGCCCCTCCCTTTCGATGCGTTCCATGTCCTCGTGCGTTCCCGACACGTTGATTCGGATTGCCCGTACTTGGTTGTTTCCGATTTTGCGTGTCAGCCACGCTTCTTCCAGTCTTTTCTGAATAGCCGCCGAACGGTCTTTTATCCCGTCGGGGTAGGCAACGAGTTTTCGGTTCAGGTGCGTGCGTGTGGGGTCTGCGTTCTTCGGGATGATGAAACGCTCTATGTGGGCGGTCGTTCCGCTGTCGGAACCGTGCGCCTTTTCCATGTGCAATACTACGAAACCCATATATATTCCTTTCTTTTTTAGCTTGTGAAACAATGATTCTTTGTATCTTCGGGGGCGGCAAACAGCCGTCCCCGACGGGGTGTGCAGAGGGGCTTGCCCCTTGCCTTATTGGGGAATTTTCAGCGATACGGAGTATTGCGGCTCGGAAAATTCCCTAATAAGCTACGGTATTTTCTCCGTAAATACCCTGCGGCGTGCCGGTGGTCTGCCCGTGTCTTATCGGCTCGGCGGTTGAATCCGCTTTCGGACTTGGCTGTCTGCACTCGTTGTACTGACTTTGCTGACAATACCGAAGCCCATCTTATTATTTTTCCCTTTCGGTCGGTGGTGGGCTGCGGGGCGGTCGTTTCCGTTTTCAAAGGCTTCTTTGCTCGGGGCGGTCGGATGCAAGGTTTAGGGGAAGAATACTACCCGAAGCATGAGGGTGGAGATTGTTCCCCTAACGGCGTAGCCGCCCGACCTTGCAGCCGACGGAAAGCCCCGTGCTTGCTTCGCCTTTGTAAACGGGAATGACTGTTCCGCTTTCCTGCGGTCGGGAAACAGCCCCTTTCCGTCCGTGTGACGGTATGACCGTATGAATGTATGACCGTGTGACTGTATTACGGACTGATACCCCGACCGACTGACCGTTACGCCATCCATCGGCGGCTCGGCTCGGTGTCGGCAACGACAGACACGATAACCGTCGTTTTCTCTTTTCGCCCGTTCATAATCCTGTCTAATAATAGCTTGCGGACTTTCGCCGCCCCGAACGATTCGACACGGAAAGCGAGGGCGGCTATCGTTTCGAGGTCGTAAACCTCTATGCTGCTTCTGTCCGATAGACGGACAAGGCGTTTGATACCGCACTCTTTCAAAACGCCGCTCTTGCAGAGTGCCTTTATCCCTGCCCGAACCGTCGGGGCGACAACCCCGAACAATTCACAGATTTCCCACTCGGTCATGGCGGTTGCGCCTATATCGGTCGGTAGGGAGATATTGCCGTATTCATCTGTCGTGATGATGTTCCTTTCTTCTTTCATCGGTATGCTGTTTTAAGGTGACTAAATGGCTCGGCAGATATTCTTCTCCATCTCCTCCAGCTTGTGCGACAAGGTTTCCATGTCTTGGCTTATCTTCTGGGCGGTGATTTTGGCGTATATCTGCGTGGTCTTGATGTTCGTGTGCCCCAACAGGCGGCTCACGGTTTCGATGGGTACGCCGTGCGACAGAAGCACGGTCGTGGCGTTCGTGTGGCGGGCTACATGGTAGGTCAAACGAACCTTGAAGCCGCATTGTCTGCCTATCTCTTTGAGTATCTTGTTGCAACTGCCGTTGCTCGGAACGGGAAAAACATGACCGTCCCTTGCAAGTCCCTTGTATTTCTCGATGATACGCTTGGGAACGTCCAAAAGACGGATGTTCGATTCGGTGTTGGTTTTCTTTCTTCGGGTGATTATCCACAGGTTGCCGTCGAAGAATGTTTGCAGGCGGTCGGCAGTGAGGTTCTTCACGTCCGAATACGCCAAACCCGTGAACACGGAAAAGACGAACAAGTCCCGTACGAGTTCATGGCAGGTGTTCTTCATCGGTGCGTCCATGAGCGTCTGTATCTCCTTTTGGGTAAGGTAGCCCCTATCGACGCTTTCGGGAGAGTTGATGTACCCTGCAAAGGGATTGAACGGCAGACGTCCGTCGTTCCTCGCTATGGAAACGATGTGTTTCAACACGATCATGTAGCCCCACACGGTATTGGTGCGGCATTTCTTCTCCGTGCGCAGGAAATACTCGAAGTCGTTGATGAACGTGAGGTTGAGTTCCTTTAGCGGAATATCCTCACGCTTGTAGGTATGGGGCAGGAACTCCCGAATATGGCTGCAAACCGTCTGATAGCGTCGGAATGTACCCTGCGCCCTGCTGTGCCCGACTTTCTTGGCAAACTCGGCGTTGTGCTGCTCGAACAGCTTCAGCAAGGTTTCCTGCTTGATGCCGATACCGAGATAGGCGTCTTTGAGCTTGGCGGCGGTAACATACCCGTCCGTCTGCATCAATTCTTGATAGCGGCGGTTTACCTCCACTCGGATTTTATCCACCGCGAGGTTGATTCTCTGCGCTTCGACGCTCTTGCCCGAAGCACGGTTGTTCTTCACGTCCCACAACCGCAGGGGAACGTCCATCTTGCAACTGAACTGTTTAATCTCTCCGTCCACCGTAAGGCGGCACATCAAAGGCAGGTTGCCGTTAGGCTTCTCGCTGCCTTTCTTCACGTAAAATAAGACCTTGAATGTACTTCGCATAACTCACTCCTTTTTTTGGTTACAAAATTAGTTTATAGTGAGTTACCGACAGCTATGTAGAATTACGCAAATCGCAGAAAAAGAACCATTTAGCAAGAAATCCGCACCCGTTACGGGGGTAATGAGGTGGTAACTGAACTTCTGCACCGTTTGGCTGTATCGTGGTTTTCTTTGGCTTTTCGCCAAGAGAAAAATATAGCGTAACGAACGATATTTCAGCTAATTCGCTACGCTTTACTCAAATTTGCAAATCCGCTATGTGTTTATTTTAATACCTTTGCAAAGGTAAATCACCGCTTAACGATATGCAATAGTCATAAATGACCATTAGTGAAAAATGAAACAATTCACCGACCTTGCTAATACTCTGCAAAAGCAGTCTTTTACTTCCCAAGCACACGAGGAAGTAATAGAAGAACATAAGCTGGTAGCCCGGATGTATGCAACCTTCGAAAACTCAATCGCCGTGTTGAGTGACTTGAAGAGTAACCGGAGCTATATCTATTACGGGGCATTGGCAAAAGCCCTCGGTTTGTCGGACCAAGGCAGCATTGAAGAGATAGATTCAATCTGGGAAGACGAGATATACTCAAGAATACATCCCGAAGACCTTGCGGCACGCCATCTGCTGGAATTGAATTTCTTTCATCTTTTGCGGAAAACTCCTGTTGAGCTACGCCCGAACTTACGAACGCACAGTGTCGTCAAAATGAAAGATGCGGAAGGGAAATACATATCTGTGCTACACCGCACCTTCTACCTGCAAAGCTCGGCAAACGGTTCTTTATGGCTAGCACTCTGCCTCTATAATTTTGCAACTGACATCGACATCAGGCAAGGCTTCGGCGGAATAATTCAGAATACCGCCACCGGTGAAACAATACATCCCGGCAATGAATTCTCAGAAGATATACTCTCCTATCGCGAATATCAGGTATTGTCGCTGATTGAGCAAGGATTATCCAGTAAAGAGATTGCAGTCCACCTTGGTATCAGCAAGAATACTATAGACCGCCATCGGCAGAATATTATTGATAAACTACGCGTAAACAATGCCATTGAAGCCATTAAAGTAGCCAAAACCTTGAAAACCCCAAAAGGGTAATCAAGGTTTAAATATATTCTGTTGGTACCTACCTAGAAAATATACTGCACTCCTACCTGATAGCCAATATACAGTTGTTCTATCTTAGTGCCGCTACATCTTTTCCAGAGGTGATTACCCGGTAATACCCTGGTATTTGCAAGATTATCGGTTTGAATATAATTAATGCTCGGTCCACCGAACAACTCGAAATGAGGAGCAATGCGGAAAGCAGGCATAAGTGCATAGCCTGCCTTGAGCGTTTGGGTATCGGAGAAGTTATTCAAGTTCTGCACTTTCAGTTCATTATTGAGTCTCAACCAGGACGCAATATGGATGCGTGCCCCAAGACCTCCTTCAGTCACAAAAGAACTACCTTCCACCTTATGATTATAACCTACGCCAAGAATGCCATACAGATATTTACCTCCCGAACGAAAAGCCGCAACCGTACTCCCTGTTTCATCGTAAGAAAGCGATACGCTATACTCTCCATTCTTAATAATATTAATCAGGGCAATAGGATAATCACTGCTTTCCGCAATATTAATTAATCCGGCAAACTGAACACCTGATACATTCTTTGCAATATTCAGCAGACCACCAAACTGTACACCCGAAACATCGTGTGCAACATTCAGCAATCCGCCAAACTGCAAACCGGAAATATTCTTTGTAGTATTTAGCAGCCCAGCAAACTGAACCCCTTTCATCTCTCCCGAAATATTAGTCAGTCCGGCAAATTGCAATCCCTTCCCGCTATTTCCCACATAATTATATAATCCCGCAAACTGCACACCCGTTGCATCGTTACCTATAATATTTGCAAGTCCACCAAAAGCAACGCCTGTCTCATTCTTCGATATGCCGACCAGCATATTAAACGAGAAAGCATTGGTATATGCCGGCGCCTGCATACCATTCGTACTTAGAGGCGGAACAAAACTAACATGTACAGCAGACTTCTTATCCTGCGCAAAACCAGCAACATAGATAGATACACACAAAACAATAGCTAAAATCTTCTTCATTTTTTCTTCTTCTTAAATTCAACAAATAATAATCTGCTGCAAAAGTATGCCTTATAGAAACCATGTCCAAGATCAATTTGACGAACTCCCCCTTTACTTATGACGAATTCCCCCTAACCTATCGCTTTAATGCGTATTTTTGCAAAATGAAAAGAATACCCCTCAATCACCCCAAGCTAATTATTGTCCTGTTCTGGCTGCTGATTTTCTTTACTTTTTGGATACAGTTCCTACGGCTTGCCTCAGTGTTGGAAGTAACATTACTCATCCTCTCTATTATGAGCATTTACATCCCTACAAACCACTACCTGAGTAACCATTTGCTGAAGAAAGCCATTTACCGGAAGAAGCTGTTCCCCTTTCTTTACCAATACTTGACTGCTTCACTTTTTATGACAATGGTCATAGCAGTTATCTTTTTTTGTTTCAGGCATATGGAGAGCATCGGACTGTTTGCCCCCTCACGCCTGTTTTTCCATGACGACACTATCCTGAACGATATTGCCAGTGTCTTGCCGGGAACATTCATCATCAATCTTGCCTTCTGCGGACTGCGCTTCTACTACGAACATGCCCAGCTAGTGACCATTAACCACCAGCTTCAGTTCAAAACGTTACAAGAACAGATTACGCCTCACTTCATGTTCAATGTACTGAACCACATCCATATACTGATGCAGGAGGATGTCGAAAAAGCCTCTTCCCTACTGGTGAAATACTCCGAGATATTGCGTTATCAGCTCTATCAGGGAGAGAAGAAATTCATCAGTCTGGAACAGGAAGTACAATTTCTAGTGAACTACATAGACGTGGAGCAAGTGCGATGGGAAGACAAACTGAACGTAGCCTGCACATGGAGCGTAACGAATGGCAAAGCACAAATACCACCACTGCTACTAATTACTTTCGTAGAAAATGCCTTCAAGCACGTCTTCGGAACAAATACAGCAAAAGGTTTCGTCAACATATCCTTAGAACAAAAGGAGAATGAACTCTCCTTGACTATAGAAAACTCAAGTACCCCACAACCAGAAAAAGAAGATTCCGGTATAGGACTGGAAAACGTACGTAGGCGCCTCGACATCCTCTTTCCCGAAAGACACACGCTGGATTGCCATGTTACAAACACCACCTATAGTACCCTGCTCACACTAAAATTATAACGCAACCATGAAAACAACACCTATTCCGGTAGATACTCCGGTCTTGAAATGTCTAGTGACTGACGACGAGCAGATAGCTGTACGCGGCATTGTGAACTATATAGGGAAACTTGATTTTCTCACCGTCTCAGCTACTTGCTCATCGGCAATAGAGGCATCCGAAATACTGAGAAGCCAAGAGATTGACCTCATGTTTTTGGATATCAACATGCCCTTAGTTTCGGGTCTACAATTTCTGGAAACCTTAGAGAATCCTCCGATGACCATATTCACAACCGCCTATTCGGAGTATGCCCTGGAAGGTTATCGCCTCAATGTAGTTGATTATCTGCTGAAACCGATTCCCTTTCAACGGTTCTTTCAGGCAGCGTCGAAAGCACAAGAGATTTATAAGTCGCGCATCATCTTTCAAGAAAACAATTCAGAAAGAGATACAGGCGTCTATATCCGCCAGGACGACACATTTCAAAGAATTGTATGGGAAGATATCATGTATATCGAAAGCATGCAGAACTATCTGAAGTTGCATCTAAAAAGCAAAACCATCGTCATTCACCAGACAATGGTTTCGCTAGAAGAAATGTTGCCTGAAGGATTGTTCTTTCGCATACATCGCTCTTTTATAGTGAATTTGTCGTACATTGAGAGTATAACAGGTACAAGGCTTTTTATTGGTAGCAAGGAGTTACCTATTGCACAGGCTAGAAAAGAAGAACTGCTGAATGACGTTGTATATAAGAAGCTCTTAAGTAAATAGGAGAGGCTAGTGATTCGCTTATTTCACACTTGCCAGTAACATTGCTGCATTGCTATCATTCAAGTCATAAACTGCCTTTTCTATATTGCTGTCATAAGCATTGCTGCGAGAGTTCCAACGGGCGTAATTTACAGCTACTTCATTGTTAGAGTATTCAACATTCATCTTGAAGTAAGGAACCCAAGCTTCTTTGGTGCTGTCCCATTTGGCAGCCTCTTTGCTGGTTACGCGGTTTTCATTGTCGTAAGAATAAGTATAACGCAAGTGACGGAACAGGTAACCACCTTCATTGCGGTAGATATTCTTGGCGGTCATTACTTCGCCAGTCATCTCGTTATTGGTTACATACTGAGTAGGATTGCTTGCACTTGCTGAGAAGTTCATTACACTTGCCATTACTACTGCTATCATCACAACTGCTTTGGAGATTAAGTTCGTTTTCATAATCGTTATTTTTTTATTGTTATTACTTCGTTTTCTGAAGAGGTGTTTTTGTCAACCGCCTTCGCCTATATATAGTCAATTCGTGTGCCAAACTCGTAATTGATTGATTATTAGCAATTCTGTAAAACAAACCTATGTTCACTTTCGGACAACTGTCCGCACAGAAACGAACAATATCAATAAAAGGCAAAAAACGAATAAACCTTTTAGGGGTATTTATTTTCATAGGTGTCTATTTAATAAATGAGCATACTATGGAAATAAATACATTAATATCAAAATACCTATCCGGCGAAGCCACCATTGAAGAAAAGCTTGAATTGGAAGCTTGGCGCAATGCTGACGAAAAGAATGAGAAAGAATTCCAGGAACTCGTTGAAAGTTGGAATTTAGCTCATTCGGAAATTCAATACCTTTCTCCCGACAAAGAAAAAGTATGGAACAAGATTGTGAGTAGCATAAATCAGATGCAGCCGGTTAAAATGTATTCCCGTACTATATTCTATCGTACTATTTCTATTGCTGCAACTATTGCTTTACTGATAGGGGTTTCATTGCCCATGTTCTTTTCAGGAAACGAAGTAAGCAAATGGGTTAGTTTCAAAGCTCCTTTGGGGCAGAAAGCAGAAGTTTGTTTGCCTGATGGCACAAATGTTTCTCTCAATTCAGGTTCAGTACTTACTTATTCTACTGACTATAGCCGTACTAATCGTTCTGTAAAGTTACAAGGTCAGGCCTTTTTTGATGTAATCAAAGATAAGGAACACCCATTTGATGTAGTAGTAGGAAATGTAAAAGTGGTGGTTCACGGTACTTCTTTCGATGTGAATGCTTACAAAGATAACTCTGAAATAGCAGTTACCCTGCTGACCGGAAGCGTCAGTATCCTTTCTGCTTCTTCCAATAAAGTTTTGGCGAATATGAAGCCGAATCAAAAGGCGATTATTCCCTTATATGATAAAGACAAATGTAATCTGATTGCTTGTAATGCCGAAGAAGAAGCCATCTGGCGTTTGGGCAAACTGAAAGTTGATGGTGAAGAACTCGTTGATCTGGTCAAAAAGATGGAACGTTGGTACGGTGTGAAGATTGTTGTAAACAACATCAATACTACCAAACACTATTGGATGACTGTAAAAACAGAATCCCTTAAGGAAATGCTCGAGATAATTAACCGTATTACGCCTATTGATTATTCTATAAACGGAGAGGAGGTAACCATTACATGTAGATAAGCAACTATAAAAAGCGGACGTAGAAGACGGCCATCTCCTACGCCCATTCAATACAAAAATCCCACGCATAGATATTATTCGCTAAGCGAATAGTATAGGGAAGTCTTGCATTTGCAGACAAAGGTAATAATTAATTTTTTATTTAACCTTAAATGAGTTTACAATGTTAAAACTTAAACAAATATTAGGTAGTGTATATATTTTGTTCTGCTTGTTATCCTATTCAGCAGCCAGTGCTCAGAACTCAGGAAATATAAATATTCCGGTAGGACAAACAACACTAAAGAGTCTGATACAACAAGTTGAAAAACAATCGGACTACTCTTTCGTATTCGATAATTCTATTTCTTTAAATGAAACGCTATCATTAAAGGGAGGTACTAAAGATATTGGTTCTATTTTGAAGCAAGCTTTTCAAGGGAAAGATATTGCATTCGAAATTATAGGGCAACAAATTATTCTGAAGAAGGCATTGAAAACCAATCAGCCTGAAAAGAAGATTACAGGTACAATAGTAGATGAACTGGGTGAGCCGGTTATTGGTGCGAGTATCCGAGTTAAGAATGTCAATACAGGTACTATCTCGGATGTGAACGGTGCTTTTTCGATGGTGGTATCGGGCAACGCTGAACTTGAAGTGTCGTTTGTCGGATATATTACCCAGACTGTAAAAGTCGGCAACAAACAGAGTTTGCAGATAACAATGGGTGAAGATGCTCAGGCATTGGCGGAAGTGGTAGTAACTGCTCTGGGTATCAAACGTGAAGAAAAAGCTTTAGGTTACGCCGTACAAAATGTGAAAGGCGATCATCTGCAAACGGTAAAAGGTATCGATGTAGGTTCTTCTCTAACCGGTAAGATTTCTGGTGTGAATGTAATGAACTCAAGCGAGTTTGGTGAAGGACCTCAAATCTTGGTACGTGGCGAGCAGCCTTTGCTGGTAATCGATGGTATTCCTTATGCCAATATGACTTTGCGTGAAGTCGCTTCGGACGATATCGAGTCATTAAGTGTATTGAAAGGTGCTACCGCCTCGGCTCTTTATGGTTCGCGCGGACAGAGTGGTGCTATCATGGTTACTACGAAGCGTGGTGCCGAAAAAGACGGTATCAGTGTTTCTGTAAATAGCGGTACGATGTTTTCTGCCGGCTACCTGGCTATTCCCGAATTGCAATCTACTTATGGACGTGTATTGAAGCAGAATCCGGATGGTACTTCGGAATATGTACGTTCGGCAGACGGTTCTTGGGGAGCTCCGCTCGAAGGACAGGAAGTTATTCAATGGGACCCGGCGTCAAAAACCATGAGAGCTATGCCTTACATCGCCCGTGGTAAGAATAACTTTAAGAATTTCCTCGAACAGGGATATATCCTAAATAATAATGTAAGCATTGCGCAGAAAGGAAAATACGGTAATGTACGTGCTTCGGCTACCTGGGTCAATAACAAAGGACAGTATCCCAATTCTACTTATAATAAGTATACCTATACTTTGGGTGGTGATATAAAGTTTGATAAGTTTTCGTTTACTACAAACCTAGCTTACAATAAGAATGAATCGCCTAACTTAGGATTTAATGGTTATACCGGCTATGATCCTATGTACAGTTTGCTGATATGGGGCTCTCCCGACTGGGATATCAGAGATTATAAAGATTATTGGTTGATACCTAATGAAACTCAAAACAATAGTTATACAGCAGGTAACAATAACCCTTACTTTGACCGTTACGAAAGACTTCATACATTGAATAAAGACATCTTCAATGGTTCATTCGAATTGAAATACGAACCTACAAAATGGTTGAATACATTAGTTCGTCTGGGTTATGATACGTACAGCAACCGTCAGGATGTCAGAATCTCAAAAGGTTCTTTCCAGGGTGGAGGTAATTCTACTATCATTTCAGGAGGAACGGAAGTTTGGGGAGAGTCTCAAAAAGGTTCTTATAATACCGGTATCGGTCGTGGATATAGCATTAACGGTGATTTTATCACTTCTGCCAACTATAGCTATAAAGATTTTGCGGTTGATGGTTTTGTGGGTGGCTCTATTATGTATACACAGGACGAAGGTTTGGAGGCATTTACAAAAGGTGGACTTTCAGTACCCGGATTTTATTCACTGAAGGCTTCGATAGATCCTGCTACAGTCGCTTCTCGTATGTATAAAAAGCAGACTAACAGTATCTATGGTCGTTTAGGATTGTCATGGCGTAGTTTGGCATTTGCCGAAATGACTCTTCGTAATGACTGGGTATCTACACTTCCCGAATCTACCCGTTCTTACCTTTATCCTTCTTTCTCGGGTAGCTTTGTGGTTTCCGAACTGTTGCCCAAAATGGACTGGTTGTCATTATGGAAAGTCAGAGGCTCATGGGTGACTTCAAAAAAAGCAGCCGATATCTATGCCATCAATTCCGTATTAAGCGTAAATAGTAGTGTTTGGGGGGCATTAAGTTCGGCTGTATTACCTACCACAATCCGAGGTACCGATATTCTGCCCGAATCTACAAGTACGTATGAACTGGGTACTGCGATCAATCTATTTAAGAACAGACTTTCTTTTGACCTTGCTTATTACAATAAGAAAGCTTTCGACTTTATAAAGAATGCCAGTATCAGTCCTTCTTCAGGTTATTCTTCTAATTTCGTGAATACGGGCGAAGAAGTGACAAGAAAGGGAGTTGAACTTACCGTTAACGGTACTCCTATTGAAACAAAAGACATCCGTTGGGATATATCAATCAATTGGTCGAAGTATGCCGATTATTATACGAAGCTAGACCCTGTTTATTCGGCAGATAAACCTTGGGTGAAGGTAGGCGAAAGAGCGGATGCATTTGTTTACCGTGATTATCTGAGAGATCCTGCCGGAAATATTATTCATAACTCTTCCGGTTTGCCCGAATATTCTAAATATGATGAAAAGTATGGTAATCAAGGACCGGATTGGATATGGGGTATTAATACTACATTGAAGTACAAGAACTGGCAATTGGCTTTATCTTTTGACGGACGTGTAGGAGGTAATATTACATCGGTTACTGAAATGTATATGTGGCGTTCGGGTAATCATCCTAATTCTGTGACTCCGGAGCGTTATTTGGATATGAAAACTCCCGGAAGTAAGAATTACATTGGCAAAGGAGTGAAGATTGTTTCAGGTACAGTTCAATATGATACGTATGGGAATATCGTTCCCAGTTCTGATACTCGCGTATTTGCTGAGAATGATATAGCCACTACTTATAAATCGTATGTGGAAGCTTACCATAAAGGTACGGCATGGGGTGGAGCACCTTCGGGAGCCGAAATTTATAGTGGTACCTTCTTTAAGTTGAGAGAAGTTTCGTTGACTTACAATGTTCCCAAGTCAATTTGTTCAATGATAAAAGCTCACACTTTGTCTGTTTCCGCTATTGGTCAGAATGTGCTGTTTTGGGCAAAAGAATTTAAATATTCCGATCCCGATGGAGGAACTGAGAACTTCTCGGACCCTTCACAGCGTTACCTGGGTTTTAATGTAAAAATAGGTTTCTAACTTGTTAAATAAGAAGATTATATGAAAATTATACATCGAATAGTATATACAGCAGGAATTGTATGTTTGGCTTGTCTGTCTGCTTGCAACAATTTTGACGATATAAATACCAATCCCGATTCTATTACAAAGGCTAGTGCTTCTATGTTATGCACCAATATTGTGCTGAGTAATGTGAAGTTTAACGGAAGAGATGCCAAAGCTTTTCTGGAACAAGGAGGCCTCGCAAAATATCTTGGCTATGCCAATGAGAGCCAAATGAGCTCACAATATAATAGCTTTGGAAACAGTAGTTTCGATCAGATGACCCTGCTACCCAATATTGAGAAAATGGTGGAGTATGCTACTGGCACAACTATGGAAAATTCCTATAAGGGGATAGCCAAATTCTCCAGGGCTTATATGTTTTATAAATTGACAATGCGAATGGGAGATATTCCTTATAGTCAAGCTAATCAAGGTGCTACAGGTAATTATCGTCCTACGTATGACACTCAAAAGGATGTATTGCTTGGTATCCTTGACGAGTTGAAAGAAGCAGATGCTTTTTTCGCTAATGGAGTAAACTTTGAAGGTGACCCGACCCCGTTTGCCGGTGATCCTGCTAAATGGAGAAAAGCATCCAACGCTTTCGCTTTGAGAATTCTTATGAGTATGAGTAAAAAAGAAAGTGATGCTTCCTTAAAACTCAAAGAACGTTTTGCTGAGATTGTTAGTTCCGGTAATTTGTTAACCGAAGCAGATGGATACCTGGGATTGATATATAACTCCATTAATAAGCATCCGTTGTATGGAACAAACGATTTGTTTACAAGCCGTACGGTACTGAGTTCATTACTGATTGATGAACTTAAAAGTTTGAACGACCGCAGACTGTTTTACTTTGCCGAACCTGCAACCATCAAAATAGCTAATGGTGAATCTGCATCTGATATGGATGCTTATGTTGGAGTGGATGTATCTATGGACTATGCTCTGATGACTGCTAATTATCTGAAAGGTGACTATTCTCTTTTGAATGTCAGATATCTGAAAGATGCAACTTCTGAGCCGAGAATGATGGTATCATACGCTGAACAACAATTCCTGTTGGCTGAGGCTCGTATTCGTGGTTGGATTACGACCGGTAGTGCTGAAGAATACTATAAATCGGGAGTGAAATGGGCTTTGAAAATGCAGATGGAAACTAAAGGTGACGAGTATGCACATGGCATGGAGATTAACCAAGCCTACATCGATAACTATTTTACTGGTGAAACTGCCTTTAAATCTACTACTGATGAGCAATTAAAGCAAATCTGGATGCAACGTTACTTGTTCAACTTTATGCAAGATAGTGAAGAAAGTTATTTTGAATACCGTAGAAACAAATATCCGGTATTCCCAATTGACCCGAGTACTAACTTGAATATGGAGAATACATCGGCTATTCCTATGAGATGGCTTTATCCAACATCAGAAACCAACTATAACAGAGAGAATTTGGAGACTGCTTTAAATAGCCAGTTCGATGGTTATGATGAGGTGAATAAGGTGATGTGGATTTTAAAATAGAAAATTGAGATAGAAAGGTCATGGTAGAAATATTCTTTTGTGTATTTTTGCTATGACCTTTATAATAATAACTATGTAAATGAGTATGAGATATTTGTTTTTGCTGATCTTTTATTCCTTACTGGTAGGTTCTTTATTTGGACAGCAAGTAGTAAAAGGGAAAATATTCAGTAAAGAAGGAGGAGTTAAAGGAGTAGTTGTAACAGATGGGAAAAGTTTTACTACTACATCTGGAGACGGGCTATTTCATTTAAATACTGATGGAAATCAAAGATTCATATACTATACACTACCTACCGGATATGAATCGCCTATAGAAAATGGGGTACCTCTATTCTATAAAAGAATGGATGCGAATTCCGATACATATAATTTTGAAATCAATAAACTGGCGGGTTCGCAGAAGAAACATACTTTTATGGTATGGGCAGATCCGCAAGTCAGTGAATTGTCTGAGTTTAATTTACTTGATACGGTTGTTGATGATATTGTCGGATTCAGAAGTGAAGATAAATCTTATTGGCATGGAATAAGCTGTGGAGATATGGTATTCGACCACTCGAATTTATTTGTGAATTACCAGGAAACTGTTTCTAAAATACCATTTCCTTTTTATCAGGTTATAGGAAACCATGATTTGGATTATTCAAACGAAACCAATAGTTCTTCAGCCGTATCTTTTCAAAAGCATTTTGGTCCCGATTATTATTCTTATAATGTAGGGGATATTCATTATGTTATATTGAACGATTTGTTTTATTACGGTTATAAGTATCACTATATGGGGTATTTGGATCAGTATCAATTGGACTGGTTGAAAAGAGATTTAAGTTATGTCAAGAAAGGTACGACCCTGGTCATTGCACTTCATATTCCAAGTATGTATAAGGATAAAGATACTTCTCCCAATATGGAAACAAGACAGAAGAACTCCATAATAAACAATCAGGCATTTTATGATTGCTTGAAAGGGTATAATGTTCACATATTGGCAGGTCATAGCCATACGCAATGGAATACTATAATCAATGATTCAATTTTTGAGCATACACATGCCGCTGTTTCTGCTGCATGGTGGCAAGGAGAAGTTGGTACCGATGGTACTCCCAAAGGATATACTATTTATCAAGTCGATGGAAATAATATTTCATGGTATTTTAAAGGAGTTGGAAAGGCAAAGGAATATCAGTTTAAGGCATATCCTGTTGGTGCGGATAAAGATTATCCCGAATCATTTATTGTAAATGCTTTCAATTATGATCCTGGGTGGACTGTACAATGGGCAGAGGACGGAGTGGTAAAAGGAAGCATGGAACAATATTGGGGAGTAGATCCATTGGCAGGAGAATTATATCAACCCAATAAGAATACAAAGTATGACTGGTTGAGTTATACTTACACAGACCATCTCTTTAAAGCGACTCCATCTAATAAATCAGCACAAATAGAAATTATAATAACGGATCGTTTTGGCAAGAAATATGTTCAGAAGATCGGCAACGAGGCACTTTAATACGAATTAAGTAACTAATAAGCGAAGAATAATGAAACAACTACTTTTTATTTTATCGGTAATAGTATTCTCTTTTTCTTCTTGTGCAGACAAGAAGCCTGCTTATCAAGTGATTACTACTCCAACCGGAACTTGGGAGTTAATATGGGATGAAGAATTTGATTACGAAGGACTACCGGACTCTACCAAATGGAGTTATGATACTCAAGGTAATGCCACAGGTTGGGGTAATAATGAAGCTCAATATTATACCATTGCCGATAGCTCCAATGCTTATGTAAAAGAGGGTATACTTACCATTACCGCCTTGAAGTGCCCCATGGGTGGCAAAGAATTCACTTCCGCCCGATTGATAACCAAAGGTAAAGGCGACTGGTTATACGGTCGTTTCGAAACACGGGCCAAATTACCTTCCGGTCTTGGCACATGGCCTGCCATCTGGATGCTTTCTACCGATTGGGAGTACGGCGGTTGGCCGGCAAGCGGTGAAATCGACATTATGGAAAATGTAGGTTATGATCCTGATACTATTGTAGGAACTGCACATACAGAAAGCTATAACCATGTATTGGGTACACAAAAAACGGCAAAGATTTACTATCCCGATTCTTATAAAACCTATCATACATACGTGTTGGAGTGGGAACCGGACGAATATCGTCTGTATGTAGATGATGTACTTTACTTTACCTTCAAAAACGAGAAGACCGGTTTCAAAGAATGGCCCTTCGACAAGCGTTTCCATCTCCTTCTGAACCTCGCCGTTGGTGGTAATTGGGGAGGAATGAAAGGCATTGATGATACTCTCTTTCCGCATAAGTTTGAGATAGATTATGTGAGAGTATATCAGAAAGTAAAATAAGCAGATTCTCCATTTACGTATGAAAATAACTCATTTACTGTCGGCTTGCACAGTCATTTTACTGATTGCCTGCTCGCCGACAGGTAAAACCTCTGTACCTGCAATTCCAGTGGATAAGGAGATAGAAGAGAAGGTGGAAACCACTCTGAAGAAGATGACTCTTCAAGAGAAAATAGGTCAGATGACTCAACTGACATTGGATGTAGTGACGAAGGGTGATAATATTTATCATACTGCTTTCCCGTTACAGTTGGATGAAATAATGGTAGATACGGTACTGCGAAAATATAAAGTTGGTTCTATCCTTAATGCTCCATCCAACACTCCGCTGACTGTAAATGAGTGGGCTTCTGCTATCACCGGGCTACAGAAAATAGCCATTGCCGAAACAGGTATTCCTATTATATATGGTGTCGATCAAATTCATGGGACTACCTATACCATTGGTGGAACAATGTTCCCTCAGGAGATAGGTATGGGGGCTACTTTCAACCCTTTGTTGGTGTACGAAGGTGCCAAGATTACCGCCTACGAAACAAAAGCCGGCAACATCCCTTGGAATTTTTCTCCTGTGCTTGATCTTGGACGCGATGCACGCTGGTCGCGTATGTGGGAGACATACGGTGAAGATACTTATCTGGTCTCCAAAATGGGAGTAGCCTGTATTAGCGGATATCAGGACGCCGATCCTAATCATATTGGCAATAACCAAGTAGGCGCTTGTCTGAAACACTTCATGGGCTATGGAGTTCCATATTCCGGAAAAGATCGTACGCCTTCCTACATTTCCGAACAAGATATGCGCGAGCGTCACTTTCAGCCATTTCTTGAATCCATTCGCACCGGAGCACTCTCGGTGATGGTGAACTCGGCGATGAACAATGGTCTTCCTTTTCATGCCAACTACACTCTACTGACAGAATGGTTGAAGAATGATTTGAACTGGGATGGTGTCATTGTTACCGATTGGGCGGATATTAACAACCTCTACCAGCGCGATAAGATTTGTGCTACGCCTAAAGAAGCTGTTAAGCTTGCCATTAATGCAGGTATTGACATGTCTATGGTACCTTACGAATGGTCGTTCTGCAAGTATCTGAAAGAGTTGGTTGATGAGGGTGAAGTACCCATGAGCCGTATAGACGATGCCGTACGTCGTGTGCTACGCATGAAGTATCGTTTGAATCTTTTTGAACGTCCTTATTGGAGCCCCGGGGAGTATTCAGACTTCGGAAGTGAAAGACATGCCCGTGTGGCGTTGAAGGCTGCTGAAGAGTCTATCACTCTGTTGAAGAATGAAGATCAAATCCTGCCGGTCGACTCGGGAATGAAAATACTTGTTACCGGTCCCAATGCTAATTCTATGCGTACTTTGAATGGTGGGTGGACTCTTTCCTGGCAAGGAGAGAAGGCAGATATGTATGGTGAAAAATACAATACCATTCTCGAAGCTATGATAAAGAGAGTGGGGGCTGCACAGATCGTTTATGAACCGGAAATAGAGAAAGCCGCTGCCGCTGCCCGCAGGGTAGATTATATTCTTCTTTGTGTAGGCGAAAACTCTTATTGTGAAACACCGGGAAACTTAACGGATCTTACCCTTTCGTCCGATCAACTTCGTTTGACTCGTGCCCTTGCTGCTACCGGCAAGCCCGTCATACTGGTTCTGAATGAAGGTCGCCCACGTATTATTTCGGAGATAGAGCCTATGGTAAAGGCAGTTGTACAAACTTACTTACCCGGTAATTATGGAGGCGATGCATTGGCGAAGATTCTTTATGGGGATGTCAATCCCAGTGGTAAGTTGCCCTATACTTATCCACGCTATGTACACTCTTTGATTACTTATGACCACAAGCCGTGCGAGAATATGGATAAGATGGAAGGTGCTTACAACTATGATGCTGTAGCTTCCGTACAGTGGGCTTTCGGTTATGGCCTAAGCTATACCACCTTTACATACTCCGGTTTAAAAGTGGATAAGAAGGATTTTAAAGCAGGCGATACTCTGACTTTTACTGTTAAGGTTACCAATAGTGGCAAATGCAGTGGCAAGGAAACTGTGTTACTCTTTGTCAGCGATGAAGTGGCTTCGTTGACACCTGATGTCCGCCGCTTGCGTGCATTTGAGAAAATAGAGTTGATACCGGGCGAAACTAAAACTGTAGTGATGAAAGTCAATGCAGATGATCTTGCTTTTGTTGGTGGCGATGGTAAATGGAGGTTAGAAGAAGGCAAGTTCCATATACAGGTTGGAAATCAGACTCTATCATTGAATTGTGAGCAAACTAAGGTATGGAATACTCCTAACAGAGACTACTGAATCAGCCAAAATAGGAATGAGAAAGAGGCTGTTGCCAATGTTTCCCGTATGCGTTTCAACGCAATTCCCATTTGGGCTTCTATGGTTTTTACCGAGATATTCAGCTTCTCGGCTATTTGTTTATAGGTAAGTTTCTCTTGTCGGCTTAATATGAAGATTTCCCGGCACTTTTCAGGGAGTTGGTCAATGGCTTTGTATAATAGCGTGGTGAATTGTTCAATATCGTAACACTCTTTACCCTGCTTTTCCTGTTTTTGCTGATTGAACCAATTCTCTAATAAATAGTGGCGGTTCTGTTCGTCGCGCAGATGATTCAGTACTCTATTTTTGGCAGCATGGAAAAGATATGTTTTAATATATTGAATTTCTATTTCATCTCTGTTCTCCCAGAGTTTTAGATACACCTCTTGCAACACATCTTCTATAACAGTGATATCTTGGGTATAAAAGTTGAGGAAATGGCACAGTTGATCGTAATATAAGTCATAATATTTTCGAAATGTGGCGATATCCATTGTGTTTCTGTAGCTTTTCAGTATTAGATTATGTTGCAAACATACATAAAAATATTGATTTTAAGGAATTACAGTTGTCCGTTTTCTACCATCAATATTACTCGTTCGGTCAATGCATCATCTCCGGTCGGGTCATATTGTTTTTTCAGACTGGCACCGAAGAGTGCGGCAAATGTCTGATAGAAGCCTGCTTTGAAAGGACCCATAAAGGCTTTTACCAGTTCGTAGCCAGTGGAATTTGATTGACGGTCTACCAGCTTTATCAGCAATTTGCCTTGGGCGAAGGAGAGCTTTTTCATGCGTGGGGTATATTGTTCTTTCAAGCTTTTTTCTACTTCTTTCATGTGTTTTTGGCGGGCTTTTTCGGTAGGTAAAGTCATCATGTACTCGTATGTTTCGATAACAGCACGATTGATCTCTTTGGATATGGGGAGTACTTTCTTTACGTCGCGGATAAGCTTATAGTAATTACTCATATCCCGCTTATTCTTGAATTTTAGGGGCTTGAATATATATACGGTTGGAAGGTTGACGCATGGAATAGTATCTCCTTCGTATACGCACATAGGGGTTAGATAGACTGTCTTCTCACCGCCAGCTTTTGAAGGTTGCTGTTGGGCAAAACATTTCAGGCTTCCCAAAACGAGAAACATGATGAATATTACTATGTTAACCCTTATAATCATGGCGCAAAAGTACACCATTCTATGTAATCTTGTTGCATTACAGCGATTTTTCCTTGTCAGATTAACTAATTTAAGGTAACTTCGGTGTCTGTAAACATAATAGTGACCTATCGTAAATGGAACATGTCAAGATAGGAGTCTTTTTAAGTATGCTGCTAGTGACTCCTGTACTTGAAGCTCAAAATACGACCGAATCTCTCCTTGAAGAGAATTTGGAACAACTCTCGATGGAAGATGACACCGAACGCAATTGGGAAGACGAACTGCAAGAACTCTCCCGACGCCTTGAAGAACCGGTTAATATCAACACTGCCACCAAGCAACAGTTGGAGCAGTTTCCTTTTCTCTCGGATCTGCAAATAGAGAATATCCTTGCTTACCTGTATATTCATGGACAAATGCAGACGCTTTATGAGCTACAGTTGATAAAAGAGATGGATAAACGTATTATCGACCTGTTACTTCCGTTTATCTGTTTGAAAACCGTAGACGAGAAGAAAAGATTTCCTGCCTTGAAAACTCTGCTGAAGTATGGTAAGCACGAAGCTCTTGCCCGGCTGGATATTCCCTTTTATAATCGCAAAGGCTATGAAAAGAATTATTTAGGGCCTGCCTTTTATCACTCGCTGCGCTATAATTTTCATTATGGAGATTATTTGCAAGTAGGGGTAACGGGAGAAAAAGATGCAGGAGAACCTTTCTTTGCTTTACAAGATCGTAAAGGATATGATTATTATTCCTTCTATTTCCTGATTAAGAATATAGGCAGACTGCACACATTGGCATTAGGCAATTATCGATTGAGTTTCGGGCAAGGCTTGGTACTGAGTACTGATTTTCGTTTGGGCAAGACCTTTTCCATGTCTACTTCGGACTATCGTTCAGGAGGAATCCGTAAACATAGCTCTACCGACGAATACAACTACTTTCGTGGTGCAGCGGCAACGATCGGTGTTCTTCCTTCGCTGGAATTGTCAGCTTTCTACTCGCATCGCTCTATGGATGGTGTAGTAGAAGGAGGAGAGATAACCTCCATCTATAAAACAGGATTGCATCGCACGCAGAAAGAGGCTGATAAGATGAACGCTTTTACTTTACAGTTGATGGGAGGTAACCTGACTTACGAAAAGAACTCATTAAAAGTAGGAGTAACGGGCATTTACTATTTCTTTAACCGTCCTTACGAACCTGATCTAAAGAAATATGCAAAGTATAATCTGCATGGGAATGATTTCTATAATATCGGCATAGATTACAGGTACCGCATTGGGCGTCTTTCCTGGATAGGTGAGGCGGCAACCGGCAAACAAGGGTATGCTTTGTTGAATCAGTTAAAGTATAATCTCTCCGCTGATTATAAACTTCTGCTGATTCACCGCTATTATGCTCATAATTATTGGTCTATGTTTGCCCGCACTTTCGGTGAGAGTAGTACGCCGCAGAACGAAAACGGTTGGTATCTGGCGGTGGAGGCTACTCCTTTGGCTCGTTGGAGATTGTTTGCAGCACTCGACTGCTTCTCTTTTCCGTGGTGGAAGTACCGTATCAGCAAGCCGTCGCAAGGAATAGACGGTATGTTTCAGGTTAATTATTCTCTCCAAACGAATTTGTCCATGTATATCAATTACCGTTATAAACAGAAAGAAAGGGATGTGACGGGAACGAGCGGGAAAGTGATCCTGCCTACATACCATCATCGTACACGCTATCGATTGATATATACTCCCGCTACCTGGAGGTTTCAGACTACTATCGACTATAATCATTTTCATTCTCAGGATAAACCTGCCGGGCAAGGATACCAATGTACCCAGTCCCTTGCCTATTCTTTCCCCTCTTTTCCTGTGGCAATTTCTTTGCAAGGCACCTATTTTCATACAGATGATTACGATTCCCGTATCTACGCATCGGAGAGGGGGATGTTATACACATTTTATACACCTTCTTTCTATGGTAGAGGCTTCCGGTATTCGGCTTATCTCCGTTATGATTTGAACAAGACTTTTATGTTCCTTGTTAAGTTCGGGCAAACAAATTATCAGGATCGTGACGTTATTGGTTCCGGTAATGACCTGATAGAAGGCAGCAGAAAAACCGACATGCAAATGCAGCTCCGCATCAAGTTATAAGGAGAAAGATCGTGTATTTTTGTTTTGCTAATTGTTTATTCTTTATCTTTGCAAGAATCATAATCCGAAAAAAGTAGTATGACTGTTATTTATCCATCTCCTATCTTCGGTCCTGTTCATTCCCGCCGTTTGGGAGTATCTTTAGGGATCAACCTATTGCCTGCCGATGGCAAAGTGTGTACCTTCGACTGTATTTATTGTGAATGCGGTTTCAATGCCGACCATCGCCCTAAACAGAAGCTCCCTACACGTGAAGAAGTCCGCACAGCACTAGAAGCTCGCCTGCTGGATATGCAGCAGAATGGTCCTACCCCCGACGTGTTGACTTTTGCAGGCAACGGTGAGCCGACGGCCCATCCGCTTTTCCCCGAAATCATAAAAGATACACTTGCTTTGCGTGATAAGTATTTTCCTGAAGCCAAAGTGAGCGTTCTGAGTAATGCTACCTTTATTCATCGTCCTGCTGTGTTCGAGGCTTTGAATAAGATCGATAATAACATCTTGAAGCTAGATACTGTGGATGCGAAATATATCTGCACGGTTGATCGTCCTAACTCGCATTATTCAGTAGAAGAAATCATTGAATGTTTGAAAGCTTTCAAAGGTAACTGTATCATTCAGACTATGTTTCTGAAAGGTAGTTATCAAGGTTTAGAGGTGGATAATACTTCCGATAAATACGTTCTTCCTTGGTTGGAGACAGTAAAAGAGATAGCACCCCGCCAAGTGATGATCTATACCATCGACCGCGAGACACCCGGTCATGATTTACAAAAAGCCACTCACGAAGAGTTGGATCATATTGCGGCGCTGGTGAAAGAAGCCGGATTATCGGTCAGTGTTTCCTATTGATTGGGGTACGCTAGCTAAACTATCAGTCACTTAATATACTATAATAATGAAGCCAATAGCAATTAAAGACCTAAACGAGAACTTCTTCCAGACAATAGGCAAGGAGTGGATGCTGGTAACAGCAGGAGATAAAGAGCAATTCAATACCATGACCGCCAGTTGGGGTAGTATCGGTTTTCTTTGGAACAAGCCGGTAGTGTTTGTCTTTATTCGTCCTGAACGTTATACTTTTGAGTTTATTGAAAAGAGCGAATACTTCACTCTGTCTTTCTTGGGAGAAGAGAATAAAGCTATTCATAAAATATGTGGTAGTAAGTCGGGCCGGGAAGTAGATAAAGTGAAAGAAACCGGACTAAAGCCTATTATTACTGAGAAAGGAAACATATTCTTTGAACAAGGTCGCCTGAACCTTGAATGCCGTAAACTCTATTCGGACACGATAAAAGAGGAATGTTTCATCGAACTAGAGGCTTGTAAGCAATGGTATGGCGGTGTGCATGGCGGATTCCACCACATGTATATAGCAGAAATTACTGGAGCTTGGATAAAGGAATAAGGAAGGACTTTATTATATTTCACTAGTTTTTAGTCCATAAGCTTAAATTATAGGTAGCCTCTACCTTGTCCTCCACTTCATCCGGAAGGGCAGGGAAGAAGTCGATGCCTGTAATTCGTTCCACTTCGTCCACGGAGTTGACGTAGCTGTCCAGTGGGTGGTTACCCGAAGCATTTTTATAAATAAAGCCGATTGCTTTAGGTGGTGTACTGGTGGTACAGAGTATTACCTTAAAGAAAGCTTCGGGAACGGTGACCCGATGCTGCTTTCCAATAGTACGGTGCTTTTGTTGGTAGAGTATTGGGCCGCAGACGATGTAGATTTTCCCTTCTGCTTGTGCCCATTTGCGGCAGGCCTCTTCCAGTTCTTTCCAGTCTCCACGGTTCAGATTATGATTTTGCGGGCAGATGTTAGTCATGTAGAAACTTTCTTGCATGGCTTTCCAGTGCCAACGGTTATCTCCGGCAGGACACATGTGGCCGCGATCCATACCGGCACCTTTGTAGTCGTTTGTGGTTACAGCTTCATCTTGGGGCAGATCAGGATCGGGGAGGAATTTATCGGTGCGGCTTTCACGTTCTACCAGCTTTTCCGGAGAAAGTTCCCAAGCTACCCAGTTGGGGATTTTCATATCCTTATTATAGGATACAGTATATCCTTTCCTATGCAATATTTGCTCAGGCATGCTCTTTAGAGGGGCAGGAAGAAGTACATCATCACCTATCACAGTGTTTTCAGAAGATAATTGATTAGCAGCCCCTTTCTCTACAGATCCAGTTGCAAAGACAGACTGGTTTAGATGCAGGACTTTAGCTATCGGTTCATACAGAAAGCAAGCTATAGCTATCAGTATAATCAGATAAACTACCCCTTTAGACGATTGTTTCTTTCTCCTTCTTTGTACCATCATACTATCCAACTACAAATCAATCACTGAACACTAATCACTATCATAACACTTCCTTCGCTCTTTCCAATGCCACATTGATATTCGGGCAGATATTCTCTTCGCCCAGCAGCTCATAGAAGCCCGATTTCTGCAAAACGCTGTGTACGTTCTCATTCACCCCCGAAAGTATGATCGTAATCTTTTCTTTCTTCGACATCTGGCAGAGATTTTCCAAATTATGGATACCTGTAGAATCAATGAAAGGCACTTTACGCATGCGGATGATACGCACTTTAGGACGATCTCCCAACTGTGCCATGACTTCCTCGAACTTGGTAGCAATACCAAAGAAATACGGACCATTGATTTCGTACACCTCTACGCCTTCCGGAATTATCAGATGCTCTTCACTAGTAGTAATATCCAGTTCTGCATTCGGATCAATTTCATCCTTGATGACAGATATTTCGGTAGTTTCCATGACACGGCGCATGAAGAGGACACAGGCAATAACCAGACCCACTTCGATGGCAATTGTCAAATCAAAGATAACCGTCAGGAAGAAAGTAATCAGCAACACGGTAACGTCTGATTTCGGACTCTTCATTAGTCCTTTGAAGGTGCGCCAGCCACTCATGTTGTAAGAGACAATCACCAATACTCCCGCCAGGCACGCCATGGGGATATATTGTGCCAAAGGCATGAGGAATAGCAGAATTAGCAATAATACTATAGCATGAACTATACCGGCTACAGGTGTCTTACCACCATTATTGATATTAGCCATCGTACGGGCAATGGCGCCGGTTGCAGGAATACCACCGAAGAGAGGCGTTACCAGGTTGGCGGCACCTTGTGCAATCAGTTCAGTATTAGAATCGTGCTTGTCGCCAATCATACCGTCGGCTACTGTAGCGGAGAGTAAAGACTCGATAGCTCCCAGTACTGCAATAGTAACAGCTACGGGGAACAGGTTTTTTATGGCTTCCCAGTTTAATGCAGGAACTACTGCATCCGGCAGTTCGGCTTTGATACTGAAACGGTCGCCTATAGTATCAATACAATCAATTCCACCATATACCTTCATCAGATAGACGACCACCGTTACTACGATGATAGCGATCAGTGAGCCGGGTATCTTTTTTGAAAACTTGGGAGTAATTGCTATGATAACGATGCTGACTATACTTACTATCGTATTCCACCAATTAACCGTATCGAAATGCTGGAAATAAATAATCCATTTTCCTACGAAATCTCCCGGCACCTTCTCTCCTCCGAAGTTCAGTCCGAAGATGTCGGCAATCTGTGTGGTGAAGATGGTGACGGCGATACCACTCGTAAATCCTACAATAATAGGATAAGGGATAAACTTGATAACCGCTCCCAGCTTGAATACTCCTAAGAGAATGAGAATAACCCCCGCCATCAGCGTGGCGACAATCAATCCCGATTCTCCGTATTGCTGTATAATGCCATATATGATGACGATAAATGCACCTGTAGGTCCACCAATCTGCACTTTGCTACCTCCCAATAAGGAGATGATGAAACCTGCGATGATGGCCGTAATAATACCTTTCTCCGGCGAAACACCGGAGGCGATACCAAACGCAATGGCAAGTGGCAGGGCGACGATACCGACAATGATACCAGCCATCAAGTCTGCCATGAATGTTGCTTTCGAGTAATTTTTTAAAGCTGCGTAAAGCTTTGGTTTGAATTCAAACGCTTTCATTTCTATCTACTTTTTATACGAATTGTAATGTCTATATTGCAAACAAGCTGCAAAAGTAGATAAAATAATGTATAGATTAATGGATTACTCTCTTTTTTATGGGCATAACGGGTTCTTTGTTGATGGTAATGATCCTTTTGGCAGTAGAATCGTTCTTTATGGAAGTGACATCTCCTTGAGTGGTGAAGTAGACATAGTTTCCACGGTCGTAGAAACGGTACACTTTGCAGCCATCATGTTCGAACAAATAACTGATTTCATACGTGGAATTGTTTTCGGATGGTTTGTTCTCCAAAGGAATAGCAGTATAACAAGAGGTAATTCCTATAAAAGTGAACAGAAGGACGAATAATTTACTCATTGCTTTCATAGCCTACTTTTTTAATGGATTGATGAACACAAATATAGTCTTTTTTGTTTCTAAAAAAGATATATGCCAATTAAATATATCGAAAGGGCTTCTTCGGGTTACTGAGCGTGATAGATTTTAACTATAATGCAATAGATAAATCCGATAGGTCCTAAGTGTGGTTATTTCAAACTATTTTCTTAATTTTGTAATGTTGAAAACGATAAGACGAACAAAAATACGTAATCATATTAACTAATTAAAGAAAGAATTATGAGCAAAAGTGTTAAAGGAACTCAGACTGAGAAGAATTTATTGACTTCATTCGCCGGTGAATCACAAGCAAGAATGCGTTACACTTACTTCGCAAGCGTAGCAAAGAAAGAAGGTTATGAACAAATAGCCGCAATCTTTACAGAAACTGCCGACCAAGAGAAAGAACACGCTAAACGTATGTTCAAATGGTTAGAAGGCGGAATGGTAGAAATCACTGCTTCTTATCCTGCAGGTATCATTGGTACTACTTTGCAAAATCTTCAGGAAGCTGCTGCCGGTGAGCACGAAGAATGGTCATTGGATTATCCCGGCTTTGCTGACGTTGCCGATGCAGAAGGTTTCCCTGCTATCGCGTTGATGTATCGCAATATCGCTATTGCTGAAAAGGGTCACGAAGAACGCTATCGTGCATTTATCCAGAACATCGAAACTGCCAGTGTATTTGCCAAAGAAGGTGAAGTAGTATGGCAATGCCGTAATTGTGGTTTCATTTATACAGGTAAAGAAGCTCCGGAAATTTGCCCGGCTTGTTTGCATCCACAGGCTTACTTCGAAGTAATGAAGAACAATTATTAATAAATAGGAATGCTGTCCGAAGGACAGCATACTCTTTTTAATTCCACTATAATACCCGGATATCTTTCTTTGAAGGATGTCCGGGTATTATTTTCTTTTACCATAAGAGCTGCCCTATAAGTGCCTATGTTGGCACAGAAACTGGTTAATTGCGTTCAATTTTATAATGAAATTACTTATAAAGTTAAGATATGCTATATCTTTGATAGCATATTATGCATAGTTATACAATTCAATGAGTGATTCTTTTCATATATACACCGATACATCTGCACTTCCCGTACACCAACATGAAGCATACCTTGAAGAAGGTTTTGGCGGAATTTGTACAGGAGGTACAGCTATAATAAAGGTGTTTTCTGTTTGTCGCAAAATATCTCCGAATGATTTGGTAACCCTTTTGCCGCTACAATTGGCGCAGATACAGGAAGTCAGTGATGATTTCGCTATGACTTTTTTCAAAATCAATAAAGTAATGTTTCTGGATGTAATGAGTGGTTTGGGAAAAATAACTCCTGACTTCTTCTTTTATATGCGGAAGAATTTTCAGGTTCGTTTAAATGACAATGATACTAAAAGATTCCTCGGCTTTTGCAACGTTATTGATTATCGCGAGAATAATGATGATCCTCATTTCTGGCGGGAAACCATGTTACATCTATTGAGGATTTATTTTTGGGATTTCTATGTTCACTTCCAAAAGGTAACAAATAAGAAGAAAACATATCTGAACTCCCGCAAGGAAAGCATTGCTTTTAAATTTTCAATGCTGGCATTCGAACATTGTAAGGCACACCGTGAAGTCAACTTTTATTCTGAAATGTTGTGTATTTCCTCTTTATATCTCACCAAAGTCATACAGGAAGTTAATGGTCAATCTCCTCGTGAAATGATTGCGGATTATCTCATTGTCGAAATAAAAAGGATGCTTCGGGATGCAAACCTTGACATAAAAGAAATTACTCACCAAACAGGATTTAGCAACCAGTCTTCCATGAGTCGTTTTTTTCGCCAGCATACAGGGATGTCACCGTCTGAATATAGATGTACCATTCATATCATACAGTAACCTTAAAACTGAAATAAGATGAATCAATTTGAAACAGCAAACAGTGAAGACAGTAAAGCTTCTTTTGAGAGAGAAATAGTTGCATTATTGCAGGATCAGATCTTGTTTGCGGAAAGTGTATTTGTCCATTTGCCGATAGGAATTGAAATCTATGATGTAGAGGGCATCTTGCGCAGTATAAACGAGCATGCGAAGAAAATGTATGGAGTTGAGGATGTGAGTATGGTAATGGATAAGATTAATCTTTTCGATAGTCCTTATGTTGATGAAGAACTCAAGGCAAAAATACAATCCGGTGAAGACATCATACTTGAATTTGAATATGATTTCGCCCGTATAAACCAGGAATATTATAAGTCTCGTAATAATAATACGATTATCTATGAGGCTAAAGTAGTTCCTATACGAAACAAGCAGGAGAAAATTTTGGGTTATATGCTGCTTACCAACGATGTGACAGCCACGAAAGAAGCTGAATATCATACTGAGGAAAGTAAGAAAAATCTGGAAATGGCAATGAAGACTGCTAACATGTCGTCGTGGGTATATGATGTACATAAAAAGGCATTCGATACTTTATATGGAAATCCCATTACAAAGAATTGCGATACTTTAGAGAAATTGCAGAAACGAATGTTGAAGGAAGATTATGCCCAGTTGATGCAAATCTTCTCCCAACTGATAAACAATGAAGTGCAACAAGGACAGATCACTTTTCGCTTTTACGATGAATCGGCGAGTCAATGCCGATATTATGAAAGCCGGTTGCGCTTATCTTCCGAACACCGTGGGAAGCTTTTGATTATAGGCACACAACTGGATGTGACTGAAAAGATACAAATGGTGAAGAAAACGCATGATCTTATTACCAAGCGTGAATTGGCTATGAAAGTCAATGATATAGTTCACTGGGACTTTGACGTACGATCACAAAAGTTCGAGTCTTATAATGATCCTGTTAATAACTATGCTTCAGACAAACTGATATCCGTAAAAGAATATCAGGAGGTGATTCATTCGGACGATCAGTCTTTAGCTAACGATGTTTTCCAATCCATGTTATCAGGCAAAAAGTTTAATATTAACTTTACTTGTCGCATGCAAACAAAATATGATGATTCTTGGCAATATTGCAATGTTACCGGGGTTCCTTTTGAGTATACCAAAAAGGGTGAGGTTGTGCGGTTCACAGGATTCCGGCAAAACATATCTAAAATCCACCAATTGAATGAGGAGCTTAAAGAACGTAACTATAAGATGGAGCTTACATTCAAGACGGTTGGTATGTCATATTGGGATTTCGATGTGGAAAGCAAACAATTCAGGGCTTTCAATGATCCGGTGAACGATTACCATTCTGAGAAAGCAATCATGATTTCTGATTACTTGAAAGTTACTCATCCTGACGATACAGATCACTTCCTTGAGAATATGGATTGTATGCTTCAGAAGAAAAATAAAGGATTTAGCTTCCAATATCGTTCCAGAACTAAATGGGATCGAGATTGGCAAACACTGGTTATTACAGGCGTTCCGTCCGAGAAAGATAAAAGAGGAGAAGCCATTCGTTATACTGGAATATCATACAATAATACAAAATGGGAAAAGATGGCCCAAGAATTGAAGGAGTTGAAAGAGAAAGCCGAACTTTCTGACAAACTTAAATCTGCCTTTCTGGCTAATATGAGTCATGAGATACGAACTCCTTTAAACGCGATTATTGGATTTTCCGAGTTACTGGTAGAGAGCGATGATGCGGATGAAAAGGCAGAATACTGGCGCATTATTGAGTCTAATAATGAATTGTTGTTACGATTGATTAATGATATTTTGGATCTTTCTAAAATAGAATCAGGAATTCTTGAACGGCATCGGGAAACGTTTAACTTATCTCAGGTATGTAATGAACTGTATATGATGATTACTCCCAAGGTTACAAATCCTGAAGTCAGGTTCTATCAAGAGAATACTCAACCGGACTGTTGGGTGAATCTGGATAGTAACCGCTTGAAGCAAGTATGGATGAACTTCCTAACGAATGCTGTAAAGTGTACCCCGTCGGGTTATATAAAAATGGGTTATACTGTTGAGAAGGACGGTATTCGTATTTATGTGGAAGATACGGGAGTAGGTATTCCGAAGATGCTACATGACAGAGTATTCGGACGGTTTCAGAAGTTTAATGAATTTGCGCAAGGTACGGGACTTGGCTTGGCTATTTCCAAAGCAATTGTTGAGGCTGCTGGAGGAGAAATAGGGCTTTCTTCCGAAGCTGGTGTAGGATCGACTTTCTGGGCATGGATTCCTTGTGAAATAAGTAAGCAGGATTTTGTGGATAAATCTTCTCTATTATCCAAACAGCATTCCGCATTGGATAGTATTGATAGAAAGGAAATACGGGTTTTGATTGCTGAAGACAATGACAGTAACTATTCTTTAGTGCGGCACATGCTTAAAGACTATAATCTTACTCGTGTGGAGAATGGTGTAGATGCTGTAGAGAAAGTACGTTGCGAGAAATTCGATCTTGTCCTTATGGATTTAAAAATGCCTGTTATGGATGGTTTGGAGGCAACTCGGAAAATTCGGGAGTTCAATGTTGAGCTCCCTATTATTGCACTTACTGCCAATGTCTTTGATTCTGATAAGACCAGCGCTCTTGATGCAGGATGTAATGCTTTCCTAGCCAAACCTATAAAAAAGCGAAAATTACTTGAATTATTCTCTTTTAAATAATTATTTGCGTGGGTTGAACTCTATAAATGCAAGGGATAAATGTGAGTTTACCTTGTTATAAAACCTCAAAACAACGGTTTATTTTCCTTTTTTACTTTGTTAGTTTTTTTGTTTTTCAATTGCGGGCTCTACGGTTGTCAATTGGCAACTGTAGAGCCCACAGATGGAAACCGTTCGGCCCGCAATTGAGGGACGAAGTTTTGCTTCTGGCTTTTGGCTATTTTATATGGTTTGTAAAGACAAAAAGCAAGGTGCTTTTGAGCCTTTTCCTCGTAGATTCCGGGAGGAAAGTACGGGGAAAATGGCGCTAAAGAGGGGGGATGCTTTTAGTTATGGTAATGTAGGCATTACGCTTGATAGGTCGATTATCATTGTTCCTAAAATAATTTTATCTACTGTTGTTCCTGTTTCATTGTTTTTAGGCGTCATATTGCCATCTTTGCTTCCTTTTATGGCTTCTACTTGGCTTTCGGTATAGATATACTTTAAAATACGTCCATCCGGTTTGATGGTACATTCTGCATTCTTATTGAAAGTTATTTTTTGCAATTTAGGTTTGGTGTTACCGTCTGTATCTTTTTCAACTAGTTTATTATCGTAATAGAAGTAGAAAGTCTTTTCGGCATATTTAAGATCATTAACCTTGAAGGTGGGATAGGCGGTTACGGCAATGTATTCGCCAGGTAGAGATTCGCCAGTAGCCCAGTTGAGGACGGTAATGGGAGAGAGTTTTAGTTCGGCTCCTTGCAGGGTAAAACAATAACATTTGTTGCTACCTAGTTCTATTTTGCTGTCTTTTATGATGCCGATGGTCTGCTTATAGGTGATGATATTATTGCCGGTGCCGGTATCAGCTTCGGTTTTGATCTGTACTATGGGGCTTACATTGGTGGTTTGGGGAAGGATAAGCATGTACTCCATATCGTATGAGGTAGTACTGCCATTGACCGGGGTTGCTTTTACCGCATAGGGTGTATATGGAGTATTATCTACAAATACTTGTACCGATTGGATGTCGTCTTTTACTACATTCTTTATTACAAAGTCCAGCATACTGTGTTTATGCTTTACCTCAATGGTTACTTTGTGGGCTACTTCGATGGTGGCTTTGTCTCTGAATAAGACGTCTTGAGCCAATAGATCGGTACCTTTCTCCGTGCTTTGGTCGGTAGAGATACTGCTCCATTTATCTGGATAAATCAAAGCTTCTGCTTGAGGTTTCTTATAGTTAGGAAAATATTTACTGCTCACAGTCCACTTTTCGTTGTTGCAGGCTAGGTTGCTGAAACTGCCGTCAGTGTATGTATTACTGCCATTGTAAAGGGTAAAATTCATCTTCCAACTGCGCTTCTGTGGCAATGTTTTCGTAGGGTCATCATTCGTATTTACCGAGAATCCTTGTTGCGTAGCACGGGTGGTGATTCCATTGTTGCTCTCCATACCTTGCAGAACGGCTGAGATGCTTTCTATGGCAATACCTTTTTCGCTATCGGTTGTTATGGGTTCGTCCTTTTCGCTGCACCCTGCTAGTTGTAGGGTCAGTAAAGATGTGAGGACGATGGTTGCTATCTGTTTCATATTTATATTCTGTTGCTAATTGTTTTATGGTTTAGGTTTCTCAGGAACTCCGATGAATCCTTCGTCTTGTCCGAAGCCGCCGATATGAATGTTCGCTATCAGGTTGTAACCTTCGGGAGTGAGGGTGACGAGATAGTCGGTGTTGGATTTTAAAGTTACGGCTACTTCCTTACTTAACCAGATACCTCCGGTGTACTTGGTAGTAGCGTTGCCTACTTCGGCCATACCTATCATATAGCGTCCATCTACAATTTGGAAACCGTGGTCGGTGTTGCTGCTGCCTTTTATTTCTATTCCGGGAAGCAATATTAGTCGGGCAATCTCCGTATTGTCGCAATATGCCCAAAAGGCACCGGAGATGTTATCGTTTGTTTCGTCATTGGGATCATCGTATTGCAACTCCAGGATAACGGAGAGAATATTCAGTCCGTTAGCATTTTGCCCTGCCATGCGGAAGGTGAAACGACTTTGTTCGTGCTCGAAGGTGAGGGGTAAAGGTTCGCCTGTGGGCATGATATTGGCATTCTCGGTATGAGCTTTTAGGTAGTCTGCCTTTTGGTGATCTTCCAGTATTCGTTGATCCAGTATTACACCTTTTGTACGTTCATCTTCAGAGGGCCATTTAGCGGTGAGTTTTGTGATATACGTATTGTCGAGGTTGAATCTGAATCCTCCGTTGAAGACGCCTTTGTCGTCCATTGTATAATCATACGGAACATCTGTTGTGCCGCGGCTGGTAGTGACTTCAACTGATATGTTGTCTCCTTGCTTAAAGAAACTGTTGGTGGTAGCTCGCGTCATGCTTTCCTGATTGCCTATCTCGCTTACGATAGGACTCAAGGAGAGGGTGCTTTGCCCGTCTTCGTTGTCTATGGGTGAATTGTTATTTTGGCAGGCGGTACAGAGGACATTGCCCAGTGTAACAGCCAGTACGTAGTATATAATTTGTTTTTTCTTCATAACGTTGGGATGTTTGTTAGTTTAGTGGCATCAGTAGTCGGGTTTCCCAAATCAAGGAGGGATATGAATGGTTACCGTCCATATCTTTCCAGGAGTCTGTCCACTTGTAAGCAGGATATGCACCGGGGTAGTCTATGTTGTTGGAGCCGTTGACTCCACCATTAGATACCGATGTATCATTTTTAAACAGTGGCCAGTTGTTGGGTTTACCATCGGTGGTGAAGTTACTAACTCCCGGATTAGCTTCTGCTTTGAGTGTATAGCAGCCTTTTACGGTAGCAGTGCCCAATAGCTCTTTGTCTGTAGCAGGATGATAGAAACCTGTGGCAATATCTTTTGTAGTAGTGGCATCTTTCACGAATGCCTGTACTTTCTCTAAAGTACTGTAGCAGTTTTTTATACCATCGTTCTTGCCGCTATTAGCCAGTATACCGCAGAAACCAGCTACAAAGGCATTGTTGTACTTTGATTTGATCTCATCGCTTGCTGCGTTTACTAAGATTCCCTTATAAGCAGTATTATCGCTCTGCCATACGTACGAGTCTTTTATTTCGGCTTTCTGTTTCTGGTTTCCCGCTCCTCCGCACAGTCCGCCTACACGTACATTCTCTCCGGTTACGATGATTGCAGGGTCGGTTACTTTACAGCCACGTATGTAGCAGGTAGTTTGAGCAAAGTCTTTCAGCCTTTCTTGTATCAAGGCTTCCTTTACAGGACCGGATAGCTCTTTAGGCAAACCATCCTCTATCATTTTCCGCTTTTGGGCTTCGGATAGTTCGGGGTTGACAAGGCCACAAAGAGCACCTACATAGCAAGTATCTTTTAGTACAGTGTTACTGAAATCTACTGTAATGACCGGATTCACCAGTTCTATGTTCATCAATGTAGATTCACTGGTGATCTGACTGAATAAGCCGAAGGATTGCTTATCTGGGATTTTGCTGTCTATATCAGCATTGGGGGAGACGCTCATTTTTAAACCGGTGATTTGATGTCCGCCACCGTCGTAAATCCCTTTGAAAGCAGTCTTGGGCGTCCAATTGGGGATGCTGCTCACATCAATGTCGCACACTTGATAAGCCCGGTATTCGTCGAACTTCGCACCTTGCAGGCTTATAGCATCATATACCAATTTATCCGATGTAGGGATAAAGATTTCGCCTGTATTCATGTTATATCCGTAGCGGTATACAGTTTCCTCATTCAGATTGACCTGTGCAGGAACTCTGAGTATCAGTTTGTCGCTCTCGAAAAGAACTTCTCCTTTGAGCAGGAGGTTGTTATTATGCTTATGGTCAGGGTCGTGGTGCTTGTCACTTACTCCACTCTTCCACACATAGGCAGTGTAGCGGCGCGCATACTTTCCACCTGTGGGAGCACTCTGCTTATATTCATCATCGGCAGGAAAGTCTTTGATGCCATCTACCCAGTTCTCGCGGAGGTCACCTGTGGTACTATTGTAAATACCTTCATACCGATCTACGGTTGGCAATAGCTTTATCTTTCCGTCGGTAAGGTTTTTCGATTGGGGGAAGTCTTCTATTTTATCAGCTACTAGTACTACCTCCACTTTACACGTTTGTTGAGGACCAAAGCCGAGGTTTATCATGTAGGCGTTGGTAGGATTCACGTTGGTTTGAGCACGATAAGGGATGTAAAGTTGCTGCGAATAATCGCTTTCTGAGATAGGATAAGCTTTTTCATCATCCTTTACGGTGAAGTAGTTGGCTTCCTCGCTCATGGTGGCATTGTAAGGATAGAAGGCTACAATGGTCATGCGGTCGTAGATGTAAATGTTCTCTTTGCTGATGGGAACTATCTTGCCACCCTCGTATGTACACTCCAGGTTGCGGATGTAAGGCTTGCTAAGATCGGGTGTCTTTCCGTCGGAACTGTTCTTTCCGCTGTAATCGTCTTCGTAATAGATATAAAGACCAATGTTCTTATATCCCTTTTTACCTGCTTCGGTGAACATATTATCTTTATTTCCAAGTTCGGCAAGGCGGGTATTTACTGTGTTTACACTGGCGTACATAATGAGCTGTCTACCTTCTCCTTTCGGATTATCTACCAGTGTTTCGTCCGCACATCCACCCAAGCAGAGCACTGATAATAGGACACTGATTCCGATGATATATTTTATGAATTCGTTCATCATATTGTTTGGTTTAATGTTAAGGGTTCACTTTCTTTATGGGAGTAGGCCATACGGTTTTGTAGGTACCGTTACTGTTTGTTTCCCATTTAAATTCCCAATTAGAACTTGTACCAAGTCCGTTATTCAGATTGTCTTTACCCTCAGTACGCAACTTGTTTTCTATCATATTGGTAGTATTGTTGCAATAGGCAGCTTTTGATCCATCTGCGGTTCCATTGGCAAAACGACCTATTGCCATCTCTTGGCTGTTGCCTTGTACCGGTCGTGCTGTTCCTGTCAGCCAGTAGCATGTGTTGATAACAGCGTTGCTGCTTGTTTCCGACTGATAACCACAGATACCGCCAATATTGGATGTTATGCCATGATTACTGCTGCCGTGCAACATACCAGCATTGATACATGCTTTGATAGCGTCGGCACTAGTGTTCTTGTTTTCTCCGCAAATACCACCAATCTCAACTCCATTGGGTACATTGCCTGTGTTGAGGCAGGCAAGGATAGTTCCTTTGTTTTGTCCGCAGATACCTCCGGCTATTTGGCTATCGGTTGTAATTACATCGGCTTCGTTGATGCAACCTTCTATTTTTCCGTTGTTTACAGCACAAATGCTACCTGCATAAGTACCTGTTGTTGCTTCGATGGAACTGAAAGACAATTGCAGGTTTCTCAATGTTCCTTTATTCTCAGCAAACAATCCGTTTCCTTTCAGTTCCAGGTGAAGGATGGAATGTCCGTCACCGTCCAATATAGCACCTGTAGGGAAAGTGGGAGGGGTAAAGGAAAGTGGCAGATGACTGATGTCGATGTTCTTTATCAGTTTGTACTGTTTGTTTGCTGCTGCTTCTGCATCTGTCCCTGGATTGGCCATCATATTGTAGAACTGCAATGGGGTACCTACTTCGTAGTAACCATCCTTATCTTTCACCATGCCATTGGAACCCAAGCTGAGGTTGAACTTCTGAGGATCGCTTCCTGCTCCAGCAGTGTAGGTAATGGTATGATCTTGTATTAGCAGTCCATTGGCGGTATATAAATCGGCGGTCAATATACCTTTGTCCATATCAGTAGGTAACGTTAGGAACTCGGCTATACCATCCTTAACGCTGGCTATGTACTGATAACTGTTTGAACTTGGTTGGGGCGTGTAGTGAAATACCATTTTGGAAATGGCGTTTGAACCGGTGTTGTTGTAACTTCCTTGGCTGAAATCCATTTTAACTTTATATGGATCGCACCCCCAAGATCCATCACCTGTTTCGATATCCCAAGGTTTCATTGTTAGGTTAACCTCAACTACTCTCAATCGTTCAATAACGAATGTTAGCTTGTAGGCAAGTCCTGGCTTCAGCACGAGATCGTTAGTGGGAGTAGTGCTGCCTTCGGGTGTTGCTTTAGGTATAGTTATTGCTTCTAGATCTTCATCAGTTGCGGTGTAATCGTCAATCTTCAAAGAAGAAAGAAGATTTTTCCCATCTCCTGATAAAGTCTTTCCGTTGGCTACCAAATAGTGTGTACCTACAGAAAGTTCATAATTATTTATGCCATTCTCCGTAGATAAGTCTGTTGCTTGATCCGCATCTCCCGTAGCTGTGGTAATCAAATATTTTCCCTCTTTATTGATAAAATTGTTCTTAAACTGTACCTTTATATCTTTGGGCTTGGTCTCCTGTAAGTCTGTATCAGTAACATCTATAGCTACTTCCAGTTTGGTCATTACATGGCGGAAAGTCATGAGAGTGGCGTATGAATTTGTAGATCCGCCTATTCCCGAACTACCTATTGTTCCCATTCCGTTGGTTCCATTGCTAACGAGATAATCATACGCCAAAGGAGCTTCTGTGGTAGCTTTTCCCGATTTTAGTGATATTTTATTGTCCTTGATATCTAGATCTCCTGTGTGTCCATAAAGATATAGAGGTATATCAGATAAAGGATAATAGGCATTTTCGGCATTTAAATCACTTTTATCGGAACCAGCTGTAGTCTCGATAATCAAACCTACATTTGTGAAATAGTTTACATACTCGGCATTGCCGCTACCGCTAACATTTTTATTTATTCTTGAAGTAAGTTTCAGAGCCGAATTCTTATAAGCGTCTAATGAAGAATTTGCACCGGTTGCTCTAGTAGCTACTCCTGATAATTGGATAGGAGTGTTGCCCGGTGTAAGGTCAATCTCCTGAAATTGTTCGCTGGAACAAGCCACCAAAGCAAACAATCCGAGGGCTGTTCCGTATTGATATATGTATTTTTGTATTCTCATAATCTTCTGCTGTTTAATTAATGGTTACGGAACTTTCGCCTTTATAATCCCAATCGGCTAAATCACCTTTCAGAACAATGTTTTCCGTATCGCCGGTAGAGACTTCCATTACCCTTATTTTGAATGTTAGTACGGTAGTTTCTCCCATTTTGAGAGAGACCGGAGTGCTTTTATCATCTTTGAACTCATTGATCTGATAACCTTCAGTTTTGCCGTAAGTCAGAACCGCATCTTTAATCTCAAAGTCAACCTTACTGAGTTCAACTGTGTTTACTCCGTCGGTAGAAGGGAGAATATAGATTTCCTGTTCTTTGGAACTATCGTAGGGCAACTTTCCTTTGTCATTTGGTGTAACATTAAAGCTGTGCAAAATGTGGAAGTCTGCTGAGGCAGAAGTTAGTGTCCAAGCGGGAGTTGTGAAATCGAATATGACTTTGGTTGCTTTGGTTAGTACATTCAGCTTTGTTATCTTTAAATTGGCGGCATTAGCGTAATCTTTTATTTCATTTCCCTTCTTATCTATGCCTACCACTTTGATAACCAGTCTTGCCATGGCATGCTTGAATTGTGTGAGAGATACATTACCATGTGTCTTGTTCCAACAGCTGGTTGGGCTGGAATAAAGTAAATCGGGGAATTTAGCATTAGTTGTATTTACTTCAATCTGCAATTCTGTATCTTTTAATGAGTTTATATCTTTTTTCCTTTTCATGGTAGCATCAGTAGCGGGGCTGTATGCGGTGAAAGTCAGATATTCATTCGGGTTGAACGGCCAGTAGTAGATAGTAGCATCATTGATAGTGACGGGGAATGAAGTTCCATTCCATGCATTGGCTGTAGCTTCTGAATGGTTAAGTAGGAGATTATTTTCCGCCCATCCTCCGGCATTGATAGTCGTGGAGGTGGCATTGGCAGCTAAAACTGCGATCTTTCCATTATTTGGAAATAGTGGGTCAGCACTTTCTGCCTTGGTCTGCATTTGGGTTGCAGTTTCAGAATTAACAGAAGTACTAATTTCAGAGCTGAAGGTGATAGGCACAAGCTTGTCTTCCGTTTCTGGCATGGCAATTTCATTGCCACAACCAGATGCAGAAAGACCTATATATAAAAGGACTAGAAAGTACAATGATTGTCTTTTCATTTGATTCTGCTTTACAGGTTATTGAATGGTGATGTCTCCACCGATACCTTCTCCCCAATCTGCTACAGTAGTACTGAAGTTGATGCCGGTTTTATTTAGCGTGATGTTGTAGATATGATTCTTGCCGGGAGCAAAAGTGATATCAGAAGAAATCTCGGCTGAATAGTTGTATCCATTGAGTGTGATGGTAGCAATTGTTACTTTAGCTCCAGATGTTACTTCAATAGTTTGAGGCATTACCAATGCTGCGTATCTGGCTACAATTCCTTTTTTCTTTTCCTCTTCTGTTATACTCGGTTTCGAAGGCTGGAAAGAGGCAGCAGCATTACCTGTGGCAGTAGTAGTTCCAGTGGTAACGCTTACTGTTCCTCCCAGTTTGAAGTTGTTCATAGCGAAGGTGTGTCTATCCAGCTCGCCGTCTGCAAATCCCGTTCCCTTGATAATATTTACCGTTACTTGGCTGAGTACATGGGTAAAGTTGAATGTAATATTTGCATTGTTTTCACTAACTGTGGCTACAGCTGTTTGCAAGTCATTTGCCGGCACATTTGCTCCGGTACTGGTGAAGGGAAATGTTGTTGCACCATCGACTATTGGGGTAGAAGGGAATACAGCCAATACCTTCTTGTCGTTGGTATTAAAATCATCACGATACCATGGGGTGTCGAGGCTGATTACTTTCGAACCATTTATTGTTTCTACTTTGCCCTCATTACTACCGTTTACCTTAGATTCAGTGCTGATTTTATAGAAACCTATTTCATCATTGTCCTTGAAATCTGCCACATTACCATTACCGATATTAAAGAACATACCTTTGAAGTCTACTTCTGGTTTGTCTGTCCATCCCTGTACACTTGTGCTAATCTGCACATTGGCTTTTTCGAGGGTAATAATAAGTTTAGTCACTTTACCGGCCTCATACTTTAATATTTCGCTTTCCTTTTTGGCTTCGTAAACTCTATCTTTTATTGTTACTTTAACGATCGTTGTTGAAGCTTCAATATTTTGCGGTTGTAGATACGCGGCATCCGATACATAAGTATTCTCCGTATTCTTTGCCAAAGCAGGCAGTTTGATGTCCGCAATTTTATCGCCTGGAACAAACACTCCTTTCTCAATCTTGGCTCCGGTCTTATAAGAAGGTAGTGTAACGGTAGCACTTTTCAGATCATCGAGGTTATATGTATTGGACTGTAATATCACAATCACTTTAGCAACCTGATGTTTCATTTCGAAGTTCACGGCAGTGTTGCTTACACCACCATCGTTTACTACCGGAGTAGCAGTAATGTAATCGGGCAACTGATTGTTGGCAACATCTCCCGAGATAGCAGGGCGGGTGATGGAGGCATAAATGTTTCCGGTAGTTGGCATCTTTTCCCAAAGAAGTAAATTGTTGGGATCGCTGTATTCCCACTTGTTTGTACCGCTGTTGTAAGTGAAGTGTCCGCCTTGTTGAATACGGTCGGCATCAGTACCGGTGTAGAGGATAAGCTTGTCACCATTCTCCAAATCACCGCTGTTGGCGGTAAGGTTAGCTGAGCCGATACGTACATCTTTGAATTCGTGTATTTCTTCGCCCCACGGTATAATCTTGGTGCTGATTTCCACTTTGGTCTTACTAATATCGGCTATCAGCTTCTTGGCGATGCCTTTTCCGAAGTCAAAGTTTTCGTCAGTAGCTTTGATTTCGTACTTCCGTCCACTGATAGTGGCTATGGCGATTACATCACCTTTCTTTATGGTCTGTGGAGGGAAGATGGCTACACCGTCTTTGGCAATGATGTCTTTGGTTCCATCGTTGATAACGAATTCACCTTGGGCATTTACTTTGCCGGTATATTTGTAACCGGGGAAGGTTATGGTGGCTCCGGCCAGTTCGTTGGCAGAGAAAGATCCATCTGTTGATTTCACTTCTACAACGGCTTTGGAACCTGCGTGTTGAAGTTCGAGGTTGACACCGGTAAATGGAGCTACGGTAGCTTCTTTGGATAGCAGAATATCGTCCATCTGTGTGTCATTCAGCTTGGCGTCTATTACGGTAGTGCCTATAAAGTAGGCAGGATCTGCCTTGATGTTATCCCAATAGATGGGAGTGGAAGTTGTCCATTTGCCATCGGCATTGTATGTGAACTTGGCGGCAGAGCTATATGCTGCTTGGTCTTTTAAGAAGAGACACAGGGTATCACCTTCTTTCACATTTTTGCTGTCATTCAGTCCGGTTACAACACGCACTACATTGGAACTGGTTTCGGGTCCGTCCAGCCATTCTTCAATAGTGGCGCTTATCACAACAGGGGTCTTTGTCAGCTTGATGTGGAGTGTATGTTTGTAGCCGCCTTTGAAGGGAACATCGTCTTTTAGAGTGGCGGTATATACGCCTCCGTTAGCGGAAGTAACTTGGAAGGTCACTCCTGAGCCGGCTTCCCGCGGAAGGAAGATGCCTTCACCTTTGCCGTTGCGAATGAGGATAGATATATCTGCTTCACTTTTGGCATCTGCTGTAAGCTTCTCATTCATGATATCGTAGGAGCCGGTGGTTTTCAAGCCTTTTACGGAGAGTTTGCAGCCTTCCAACGAGATACTGTTGTCTTCAGTGGTGAGGTCAATCATCACTTTGGCAAGACGATGGTAGAAGTGAAGTTTTACATTGGGATCGTCTTTAGAAGTTCCTGCCAAATGCTCAGCGGTCATAAAGTCGAGGTCGGCTAGTGCGCTTTGGTCTTTAACAGAAAGGGGAGCTATCATGTCGGCAGGCAATTTGCTGCTATATGGATAATAAGCTTTAAAGGAAACATTGCTTCCGTCTACAGGAAAATACATGATTTGTGAGGAAGTGGCTGGAGTAAAGTTACTATTTCCATCAGTAGTAACGTAATTGTAATTGCTGTAAGAAGCTATCACGTCCGAATTATCCGCTTTCAGCATGCTGATGCCGATTACATCGTTTTGTCCCCAGGTATTGCCTACAGCACGGGTTAGGGCGGTACTTGCCGAGATTTGTACGGCTACTTTGTCGCCGGAAGACGTCATGTCTTCGTTGACACAAGCTGAAACGGAGGCTGTGAGCAGTACACTGCCGAGAATGAATTTGTTGATACTTGCTTTCATATCTGATGTCTGATTTTAATCTTTAGTAGTTAGAAGTTTTGTTTAATGGGCATCCATCCAACTTTCCGGTCCGGCTTTCCAGTCCTCTATAGTAGCTTGGAAGTCGGCTCCAAGTCGCAGGGTGATTTCAATGATCCAGGGAGAAGTGATATCCTTAGTGTGGAAACCATCCAGTTGGGAAGTGAGGTCGAAAGTATAGGGTTGTTGTACGTCTCCTTCATAGTTCACTGTCAAGCTGAAAGTTTGCGTGCTTTTGCCGCAAATACCCAGCAAAGTACGAGTGCTTTGGTAAGTGTCTTTTGTTTCAGTGTCAGCGCTGAAATTATAGTTTATGGAACCGGTGGTGATGGCAGGATGACGGTCTTGTCCGTCAACCGGGGTGAAACCGTAGTTCAAGTCACGAGAAAGGGCGATACCGCTAACTGTTCCCGCTAATGATTGAATAAATGCGGTATTCTCTCCTTCGAAATGGATTTTCAGGATTAAGGGGCGACTTTGGGGCACAACAGGGACTTCCAATTTTATTTCGTCTTGTCCAGCATCCGGGTTGTTACCGCCTATGGTGATATTGGTGTATCCTCCGGAAGGATTTCCCGGGTCACCTGCTGTCCCATCGGGATTTGTAACTACACTAATAGTGGTACCTTTGATGTTTGTTTGGTCATCTTTCAAGCCTTTGGCTGAAACGATGGTATAGGTACCGTCATCCAAGTCAATCGGTTTTCCACTTCCGGCATCTACGATATGTTCTTTGCCGTTGGCATCGATGATTGTAGTATAGGTATCTTTTAATTCTGTTCCGCCTCCTTCTTCGCCGGGAATGATGGGGATGACGATGAGGCTGCCCGGACAATTCTCTTTGTCAAACCCATCCTTGATACATGAGATCAGCAGGAGTGGGAGGGCAAGGTACACGAGTTTATAAATATGTTTCATTATTCTTCGGTAATTTCGTTGAATTCTATGCGATAATCTGTATGACGCAATGCAGGGAACCAGTACCAGCTCATACGCAAGTAAGCATCGACAAGTCGTCTAAGCTGTCTTTCTTTCTCATCGGGTTGGGCATCGCTACGGGCTATTCCGAGAATACGGTCTTTCTCAGTCCAGTCACATTGCTCGGCCAGGCGAATTAACCCGTCCCAATCTTCCGGTGTAGATTCTACAGTGAAGATGGAATCGTTCAAGTGATACTTATCCATGATATGCTGCTTCAAAGCCTGTGTACGGCCTTTGGCCAGAGAACTATTGTGAGCGTAAGGACTTTCGGGCGAAGCATATCCATGAAGGGTAATTCGTGAGATGTTTTCGATACCTATCAAGGTAAGCGTACTGTCTATACGTGCCAATTCTTCCGGATTCTTGCGATAACGGGGATAAATAACTGTTTTGTTTACCGGGAAGTCAATAAATGCTTTTCCCTCGTATACCCGGCGGCGTGATTGTTTCTCTTTGGCGGGTTGAGTGGCCTCGACTACAAGCGGTTGGTCAATGATTGCCGGCGGTTCGGGCAAGATAACTTGTGCTAACTGGTGGCTGTTGTTTTCTTCTGTGTGGTTGCCGCATCCGCAAAGGTCTTCTTCCAGAGCTACGTCGGCACCCTTCATCCACGCACTGTAAGGAACGGTAGTCTTGTATTCAATAACTTGTTCTTTTCGGTTGTTGCGGCGCACTACCACACTGCCTTCCAGTGGGATGCGGTTCTTTCGTTGGTTGATGATTTCGCGTTTACGTCCATATATATAAATAGGAGTCAAGGTGGTTTCTTTACCTGAATTCTGGATTACGGGTGTAAAAATCATCATTTGATTGGAACTAACTCTTAGTTTTGCCGGGAGTACGACGTCCATGTTAACTTGCAACAGATTGTCGGGAGTAACTTGTACATTTACATTTTCTGTGCGTACTGTTTTGGGGTTAGTGTCCTGCGCCTTGAGCATACAGCTAAAGAGCAAAGCACTTATAATGAATAGTTTTCTCATATCGAAGTGATTTTAGAATAAATAGACGAGACTGATTGCTGCTTTCGTAGGACCAATGTAATTCTTATGCTTATCCTTTTCTTGTAGTTTACCACAAGTTTTGCATTTATACTTATCATAATTTATGTATGCATAGCCAACTCCGATGTTACCTTCCAAGTTCCAATGCTTGTTGATGACCCATTGATAACCATAAGATATGCCTGCTCCGATAAACTCACCCTCATAACGATAATCTTGCAGTTTATTCCACATTCCGAAGGGCATGTGTACACCTCCTGCATTGAAGATACCTGCATGTGCATGCACACCAAAAAAAGAACCGCTAAAGCGCTCGCAGAGCCAAAAACGGTATTCGGGTTGAATGAGTACATGCTTGAAGGACTTGTTGTTTCCCAAAGACCAAGGATTGTAATTGAAGTAAATGTCTAAGGTCGTTTTAGGCTTCAGACCGAATTCAGCGGCGAGGTTAATTGTAGTGGTGGCATCTGCAACCAGATTGGTTTTTAGTGCTGCCTTTTGCCCATACGCACTGAAGGAACATAATAGTCCGATAAGGACAATGATTCCTTTTCTTTTAATCATAAATTTGTTATTTGTTTGTTATCTTTTATGTATGTTTCACCAGATGATGACTAAGAGTGTTCTTTCCAATTTTACATTTATTTAAAGAGTAAATCGTCTCAATTGAAAGGAATAAACTTGTTTTTTGATGCTACAAAATTGCATAAAATATTAGTAATGCTTGAAATTAGGCAATATACAATTTAATATATAGAATTGTATCTTTCTTATTATCAGGTTGTAATTGTGTAAAAAAGTGAGTCTCTCCTAATAATGGATAATGATTGGTTGCAATAGAACAATTAAAAAATGGATGGTATTGGAGGAAAAAAGGTGATAAAATACCTTTTAGTATCGCTTTATGCCTTAATAGTCTTTAGTATTCAAGTTTAATATATCATCATGATGAGCGAAACAGATAAGCAAACGGAATTCTAATTATGGAATATAATGTTTGAAAAAAAGAATAAGGTGATAAGAAGTGTATGAAGCTTCTTATCACCTTATATTTCTTTTATATGGGGAGGTTATTTTTTTGCGTGAGGATAATCAAGGGTGTAATGCAATCCACGGCTCTCTTTACGTTCCATTGCTTGGCGGGTAATCAGATAACCTACGTTAATCATATTACGTAATTCGCAGAGTTCACGTGTGGCTTTACTACTCTTGAATAACTTTTCAGTCTCTTCATAAATAATATCCAGGCGGTTCCAGGCACGGGTGAGACGAGTATTGCTACGTACAATTCCTACGTATGCTTCCATAATCTGATTCACCTCTTTCATACTTTGTGTTATCAATACACGTTCTTCGTTGGAGATGGTACCTTCTTCGTTCCATTCGGGAATATCCTCATTGAAGTCATAACGTTCCAATACACTCAGGGCATGTTTGGCAGCAGAATCAGCATAAACCACGGCCTCAATCAGGGAATTGGAAGCTAAACGGTTGCCTCCATGCAGACCTGTGCATGAACATTCGCCGATGGCGTACAAACGGCGTATGCTTGACTGACCGTCTAGGTCAACCTTAATGCCTCCGCACAGATAGTGTGCAGCAGGAGCTACCGGAATATAATCTTTAGTAATATCAATGCCTATGCTGAGACACTTCTTGTAGATATTGGGGAAGTGTTTCTTAGTTTCTTCCGGGTCTTTGTGCGTAACGTCCAGGTAAACATGTTCGTCACCACGTAGCTTCATTTCATTATCTATGGCACGTGCCACGATATCGCGAGGAGCCAGTGAGAGACGTGAATCGTATTTTTGCATGAACTCTTTGCCATCCATAGTACGTAGTACTCCGCCATATCCACGCATGGCTTCGGTGATGAGGAAACAAGGACGGTCACCCGGATTGTAGAGAGCGGTAGGATGGAACTGGATAAATTCCATATCTTTCACAGCACCTTTGGCGCGATAGACCATAGCTATGCCATCGCCTGTAGCAACCAATGGGTTTGTAGTGTTACGATATACAGCTTCACAACCTCCTGTTGCCATAATAGTCAGTTTGGAGAGGAATGTATCTACTTCACCGGTTGCTTCGTTCAGCACGTATGCTCCGTAACATTTTATGCCGGGAGTATATCGGGTTACAATGATGCCCAGATGATGCTGGGTAATGATTTCTACTGCAAAGAAGTTGGTGAATACGGTAATGTTGGGATGCTGCTTTACTGCCTCAATCAGACTGGTTTGTATCTCAGCTCCCGTATTGTCTTTGTGATGAAGGATACGGAATTCAGAGTGTCCGCCTTCCTTATGGAGGTCGAATTCTCCGTTTTCTTTCTTATCGAAATTTACTCCCCATTTAATGAGTTCATTGATTTGTTCAGGAGCATTGCATACTACTTTTTCCACGGCTTCACGGTCACTAATCCAGTCGCCTGCTATCATGGTGTCTTCAATATGCTTCTCGAAATTGTCTACGGTCAGGTTGGTGACAGAGGCAATACCTCCTTGTGCAAAATAGGTATTTGACTCTTCCAAGCCGGCTTTACAAACAAGGGCTACAGTCCCCTTTTGCGCTACTTTTAACGCAAAGCTCATACCGGCGAGTCCGGAGCCGATAACGAGGAAATCGAACTTTCTTACCATAAGATTTGTATGTTTAACACCGCAAAGATAGTGTAAACCAAACGTAGCACAAAATAAGCACGCTTATTTTATTAGGGTAAGTACTGTTTTATTACCTCATCTAAGGACTCCTCTTTTGCCAGTTCCATATTCTTGCGCATGCGCGAGCGAACTACATTGACGCTATTACGGTTTATACCCATAATCAGAGCTATCTCATCTGTGCTTTGATTCATGCAGATAAGCATAGCCAGCAATTCTTCATTACGCGTCAGTTGGGGGTAATGTTCGCGTAGATTAGGCAGATAAGAAGGATAAATAGTAGCAAATGATTGCCGGAATTCATTTTCGTCCTCTTTACTAAGTAAGTTTTGACCGGTTAATTGCCGGATGGTATTGATATTATTACTTGCCATAGCTTGCTCTATCTGCTCTGTCAGTTGTTCGTTGCGGCGATTCAAATCCTGCTGTCGGGTTATGAGCTTTTGTATTTCCCGTTTGTTGTTTTCTATCAGTAGCCGGTGGGCTTTTCTGCGATTTATAAAGTAAGCTATGAAAGTGATGAGCAATAGTAACAGTACAATAGAAATACATATATTGTAGAATAGTTGCTGTTGTTGTAGGTTCACTTGTGCCGAAAGGAGTTTGTTTTCTTTTTCCTTTTGTTGGGTATCAAATCGGATATTAGCGGCAGCAACTGCACGTACTTTCTCTACATCTTGCAAGGAGTCCGCCATTTTATGGTTAAGAATATAGCTGCGGACGAAAGCATCGTTCATTCCTTTCTTAAGGTAATAGTTCATAAGAGTCTTGGCGCCGATATGACCTTCGGGCATGTCCATATCCGTTAGCCTCTGTGCGGCTTTTTCTATAAGAGGTATTCCTTTTTCTTCCTGTCCGGTTTTCAGTAGGGCACTTCCTAATTGAAGGTCGAGTTGGTATTTGGCCCATTGAGGCACACGAGTACTATCCGGACATACACTTAAAGCTATTTGCAAGGCTTTTTGTGTGGAGTCAGGATCATCCAGATACACTTCCGCTTTCAATACTCTGTTTATAAATACACCTTTATAGCTCATTTGCAGAGCAGAAATCTTTTCTGCTATATTAAGATAGTACCATGTAGAATCTTTATTTCCGATCTCCCGGAAAATAAGTGCGCGGTAGCGATATACGTCACCTAATCCGAAACTATCCTTTAACATGGAGTAGTATTGTGCTTTCCGGTTCATTTGAAGTGCGTGGTCGTACATGCCTAAGTCGGCATACAGATTGGCTTGTTCGCCATAGGCAATTACTACGTTTCTAGGATGTATACTATCGTTGTAATTGGCAATGGCTTCCTGATTTATAGCTATTGCTTTCTCATATTCACCAGTAAGTCGATAGTAGACACCTAGGCGCGACATAAGCAAAGTCATATTGGAATATTTGGCTCCTTTCCGATAGGCATCTACTGCCTTTTCTAGCAGGCTGATGGCCTTGGGAAGATCATTTCCTGAATAGACATATACCCCACTGATACCTTCAGCTTGGCGAAGAAATGAACTAGCGTCGGGATTGGGTGGAAGTCGGAGATACTTATCTGCCAGACGGACAGCTTCTTGGTTTTCTCCGATGAATTGGTGTAAGCTTGCTCTACACGACAACAATTCATGTTGGCAATATTTTTTTAGAAAAGGGTTTTGGTTGAGGCTGTCCAAATATAAAACTCCTTCTTTGACGTACTCTGGTTTTTGATAAAAGTAGTGGCATAGTCTAAGCAAATTATTTATCTGTCGAATTAGTGAATCGTTTTGATTAGTATTCTGTGCAACTTGCAAAAGTAGGGGGAGTTGTTGACGGGTTAATGCAATGCCTTCCTGAGTTTTTCCTTCTTTTTGTAAAATGGTGAGTTGTGCTAAAGTCTGTTCCCACTGCATGGCTTCGGAATTTTTAGAAGAAGTAGACTTTGTTGTGCAAGCACTTGCTAAAAATAAAAGTAAAATTGGAAAGACTTTTATAACCATAGATTGTGATTCGTTTGTTTTAAGGCAAAGATATGACATCTAAAAATAATGTAAGTAATAAGTAGATCGTTTTTTGTAGACATGAAACACCGCTACAAGGGCCTGAGGGCGGTTGTATATCGGATTGTATACTGATGTTCTCATGATATATACCGGACTTTTTTTTGAATTTGTCATATTGAAGAGTCTATTTTGGCAATACATTCCACAAAAACATCTACCTTAGCGGCAAAATCTGAAGAAATGAATAGAATCTTTCATGCACGCATAGCGGGGGGACAGTATTTGTTCCTGGTTCTGGCAGGAGCTCTTACTTTTTATAACCTTTGGGAGAAGCAAATAATATTGGCTGTTATCTTTATGCTTTTGCTCGTAGTCAATATTGAAAGGTTGATTCATACTACTTATACTATAACCCCTGATGGAAAATTGATTTTATTCTTTGGGCGATTCTCCCGAAGTAAAGAGATACTTTTGAAAGACATTACTTCGGTTGAGCGTGCTTGTTCCATGAAGATAGGTAAGTTTGCAATCATGCATTATGTATTGATAAAATACGGCAAAGATAAGTATAAAGGTTTACTTCCGGTTAAGGAAGAAGAGTTTATCAGGTTGCTTGAAGAGAAGATACCTGTTAACAAATAGCTCATCACTATAAAGAAATCTTAATTTTGCATTGTCCTTTTGCAGTCTTTTGGAGATGGGTGCGTCCATTTTGCAAAAGAAAGGAACGACTATGAGTTTGAATTGTGCTATTTTACATGCAGATCCGGAAATGACCGAAAAGTTGGCGGAATATATTGCCAAAGTCCCTTTTCTCACTTTATGTGGAAAATACAATAATCCCCTTGTGGCATTGAAGGATTATTATGAATCGAAAGTAGAAGTCTACTTTGTGGGCATCTATCCGGTAGAAGAAGGTGGAATTAATGGAATGGATTTCAGTAGGCTGCTATCCTTGCCTACCCGTGTCATTTTTATAGCAGATACCGATCAATATGCTGCTGAGTGTTTCCGTTTGGATGCTTTGGATTATCTGACGGGTGATGTTGGATTCTCTACCTTTTTCCAATCAGTGAATAAGGCTGCACGCTGGTTTGCTTTGCAGGAAATGAATATTTCTGAGTTAAAGAAGCAGGAAGCTGCAGAGGAAAGTTCGAGAGTCATTTTTATGAAATCGGATAGTCGTATCATGCGGTTGGACTTAGACCAGATCAACTATATAGAAGGTTTGGGAGATTATGTCAAGATTTACTATAAAGGAATTTCTAAGCCTATTCTCACTTTGTGCAGTATGAAATATATGGAGGAGAAGCTCCCTTCGGATGAGTTTATCCGTGTGCATCGTTCGTTTATTGTCCGTAAGGATTGTATTAGTGCAATTAGCCGTAATACCTTGGAGATTGAGAAGAAAGATGTGCCTATTGGAGATGCTTACCGGGAAAGAGTGAAGCACTTCATTTCCCGGTTAGCAGTTCTCTGACATTATCGAAGTTTGGAGCGTGAAAGTCTTTCTCCGAATGTAAGGTTCAAATTCACGCTCCACCGGCTTTCCTGCATCATATTACTACGTGAATTTAACTGTTTCCGCCAGGTAGCACCCAAAGATAAGTAAGAGTACCGGATGGGAAAACTAACACCTGCACTGGCTTCTAGATATTGCATCTTTCCACCTTTCAACATAATATAAGAATCACTATAACCTACCCCTCCCATTAATTCTGTAGAACGTGGGAGGCGTGTGTTAGTGGTATATATACCTCCTAAATTAAGTTTATGCTGATTTTGATACTTCATTGAAGTATAGGACGACGTGTTGCGGCTCCAATCCAGGTAATTATAATCGGCAGAGAGTACCCAACGTGCTGTAGTCATGGAGAGACCGGTACCCATGTGCATAGGTAGGTATTGCGTACGACTGTGATAACTTTTGTCGAGATCCTCGCTGGTAGAGGAATTGGTATAGGTCAGCGTATTGTCATGGCTGATTTGGATTGAGGGGGCAAACACTACTCCTGCCGCCCACCGTTGTCTACCGGCGGTGTTGAATTCATAATGTAGTCCGAAGTCGGCATAGAAAGCCCGTTTACTGGATTCGTACTCTACGAGGGCCTTTTCCTGTGTTTCGCTTTGTTTTACCGTACCTGTTATTATGCCTAGGTTCACTCCTAAAGATAACTGCCGGGTCAGTGCGAAAGCGTTGGTGATGTAACAACGATAAAGTCCGCCCGTCCCTTCGAATAAAGAGTAAGTGTAACTGCCGGGTGAACCTTCTATCTCTTCTTCGGTCTGTATGACATAGCCTACGCTGCTGTAGGGGGCTACTCCCACAAGAGCATACCAACGCGGAAGTATCCGGAATCCCATGCTGATACGGTTGGGGTTACCTGTGAAGTTGGAACTATGTTCGCTCAAAAAAGAATAGCGGGCATAAGAGGCAGATACACCCACATCGAATGTGAAGCAAGTAGTATCCATTCGAGTGATGGCTGCCGGGTTCAGGGTATTCTGGAATCCGGGACGGTTTAATGCGATACCTATGTTGCCCATGCCTGCATAGCGTCCGCCGTCACTGGTACTAAGTTCACCCAATCCGTACATAGATGTGGGCAGGTTGGTGGTATTCTGGGCTGTGATAGAAAGGCTTGCCGTGCAGAGGCTGCACAGTAGTAAGGGAATCCGCTTATAATGTTTCATTGCTCGTTGTATATTTTAAATCTTACGTCTAGTCTGCATTGTCTGTCCAGGTTAGGGTCATTGGTGAATATTACCTGCTTGAAGGTGGTTGCGCTCTCCTCGTCGGTCAAACTCATGAGTAGTTTCTGCCGTTTCATGCCCCAGGTACCGAAGTTATTCCGGATGAATTCAGTGAGGTCGAAGGAGTAGTAGGTCTCTTTGCCATACATTTCGTCTATGGTGAGGTTGCCGGTCTGTACGGTTACTCCGTCGCTACCATATATATAGTCTTCGAGGACATTGTTTTCGTTAGTGATGTAAAGGCGGATATCTTCGGGTAGCTGGCTCACCGAGTTGTAACTCTTAGCCAAGGGATAGAGGTAAAGGGTGGCAGTTTCAATGGAGACGATTTTTCCGGCATTCTGCAAATCGTTCAGAAAAGGAAATTCAAGTTGATTGTAAAAACCGGTTAGTCCCTGCATATAGGCACGATGGTCCATATCGCCCGAATGAATGAGATTCTCTATTCCGCTTTGCAATGAGGCGAGAGGCGTACCGGTGCGGTCGTACTGTAAACCGGTATAGGTATATTCGGTATTTACGCTGAAAGTCAGTGTTTGTTCCACCCGCTGGTTACTCACTTCGTGATAGTGTAAATTGAGGCTCATGGCGGAATCGTTCACCAAGAATCCGGTGATGCACTGTCCGCTGGTTTCGGGTACGAAGACCAATCCGGGGAACTTCTTTTTGAATTTCTCCTGAGTATCAAAGTAATCGTCGCGTACAAGGAGATCGTCCAACCATTTCTGACCCATCTCGTCGGGAAGGCGCACTTCTATTTCCTTTTTCCGACCGGGGTGTGGCGTGAAAGTGAAACTGAAGAGCGGTATGTTTTCTCTTTGGAGGGTAGTGGTGGTGTAGAGTTTGTCGTCATTATCCAGTACAATAGGATATTTCAGGCGGTAAACTGTGATGCGTTGCTGCGTCAACGTATCTCCCCAGAAGTGTCCCGAAGGTATCAGCCGTAATACAAGCGAGTCCAGCGTATAGCTACAATCCGTACTGGGAGTGAAGCTGTTTTTGGAATATTCGGCATAATAAGCAGCTGAAACTTCGCCCCATGAACCGTCTTTGTAATGCCCCAACTGGCAGATACTGTCTCCTTGAGTCTCGATGGAATCCAGTAAGATGGTGCTTATATCTACCGAACAGGTGTCTGCAAATACATTATAGAAAGAACTACTCATCAGGCTTTTTCCAAGCTGGGAGTTATCATCCTGACAAGCGCAGAGGACGATGATTAATGTAACTAAACTATACAGTAATTTTCTCATTCTTAATTCTTCGTTTAAATGATGGCGGCAAAGGAAAACTAAACTTTCCTATCAGCCTATTAAAATCGGCGATCAGGCAGGTTTTATCGTTAAAGGCGTTTAACGGGTATTTAGGGCTATTAGTCGGTTATTTTTGTGAGTATGATTTCTGAGGCTTACTTTCGCCACCAAAACATAGTAATCAATATAAGTTTAAAGAAAAATGAATCGACTATTATTGGGATTGATGCTGCTGGCTACTTTGTGCCTGACCGGCAGTTGTACGGAAGACGATGAATACACACAGGGGCAGTGGATAAAGAAAACAAGTTATAACGGCTATGCACGTGCCTATGCTTGTAGTTTCACCATTGACAATAAAGGTTATCTGTGTTGTGGATTCCGTGGAGGCAACAAGGATTATCTGAATGATCTTTGGGAGTATAATATGGATACCGGCGTTTGGACACAATGCGAAACTATGCCTGTTGAAGGTCGCAAATACGGTACTGCATTTGCTTTGAATGGGAAAGGTTACATCACTACGGGTTCAAGGAAAGACGGGACATACTCCGATTATATGGCTGATACATGGGAGTATACTCCTGCTACAAATAGTTGGGTACGGAAAGACGATTTCGGCGGAGGCGCACGTGATGGTGCATTAGCATTCAGCATAGGCGGTTATGGATATGTGGGTACGGGATATAATGAAGATACCATTGGTAGTATGCTAGACTTCTATCGTTTCAATCCTAATGCTGCCGAAGGGAAGCAGTGGGAAATTGTATATGGTTTCGGAGGTGAGAAGCGTCGTGACGGTACAGCCTTTGTCATCAATGATGTAGCTTACATTTGCTGTGGGCAGAACAAGGGTGGAGGTAGCAGTCCGGTGGATTTCTGGAAATTTGATGGTAACACCTGGACCCAGCTGAGGGACATTGCCAATACCGACTCCGACAATGATTATGACGATGACTATGCCATTACCCGCTATAGTGCTGTATCTTTTTCCATTAACGGATATGGTTATATAGCTACCGGAACCCGTAGTGGAGTGACCAGTGATTATTGGAAATATGATCCTGACCAGGATTTGTGGTATGGTGATTCTGACGATGACTTTACTCCGCTTACTACCGTGCATAATTATCCTGCCGGGACTTCTTCGCGCGAAGGTGCCGTTTCGTTCAGCAATGGTCAGCGTGGCTTTATACTGACGGGGTCATCGGGAAGTACAAGTTCCAGTTTCTTTGATGATATATACGAACTTCTACCCGATGAAGAAGAAGATGTTGACTAATGTGTCTTGAAGAGAAATGATTAAATTGAAGCATTTGTTTATTATGATAGGTGTGTCGTCCATGTTGGCGGCATGCCTTTTTTCCTGTTCGGGTTGCTCGTCCGGCAGCGATGAGTTGAAGTGCCGGGTGGTGGAGGTAGAAGGTGGCTATGGCTATCTGGTGTTCTGCGGAAATGATACGTTGATATATCAGCCTTATATACCTGCTGTAAGGGGGCGAAAACCTTTCAGCACAAAAGAGGATGCCTTGAATACAGGCAAACTTGTATGCAAAAAGTTGTTTGATGGTGAACCACCTACATTGAGCAAAGAAGAAGTTAATCGCCTTCTTCCAAATCGTTGATCTCGTGAAAGACAATCGAGCTGTCGTAGGGATATTCCTTTATCAGTTTTCCTTTGATAATATTCACGGTTTCCTTACCCGGTCTCGACAAAGTGAGAGTGTAAGTCACTTGAAGTTGTTTATAATAAAGATCGGCAAAGTATCTGTTTCGTTTCCAACCTACTAGTTTTCTTTCGTAGGCTTTGCCCATCTCTTCGTAGAAATACGTGCTGTTATCGGTGAACTTTTTCTTCTCAGGTTCAAAGATAATTTTTCCATCTTTGATATCTTTGGGCATATCTACAGAGCGGTTATCTCCTTCGGAGTTTATCCAGTCCTTGCTGAATTCATCAGGATTGTATTCGAAGCGGTATTCCACATTAGCAAAGTGAATAGGATAGAAAGTTATTGAAGTAATTTCTCCCGGGGCGATATTTTTATTTATCCAAGTGATTCCCCAAGGTCTTATGGCGGCTTCTTTTATTCCGTCGCCTTCTTCCAATGTATAGGCTATGGATTCAATCTGATAAAAACTTTGGCATTGTTTCTGCCGGATGGTGATGGACTCGGTATATAATCCTGATTGGGTCTTGAGATTGATAATAAACACACGATCCTCTTTATCAAAGTTGTCATTTAGTTTCACGGTCAGTAAGTCTTTGCGGTCGCGGATAATGCTTCCCCAATTAAAGCGCAGACTTCCTAAGTCGGCGAGGTACAGGGGGTGATTATTCTCGTCATATACCGGCCAACCTTCAATGGTAGCTATTGAGGCAATGTACCAGTTGCTACGGCTTATATTGATGTCTATTGAAGAAGCTTCTCCTTCGAGGGTAACTTCTTTGAGGGGTGATAATGTTTCATCATCTTTTTCACAGGCCGTCAAGCAGCAGAAAATGAGAGTAAATAGTAGAAATAGCCGGATATACTTAGCTGTTTTCATGTTGGTTATAGTTTAGTTCTTGTCTATTGGATGCATTTCTTGCATAAATGCTGCACGGCAAAGATAATTATTAAAGATTTACTCTTCTTTGTTTATGAGGATAAATTTGAGGGTTCTTTTGATGAACTTGTTAAATGAATGATGAAGCTATCAACTTACTTATCCGGAATTCGATATTAAGAAATAGTGTGAATACGTTACATTCTAATAAGCTATGCTCATCCTTGATTTTCCGGCACCGAGGAAGGTCTTGTTCCTCGGTGTCGAGCAAGGGGTTCCCCGGTGTCGAACCCCTCCTTCCTCGGTGCCGAAGAAACTACTTACTCAGAAGCTACTCTGACGTGGGTGAACCATAAAAGAGAGAGTTTGATTAAATTTAAACATTATCACATTGTTTTCTTAAATATAGTAAAGGTGAGAAGTTCTATTGAGGCTGTGATTTCTTCTCTTTTCTATATTCAGTAGGACTGACTGCTGTTGTCTGTTTGAAGAGGGTACTGAAATAGCGCTGATAAGTGAAACCGGTAGTATCCTTAAGTTGTTCGCTGAGCAATGCTATTCTTTTTATGGATTTTTTGGGTAACACCCGGGAAAGCTTTACATTTGTACAAATTCCCAAGATTAATCTTAATAACAAATCTGTCATGAAATACCAAGTTGCCATTATCGGTGGAGGTCCTGCGGGATATACTGCTGCCGAAGTTGCCGGGAAAGCCGGTCTGAGTGTTGTACTTTTTGAGAAACAAAGTCTTGGTGGAGTATGTCTGAACGAAGGCTGTATTCCTACTAAGACTTTATTGTATTCGGCTAAGACCTACGACGGAGCACGTCATGCCTCCAAATATGCGGTGAACGTACCCGAAGTTTCGTTCGATCTGCCTAAGATCATTGCCCGTAAACAGAAGGTTGTGCGCAAACTGGTGCTCGGTGTAAAAGGCAAACTAACTGCTCATGGCGTAAATATCGTAACTGGTGCGGCAACTATAATCGACAAGAATCATGTGCAATGTGGTGAAGAAACATACGAATGCGAGAACCTGCTACTTTGTACGGGTTCGGAAACTTTTGTTCCTCCTATTCCCGGAGTAGATACAGTGCCTTACTGGACGCATCGCGACGCGTTAGATAATAAAGAACTTCCCGCTTCGCTTGCCATCATTGGTGGTGGGGTTATCGGCATGGAGTTTGCTTCGTTCTTCAATAGCCTCGGTGTGCAGGTAACGGTAATCGAGATGCTCGATGAAATCCTTGGCGGTATGGACAAGGAACTTTCCGCCATGCTTCGTGCTGAGTACGCAAAGAGAGGAATTAAGTTTATGCTGAGTACCAAAGTCGTTTCATTGGCTGAGGCTGATAACTCTCTTATTCAAGTGAATTACGAAAACGCTGACGGTTCCGGTTCTGTGGTAGCCGACAAACTCCTGATGAGTGTAGGACGTCGTCCTGTATCGAAAGGCTTTGGCCTCGAAAACCTCAACTTGGCTAAGACGGAGCGAGGAAACATCATCGTCGGCGAGCAAATGCAGACTTCCGAGAAGGGAGTATATGCTTGTGGCGACCTTACCGGATTCTCTCTATTAGCACATACTGCCGTTCGTGAAGCCGAAGTAGCGGTGCGTTCTATCCTTGGAAAGAACGATGCTATGAGTTATCGTGCCATCCCCGGTGTTGTATATACCAATCCCGAAATAGCCGGTGTGGGTGAGACGGAAGAGTCTCTTCAAAAGAAGAACATAGCCTATCGTGCCGTTCAGCTTCCGATGGCCTATTCCGGTCGCTTTGTAGCCGAAAACGAAGGTGTAAACGGTGTCTGCAAAGTATTGTTGGCCGAAGATGATACTGTATTGGGTGCTCACGTCTTGGGTAATCCTGCTTCTGAAATCATCACTCTGGCAGGTATGGCCATTGAACTGAAACTGACGGCGGAAGAGTGGAAGAAGATCGTATTTCCACATCCTACGGTAGGGGAGATATTCAAAGAAGTGTTATAACAGGATTACAATACAACAAATACTATTTGATAACCAAGAATGAAAACAGTAAGGTTGATTACTTGTCCTGACGCTGCTCAGGCACATATCATTCAAGGAGCATTAGAGAATGAAGGCATCGCCTCCTTGCTTCATAATGAAAATATGTCCACTGTCATGCGTGGATATTCCAGCGATATTACAGGAGTAGACGTTCTTGTATACGAAAAAGATTACGATAGCGCCGTCGATCTGTTGGAATGCAATCAGATGATTCCCGAACAATTGAAATATTGTCCTTACTGTGGAGCTTCGGATATCAAATTCGTATTAAGAAAACAACATCGGATACGGGCTATCATGGCTACCATACTTTCTATGTTGACTGCTACACCTCCGGGCACTGAGCATTGGGAATATGTTTGCAAGAAGTGTGGTGCTCATTTTGAGAAGCCAGTTGCCCGGCCGGAGGAAGATTTAGATAAAGAATAACAATATGAAGAAGGTTTTACTCTTTTTACTTGCTGTGACATGTAGTATACATTACAGTCAGTCACAAGTCAGTAGTGTTGCTTCTGACAAGTTCTTGATAACTGGGCAACTTATGAACGTACCCGATAGTACAGGAATATGTTTGTTCCGTGAAAACGGGCAGCTCCTTGAATTGGTGTTTCAAGACACTATTTTCAATGGTACGTTTGCGTTCAGTGATACAATTTCTCAAACGAAGAAGTTCCTGCTTATTTCAGACAATAAAGGATTTCCAAGTATCTGGCAGGATGTGTGGGTAGCACCGGGCAAGCAAATTACAGTTGTCGGGCACGATAAGTTGATATACATCTGGCAGGTGAAGAGTGATATACCCCAACAATTGGAAGAAAATACTTTTCAGGCATGTGCATCGGAGCTAAGGAAAGAATGGGTGAAACACAATGTAGTCGAGGCAGACTGGTTAAAGCAGATGAACAGTAAAGAAATTGCCGACAACGACAGTCTGGTGAAGCAAATATGGGCAAAGGTGGACTCTGTGCGACAGATCTCATTCCCCTTGCAGCGCAGTATATATAAGAAAGAGATTGATTTTATGAAAACAGCTCCTATGGGACCCGTTTGGATAAATAGATTGGTACTCTATGCTCAGATGTCAGCTTCTAAGTTTTTTATGCCTTATCTGGATGAACTGAAAGAACTATATGCTAATATGCCGGAAGCTGTGAAGCAGATCGCTGATGCTCAGTTGGCTTATCAGTATCTGTACCCTCCGATGGCAATTGGTGTCGGTGATGAAATGGCTGATGGAGAGTTATATGATCCACAAGGCGCTGTCCATCGCCTTTCCGAGTTCAGAGGAAAATACATTTTACTTGATTTCTGGAGTATCGGATGCGGTCCTTGCATAGCATCGATTCCTGAACTGGAAGAAATTACAGAGACGTATAAGGATACTTTAGCTGTAATAAGTATCAATATTGATCCTGAAAAGCCTTGGAAGGAATTTATCAATAAAAGAAAGATGGGCGGTAATCAGTGGAACGAGCTTCAAAAAGCAAATACAGGATTGGCTGCAAACTATCAGGTGAAGGGATATCCTCATTATGTATTGATTGCTCCGGATGGAAAAGTACAGGCCATGTGGGGTGGTTATGGCAAGGGCTCACTTTTAGGGAAAATGAAGGACTATTTGAATAAGAAATAATGAAAAGAATAATATTGTATTTACTTTGTTCTGTTTGCCTGTTACCCTTGTGCGCACAAGGTGTGACTAAGCAAACAGACTCTCTTTCTTCGCGTATCGATACGCTGATAAAGTATAAACTTCCCCAAGGCTCCAACGTTGCTATCTCTGTTTTCGACTTGACGGATGGAAAACCTTTGTATGGTTACCAATCAGACAAGCTGTCTCGTCCTGCCTCTACTATGAAGCTACTGACTACTATTACCGCATTGTCTCAGCCACAAGTTGATGAGCCGTTTCGTACGGAGGTGTGGTATAAAGGAGTGATTAAAGGCGATACTCTGAAAGGAGATATATACGTTATCGGTGGTTATGACCCTGAATTCAACGATGAAGCGCTGGATTCATTGGTGAATGTAGTGAGCCGTTTCCCTTTCTCGGTAATACGAGGCAAAGTGTATGGAGATGTTTCCATGAAGGACTCCCTTTATTGGGGAAGTGGTTGGCTGTGGGATGATACCCCTGCTTCTTATCAACCCTATCTTTCTCCGTTGATGCTGAATAAAGGCGTTTTAACGGTCACCGCTTCCCCCGGTGAACGTGGAGAAACGGCGAATTTGAAATGTACTCCTGCCTCTACTTATTATACACTGACGAATAATACCCAAACACGTACCCCTTCCGCCGGACGCTTCAAAGTATCACGGGATTGGTTGACGAATGGTAATAATATCATTGTCACGGGCAATGTAGACGGACGTCGTGCAGGCACAGTCAATATTTTCTCGTCGGAGAATTTCTTTATGCGTACCTTTATGGACCGCTTGCAAGCACGGGGCATCCGCTGCACTTCTGATTATGCATTCGGTGAGTTTCAGAAGGATAGTGTTTCTGTACAAATGGTCTGTTACGAAACTTCCATGCAAGATGTTGTGAATGAGATTATGAAGGAAAGTGATAACTTGAATGCGGAAGCAACCCTCTGTCGCCTTGGTGCTCAAAGTACCGGGAAGAAGCATATTACTGCCGAAGATGGTCTTTCTGCCGTTCGTATGCTGATAAAGAAGTTAGGTTATAATCCTGACCGCTTTAACTTGGCCGATGGTTGCGGTCTTTCCAATTATAACTATATTTCTCCCGATTTGCTTGTGGCTTTCCTCAGGCATGCTTATTCCCGTACCGATGTTTTTCGGAAACTGTATAAAGCACTGCCCATTGGTGGCATAGATGGTACATTGAAAGGTCGTATGCAACGTGGCACCCGTTCTTATAAGAATGTTCATGCTAAAACGGGCTCTTTCACTGCTATAAACTGTCTTGCGGGTTATCTCCGTGCTGATAACGGGCATGAGATAGCTTTTGCCATCATGAACCAGAATGCTCTTTCGGGCAGGGAGGCACGGACATTCCAGGATGCGGTGTGCGAAGAGATTATCGTTTCTAAATGACGGACTTTATTACTGGTATTGAACGATATGCTGGCGAATGTATGACATAAGCCATTGATATCTGTTTGATACCGAGCGTTCGTTGAGAGCAAGCTTTCGGGCTATTTCGCTATTCGACAGGCCTTGTTCCCATTTCATGAGGAAGATTCGTTGGTTAAGAGTGGTTTGCCGGTCTACGAGTTTTTTTATCATGAGATTTATTTCTTGTGTAGTTATCTCTTCATGAATATGAGTGTAAGTGTATTGTTCACCGACACAGTTCTGATAGTCGGTTTGTTCAAAACTCAATAGTTTATTCATTGAATTGCATTTCCTTAAATAGTCATAGAGTCGATAACTAAACATGCGAAGTAGGAAGTTTTTGGCACATCCTGCTTTGTCGGCTTTAATAATGTTCGGTGTAGTCCATACTTGTTCCCAGAAAATCTGTGTTGCATCCTTGGCTATTTCTCTACTGTTCACCAAATTGGTAGCCCACTTGTATAGAAGTCTGTAGTACCTTTTATAGAAGGTATTAAACGCTTCTGCATTTTTGGATATAATTTCTATGATCAGCTCCTCGTCTGTTACTTGTGTTTCCATCTTTGTGTTTGTTTTGGGTTTGTCGATGCTTAATGAATTGCGGGCAAAAGTAGCATCGTGTTATTCCATTTGTATTTCTTTATAGAGACAAGTTGATTACAATTTGGGTATATCTCTGGTTGAAGAGATGAAAGCCCGTTGTTATAGAATTGTCATCGAATCTTAATCCTTTTCCATCAGTAATTCTACTTCCGATTTTCGATTATCTTTTAAGAGTGGCAACCCATCGGATTGCCTTATCTTGAAAATCAATTAAACATGAAAAAGGTAAAAAGACAAAAAGGTAGATTATTACTGTATTCGGTTGTATCGAGCTTTCTTTTAAGTACAAGCTTGTATGCAGCTAAAGTGAATACATTATCGACGGCAACAACTACAGGTATTAGAGTAACTCCTCTGGAAGGGAACACCAAGGTAGGTAAAATGCAGATTAAAGGTATTGTAGTAGATGGTAAAGGCGAACCTCTTGTAGGAGCCAATGTGTTGGAAAAAGGTACGCTGAACGGAGTGTCGACCGATGCGGACGGGCGCTTTGTGATAACAATTCCCACAGGCTCACGCCTGCTTGTTTCGTACATCGGGTTTAATGAGAAAGAGGTAGTGGTAAAACAGCCAACTGCCGAACTACAGATGGTACTTGACGAGAATTCGAGTGTGCTCGATGAAGTGGTGGTGGTAAGTTACGGTAGCCAGTTGAAGAGGGAAGTAACCGGATCGGTGTCTCAACTCAGTGCCAAGAGCCTCTCCGATATGCCCGTTAACCAGTTTGCACAATCATTGCAAGGAAAGATAGCTGGTGTACAAGTGAACCAATATAGTGGGCGTGTAGGTTCGGGAATGGCTTTTCGCATCCGTGGAGCTGCTTCGTTATCTTCGGGCAATTCACCCTTGGTGGTGGTGGATGGTATTCCGTTGGTAGGCGACATCAATAATATTAATCCGTCTGAGATAGAATCTTTTAGTGTGTTGAAAGATGCTTCTGCCAGTGCTCTTTATGGTTCGAGGGCAGCCAATGGGGTAATCCTTATTACTACCCGTAAAGCTCAGGCGGGCGATGCACGCTTGGAATTTTCGGCTAACTATGGTGTGCAAGTCATTCCTCAGCGTGGGCGACCGGAGATGATGACGGCACGTGAGTTTGCCGAGTTTCAGAATGAATATTACGAAGACCGGGTGAAATACGAGAAATATACCGGCAAATTAGATTCACTTTATGAAAACCCTGAAAAGTATGGAGAAGGTACCGACTGGTTCGATGTAATGACCCGTCAGGCGGCTATGCAGAAGTACAACTTATCGTTGTTCAAAGGCGGAGATAATTATTCTACCTCTGCTATGATAGGATACTCCATGCAGGACGGAGTAGTAGTGAATACCGGTGTTCAGATGTTCTCTGCCCGTATCAATCAGACGTTTAAACTGAAGGATTTCATTGAAGTAGGAATCAATGTAGCGCCTACATACAAACTGGACCATAACTCATTGGTACAGTATGACGGCGTAAACAGCCTTTTTAATAAAGCCCTGCAAGCCAGTCCACTGGTTGCACCGGTAGATGAAAATGGTAATATGCCGCTTTACGTTAATACGTCACCGATGTTGAACAACATCAATCCCTATAAAATCGTTATGGAAACGGTAGACGATTATGTCACTTCACGTCTCCTTGCCAATGGATATATCAGCATTACTCCGTTGAAAGGTCTTACCCTTAAAAGTAACCTGGCTACTGATATGACTTGGGAAAAACGGAAATATTATAAGCCGGCAAGCATAACAGTTGAGAATATAGCAAATGGTACAAGTAGCTACTACAATGACTATACATGGATTTCGGAAACAAGCCTGACTTACGCCAATACCTTTCGGGAGGCTCATAAGTTGGAACTCCTATTAGGCTTCTCTGCCCAGAAATATCACAAAGAGAGCAACAGTGTGTCAGGTAGCAACTTCAGTAGTACTGATATACCTTACCTGAGTAATGCCACCATCATCACTGCCGGAACTAGCAATGTCAACGAATATGCCTTGCTCTCGCTCTTGGGACGTGCCAATTACAACTACAAAGGCAAGTATATGCTCTCTGCGGCAATTCGTCGCGATGGTTCTTCGAGATTCGGTGCCAACAAGAAGTTTGGTTACTTTCCTTCTATTTCCGGAGGATGGGTAGTAAGCGAAGAGAACTTTATGAAGTCCGTACCCCATCTGAATATGATGAAGGTGAGAGCTAGCTATGGTATAACAGGTAATGACAATATTGGAAACTATACCCATATCGCCAACATCGGCGAATATAATTATGTGTTCAATGGAACGCTTGTCGGTGGTGCATCGAGCAGCAACATAGCCAATACCGAATTGGCTTGGGAACGTACCAAACAGTTTGACATCGGTTTCGACTTGTCTCTATTCGGTAACCGCGTCTCTTTGGCCTACGACTATTATGACAAGATGACGGATGATATGATACAGAACCGTCCTATTCCGCAAGCTTCGGGCTTCGCTTCCATTACTTCCAATGTGGGTAAACTGCACTTCTGGGGACATGAAATAAGCTTAGGCTACAATAATCAGTTTGGTAAACTATCCTGGCAGTCTAACTTCAACATATCTTTTGAGCGCAATAAGATTGTTTCGCTAGTAGAACCGGGCTATATTACCCGTAACTCCAGCGAATACTCTGACTATTATCGCAACCAGGAAGGATACCCGTTGAGTCAGTTCTACGGATACATCAAACTGGGACTCTATACCGATGAGAAAGATTTGGCTGATTCTCCTAAAAGCAGTACGTCGAAGGTAGGAACCATCAAATTCAAGGATGTGAATAAGGATGGAGTAATCAATGTAAAAGACCGTACCTTTATAGGCGATCCGAATCCTGATTTCGTATTTGGTTTCACAAATAACTTTAAGTATGCCGACTTCGATTTGAGCATTGCCATGTCAGGTTCCTACGGTGGTAAAGTGATAAGTAGTTTGAAACATCAATACTTAGGTAACCTGGATGGAGCCTTCAACCTGCTGGCAGCAGCCAAAGACCGTTGGCGCTCTCCTGAAAGTCCGGGTTCGGGCGATTACCCTAGAACAATGACAGGTACAACTGCCGAACATCGCAAGGTGAACACTAGCTGGATTGAAAGTAACTCACACTTAGCTGTGAAGAACCTGACGTTGGGCTATACAGTACCCATGCTTAAGAACAGATACTGTTCGCATCTGCGGGTGTATGCTTCTGTGCAGAATGTATTCTTTATCAGCAAGTATAGTGGTGCTAATCCGGAAGTGAGCTTGAACGGACTGAGCGGTACCGGTATTGGAGTAGATGAAAACTCATACCCCATTCCACGTGTCTACTCTCTGGGAGTGAATGTCACCTTTTAATCCAATCCATTAACAATCTATTTAAATGTATATGAAACTATATAAATTGCTATTTATTGCAGGAACGGCTTTGTTGAGCAGTTGCAACGGCTTCCTGGACCTTGTACCGGGTGATAAAGAATCCGGTGGTTCGTTCTATCAGACAGAAGAACAATTGAAACAAGCCGTTGTGGCTGCTTATGTACCTTTGAGAAGCCTTGCCGATAATGACTTCTTTACCGGGGAAGGTCGCTCGGATAATACACATTATGATTACACGCCGGCAAACAGAGGATCGGCCTATGTATTCCGCGAAAACATCTATGATTTTGTAGACGGAGCCGAGAATACCTATACCAATGCAGTCTATTATCATTGTTATAAAGGCATTTCGAGAGCTAATATTGCCATCGACTATTTGGAAAAGGCGAGTATAGATGCCGGAGTGAAAAAGAATCTGATGGGACAAGCCCGGTTTTTGCGTGCATTCTTCTATTATAAGTTGGTGCGTTATTATGGTGGGGTACCTCTTTATCTGCATGAGGTAAAGACGGCTGAAGAGTCGTTTGTAGAACGTTCTTCGGTAGACGAAGTGTATACTCAGATTATAAATGATGCAAAAGACGCTATGGATAATCTGGAGGCACCGAAGGCATTTCCTCAAAGTGGCGAAGCTAACAAAGGGGCGGCAGTTATGCTACTTGCCGATGTGTATGTGACACGTAAGAACTACAAGGAAGCTGAATCTTTGTTGAAGACTCTGCCTGCTATGGGTTATGGGCTGCTGGATAACTATAAGGATGTATTTGCAACTGCCAATAAGAATAGCAAGGAATTCTTATTCTCCATACAATACTTACAAGGTTTGCAAGGTGGACAGGAAAGTAACTTTATCTACAAGTTCTTACCTCGATCTACCAATACCCGTATTGTAACGGGTGTTGCTACCAATAACAGTTCACTGGGTGGATGGAATGTACCTACCAAAGATCTGATTGAAGTTTATGAAGCGGGTGATTTACGCAAAAACAATTCCATTGGCATTGCCGAAGGTACTTATAACAGTAGTTACATGTTTACTTATACGGGTAATGCGGATATTGACAACTATATTCCTCAGGAGGGTAAAGAGGCTGTGCCTTACATCAAGAAGTACTTGAATCCGCACACCGATCCCAATAATACGGATGACAACTGGCCTGTGTATCGCTATGCCGAAGCTCTACTGTTCCTTGCCGAGGCTATCAATGAACAGGGACGTGCGTCAGAAGCATTGCCTTATTTGAACGACATACGCAAGAGAGCCGGTCTGAAAGCGGTAACAACTACCGATCAGGCATTACTGCGTGACATTATTCTAAAAGAACGTCGCGTGGAGCTGGCTTTTGAGAATAAACGCTGGCACGATCTGGTACGTAGTGGAAAAGCTGTATCGGTGATGAATGCTTATGGCAAGCAATTGAAGAAAGAATATAGCTATCTGATTGAAAGCTCTTATCAAGTAGACGAGAACCGCTTGTTGTTCCCACTACCTTTTGACGAGGTGGAGATGAATAAGAAGTTGAAACAGAATCCGGGATATAAATAATTCTTTTATACTAAATTAGAAACCAGATGAATATGAAATATTTATTAGTATTGTTGCTATTGTCCACAACTTTTGTTTATGGACAGCAGTATGCAAAAGGCCGCGTGTATTGCGACTTGAATGGAAATGGCAAGTACGACCGCGGTGAGAAACTTCTTGCAGGTGTTGGGGTAACCAATGGCAGTGATGTGGTGCTGACCAATGAAAAAGGGCAATATACATTGCCCATCTCCGGCGAAGCAACCATTGCGGTTATCAAGCCGGCGCAGTATCGCACGGCGTTCGATAAATACAATAAACCTTGCAATTACTATTACTATAAGCCCGAAGGAACCCCTTCACGCGAAGGATATAAAGGAATAGCGCCTACAGGTAAGTTGCCTTCTTCCATTGACTTCGCCCTTGTGCCTCAAGAGGAGTCTGCAACATTTACCGCACTGCTCATGGGAGATCCTCAACCTCATTTTGAAGATCATATCAGCTATTTCTCGAAAGCTATAGTCTCTGAATTGGAAGGAATTAAAGGAGTTAGCTTCGGAATCAGTCTGGGAGACGTCAATGATGAGAATTTCGATTTGTTCGATCCCTATAGCCGGGAGATAAGCAAGATAGGTGTGCCTTGGTACAATGTGATGGGTAATCATGATATGGATTTTGAGGCAAAGACAGACGAAGAGTCGGATGATGCCTTCGAGACTTTTATTGGTCCCGCTAATTATGCCTTCAACTATGGCAATGCCCATTTCCTGATTTTGGATAATGTGCTATTTCCTAATCCCCGTTCAGCTGCCAGTCCTAAAAGTTATTGGGGTGGTTTTCGTGCAGACCAGAAACGCTTTATAGAGAACAATCTGAAGCTGGTGGATAAGAATAAGCTGGTTGTGGTTGCTTTTCATATCCCTTTACTTGGCGAGAATGCTATACGCAAGGAAGATAAAGCATTCTTGTTTGAGTGTTTGAAAGAATTTCCTCATGTATTGTTGCTTTCGGCACACTTGCATACACAGAATCAGTACTTGCATACGCAGGAGGATGGTTGGCAAGGAAGTGCTCCATTGCATGAGTATAATGCCGGTGCTACCTGTGGTGACTTCTATTCGGGCTATCTGGACGAGGCGGGTGTCCCCCAGTCACTTATGGCAGACGGTACTCCGAAAGGGTATGCTTTCTTGCGGGTAGATGGCAATAAATACAGTATCGATTATCAGGCATCCGGAAAACCGGCTGACTATAGAATGTCTGTTAATATACCTCGCCAAGTGGTGAAGGATAGATACACACCGGCTTTCATTACGGTGAATTTCTTCATGGGTTCGGCAAAGGATAAAGTAGAGTATCGTATTGATTCCGGTGAATGGAAAACCATGAAGAAAGAGGAGGTGACTGATCCTGACCATGACTATTTGGTACAATGTTGGAATCGTGATGAGGCTGTGAAGTATGCTCGCTGGCCTGCCGCTTCTGTTCCTGCTTCTCATATCTGGAGGGTACGTGTACCTTCTGCATTACTAATGGGGAAACATACAGTGGAAGTACGTGTTACTGATATGTTTGGCAATACTCATTTCGGTAAGGGGGAATATGAAATTGTAGAACCGGTAAGAATGTACCCTTAGTCAATGTATTGACTTAACACTTGCATCTGAAAAAAGAATAACCCGCATCATGCACTATTTAGTGCATCTGATGCGGGTTATTCTTTATGAGGGGAATAGGACTTATTAATATTCAGCCCAGTTCGTATTCTTCATGTCTCCGGTCTTCGCCAGTTCAGCATGCATACCCAAAGCAGCACGGATGGCGTGAGGAGTTTGAGCTTTACCATCAGTCAACTTCAGGTAATCCCATAACAAGTTCTTGTAATCAGGATGTGCACAGTTTTCAATGATGGCTTGTGCACGTTCTTTCGGACTTTTACCACGGAGGTCGGCAACACCTTGTTCGGTGATGACGATGTTCACGGAGTGTTCGCTATGATCCTGGTGAGATACCATCGGAACGATAGAACTGATCTTACCTTCTTTGGCAACAGACGGACAAGTGAAGATAGAGATATAAGCATTGCGGGTAAAGTCTCCCGAGCCACCGATACCGTTCATCATCTTTGTACCACCGATGTGGGTAGAGTTCACGTTTCCGTAAAGGTCTACTTCGATAGCTGTATTGATAGAGATAATGCCGAGGCGACGTACAATTTCAGGACTATTAGAAATTTCAGACGGACGGAGAACCAACTTGTCGCGGAAGAAATCCATGTCGTCGTAAATACCTTCCAAGCAATCGTTGGTTACAGTCAGCGAACATGCGCTACCGAATTTCACGCGACCGGCACGAATCAAATCGATAACGGAATTCTGAATAACTTCAGTGTACATCTCGAATGCGGGGATGGATTTATCACGGCCCAAAGCACCAAGCACAGCGTTTGCAATATTTCCTACACCCGATTGCAGAGGCAAGAAGGTAGGAGGAATGATACCACGCTTCATGTCGGCAGCCAGGAAGTCGGCTACATTCTGACCGATGTGATCGGTCAATGGATCTGAGTCAGCGAAGCTGCGGGCTTCATCGGGCCAGTTGGTTTCTACTACACCTACAATTTTCTTCGGGTCTACCTGAATGTAAGGCTTGCCGATGCGGTCGCTGGGTTTGTAAATAGGAATTTCGCGACGGTAAGGAGGATCAAGAGGCTCATATACGTCGTGCAATCCCATGGCACGCTTGCTGTGAGCGCTGTTCAACTCTACGATAATCTGGTCGGCCAAGCGACAAACGGTAGGAGCGATACCACCGGCAGCAGTCAGATAGATCTTTCCGTCTTCAGTTACTTCACAAGCCTCGATAATGGCAACGTTTACTTTGCCCATAAAACCGTAGCGAACTTCTTGTGCCATCTGTGACAAGTGAATGTCGTTGTAAGCGATTTGTCCGCTATTTACTGCTTTACGGAAGTCGGCGTTAGTGGTGTAAGGAGCACGGTAACGGATCGCTTTTGCACGTGAAAGTATGCCATCACAGGAATCTCCGGTAGAAGCGCCAGTGAAGATACCTACTTGGAAAGGATTTCCCTTTGCATGTTCTTCTTCCGCAATTTTTGCTAATTCAGCCGTTACGGCTTTGGCTGTTCCTGCGGGAGTAAATCCGCTCAAGCCGATGTTGTAGCCATGTTTGATCAGGCTTGCAGCTTCTGCTGCCGAAATGTAATTGAATGCCATAATATATAGATATTTTTATGTGTAAAGATGCATCGGAAAGAACTCTCAACTTTTAACTTTCACCTATTTAGTATTTCCGTTGAAGTATCTCCGACCAGATAATAGCACGGCGTGCCTCTTCTGCCGAGTGGATGGTGAATTCGGATTCTGCGGATTCATCGGATTCCTGCAGGATGGATGCCGGAGGAGAAGTTGACTGTGTAGTAGAAGAAGGAGTGCTTGATAGGAAAGGTTTGGGTGCTGAAGTTGTCTTCTTTTTCTTTACCTGAATAGGAGGCTCTTGTTGGGGACCTTCGGGGATATAGCCTCCGTAAGTTCCTCCACCCCAATTCTCAGGTAGTGGGTTTTCTGTTTCAGGAATGGGCATAGTAGGAGCCTTATCGGCATTTTTATTTGCTTCTTTTTTTAATTGCCTGACAATTCCGATAACAATTACAGCCGCTATTAGTAGAAACTTTAAGACGTCTTCCATATCTTTTTTGATTTTCCGCCCAAAGGTAACCATTTAATCTAATTATAGCCAAGATTTTGGCAATAAAAAAGGGCAGCTTCACAGCTCCCCTTATTTTTTTTAACCTAAACCTTAACTATGAAAAAATCTAATGTTTCTTTCATTCCACAAATTTGGCAATTAATTCTTTGTGCGCCAAACTAATGCTCGGGAAATGTTCGTATTGTTAACATTAATTAGTACAGAAGCTATATATAAGTAGTTTAAACCCGTATTTTTCTTTTATTTCGTCACTTAGAATTGCTTCGGAAGGAGTATCTTTGCAGACGCTAAATAATAATTTGGTAGTGTAGCGCTGGTAAATTATTGTTTATAAACTCAATTAGAAAAACAAATTTATGGAAAAAGAAATGGGAGCAGACTTTAAATCTGCAACTACTGAGGACAACAAGAAGTTGTTCATCGAAACTTATGGCTGCCAGATGAATGTGGCTGACAGTGAAGTAATCGCATCCGTCATGCAAATGGCCGGATATTCAGTGGCTGAAACACTGGAAGAGGCTGATGCGGTATTTATGAATACCTGCTCTATCCGTGACAATGCCGAGCAAAAGATTCTGAATCGTTTGGAGTTCTTTCATTCGATGAAAAAGAAGAAGAGAAATCTGATTGTTGGTGTTTTGGGCTGTATGGCAGAGCGTGTCAAAGATGACCTGATTAATAACCATCATGTGGATTTGGTAGTAGGCCCTGATGCCTATCTTACACTGCCCGAACTGATTGCTGCTGTGGAAGCCGGTGAGAAAGCGATGAATGTAGAGCTTTCTACTACGGAGACTTATCGTGATGTGATTCCTTCGCGCATCTGTGGTAACCATATTTCAGGTTTTGTTTCTATTATGCGTGGATGCAATAATTTCTGTACTTACTGCATTGTTCCCTACACCCGTGGTCGTGAGCGCAGTCGTGATGTAGAAAGCATCCTGAATGAAGTGGCTGACTTGGTAGCAAAAGGTTATAAAGAGGTTACCCTCCTGGGACAAAACGTCAATTCTTATCGCTTTGAGAAACCGGATGGAGAAGTCGTAACTTTCCCTATGTTGCTACGTGCTGTGGCAGAGGCTGCACCGGGTATTCGTGTTCGTTTTACAACTTCACACCCCAAGGATATGAGTGATGAGACTTTACAAGTCATTGCTGATATGCCTAATGTCTGCAAGCATATTCATCTCCCTGTGCAAAGTGGAAGTTCACGCATCCTGAAGTTAATGAATCGTAAATATACCCGCGAATGGTATTTAGAACGTGTAGCTGCCATTCGTCGCATTATACCCGATTGCGGACTGTCTACAGATATCTTCTCCGGTTTTCATTCTGAAACAGAGGAAGACCATCAACTATCTCTTTCTCTGATGGAAGAATGTGGTTATGATGGCGGCTTTATGTTTAAGTATTCTGAACGTCCCGGTACGTACGCATCTAAACATTTGCCGGATGATGTATCTGAGGAAATAAAGATACGGCGCCTGAATGAAATCATCGCTTTGCAAAACCGTCTTTCGGGTGAAGCGAATGCCCGTTGTATAGGTAAGACTTATGAAGTGCTGGTAGAAGGTGTTTCGAAACGTTCACGCGACCAACTCTTTGGACGTACAGAGCAGAATCGTGTAGTCGTTTTTGATCGTGGTACCCATCGTGTGGGCGACTTTGTAATGGTAAAGGTTACCGAATCAAGTTCCGCTACGTTGAAAGGGGAAGAGGTCTTTCAGTCTTGATATAGGATTATTCAAATATAACTTTAAACATATGAAGTTGAAAACGTTGTTCTTTAGCTTAGGATTGGTGATTTGCTCTTTGGGAATCTCTGCATAGGAAGAACCGATTGGCTGGTTTAACTTTCAATGGGAAGATGCTATTTTAGGTGGCAAGAAAGTTGAGAAGTCGGCTATGATAGTTCCTTTTGAAATCGAAGGAGTGCCTCATAAATTCAATGCGCAGTTTGATTTGGGTGCAGTGTCTACCATACTTTATGGTAACTCGATAGCTCCTTATCTGGTAAAATATAAAGAGACCTTCAGTCGGATAGACACAGTGAACTATTGCAAGCTCGAAGGTGTGCGATGCCCTTATTTCAAAGGGTTGAATTTGAATTTGAGCGGTGTTAGCTATCCCAACGTTGATATGGCTTGGTTTAAAGGCTATGGTGATACCCTGACGGTAGATTCTATCTATACTTCGACGGAAAAGCATATAGGTACCCTTGCTGCTGATTTATGTAAAGGCGGAATCTTGGCAATAGATTTTCCGGGATAACGGATTTGCGTGTTAGATACTTTGCCTTCTGCTTGGGCAGGGCGGGTAAATTATGTGCCGATGGAGTATCTGAAAGAATATAACTGGATATTTCTTCCGTTGAAGATAAACGGAAAAGAAGAGAAAGTGTTGTTTGATACAGGTTCCAGTCTTTTTCCGTTGTTATCTTCTCCTAAGAAGGTGGCGCAGATAGCAGATACTTCGCATTGTATTGATTCGCTAGCAATTTCGTCTTGGGGTGAGATTAGTAATGTTTACAGCTATCAGCCTAAAGTCAAGATAGAGTTCGATAATATGGATTTGTCTTCTCATCAGGTGTTTGCTGGTGATCAAGTTAGTGATGAGATGCTGGAAGACGCTGGTTTTTGGGGGATTGTCGGGAATCGTTATTTCCTGAATCAAACAGTGGTGATTGACTATAAGAACAATAAGTTCGGAATATTAAATCTGAAATAATTTAAGAGAGTTCCTGAAATAGAAATAAGCAGGGATTGTTTTGAAATAAGTTAACCTATCATTTTGCACTGGCTGGCAGAATGATAGGTTAATTTGTTATGTAAAGTTTAAGAGAGTTTGAAGCGATAGACTACTTTACCATTGCCAACAGGTTGTATGTATAGTCTACTTTGTTAAAGCTTACCATTGTCCAGTCGGACTTATCGGTGTTTTGTTTGAAGTTCTTATAAGCTACCGGCATGTTTTCATCATTCAATTCGTATACACTCTTTTTTACGTCTGAGTCGAATGCTTTGTGAGAATTGTTCCAACGAGCGTAAAGCATGGTGATTTCATTATTGCTATATTGATAGGACATCTTGAAGTAAGGCATCCATTCCTCGCGGGCTCCGTCCCATTTGGAAGCTTCTTTGCCGGTCAGACGATTTTGATCGTCGTATGTAAACTCATAGCGGATGTGGCGGTAAAGTTGATTGCCATCTTTTTTGAAGATAGTCTTGGCAACAACCAATTCATTTTTTACTTCTTCATTGGTGATGAAGTTATTTTCCTGTGCCTTTACTTCTGAATTCATAACACTTACTATAACCATTGCTACGAATGCGACTGCTTTGAATAAACTTGTAGTTTTCATAATCTTTATTTTTTTATTGTTACTATTCTTGTTTTATCTTTAGACGTATGCTTCGATTGAATAAGTTGCGTTTCCGTTTACTTTTTCTTTTCGAACGCCTTCGCCTAATAATAGTCAATTCGCGTGCCAAAGATGTAAGTTGCTGATATTCAGAAGAAATATCTCTTTGCCTTCTGTTCATTATCGGACACTTGTCCGCTTGATAACGGACAATGTTTTGAGGAATATAAAGAATAAGTGTTTTTTTCTTCTTGTTTGCAGGTTCAGCGCTTTTGCTTTGTAAGGTGGAGAAATCACAGTAGTTAGCCTAGTTTCTTGCCACCGTTATGGCAAAGTCTTGCCAAGGCGATGGCAATCTTTTGCCAACATGATGGCAAGGCTTTGCCAACAAGGTGGCAAGAACTGCAGGATATGGACTTGTTTAGGCGTACTTACCACTCAATACCTTCAACATAGGAGTCGAACTCCGGGTTTCCGGTAACTCCGCAATTTCTTAGGATATTCATTACTTCTTTCTGTTCGGCAGGCTTGAGTAGGCGTTCACCTTTGCGGATGCGGTAGTAAGTGCGTTGGCTGAAGTGGTCGATTAGGAGGTAAATGGCTTCTGTCATTTGCTTATGTGGCATATTGTTCAGTATGTTCATGAATCCTTTCGCATAACGAACTTTGGCATTGGAGCGGTAGTAAGGGCAATCACCGCTAAGCGTGGCTTGGTGTTTGGGGCTGATAACCATCCAGAATCTTACGTCGTCCGCTATTTCTTGTTCCACTAGTTGGCGGAGGCAGGTAGATGCTTTGGGACATTGGCGGTTAAGACACAAAGGGTAATTGTGAGGTACTTCGGTTATATTAGGTTCTTCTTCTTCCATGATTGCAAAGTATTTATTTGGAATATGTCCTGCAAAGGTAGTCGTTTTTACAACAATGGAGATAGTTATTGCTTTACTTTTTATTATGCATAGTTTTTGGGTTATTTTATTGATGTCGGTAAGTTGATATGACCTGTAATCAAGGTTCATCGGTTTTCCTGAGGATGATTTTGGAATAATACTGAGAGGCTACTTCTTTCATGAATGCAGCAAATTCCGCATATACTTCGGGTGAGTAAATTCCTTGGCGGAGTAATAGTCTGTGTGTGATAAAAATCTCTTTGTTTTGGCTTTTGATGGAGGATTGGAACTCACCAAATTGCTTCTTTAATTGGCTGGTACGCGGCAGTGATTCTATCTCGTATCCTTCGGGCAGATGAATGCAGATGCTATCGATGTCCTGATAACCATAGATGATTTGAAGGTTTTGCGTACGTTCTTCTTTATTATCAATCGTCGGGAATGATTTGTGAAAGATATTAGCCGGAATGAATAAACGCTTACCTGTCCGGTTGCCATATTGCGTAGTATTTATGGTGTAGGATACATCCAGTTGTGGTACTTTGTTTTTGAATTCTTCAAGCCGGACATCACTTACATTCGCTTGTTGCAAGTGAAGGTCCGAACGTAGGGCATCCAGTTGTTTTGTGGACTCCATATTCTTTAATGAGACATTGTTTTCGTATTGGAGGAGAAAAGAACTTTGTTTTACTTTAATCTGGGCCTCACCTCCTACAGATAGAGTAACAGATGCCCGATTTAGTTGTTTGTTTAGTGAATCGGGATAGGCAGGTAACCGGCAGAGATGTCCGCCATCTTCCTTAATGTTAAGTGCATCATGCCCTGCAATAGAATGGTGAATATAGCCTAACGGTATATCGGGATTGGTGCACTCTAACCAAAGAGTGTCGCCGGATAGAGGAACTTGCAAGATGACGTGGTTCATTTGGTTGACACTGGCGAAGTCGGGTAATAGCTTCCTATGGTAAGTACTAATGACTGTATAATAGGAAGGAATTCCTACCTCGGCCAACATGGCTCGCATATAATTGGACAATCCTTTGCAATCGCCGAATCCTGTACGGTGTACATTGGTGGCAGGTATTGGTTGCAGTCCCCCTATACCCAATTGAATACTGACGTAGCGCGTCGTTTTACCCAAGTATTGATAAATGGCGGCTACTTTTTCGTACGGACTGTTGCAGGAGGCGGTCAACTTGTGCAATTCTTCTTTCAGTGCCGGCGGAAGTTCATTTCTGCCTTCCAGTAATTGGTATTGCCATTTACCGTATGCTTGCCAATCTTTCATACTGCCTTGTGTTCCTGCCCAGGTAAAGTGTTTGGGTACAAACATGATACGAGGTAGAAGGTCATATATATCGGGACCGAAAGGTTCTTTCCGGATAGCTGGCAATGATTTCACATTGGCTTCCGTCAGCCAGGTTCCTTCGGGAGTTTTCTGCTGATTTACTTTAGCGTCAATATTCAGTGCGTAATAGAGGCAAGGAGAATCGGCAGGTGTTTGAATACGGTAACTAGCTTGTACTACAGACTGGTTATAATTATCTTGCGGAAGGAAAAATGGAAAAACAATGAGCCCGTCATTGCATTTCATTTCCCATTCGTAAGTAATGGTAATAGGATATTGCGGAGGGGTATAATTAAAATAGTAATAGTAATTGTCTGTTGCCAGCTCAGAAGAATATTCGGTGATTTGTAGTTCGCTCTTTTTTATTTTCCGGATAGATTTTCCTTGGCTGTCTTGTACTTCTCCCGAGAATTTACTTAAGGTGGTGGACTGGTCACATAGGCAAGCGAAAGAAGCTTCTTCTTTACCCTTCTCATCTAAAATTTGAATCACTTTCCTCTCTTTGCGCACCGCATTCGTTGGAGATGTACAGATGACTTCGGTACTTGCATCTTGTATAATGGAGTAAGCGTTACTGCGTAGATCGATCTGGGCGTATAACCCTAAGCCGGCAATGCTTTGCAGGAGAAGGCAGAAGATTAACTTTTTCATCATATAACTTTTGTCTAAGTATCAAATTTTCTTTAGAACCAACATTTCCGTATTCTTTTCAGCTATAGTTTCCCATAGCTTTTTCAGTTCGGGATATTCGTTTGGAGCAAATAACAATGTATTTTGTCTAAACAGGTAATTGATGTTTATTAAATTTCCGCTTCGAGTAACGTTATATCGGCATCTTATCTGTTGGTCTTCCATAACGATTTGCAATGATTTGGGTAATTCGTCTATAGTATAACCTTCCGGCAAGGTGAGATTGACAAATACAGATAATGTAGTTGTGTATGGATATTCTACCGGCAACTTACGTTCTACCTGCTTAAATGGAGACTCTGAAACTTGCAGGAAGATAAGCGGATTGACGTAGATAAACTGATCGTTGGTAGTGGATTGTTTTTCGAACTGCAAAACTTCTTGTACTTGCGGCGAGAAATTCTTAATATCTTTTGCCTGGTAGCTTTTCACGGTTATGTTCTCTTCCGTACCCAATTTGTTGATAAAATCAGTACTATCTTTGGCATTCCGGTATTTGTTACGTAAGTTGGCGGCATGTTGACCTACATATAATGTCTGGCGTGTTCCGGCAATAGTACCATCCGGTGCGAGAGCTGCGGTGACATTACAGCGGATATAGTTCTTATCAGCATTTTGTAAATTTACCCATGCACTACCAGTAGGAGTCAGAATTCGGGCACGGTCTACCAATAATGTAGGAGGCAGTGTGTTGATATATCCGTCTTCTATGGAACCGTCTATGTAGTGATTGGTAGTATCGTTTTCAACAATAGCCACTACAAAGGTATTCAGCTTTTGGATGCTGGGATGTGTCACTGGCAATCTTCCTATGCTACGGCGGCTCAAAAGAACCGGATAGGCTTCGATACCGGCATCCTTCAGCATACTTATCAGGATAAAGTTAATATCGGCATTGCTACCGGTACCTTCTTTCATTATCTGTTTGGCGCTCTTTCCATACAAAGTGTACTTCTCATTCCATCGCACTTTATTCTTAAGTAACGAATAGATAGCGGCTGTTTTCTCTACACAACCTTTCATTTGGTCGAGCTTCAGTGTAGCCATTTCTTCTTTTAGCGGATTATTCATTTTGAGACGGCTACCAAAATCCGAGTCGGAACGTAGCATCTCGTCTATGTTTTCCCAGGTTTTAGTGAAAGATTGGTAGAGTGCTCCCGGGAACTCAAAGCCTTTTAACTCAAAACCTACCTGTGTGCAGTAATCGTCGAGACACCACACATAGCTGTCATCCTTCAAAGCCGGTAGCTTATATCCCTTGAATAGTATATTGGACGCAGAACATTTAAGTATTTGTCCTTTGATACTAAAGTCAGTGTTGCATGGAGTTTCTTTGTTGGATAATGGTTCGAAACCATGCATATCAACACTGAATTTGAAATATTCGGGAATGGTAATATCATATTCGGTATATAATGTAGGAATTTCATCTTGAGCTTTCCAATCATCGATGATGTAGTAAAGGTCTGATTGGCGTTGATATTCATATTCAATCACTGTTCCCTCTTTTACTTGTGGAACAGAGAACTTCAGTTGCATGTAGTTGTCGCTGATTCGTTCCTTGAATACCAAATCCTTTTTCATCTTTGTACGCACAACTTTTCCATTTTCCAGATTATAAGCGTCAGCATCCAATTGTAGGATGCTCTCTTTGCGTTGACTATTATTCTTGGGCTCATAATAAGGAATTGTAATGTTGGCATAGGAAGTCCCTTCCGGTTTAAGAATCTTTATTCTGACTTTGTATCTGTAAACCAGTCTGAAGTCTTCTATTCCCCAAATATAGTTTGCACTTGTCTGCTTATACAAGATGACGGCTGTTGCACTTGAATCGGGGACATAGGTAGTCATTGTTAATTCTTCTTGAGTAGGTTTCCCGAACTTGGAGTTGGGAGTAAAGGGCGTTTCTTGGGCTGACAAAAAGAAACTTAATGTGAGCGTAACCAGTAATAGAGCGTATTTCATGTTATGACTTGAGGTTTATTATGACAAATATAAAAATTTAATCTGAAGTGCAAGCTTTTTCATTCGTTTATTATTAAATCTCCTTAACGAAAGCCTTGTAAATCACTTTTTATTTGTTATTTTGCACCAAATTTAGGTGTATTGTGGTCTGTCGGTTCAGGCTACATTTCCTTTTTGGCAGAACGTTCGATGAATAAATTCACTATAAAAGCTTGTCCGTTATGCGGTGGGACACATATAGAGCGTGCCCTGACTTGCGTAGACCATTATGCCTCGGGTGAAATGTTCCATTTGTGCCGTTGTCAGGATTGCGGATTTCTTTTCACGCAAGATTTTCCTGTAGAAGCGGAGATAGGACGCTATTACGAGACTCCCGATTATATTTCCCATTCCGATACGAAGAAAGGGGCGATGAACTCCGTTTATCATTGGGTGCGCAACTATATGTTGGGGCGTAAGGCTCGTTTGGTGGCACACGAAGCACATCGTAAAGAAGGTCGTTTGCTGGACATCGGTACGGGAACAGGATATTTTGCAGATACTATGCAGCGTCGTGGCTGGCTAGTGGAAGCAGTGGAGAAGAATGCCGGAGCACGTGCTTTTGCCAAAGAACATTTTAATCTGGACGTAAAGCCCGATACTGCTTTAAAAGATTTTGCTCCCGGAAGTTTTGATGTTATTACCCTGTGGCATGTTATGGAGCATCTGGAGTCGCTCAATGAAATGTGGCAGACTTTGAATTCCCTGTTAACAGATAAAGGCGTACTGATTATAGCCGTGCCCAACAGTTCTTCCTTCGATGCAAAGAAGTACGGTGCATACTGGGCTGCATACGATGTGCCCCGTCACTTGTGGCACTTCACCCCGGGTACTATACAGCAATTCGGTTCCAAACATGGATTTATTATGGCTGAGCGTCATCCTATGCCTTTCGATGCATTCTATGTATCGATGCTGACAGAGAAACACATGCGGCATTCGTGCACTTTCCTTCGGGGAATGATTACCGGAACCTTGGCATGGCTTAGCTCTCTGGTAAAAAAGGAACGTAGCAGTTCCATGATTTATGTTTTTAGGAAGAAACCAATAAGATAGTGAATAGATAAAGTAGATAATATTATTTCTCAACTCTCAATTAAACAAGTGAAAGCAAAAAGTAAAAATAACTCAGTATCTTATTTCGATATGCAGTTCATCACGTCCAGCATTAGTACGACGTTGGTTTTACTGTTGCTGGGACTTGTCGTTTTCTTTGTACTGGCTGCTCACAATCTTTCTATTTATGTGAAAGAGAATATCAGCTTCTCCGTCCTTATCAGTGACGATATGAAGGAGAGTGATATTTTGAAATTGCAAAAGAGGCTGGATAAAGAAGCTTTCGTGAAAGAGACTGAATACATTTCCAAGAAACAAGCGCTCCGTGAACAGACCGAGGCGATGGGGACAGACCCGCAAGAGTTTCTGGGTTATAATCCTTTCACGGCGTCTATCGAGATAAAACTACATTCTGACTATGCTAATTCTGATAGTATTGCTAAGATAGAAAAGCTGATTAAAAAGAATACTAATATTCAAGAGGTGCTCTATCAGAAAGATCTGATAGATGCTGTAAATGATAATATACGTAATATCAGTCTGATGCTTTTGGGATTGGCAGTGATACTTACATTTATCTCTTTTGCATTGATAAACAATACAATCCGACTTACGATTTATTCCAAACGCTTCCTTATTCATACAATGAAGCTGGTAGGAGCGAGTTGGGCATTTATCCGTCGCCCGTTCCTGCGGCGAAACTTCTGGATTGGTGTATTGTCTGCTGTGGTGGCGGATGCTATTCTGTGGGGATCTGCTTATTGGTTGGTTTCCTATGAGCCGGAATTGATAAAGGTTATTACTCCTAACGTTATGCTGTTGGTATCTGCATCGGTATTGGTGTTTGGTGTACTTATAACTTGGTTGTGTGCCCTGCTTTCCATCAATAAATATTTGAGGATGAAAGCCGGTACGTTGTATTATATTTAAGGTAATTAGTAATTTGTAATTCATAACTATAGAAATGGATAAACAGAAATTCGCTTTTGATAAAACCAATTTTATCCTGCTTGCTATCGGTATGGCAGTGGTAATTATCGGTTTTCTTCTGATGACCGGACCGGTGTCTACGGCAACGCATTTTGAACCGGATATCTTCAGTGTGAGACGCATTAAAGTAGCTCCTGTAGTTTGTCTCTTGGGCTTTGTGTTTATGATATACGCTGTGTTGCGTAAACCCAAAACAAAAAAGGAGGTTAACGAGTAATTATGGGAGATTTGAGTACTCTTGAAGTGATTATTATTGCTATCGTTGAAGGTTTGACGGAGTTTTTACCGGTTTCTTCTACCGGGCACATGATTATAGCACAAAATATACTAGGTGTAGAGAGCACGGAGTTTGTGAAGGCATTTACGGTGATTATTCAGTTTGGCGCCATCCTTTCGGTGGTTTGCCTGTACTGGAAACGTTTCTTTAAATTGAATCATACTCCGGCACCGGAAGGGGCTTCTCCTTTGAAGTGCTTTTTGCATAAGTTCGACTTCTACTGGAAACTCTTGGTAGCATTTATCCCTGCGGCCATATTGGGTTTCTTGTTTAGCGATAAGATTGATGAAATGTTGGAGAGTGTAACGGTAGTTGCTGTAATGCTTGTCATTGGCGGTATATTCATGCTGTTTTGCGATAAAATCTTTTCGAAAGGAAGTGAAGATACAGTCTTGACAGAGAAGAAGGCTTTCAATATCGGCTTGTTTCAATGTATAGCTATGATACCGGGAGTATCACGTTCCATGGCAACTATTGTAGGTGGTATGTCACAGAAGTTGACTCGCAAGACGGCAGCTGAGTTTTCGTTCTTTTTGGCTGTTCCGACCATGTTTGCGGCTACAGCTTATAAGATGCTGAAGCTCTTTTTGGATGGTGGATCGGAGATTATCATGAACAATATGCCTGCTTTGATTATTGGTAATGTGGTTGCTTTTGTAGTAGCTCTGCTTGCTATCAAGTTCTTTATCAGTTTTGTGACGAAGTATGGTTTCAAAGCATTTGGTTGGTATCGTATCATTGTTGGCGGGCTGATTTTGATCTTATTACTGACAGGCCATAATCTGGAGGTAATGTGATGATGAATTTCAAAGAGGGAGAAGTTTTATATTTCAATAAACCGCTGCACTGGACATCGTTTAAGGTTGTGGGACATGCACGTTACCACATCTGCCGGCGGATAAATGAGAAAAAATTGAAGGTAGGTCATGCCGGTACACTCGATCCGCTTGCTACAGGTGTGATGATTGTATGTACAGGCAAAGCTACTAAACGAATTGAAGAATTTCAGTATCATACGAAAGAGTATATTGCTACCATTCAGTTGGGTGCAACCACTCCGTCATACGATTTGGAACATGAAATAGACGCTACCTATCCCACAGAGCATATCACTCGTGAGTTGGTAGAAGAGACTTTGAAAAAGTTTATCGGCGAGATTCAACAAATACCGCCTGCTTTTTCAGCTTGCATGGTAAATGGCAAGCGTGCATACGACCTCGCCCGCAAGGGAGAAGAGGTGGAATTGAAACCGAAGCTGCTGGTTATTGACGAGATTGAGTTGCTGGAATGCAATTTGCCCGAAATCAAAGTCCGTGTAGTATGCAGCAAAGGTACATACATCCGCGCTTTGGCTCGTGATATTGGTGAGGCTTTGAATAGTGGAGGTCACCTTACAGCTTTGGAGCGTACTCGTGTGGGTGATGTCCGCATAGAAGATTGCCTCGATCCGCTTGATTTTAAAGAGTGGATAGATGCGCAAGAGGTAGAAACAAATAACGTATAACTTATAACTCATAACTAATTATGAAACTGTCGCAATTTAAATTCAAGCTTCCTGAAGAGAAGATAGCTTTGCACCCCACGAAGTATAGAGATGAGTCGCGCCTGCTGGTGCTTCACAGAAAGACAGGCGAAATCGAACACCGGATGTTTAAGGATGTCTTGGAATACTTCGATGATAAGGATGTATTTATCTTCAATGACACTAAGGTATTCCCTGCCCGCCTGTATGGCAACAAGGAAAAGACCGGTGCCCGTATCGAAGTATTCTTGTTGCGTGAGTTGAATGAGGAACTTCGCCTTTGGGATGTATTGGTAGATCCTGCCCGTAAGATTCGTATTGGCAATAAACTCTATTTTGGTGATGACGATTCTATGGTAGCCGAAGTAATTGATAACACTACTTCGCGTGGTCGTACCCTGCGTTTCCTCTATGACGGACCGCATGATGAGTTCAAGAAGGCACTCTATGCATTAGGAGAAACTCCGCTACCACATAGCATTATCAACCGTCCCGTTGAACCGGAGGATTCAGAACGTTTCCAGTCTATCTTTGCTCGTAACGAAGGTGCTGTAACTGCTCCTACCGCCAGCCTGCACTTCAGCCGAGAATTGCTGAAGCGTATGGAGATCAAAGGAATTGACTTTGCATACATCACTTTGCATGCCGGCTTAGGTAACTTCCGTGATATTGATGTAGAAGACCTTACCAAACATAAAACTGACTCTGAGCAGATGCTCGTAAGCGAAGAAGCTGTAAAGGTAGTGAACCGTGCCAAAGACTTCAACAAACAAGTCTGTGCGGTAGGTACTACTGTAATGCGTGCTATTGAGAGCACAGTCAGTACAGACGGTCACCTGAAGGAATACCAAGGTTGGACGAATAAGTTTATCTTCCCACCGTATGACTTTACTGTTGCCAATGCTATGATATCTAACTTCCACATGCCGCTTTCTACCTTGTTGATGATTGTTGCCGCTTTCGGTGGTTACGATCAGGTAATGAATGCATACGACATTGCGTTGAAAGAGGATTATCGCTTCGGTACGTATGGTGATGCGATGTTGATTACAGATAAGTAAGAAATGAATTCTCTTTTCTTAGGACTTGGGACTAACTTGGGCGATAAGGAGCAGAATCTCCATACCGCTATACAAAAAATAGAAGAGCGGATAGGGAAAGTTATTTCCCTATCCGCTTTTTATACTACTGCCCCGTGGGGTTTTTCTTCGGATAATGTATTCCTTAATGCAGCCCTTTGTGTAGAGGCATTTCAGTCTCCTTTCGAAATATTACGAATCACGCAAGAAATTGAGCGTGAAATGGGGCGTACTTATAAGTCTGTCAACGGTATATATAATGATCGTGTGATAGATATCGACCTGCTCCTTTATGGCAATCTGATTCTGGATACACCCGAACTCAAGCTACCTCATCCACTCATGCAAGAGCGCGATTTTGTAATGCGTCCGTTAGTAGAGATTGCTGCTGATGTAGTTCATCCGGTATTTAATAAGACTATCCGGGAGTTATTGTAGAAAGATATCTATATCAATCTGCCGAACAATTAATTAAACTTGCTTATCGGCCAATTAGCTGATAAGCAAATTGTCATTTAACTCAAAACCTGTCCGTTATGAACGTGTAATTCCTTTCTCATAATACTGCCGCAATCTTTCTGATATTGGCAAGTCTTTCAAGAAATGACTTGTCCGATTTGGCCACTTGCATATCATACCGAGCTTGCATACGAATCCAAATCTCAGCATCAATACCAAGTGCAGCTTCAAATAGAAGGGCGTATTGTGTAGAAACTGCACGCTTTGCATTAAGTATTTCGTTGAGTAGTGTCGGGGAGATGCCCATTTGTTCCGCCAATTTCTTTTGCGATATGCCACGGTATTCTATTTCATCCTTTATAATTTCGCCCGGATGTGTTGGTTCGAATGGAGTCAGATTATTAGCAATCATTTTGGGGTCAACACCTTTTATTGTAATCATAACGGCTATTATTTATAATGGTTTGACAAATCAATAATATTACATACGGTAATAATCGGCTCATCCTGCAAGTATGTTTCTTTAATTATAACAAGCATATCATTATCGTATTATGTTGCAAACATATAGCTTTCTACTTGAATTCACAAAAAAGTGAACTTAATCTTTTATAAGTTAAGGAGCGGACACTATTGAATATAGATTACTTCAAAAGATTATTGAAAATTTGATGAGATTGCCCTCTAAGTCTAGTTAGTATGCATTATCTTTGCTTTCGAGTTTATAACTTTTGAATCAATGCTCAGATACTTTGCCCTTATCCTCCTCCTTTTTCGTATTTGTTCCGGTATGATGGCTGTGGACAAGATGAACGATGCCGCCCTACTTCAAAGATTGGATAAAATGATTGGGCAACGTGAAATTTATCAGCATAAAGTAGAAAAAGAAATATTAGAGCTGCGTCGGTTATTGAGCTATGCTGAGGATGATAAACACAAGTTTGATATTCTAGGTGATTTATTTGTCAAATATCGTTCATTCCGTATTGATACGGCTTTGATAATATCAAAGGAAAGGTTGCAGTTAGCAGAGAATATGCATGATCAAGAGCTTGTTAACCAAGGAATCATGAACATAGCTGATATCATGAATAAGATGGGTAAACCTGAGAATGCATTAATTTTACTTGGCACAATAAAGCGTACAGAGACTATTAAGTCAGATACTTACTTCTACTATTTGTATCATACCACTTATCTGTCCTGTTATAATAATGAAATAGATTCTTCCCGAAAACAATACTTCCAACAACAGATAAAAGCTTATAAAGATACACTGGTTATTATCAGTGAACCACATTCTTCCAGCTATATCACAAATAAATGCGGTAGGCTGAGCATGTCCGGCAAGTGGGATGAGGCTATCGGTCTTCTAAAGAATTATTACGAGCAAAGTACGGAAGATAATCCTGATAAAGCCCGGATGGAGTATCTTTTGGCTGAATTGTATTTGGGGAAACAAGACACACTGCAAGCGAAGCATTATCTTATTCTTGCTTCAATAACCGATATAGCCAATGCCAAGAAGGTTTATATGTCTTTGCAACGCTTGGCGATACTACTTTTTCAGGAAGGGGATATTGCACGGGCTTATAACTATATTTCTTGTTCACTTGAGGATGTGAACTTTGGTAAAGCCCGGTATCGTTTTATTGATATTGCAGAATATCTGCCCATAATCAATGCCGCTAATGATGCACGTGTTAAAGCAGATGAAAACAAAGTGTTCTTTTTCCTCCTTGTTTTATCCATACTTGTAATTACTTTGATTGCCGTTTTCTTCTTTATCCGTAAAAAGAATATGAAACTGTTGAGGATAAAACAGTCGTTGGTAGAACAGAATCAACGTCTGCAAGACATGACCGGAAACCTGACGCGAATGAATGAGGAGATTAAGGTATCTAACCATATCAAAGAAGAATATATCGGACTATTATTCAATATCTGTTCCGAGTACATCTATAAACAGGAGAACGACCGGAAAGCTTTATTGAAGATTGCAAATACAGGTTCTATGGCCGATATTTCCAAAAAACTTCGCAACCAGTCTTCTACTTCAGATGACTTCAAGCTATTTATCAGCAAGTTCGACACTATCTTTCTCTCCATCTTTCCCGACTTTGTAGAGTCATTTAATATACTGCTCAGAGAAGAAGAGCAGGTGCAAGTAAAAGAAGGAGAGTTGCTCACTCCAGAACTACGTATCTATGCCCTTATCCGTTTAGGAATAAACGATAATACAAAGATTGCCAACTTCCTCCATTATTCCCTCCAAACCGTATATAATTACCGGATGAAGATGCGGAACAAAGCGATTGTTCCGGGCAAAGACTTGGCGGTGCAGGTGCAGAGTCTCTAATTATAAATATGAATTCTAAATCCTGAACTATCAATACTCATCCGTTGCTTCGCAACTTGAAAATTAAACAGTGAAGGCAATAAATTACTTCCTTTGCTCTTACTTTCTGCATTCTTTTACTTTTAAGTAAAGGTTTGATAAATAATAGATTACTTTCCTTTCTCCTCTTAATCTGCTTACTTTTTCATTTAGTATACTTGTCTTATGGACCCCTTAAAACTAATTTTGCTCTCATTCTGATTCTCGTACTACACGGAACAGTTGACCTTGAATTTATTGGATGTACTATGTCTCTCGTATGACATCCTTTTACGTTTATATTAACTAATTTAAAACCATTATGAAAAACAAGAAAAAACCGGAAACTTTTGGAAGTAAGTGGCGGTATGTACTAGTGCTGTTCGCTTTGATTCTCAGTGTAGGTGTTTCTGCACAGAAGACAATTATACGTGGTAATATCCTGGATAGGGAGAAGTTGCCTGTTATCGGTGCGAATATCCTCGAAAAAGGAACAACAAACGGTACTATTAGTGATGTAGATGGTAATTTCTCAATCACAGTTTCGAGTCCTAAGGCTGTTCTGCTTATTAAGTATATAGGTTATAAAGATGTGGAGATGACAGTAACTTCCGGCATGAAGATAGTGATGGAAGAAGATAGTGAAATGCTGGATGATGTAGTAGTGATTGGTTACGGTAGTGTGAAGAAATCCGATGCAACCGGTTCGGTAACTGCCATCAAGCCTGATGATTTCAATAAGGGACTGCGTACTACTGCCCAGGATGCTTTAGTGGGTAAAGTACCGGGAGTGAATGTAGTGACCAGTTCCGGTGCTCCGGGTGCAGGTTCTACGATACGTATTCGTAGCGGCGCTTCACTTTCGGCATCTAATGACCCGTTGATTGTTATTGACGGCGTGCCGGTAGATAACTCTACTATCGAAGGTGGCAGCAATGTAATAGGTGGTATCAATCCTAATGATATAGAAACATTTACAGTATTGAAGGATGCTTCGGCTACGGCCATTTATGGTTCGCGTGCCTCGAATGGTGTGATTGTAATTACTACCAAGAAGGGGGACGATGCTAGGTTGCGTTTCAATTATTCTACTAATCTCTCGGTAAGTACTGTTACCGAAACATTGGATATTCTTTCGGCTAATGAGTTTCGCCAGTTCGTTCCTACCGTGTCCGGTATACCGGGTACTATTAAATTAGGTGATGCATCTACCGACTGGCAGGACGAGATTTATCGCACGGCTTTCGGACAGGAACATAACTTCTCTGTTTCAGGCAAAATCAAGCAGAATACTCCTTACCGCTTTTCTGTAGGATATACTAACCAGAACGGTATTATCCGTACGAATAACTATGAAAGATATACCTTCAACGGAGGTGCTTCACCGAAGTTTTTCGATAAACATCTTACAGTAGATTTGAACCTGAAGGTATCTTACGAAAATAACCGGAAAGTAGATGGAAGCGTTGTGGGCAATGCTATGCGTTACGACCCTACACGTCCCGTAAAGACAGGAAGTGCCACTGCTGCTACTGATCCCGGTTTGGGTTACTTCATTTGGATGAACGGCAACTCACCGATGGCTATCCAGACAGATAATCCCGTCGCACAACTCGACTTACAGGACAACAGTAATAAAGTAACCCGTTCCATCGGCAATGCCGCCTTCAACTATAAGGTGCATCATCTGGAAGACTTGCAACTGAATGTAAATTTGGGTTATGATGTCTTGAAAAGCGAATATTCGAAGAAGGTTCCCCAACTGGCAGGTATGATGTACACCTCTAATATGAAAGATGGTACAGGACTTGTATATGATTCCAAGCAGAACAAGCGGAATTACCTGTTGGATATGTATGCTAATTATTCTCATGTATTCAATGAAAAACACAACTTCAGTGCGATGGGGGGATATGGATGGCAGCACTTCTGGAAGAAATTCGATGCTACTACACTTTCTCCCGAAGGAAAAGAACTGTTCTCACCCAATCATTATGAATCGGAATATTATCTGCTCTCATTCTACGGCCGTTTGAATTACTCTTATGACAATCGCTACATGGTAACAGCCACGCTCCGCTCGGATGCATCTTCCCGTTTTGCGAAGGGTAATCGTTGGGGATTGTTCCCTTCTGTGGCTTTAGGCTGGAAGATTAGTCAGGAAGCATTCCTCAGGGATTCTGAAGTTCTGTCTGATTTGAAACTGAGACTGAGTTACGGGCAAACCGGTCAGCAGGATATCTTGAACGACTATCCGTACATGACGACCTTTACCGTATCTTATCCCGAAGCTTGCTATCAGTTTGGGGATAAATGGTACAATACCTACCGTCCTAATGGCTACGACTCTGATATCAAGTGGGAAACGACTGAAACCTATAATATCGGTTTGGATTATGGCTTCCTTAACAACCGCATCTACGGTTCTATTGATTATTACCAGCGTCATACCAAAGATTTGCTGAATACTATTCCAGTTATTTCAGGAACTAATTACTCCTCTGTTCTTACTACGAATATCGGCGAGATGGATAATAAAGGTGTTGAGTTCTCTATCAATACAGTGCCTGTGCATACCCAGAACTGGAAGTGGACAGTAGGCATGAACTACACTTGGAACGATTCTAAGATTACCAAGCTGAATGTGATTGATTCCGATGCCAACTTTGTGCAGACAGGAGCCATCTCGGGTACGGGAAAGACGGTGCAGGTATTCATGGTAGGTCAGCGTCCCTATACTTTCTACCTGGCAAAACAGGCTTATGATGACAATGGCAAAGCGATAGAAGGCAAATACGTACAACCCGACGGTTCTGTCTCGGCTACTGAAACGAAGTATGCCACCCATAAGAGTGCACTTCCCAAATCTTATCTGGGCTTCAACACCCAGTTGAGCTACAAGAACTGGGATTTCGCCATCAGCGGACATGGAGCATTCGGAAACTACGTTTATAACTATGTGGCTGCCGACCAATACATCCAATCTGTCTACAGCGATCAGGGCAACTTCTCGAATATCCTGCGCAAGACACGTGATGCAGGTTTCCAGAACCAGCAGCTCTATTCCGATTACTTCCTGGAAAAAGGAAACTTCTTCCGTCTTGATAATCTCTCTTTGGGTTATACTTTCCCGAAGCTATGGGATAAATCAAGCTCCCTGCGTCTGACTTTCGGCGTGCAGAACGTAGCTACCTTTACCAGCTATTCAGGTATCGACCCGGAACTCTACAGCGGTATCGATAAGGAGGTATATCCACGCCCACGCGTATTTTCAATAAGTGCTAACTTGAATTTCTAACGGATTAAAAATACAAATGATATGAAAAAGATAATAACCTATTCATTCATCCTGCTTTTTTTGGGCACGTTTCTTGTCTCCTGTCTGGGCGACTTGGATACCATGCCATTGGACAACAACCAATTAGTAAACGAACAAGTATATAAGACCAAGGACGGTTACACAGGCGTGTTGGCAAAGTGTTATGCCTCGCTCATCCTAACCGGTCAACAAGGAGGCGATGGTGGTAACGGTGACCTGGAAGGTGCCAACGAAGGGTATTCGGGTTACGTACGTCTATTGTTCTATCTGCAAGAAATGCCTACGGATAATTTTCTGATGCCTTCTTCTTCCAACGGACTGCGCAAGTGCCTGAACCTTCAGTGGGATGCTTCCAATGCTTCTGTCGTAACCTGGACATACCAACGCCTCTATATGAGTATTGCCTACTGTAATGAGTTGTTACGTGAATGTACCGAAGGCAAATTGCAAGACCGTGGTCTTTGGAACGAAATGAAAGACGATTACATAAACTACAGAGCTGAAGCCCGTCTGATACGTGCTTATTGCTACTCCATGCTTTGTGATATGTTTGGTGGCGTGCCCTACGTTGACGAGCATACAGGTGTGAAAGAAATCCCTGTACAATACACTCGCAAACAAGTCTTTGAATTTGCCGAGGGCGAATTGCTGGCTATTGAGAACGAACTGAAAGCTCCGGGCGAAAACGAATACGGACGTATAGACCGTGTAGCCGACTGGTTCCTCCTGGCACGTATGTACCTGAATGCACAGTCTTGGACTGGCGAAGACAAATATCAGAGTGCCTATACCTATGCCAAGAAGGTAATCACCGACGGGCATTATCCGCTTGCTACCGATTACCGTGAAATCTTTCTGGCAGACAACAATACTTGTAAGGAAATCATCTGGCCTTTGGTGCAAGACGGGCTTCGAGCACAAAGTTCGGCAGGAACAAACTTCTACGTGAAAGCTTTTGTTAATGGCCCGATGGACGAACTTTACCAAACGGGTGTTGGTTCCAGAGGTTGGGGTAATGTACGTGCCAAGGTTTCACTGGTCGATGCTTTTGATGCGGATGACGTATTGTTTGACGTGAAAGACACTTGGGGTAACGGCAAGAAAGACAAGCGTGCCCAGTTTATGTCAGCCCTTCCCGGTCAGGTAAAGGAAACTTGGGATGCCAGTCAGAATATGACCAATACATTCTCTTACGGTTTTGGTTACATCAAATGGAGAAATGTAACGAAGGATGATAAACTTAGTGCTTCGGGTGATGCCTATACTTCCATTGACTTCCCTTTGTTCCGCACAGGCGATGCCTATCTGATGGCTGCCGAGGCTATTCTTCGCGGAGCAGCCGGTACCAAAGAAGAAGCTTTGGGATATGTGAACGAAATCCGTGAAAGAGCCTACATGTCCGGTAAATATGCCAAGAGTGGTGTCCGTTCCGATGTTACGGGCGATATCAGCCTCAAAGACCTTTCACTGGATTTTATCCTGAGTGAACGTCAGAAGGAACTGGCATCGGAACTTGTCAGACGCACCGACCTTATCCGTTTCGGCAAGTTTACCAAAGACTACAACTGGGACTGGAAGAATGGCGCCCGTCTGGGAAGTGATGTGGATGATAAATACAAGCTCTTCCCGATACCGGAAAGTGAATTGACTAACAATCCTGCATTGAAGCAGAATGATGGATATAAATGATCGTTTGACGCCCGTTGGGAAGAAAGAGATTCAAGAACAACTAAATCAACTATATATGAGACTGAAACCAATCCTATTGTTTTGTGTAATGTGGATGTGCTGTGTACCTCTTGGGGCACAGACATCTAAAGAAGAAATGTTTGCTACCATTGAGAAGACCGGAGGTGTATATTGGGCATATCCACTGGACTTTGTTCCTCAGACCAAGGCTCCTAAAGGATATAAACCGTTTTATGTAAGCCACTACGGACGCCACGGTTCCCGTTACTTACTTGGGGATCGTGATTATAAATGGCTCATTGATCTCTTTGAAGATGCACTTCGCCAGGGAGCGCTTACACAGCAGGGAGAAGATGCTTACCAACGCTTGTTAAAGGTATGGGAAGAAGTCGAAGGGCATGGAGGAGATCTCACTCCGCTGGGTGTGCGTCAGCATCGGGGGATAGCCGAAAGAATGTATGCTGCATATCCCGAAGCCTTCAAAGGAAATCCCACTATCTCTGCCCGTTCTACCATAGTGCTGCGCTGTGCCATGAGTATGGTAGCCTTCGGCGACCGGTTGAAAGAACTGAACCCTAACCTGCGCATCTCTTATGAAGCTAGTCAGAAGTATATGGATTATCTGAATTATCATACGGACGAATCCAATCGTTTCACTTCTTCTCACGATGGTCCGTGGGCAGAGGAATATCGTAAGTTTGAAGAAGCCCATACCAATCCCGATCGCATGATTACTTCTTTATTCAAGGATAAGCAATTCATCTTGAAGAACGTAAATCCGAAGGAAGTCATGTGGGGTATGTACTGGATAGCCAGCGATATGCAGGATGTAGAGACGAAAGTCTCCTTCTACGATCTCTTTGAGCCGCAGGAACTCTTCGATTTGTGGCAGTGCATCAATTACCGTTTCTATGTGGGTAATGCCAACCATGCTGATGGGAAGGGAATTGTTGCAAACAATGCTAAATCATTGTTACAGAATATACTGGATAGTGCCGATGAGGCTATTCAAAAAGGAGGAATTGCTGCCACACTCCGTTTCGGACACGATGGCAATGTAATACCTTTGGTTGCCTTGATGCAAATAGAAAATTGCAATGTAGCCGTCAGCGACCCTGCCGAAGTATATAAGGTGTGGAGCGACTTCAAAATAGTACCTATGGCTGCCAATGTACAGATAGCTTTCTTCCGCAATGAGAAAGGCAGTTCAGACGATATTCTGGTGAAGATTATGCACAATGAACACGAAGTGCATATTCCGGTGCAGACTGACATATTCCCCTTTTATAGGTGGAGCGATGTAGAAAGCTACTATCGGAATATCTTGAAATAAAGAATAGTTTTAAAGTTAACAATATAAAGACTATCATTGGGAAGTGGGGCGGTGTGTTATCGGCGCCCGGGTAGTTATTTTGAGGTTATTATTAATTATTTAATATGTAAACTACCGATACAAATTAAATTTAAGGATATTATTAAGTT
>NZ_JASLER010000030.1 GCF_030151085.1 Bacteroides sp. | reverse complement strand
CATCTGTATCAGATCATGGCTAATGAGTTGAAGATTTCTCATGTGGCGGTATCATTTGTTTATATGATGGTGCAATCGGCAGTAATAATCGGATTTATTTATTGTCAGGGCTATAGCTCTATTTATTTGATAAGCTGTATTCTTCTTTTGAGTTTGATTTATATTCTATTTATGAAGAAATATTTTCATTTGCATTTGAGTAAGTGATCTGAAGGAAGTATAACACAACAGTCCCCGGTTCTTGTAAAGGAATCGGGGACTGTTGTGTTATAGACTTTGGAACTATTGGTTATATTTCCCTTTACTTCAACCAAGTAATTCTATGCCAAATAGATTCAAGCGGACCTTGTTTATGTTTTTTGAGCCACCAACGGCAGAATTGGATTTGAGCGAACATCACTATAAGTCCTACAATGAAACTCCAGGCAATGCCGAGCGTTGAAGCCAAACCTAGTGCGTAGGGAAAGAAAATCAAGCTACCAATGATTGATTGACTGACATAATTAGTCAAGCTCATTCGACCATAAAAACGCAATCCATTGGTCATTTTTTGGAATATATCACTTTGATAGAGTATTACAAAGATTGAAACTAGTAGAGCTGTAAAAGCAATGTTATACCACATTGTAAGAATGATCTGCAACGAGTTGGAAGAAGACATTTTTGCAACGTATAGCACAAAACTTGCGATAAATCCCACAATAAAGGTTTTTACCCAAAACTCTACACCACGACTGAAATAATCGCCGCGAGCCAATATCATTCCTAAAATAAAGAGCCCCGGAGCTTGCAATAATCGTCCTGCATCAATTGCCCAAAACAAACTTGCAAGTTGGCCGATGGTGATGTTTGCTACTATCATTGGCCAAAATTCTCCGGAGTCTGTAATCGTTTTTAATGTAGGGTAGTAAGATTCGTTGAGCATTGTGGGCATGAAATTAATTCCCAAGCACTCTAATAGTTCGATAGGCTGAATTAGAAATAGCATAGCAATCGCTAACAACCATCCTTTTGATAATCTGCGTAAAGGAATCATTACGAATCCCATTACAGCAAAAAGCATCAAAACATCTCCTCCCGGAAAGAATGCGGCATTGAGAGTAGCAAATAACATTAATATCACCAATCGCCATGCAAAGCGTCCTCCAAAATCTCTATCTTTTGCTTCCTGATTACGCTGTTGAACGATAAATGTAAAGCCAAAAAGTAGAGCGAAAATAGTGTAACTCTTTCCTGCGAAGATAAAAAATAAACCGTCCCAAACACTTTGATTGAGAAGTTTTGCCGTTTCGGATGTAGCTTCGGGATAAACGCCATAAATAAAATGTTCGATAAAGTGTAGCAACATGATTGCAACTACAGCAAAACCACGTAGTGCGTCGACTGAGTCGACCCGGTTCATCTTTGATGTCTGATTCATAATATTACTTTAAATGAGTTTATTTGTGCTATGGCTGCAAAGATATAAAAATAACATTTATATTTCATGATTAAAAAAATAAGTAGTCCCCAGTTCTTAATAAAAGAGCCGAGGACTACTTATGTATAATCTTTGAAATCTTATTATTTAGCTGGTTTTAGCCATTTATCCAACCACTCAAAGAAAGTACGTTGCCACAAAACGCCGTTCTGAGGTTTCAATACCCAGTGATTTTCATCCGGATAGATAAGCAACTCGGCAGGAACGCCACGCATTACAGCAGCATCGAAGGCAGCCATTGCTTGATTGGCAAGGATACGGAAATCTTTTTCTCCGTGGATACAGAGGATAGGAGTATCCCATTTATCAATGAACTTGTGCGGGGAATTGGCAAAAGTACGTTGAGCGATGCTATTGTCTTTTTCCCAATAGGCACCACCCATATCCCAGTTGGCAAACCATTTCTCTTCTGTTTCCAAATATTGCATTTCCATATTGAAGATACCATCGTGAGCGATAAAGGCTTTGAAACGTTTGTCGTGATGACCGGCAAGCCAGTATACAGAGAAACCTCCGAAGCTGGCACCTACACAGCCCAAACGGTCTTTGTCAACATACGACTCTTTAGCTACTTCATCAATAGCGGTGAAGTAATCCTTCATACACTGACCACCGTAATCGCCACTGATAGCTTCGTTCCATTCTACACCAAAGCCGGGAAGACCACGACGATTAGGAGCTACTATAATGTAATCGTTGGCTGCCATAATCTGGAAATTCCAGCGATAGCTCCAAAATTGGCTAACAGGACTTTGCGGACCACCTTCGCAGAAAAGTATAGTTGGATATTTCTTGTTCGGATCAAACTGAGGCGGATAGATAACCCAAGTAAGCATCTGTTTGCCATCGGTAGTCTTCATCCAACGAGCTTCTACTTTTCCCATTTCAAGCTGGTCATATATCTGCTTGTTCTCGAATGTTAACTGAGTAGCTTCAGCAAAATCACTGGTATATTTGAGGGGCAAAGAATAAATCTCATCAGCCATGCTTATAGATTGACGCTTAGCAATTATTTTATCACCGCAGAGGGCAAATGATCCATAGTCGTGCATACCGTCGGTGAGTTGAGTCAACTTATCATTATCTGCAAGATTGATGTTATAGATTTGTATTTCGCCATGCCAAACGCCGGTGAAGTAAATACTTTGAGAATCTTTGTTCCACAAGAAAGCATCTACGTTTGATTCGAATGCTTTGCTGACAAAACGCTTCTCACCAGTAGCACGGTCCATTACACACAGACGGTTTTGGTCTGCTTCGTAACCATCACGCTCCATGCTCTGCCAAGCGATGTATTTGCCATCGGGAGAGTATTGCGGGTTGGTGTCGTATCCGGCCATTTCCTGCTTGCCGTCCGATGCTTTGGCATCTTTCTTGCAAAGATTGATAAATCCGCCTTTTTCAACATCATACTCGTAGATGTCAGAGTCGGTAGAGATAGCATAAGCCAATCCTACCTTCATGCGGCTGGTGAAGGCTATTTTGTCTGATGAAGGACTCCATGCCAGTTGCTCGATACCACCCCAAGGTTTCATCGGGCTTTCAAACGGAAGTCCTTCGAGGATGTCTTTTATATTACTGATACCAGTATTGTCAAAGTCGGCAACAAAAGGGTGTGGAGCTGTAGTTACCCATTCATCCCAATGTTTGTACATCAGGTCGGTAACGATGATACCGGTTGCTTTAGGTAGATCGGGATGCTGGTCGGCAGTGCTCTTTACGGTCTTTACTTGGGCAATGAAAAGTAGTTTCTTACCATCGGGAGAGAAGGAGAAGCCTTCGATATCGCCGTCATACTCGGTCAACTGTTTACGCTCGGTACCATCGGGATTCATTTCCCAAATTTGGTTGCTGCCGCTTTCGTTGCAGAGGAAGGCGATCTTTTTACCATCCTTGATCCAGGTTGGTTGTCCTTCTTGCCAAGCGTCACGGGTAATTTGTGTGTTACCACTACCGTCGGCATTCATAACGAATACTTCGTTGTTACTCTTGTTTTCCGGTACACTGTAGTAAGCTACCGTATAGGCAATTTGTTTTTCGTCGGACGATACGGCGATACTGCCGATACGTCCCATAGCCCATAATGCTTCGGGAGTCATACGCTTGCCTTCGATCTTAATGTCCTCCGAACGCTGAATAAGCGTTGCCGCATCTTGCCCGGCATCTTTTGTTCCTCCACAGGAGGCTAATGTCATAGCTGCTGACATAAGCAATAGATTTACTTGTTTCATATATGATGTTCATTTTCGATTAATTGACGCAAAGATACAAAATTACACAGATAAGTGTGTTGCCCAACGCAGATTAGTGTGTGAGCTTACACATATAAGTGCGTTGCCTCACACGGATAAGAGGATATAGTAAGCCTGTAGCAAATAATATGTTCTTTTGTTTTTATGTCTAAAAAATCACTCATAACTAACTTAAATTCTTCTTCCCTGCCAGTTTCCCTTCTTTATATACATCCAGCTAAAGAGGAATATGAAGGTGGAGTAAACCATTTCGGATGTCCAGCAGATAGCTACGTCAAGTTGTAAATAAAGGATAATGTAGGTGATATAGGCGACGTAGATAACTAATGTTCCCATTTCCAGGCCTAATGCTGTACGTGTATTTCCGGTACCTGAAACGGCTTGGAAATAAACATTGGCGGGCACCAGGAACAGATAGGCGGCACACATTACCCAAAGGGAATGAACGGACGCTTGCTGCAGATCGACCATATCTGTATAGATTCCTAATATTAAATTCGGAAATAGTGTAAACAGTAGTGCCAATGGGAGTACAAATATGTAGGCGATGCGTACATGCTGACGGATAGTTCCCTGCACACAATCAGTATTCCCTGAGCCGATCAAATTGCTGACCAATGACCCACAAGTAGAAGCAAATGCCATCATCACCATGAACAAAATGCCCGATACACTACGCACGATATTCGTGATGGCCAATGAACGTTCGCCCATGTGTTCTACATAGAGGAAGAAGAGGAACCAAGTGGATAATGAGACGGAATTCTGTATCATTGTCCACAAAGAAACATTCAGCATTCGTTTCAGTACTCCAAAATTGATTTTAGGAATACGGTCCAAACCATATTTACGACAATCGATGCGGTAACGGGTATACAGGATGAAGAATATCAGTGATACCAATTCGGCCAATGATGAACCTATAGCCGCACCTGCAATACCAAGCTCAGGAAAACCAAATTTACCAAAGATCAGTATATAGTTGAACACGACATTACTCAGTACCATCACAATGGAATTCAGAGTCAGAGTCTTAGTTAGGGTAGTCCCTAAGAAGAAAGCACGGAATATCACTGCACTGAAAGAAAAGAAAGCGCCGAATACCCGCCAATGTAGATAACTGATAGCGGCTTCGTATATATGCTCCGAACTGACAATACGTTTTAATATTAGCGGTGACAAGCAATAGGAAAGGATAAACATTATCGCAGCCATTCCAATCTGGAAATAGATGCCTTGATAAAACAACTCTCCTATATCTTTATATCGTTTTTCACCATTACGCCGTGCAATAAGGATTTGTGTTCCGATACTGAAACCAAAAGCCACCATAAAGATGACCATGTAGAATATACCGGCAATGGCAGATGCTCCCAGTTCCACTTCGCCTACACGCCCCAGGAATGCGGTGTCAGTCATACCTATCATCTGCTCCATTAGAAGACTGATAAGGATAGGATAAGAGATAAGCCAGATTTGCTTATAAGTATATTTAGTTTTCATGTGTTTATTATAAATTAAAGATAAAAATAGGGCTACGCTTTACATAAAATATAGCGCAGCCCTTATAAGTTAGTAATTAAAATATGTAATTACTTCTTCTGCCTTTCTTTCATCTGTTCTTGCTGCTTCTGCATAGCTTCCAGACGAGCTGCGAAACCGGTTTTCTTCATCTTCTTCGGATCTTTCTTATTGGATTCCAATTGAGCCAAAAGTTTTTCTTCATTGGTGGTTCTACGCATAATAATAGTTGTTACCACACTAATAAGAGTAGAGACGAAGTAGTAGTAGTTCAATCCCGAAGGATAGTCGTTCAGTACAAACAAGAACATTACAGGCATCAAGTACGACATCCACTTCATAGCTGCCATTTGAGGGTTAGCACCTGTATCTTGCTGTTGCATCATATACTTCGTGTTCAAGATATTGGTTACCGTCATCAGCAAACAGAATAAGCTGAGATGGCTGCCCAGGAAGGGTACATGGAACGGGAAGTTGATGAACGCATCGTAAGTAGAGAGGTCGTCTGCCCATAAGAAGCTCTGTTGACGGAGTTCAATAGCGCTTGGTACAAACATAAACAATGCCATCAGGATAGGGAATTGTATCAGCATCGGCAGACATCCGCCCATCGGACTAACACCGTATTGGCTATAAAGTCCCATTACTTCCTGCTGCTTCTTCATGGCATCTTCCTGCTTGGGATACTTCTGATTGATTTCATCAATTTTCGGCTTCAATACACGCATTTTGGCAGATGACATGTATGTCTTCCAAGTAGCAGGGAATACAACAGCTTTTACAATCAATGTCATAAGCAGCAATACGATACCCATGCCAAGTCCCCAACCGGACAACCAGTCGAAGATATTAATAGTAAACCATTGGTTAATCTGACGAACAACCGGCCAGCCTAAGTAAACCAAACGGTTCAGTTCCCATTTCTCTGTACGTCCTTTGTCAAGAGCAGTCAATGTTTTGTAATGATTCGGACCGAAGTAGAAGTACAATTGAGTAGCTTCTTTGCCAGTTGGATCGAACTTTGTGCTCATTTCGGCAGAGTAATCTTTTATATAACCACTGCCTTGGGCTTCCATCTTTGAACTAAGCTTGGTCTTTTCAAAGTCGGTGTCAGCCAAGAAGACTGAGGAGAAGAATTGGTTTTTGAAGGCTATCCAATCCAAACGTTCGGGAATATCTTTCGATTCGTCCTTATTAGCGGATAGATAGTCAGTGCCATTACCCACTTTTTTATAAGTAAGTTCCGACAAACGGTTCTCGTATGTATATCCTTTCTCTATCTGACGTGCACGTTGTGACCACTCAATGTCTAGGAAATTGTTGGTAGTTGCCAGCAAGTTTTCCATATTTACTGCCTGGATAGAAAGATCTATCAGGTAGGTATTCGGATGCATGGCATACGTGAAATCAATATAACTTACACTATCTGCCGATAAGCGCATAGTAACTGTACTATCTGTACGGTTTACAGTAGTGAAATAGTAATCATCCGTTTGAATGGCTCCCTTCTTATTGTAAAAGAGGAAGTTCATAGAAGCATCATCTCCGCTGAATAATGTGACGGGAGTCTTTTTATCCTGCCCCATGTATTCTTTCAGTGTTGCCGATGCAATACGCCCACCTTTGGTGTCAACTACTATCTCTGCAAGATTGTTTTGGATGGTTATCTGTGAGTTAGTTCCTTGACTTGCTGCAAAGAAGAGGGTAGTGGAGTCAACGGCTGTAGCTGCCCCGCTTTTTTCGTTAGCAAGAGCTGCATCTGTTTTAGCTTTCAGGTCTGCTTCCCGTTGTTGCACTTGGGCAATAGAGTCATAGTAGTGCTGTTGTGCATCCAGTTGCTCCTGGCTTGGTCGGCTTAAAAAGCTGAAACCTACTAACAAAATAGCAATTAAAACAAGACCCGTGATGGTGTTTTTGTCCATGTAATCAATTCTGAATTATAAATTATAAACTATGAATGCTTTTCATTTTCGATAGCTGCTTTCACAAACGCTACGAACAATGGATGCGGATTCAATACTGTACTGCCATATTCCGGATGGAATTGAGTACCGACAAACCATTTCAGTTTGGGTATTTCAACGATTTCTACCAAGTCCGATTCCGGATTTATACCTGCACATTTCATGCCGGCTTCCTCATATTCGTTCTTGAATGCATTGTTGAATTCATAACGATGACGATGACGTTCCTGGATATGTTCCATTCCGTATGCTTTGAATGCTTTACTACCTTTTTGCAATACACATTCGTAAGCTCCCAGACGCATGGTACCTCCCATATTAGTAATGGACTTCTGTTCTTCCATAATGTCTATTACATTGTGAGGGGTCTTTTCATCCATCTCGCGTGAGTTAGCATCGGCATAACCCAATACGTTGCGTGCAAATTCAATAGCAATACATTGCATACCCAGACAAATACCGAATGTAGGTATATCGTGTGTGCGTGCGTACTTAATAGCTACAAACTTACCGGCAATGCCACGTTCGCCAAAGCCCGGACCGATCAATACACCCGACATGCCTTTCAAAGCTTCTTCTATATTATCTTCCGTCAGTTTCTCACTATTTACAAAATCTACTGATACCTTGCGGTCATTGTAGGTTCCTGCTTGTGAAAGAGCTTCACGGATAGACTTGTAAGCATCTTGCAAGTCAT
>NZ_JASLER010000029.1 GCF_030151085.1 Bacteroides sp. | reverse complement strand
CATCTGTATCAGATCATGGCTAATGAGTTGAAGATTTCTCATGTGGCGGTATCATTTGTTTATATGATGGTGCAATCGGCAGTAATAATCGGATTTATTTATTGTCAGGGCTATAGCTCTATTTATTTGATAAGCTGTATTTTTCTTTTGAGTTTGATTTATATTCTATTTATGAAGAAATATTTCCATTTGCATTTGAGTAAATAATCTGAAGGAAGAAGAAGAATAAGAGTAATAGTCCCCGGTTCTTGTAAAGGAATCGGGGACTATTATTATAGAACGTCTTGATAATACTTATCCTAATTCATAGTGATGCTCATTTGATATAATTTCTTATAAATTTTCACCTTCTATACGAAAATCTTCTCTTTTTATAATTTATTTAGTGTTATTGGTTGCCGATATGCCATTTTTAAATACATTTGCATGCACCGTTTATCAATACACAATTAAAATTAAGAATACTTATGGGAAAATTTAGAATTATTCTTTGTGCTTTATTCATAGCAAGTGTACAGATAGCATTTGCACAAAATATAAGCATAACGGGTACAATTAAAGGGGGAGGAGATGTACTTCCGGGGACTTCAGTATTACTGAAAGGTACAGGAACGGGAACAACGGCCAATGCGGACGGGCACTATGCAATAGAAGCTCCGGCTAATGGTACGTTGATTTTTAGTTTTGTGGGGATGATCTCCCAGGAAATACCTATTCAGGGAAGAAAGGTGATTAATGTAGAGTTAAAAGACGAATCGGTCAATATTAACGAGGTTGTCGTAGTTGCTTATGGTGTTGCCAAGAAATCTACTTTTACAGGTTCGGCTGTTACAGTGAAGGCCGATGTGCTGGAAAAGCGACAGACATCAAGTATCTCGCAATCTTTACAGGGAGTAGCTCCGGGTGTACAAGTCACCATGAACTCCGGTCAACCGGGCGAGAATGCTCAGATACGTATTCGCGGTATCAGTTCTTTGAACACGGGCTCAGAACCACTTTGGGTGATTGATGGTATTCCATACGAAGGAAACTTGAATTCTGTGAATCCGGATGATATCGAGTCGATGACTATTTTGAAAGACGCTGCTTCGGCTGCCTTGTATGGTGCAAGAGGTGCTAACGGCGTGGTAATGGTAACGACTAAAAAAGGTAAGAAAGATCAAGCTCCCACTATCTTTTTGAAAGCAGTGGTAGGTACTTCAAGCCGTGCAGTATCAGAGTATAATAAACTACATACCGTAGACTGGATGCAGATGCAATGGGAAGCCATGCGCAATGGAAGCATTGGTAGCAGCACATTGGGAGGTCTTTCACCCGAGCAGTGGGCTACAGATAATCTAATCAAGAACATTGTTTATAACCCTATCTTCCAGAATGGTAAGGCGGTAGACAAACCTATCGGTATAGATGGAAAGGTACTTCCGGGTTCTACCGTGATGTGGGATGAGGATTGGTATGATGCCGTTACTCAAACTCCTATCCGTCAGGAATACCAGCTTTCTATCTCCGGTGGTGCCAACAAAGTGAGATATGCTGCTTCGTTGGGTTACTTAAAAGATGAAGGTACCACTCGCGAATCTTATTTTACTCGCTACAACGGTCGTCTTTCTTTGGAAGCCGATATATCAAAATGGTTGAGCACAGGTTTGAGTGCTGCTTTTTCGTACAGTGACCAGAACTATCCTCCGCAGGCTTACGAGAACATTGGTTATCCGTATGTATTCTCGCGTGTGGTAGCACCTATCTATCCGGTGTATAAAAGGAATGCGGACGGCAGTGTGATGATGGGTCAAAACGGAACGCCGGTTTTTGACTTGGGTGATGGAGATCCTAAGCGACCTGTTGCATCGGGACAGAACCCGAGAGCTTCCTTGGGCTTGAATACCAAGAAGTATACCAAGACTACTCTGGATCCCAACTGGTGGTTCCAACTCAATATTATCGATGGCTTGACTTTTAAAAACAGCCTGGCGATAAATACATGGCATGGTGATGATGATCAGATGTACAGCCGTGTGTATGCCGATGCCAAGGGACTGGGATACCAATACAAGTATCGTAATAATCAGATGGTGATTAATGCCAATCAGGTACTTTCATATAGCCAGCAGTTTGGCGATCATAACATCGGTTTGATGTTGGGTCATGAATCTTCAAAGAATACCCGCAAATACTTGAGTGCACAAAAGAGTGGTACTTATTCGGATGATTTTCCGGAATTCTCCATGTCGACTACAATGGTTAATCTGAACTCGTACACCGAAGAACTGAATCGTGAAGGTTACTTTGGTCGTGCCAGCTACGACTATAAGTCGAAATACTTTGTAGAAGCAAGTTACCGTCGTGACGCATCTTCACGTTTCTATATTGATAATGCGTGGGGTAACTTTTGGTCAGTGAGCGGTGGTTGGACCTTGACAAGAGAGAAATTCATGGAATCTGTGAAATGGCTTGATTTGTTGAAACTGCGTTTGAGCTATGGTATACAAGGTAATGACAACATGAGTGACTGGTATGCATGGCAGGGATTGGCTTCTACAGGTAGCAACGCTATGAATTATAATGGCAATATGGGTGTTTTCTACTCTAAGATGGAAAATCGTGATTTGACTTGGGAAAAGAATAAATCATGGAATGTGGGTATGGATTTTGCCATGTTAGGCCAACGTATTTCGGGTTCGGTAGAGTTTTATAATCGTCTGACCACTGATATGTTGTTCAGTTTGCCTATGCCTTTGTCCAACGGTTTCAGCCAAAGATACAAGAACATCGGTAGTATGGTGAACCGAGGTGTAGATCTTGATTTGAATGGTATCTTTTATGCCGACAAAAACATTGAAGCCGGTGCACGTTTTAATCTGAGTTATCTGCATAACGAAATCAAGTCGCTTCCGCAAGATAAAATCATCAAGGATGACAAACAATGGCAGAAGGGACATGGTGCTTACGAATTCTATATGTATGAGTATGCCGGCGTTGATCCGGAAACCGGTGATGCATTGTATTACGGTGAAGGTGAGAATGGCAGAATCAAGACTGCTAATATCGGCGAAGCATCTAAATATTATGTAGGAAATGGTTTGGCACCTGTCCAGTTTACCCTTTCACCTTATATTAATTTGTATGGAGTTGACTTCTCGTTCTCATTGAGCGGAACATTCGGAAATCAAGTGTATGATTATGCTTACGAACGTATGATGCATACCGGAGGTAGCTATGGTACACAATGGTCTGCCGATATTTTGGATCGTTGGACTCCGGAAAACCGGAACACAAACATTCCGAAGGTAACGATTGGTGCTAATTCTTACTCCATCGCCTCTTCACGTTTCTTGTTCGATGGCGACTATATGCGTCTGCGTGCTTTGACCTTGGGATATACTTTGCCTAAGACATTGCTTGCAAAAGCACATATCAAATCGGCTCGTATCTATTTCCAAGGTGACAATTTGCTGACCTTTAAGTTAGGTAACCTGCCTGATGGAACCGATCCGGAAGTGTTGAATGGAACTCAAAGTACGAACTCAACTGCAGCACGTACAATCTCATTCGGTATTAATCTCAACTTCTAAAGACTTTAGTTATGAAAAGAAAATTCTTATTATATACGGCTTTGTCCGGAATGCTGATTCTGACAACAACAGGATGTGGCGATTCTTTCTTGCAAACGAAACCTACCGACTCTGTAGGCTCGTCTGAAATGACTGACAATGAATTGAACATCAGTTCTTTGCTTAATGGCACATACAAGAAAATGATGGCATACAATGGTGCCGAATCTACCAATCATGATGATGCATCATATGTGTCGTGGGTGATGAAGAACGAAGTGCGTGGTCTTGATATGATTATCAAACGAGCCCGTTCGCGCTGGTATGCATGGGATTATGAATTCGATGAGCCCAGTCGCCTGGCAAATGACTATCACTCTCGCGTTATCTGGCAATATGCTTACGCCATCATCAAGAACTGTAATGTAGTGATCGAAGCAACTAAGGGTTTGTCTCCCGAATCTTATAAATCATACAACGGCCAGGCCAAAGTGATTCGTGCAATGATGTATCATCAGTTGGTGAGAATGTATCAGAAAGCTTATCGCCTCAATCCCGATGCTGCTGGTGTTCCTTTGATTCTGCTTCCACCCAGTGCAAACTTTTCTGAAGACAAGGATGCCAAAGGACGTGGAAAATTGTCGGAGGTTTACACACAGATGGTTCAAGATTTGAATGACGCAATAGATGTATTGACCAATGCTCGTACGAGCAAAGGTTATATCAATAAGCAGGTAGCATACGGTTTCCTGGCACGTGTTCAGGCAGATATGGCTTATGCCGGTACTGATAATGGCTTTCAGAATGCTTTGTGGGATAAGGTAATAGAAAACGCTCAGGCAGCTTGCGAAGGATTGGGAATTATGGACCGTGCTTCTTGGGAATTAGGCTTCAACGATAATTCTAATAAGGATTGGATTTGGGGCTTTGTTAACGATAGTCAGGGAAATACCGGATATCCGGGTTTCTTCTCTTTCATTGACCGCAGAAGCGGGCGTACCGGTTATCAGAATGTACGTGTGGATAAAGCGTTTATCGATTTGTTTGATGAGTCTGATGTCCGCAAGCTCTTCATGCAAGAACCTGGCAGCAAAGAAGAAGACAACGAATACTGTCCGCTTAAATTCATGGATAATTCACTTAAAACAGGACATATTCCGATGATGCGTGTTTCGGAGATGGTATTGATTCAGGCAGAAGCATACGCAAACAAAGGAGAGTTACAGAAAGCTCAGGACAAACTGGATGAATTGCGTGCCAAACGTATTGAAGGTTATGTAAACGAGGCTCCGGCTGCTACTCGTAATGACATGCTCGAACGCATCTGGAAAGAGCGTCGTAAAGAGCTTTATGGCGAAGGTTTTGCTATGACTGACATCTTGCGCTTAGGCTTTATTGTGAATGGAGAGAAAGCCACTCGTAGCAAGTATCATGGACTTTGGGTAGTAAAAGACTTAAAAGATAATGACAACCGTTTCATTTTCCAAATTCCGGTAGAAGAGTTGAATGCTAACCCGTTAATCACGGATAAGGATCAAAATCCTTAATACCTTTGCTAAAGAACATTCTCTTTTATTAGAAAAGAGCTATTAATGCTTATAGAAAGCGGTGGAGATTCAAATTCTTCACCGCTTTTTTCTAAATTATATGATATCTGTCAGTTTTTAGAAAGGAATTTTCTTCTATCTTTGTGCACGAATTAATTAATTTCTTATACCAAAATGAATACACAAACTACTTATCTTGCTTCGAAACCGCATTATGAGATACTGGACGGTCTTCGTGGCGTGGCAGCGGTTATGGTCGTTGCTTTCCATTTGTTTGAAGCGCATTCCGGTGGAAATCACCTTGAACAATGGATCAATCATGGTTATCTGGCCGTAGATTTCTTTTTTATGCTTTCTGGTTTTGTTATTGGTTATGCTTACGATGATCGTTGGAACCGAATGTCAGTCGGTACTTTCTTTAAACGCCGTATTATTCGTCTTCATCCTATGGTGATCATGGGAAGTATCATAGGGGCTATATTCTTCTATTTTCAAGCTTCTCCTTGTTTTCCGCCTATTGCAGACACACCTGTCGGCAAAATGCTGCTGATTATGTTATTGGGTTGTACCTTACTCCCTTTGCCCCTGAAATGGGATATTCGTGGCTGGACTGAGATGCATCCCCTGAATGGTCCTGCTTGGTCACTCTATTTTGAGTATATTGGTAATATCTTGTATGCTTTGTTTGTGCGTAAGTTTAATAAAGTAGCTTTATCCATACTTGTATTTGTGGCAGGTTGCTTTACAGTACATCTGTGCCTGACGGCTCCTGCTGGTGATATTGTAGGTGGATGGGCACTAAATTGGGAACAACAATACGTAGGGCTTGTGCGCTTAATGTATCCTTTCTTCGGAGGTTTGCTGTTGTCTCGTCTTGGCTGGCTGATACGTATTAACAAGCGGGCTTTCTGGTGGTGTAGCTTGATGATTGTGGTGATTCTTTCTGTTCCCCGTATCGGTGGTGAAGACGGCTATTGGATGAATGGGCTTTACGAGGCTTTCTGCATTATCTGTATTTTCCCGATTATAGTGTCGATGGGAGCGGGAGGTAAAGTTACCGGTAAGCGTTCTACGGCAGTATGTAAGTTCCTGGGAGATATTTCATATCCAGTCTATATCACGCACTATCCGTTGGTATATACTTATACGGCATGGGCATGCAACAATAATGCTACAATGGTAGAAGGTATTCCGTATATGATACTTACTTTTGTTGGCTCTTTTGTTTTGGCTTATGCTTGTTTGAAACTTTACGACGAGCCGGTACGCAAATGGCTGACGGATCGTTTCTTGAAAGGAAAAAAGAAATGAGCCTAAGTACTGAATAACATAAAGAGAAATCCCTCGTTGCAAACTTTGAAGTTTTGCAACGAGGGATTTCTCTTTTTACCAATCTTTTATTTTACATCAATGAATTTCTTAGCTTTCTCCTTCTCTTCTTCTGTGAATTTGGGCAGAGAGATATTCAATACTCCATTTTCTACATGTGCAGCAATCTTATCTTTGTCCACATTGTCAGGAAGAATCATGTTCTGTTGGAATTTGGTATAAGAGAACTCACGACGCAGGTAGCGACCTTCTTTCTTGTTCTCTTCCTTGCTTTCTAATTTCTTTTCCATGCTGATGACCAGATTGTTTTCTTCGTCAATATGAACATTGAAGTCTTCCTTCGTCATACCAGGAACAGCCAGTTCTACTTTGTACTCTTTTTCAGTCTCGAATACATTGATGGCAGGTGCGGTTGCATTTGCTTTTACCATCCAGTCGTTGTCAAAGAAATCATTAAAAATACTTGGCAACCAATTTTGAGTTCTTCTTACAGGCATCATAGT
>NZ_JASLER010000016.1 GCF_030151085.1 Bacteroides sp. | reverse complement strand
GGTTTCGACGCATTCTCCATCTAACCGGCGTAGCGCCGGAGCAAGGTTTCCTTGCGGCATAATATAAATCAAACAGAATCACTAAACATTATATATATGATCTTATGTGAACAAACCTGGCGTTGGTACGGTCCTAACGACCCCGTAAGCCTTTGGGATATCAAACAAGCCGGAGCTACCGGCATTGTCAACGCACTGCACCACATCCCCAACGGCGAAGTGTGGACAGTAGAAGAAATCATGAAACGCAAAGAGATAATCGAAGCAGTGGGTCTGCGCTGGTCTGTGGTAGAGAGTGTACCCGTACACGAACATATCAAGACCCAAACCGGAGACTACCAGAAGTATATCGACAACTATAAAGAAAGCCTGCGCAACCTCGGCAAATGTGGCGTAAACATCGTCACCTACAACTTCATGCCCGTACTGGACTGGACTCGCACCGATCTTGCCTACGAACTGCCCGACGGTAGCCGTGCTCTCCGTTTCGAACGTGCCGCCTTCATCGCCTTCGACCTCTTCCTGCTGAAACGTCCGGGTGCTGAAAACGATTACACCGAAGAAGAAAAGGCAAAGGCAAAAGCCCGCTTAGAGCGAATGACCGAAGCCGACAAGCAACTCCTCATCCGCAACATGATCGCCGGTCTGCCGGGTTCTGAAGAAAGCTTCACACTTGAACAGTTCCAACAAGAACTGGACCGCTACAATACCATCACTCCCGAAAAGCTACGTGCCAACCTGATCTATTTCTTACAAGAGATTGCTCCCGTTGCCGACGAAGCAGGCGTAGAATTGGTTATTCATCCGGATGACCCTCCTCGTTCTATCCTTGGTTTACCACGTATCATGAGCTGTGCAGCGGACTTCCAGGCAATCATTGATGCCGTTCCCAATAAGAGCAACGGTCTATGCCTCTGCACCGGTTCCTTCGGTGTAAGTAGTGCCAATGATTGTGCTGCCATGATGACCCAGTTCGCCGACCGTATAAACTTCGTTCACCTCCGTAGTACCCAACGCGATGCCGAAGGCAACTTCTACGAAGCCAATCACCTCGAAGGGGATGTCGATATGTATCACGTCATGAAAGCCTTCCTCGAACTGCAACAGCACCGTGGTGTCTCCATTCCGATGCGTCCCGACCACGGACATCAGATGGTGGATGACCTGAAAAAGAAAACCAATCCGGGTTACTCCTGCATAGGTCGCCTGCGTGGATTGGCAGAACTAAGAGGATTGGAAATGGGTATTGCAAAGTCTATGGAGTATCTGAAGTAGATACAAGTAGTGAATTTATATAGCTAGAGTCATTACAAGTAGTTAGAAAATTGTATATCTTTGTCGCACCTTCCCCTTGAAGTAGGAGAAGGTGCGTTTCATTTTGGAGAAATTCATTTCATTATTCGCCAACATTAAATTCTGGTAAAATTTCATAAGCGCGAATAATAGGTGAGAGTCTCCACGTCATAGTTGCATATAACTTTGTTATATACATCTTGGCGTGGAGCTATTGCTTGTTATTATTTGCTTAGTGGTTTACCAGAGCCTTATGTTGGAATAATAATATCGACAATAGTTTCCACGCCATTTTTATTGGCACATGGGAACCTTATATTAACTTAAAGTTCAAAGCCATGGAATCCAATAATCCTCACTGTCCCGACTGTACCTGTGATTTATTGCGCAAATTAGAAGAATCTACCGACCCATTTGCATTCATAGACGAGAATATCCCTATAGATATTGTATTGGATAACTTACACGAAGCTTCAAAAAACACGATGGAATGTACATGCTGTTTATTCGGAAACATTCTTTGGAACATGAAATGTGACCACTATCGTTCTCCACGCTTAAAAAGAACATTTACAGATTTCAAGATATGCCTATGGGCTATTCGGACACATCCGTTAGAAACAGTCTTTGGATTATTACCCTTAAGCCTACTCATTAAGGATCTATTTACGAAGATCTTCAAGAAAAGGAAATAGTAGATTATTACTCAAACATTTGCTAATCCAAAAAGTTATAGCGTAATTTGTGTAGCACAAAAAGTGCTACACTTTTTGTGCTATAAATAAATTACTGCTTATGAATAGAATAGCTAATCCTTTTTTAGTTTATGGGTATATTTCTCCTGAGTATTTTTGCGACAGGGAGGAACAAACGCAGAAGTTGATTTCCGCTCTAAAAAACGGGCGGCATATAACCCTGATGAGCCCTCGCCGTATGGGAAAAACCGGCTTAATAAAGAATGCCTTCTACCATATCCAACAGCAAGAGACTGAGACTGCATGCTTCTATATGGATATCTTTTCCACTACCTGCCTGAATGATTTTATCATCCTCTTCGGGCAAACTGTTATCGGAAAACTTGATACTCTCTCACAAAAAGCGTTGACCACACTTACCGGCTTCTTCAAGAGTTGCCGCCTTATCTATTCCAACGACCCGTTGAACGGAACACCACAAGTCACACTTGACTTTCAACCGGCTCAAGCACAAGCTACTCTTAAAGAAATCTTTGATTATCTGGAGCATTCGGGTAAAGAATGTTATATTGCCATTGACGAGTTTCAACAAATCACCGAATATCAGGAAAAAGGTGTAGAAGGTCTATTACGTTCATACATACAATTCCTACCTCACGTACATTTCATCTTTTCGGGTAGCAAGCAGCATATCATGAACGATATCTTCTCCTCTGCCAAACGCCCTTTCTATCGAAGTACGGAGAAAATGGCTCTCCAGCCCATCCCCGCCGAAAACTACCTATCCTTTGCCCAAAGTTGGATGAAAAAAGGAGGCAAACAACTGGACAAATTTCTTTTTATGCAGATTTACGAACGCTTTGAAGGACACACGTGGTACATGCAATACATGCTAAACCGCCTTTACGAACAAAGCAATTCGTCTATAGAAGAGAAAACGATTGATGTTTGCTTGGCAGACATCATCCAGTCCGAAATAGATTCTTATCAGCAACTCTATGGCATGTTGACGGAAAATCAGTCAACCCTATTACGTGCCATAGCTAGAGAAAAAATTGTAACCGGCATCAATAGCTCAGTATTCATCGGCAAATACAAACTGAAAGGGAGTAGTAGTGTTAATACAGCTCTCAAAGTCCTCATAGATAAAGAATATGTGTATAAGTCTGATAAGGGATACCAAGTCTACGACCGCTTTATGGAGCTTTGGCTACAGACGTTACCGTACAATAATCTGTAAAAATACAATTTATATAGGCCACTAATCACACTAGTAGCCGCATAAATAAACACTCCTATAAGTGTAAGCCCGCACTTATAGGAGTGTAATATGATAGTCTAAAGAGTAATTAAGGTTGAGGAGCTATAAAAGGAGGTAATGTTACCTTATAAACCAGCCCTCTATTCTCCAGCAATGGTTCAATCCCCGGCTTCTTGCCACGGAAGTTAACGTACATATCCATTGCATCGTCAATGCCGCCGGGAGTGAGGATGTATTTGCGGAACTTATCGGCATACTCTTGATTAAAGAGGTCACCACTTTCTACGAATGCCTGGAAAGCATCGGAATCAAGAACTTCTGCCCAAATATAACTATAGTAACCGGCTGTATAGCCACCACCCATCGTATGGTTGAAGTAAGTAGTGCGGTAGCGTGAAGGTATCTGCTTCAAAGCACCACGCTTGTTCAAGGCGTCAGCTTCGAACTTCATGACATCCATAGTTTCGGGCACTTCTTTCAAGACATGGAAGTCCATATCCAGCACAGATGCAGCGGTATATTCGGCAGTAGCAAATCCTTGACCATATTTGCCGCTCTTATCAAGCTTCTCAATCAGTTCGGCAGGGATTACTTCACCTGTCTGGTAATGCTTGGCATATACTTTCAATACCTCGGGCTCGAATACCCAATGTTCCATAATTTGAGAAGGCAACTCAACGAAGTCGCGTGGTACGTTTGCAACGCCGTAGTAATGTACATCCTTGAACAGATTGTGCAGGGCATGGCCAAACTCGTGGAAGAAGGTATTAGCTTCATCGGCACTCAGCAGAGCAGGTTGTCCTTCGGAAGGCTTGGTGAAGTTGCAGACAATAGTTACTACCGGAGCTACCTTTTTGCCATCTGCGTATGTCTGCGAACGGTAAGTACCGCACCATGCTCCACCACGCTTACTAGCACGGGGGAAGAAGTCCATATAGAGAACGCCCAGATGCGAGCCATCCTTATCCTTACATTCAAAGGCTTGTGCTTCGGGATGAGGAAGAGGAACATTTGTCAAAGGTGAGAAGCTGATGCCATAGAGTTTCTGGCATACGTAGAAGATACCGTCACGCACATTATCAAGCTTCAAGTAAGGACGAATCTGGTTCTCATCAAGGTCGAACTTGGCCTTACGGGCACGGTCGGCATAGTAGCGCCAGTCCCAACCTTCGGCGGTAAAGTTCTTGCCGTCTTTTTTGATTTCGGCGTTGATGTCAGCTAATTCCTCTTTGGCTTTAGACAAAGTAGGAGTCCAGATCTGGTCGAGCAGATCGTATACGGCAGCCGAGTTCTTCGACATACGCTCTTCGAGCACAAATGAGGCGTAGTCTTCATAACCCATCAATTTTGCCTTCTCAAGGCGGGCTTTGATAAGTTTACGAACTACTTCTTTATTATCGTTGGCATTGCCGTTGTTGCCACGGCTGATGTAGCCATTGAATATCTTCTCACGCAAATCACGATTATCGGCATATTGCAGGAAAGGCATCACGCTAGGGTTTTGAAGGGTAAATACCCACTTACCTTCCAAGCTATCTTTCTGAGCTTGTTCGGCAGCAGCGGCAATCAAGGATTCGGAAAGTCCTGCCAGGTCTTCTTTCTTATCTATTACCAACTTGAAGGCATTAGTTTCCTTCAACATATTCTGACCGAAAGTTAGTTGCAGCATGGATATTTCACTATTCAGCTCGCGCAACTTCTTCTGGCTCTCGGCATCGAGATTGGCACCACCACGAACAAATTCTTTATAAGTTTCCTCAAGTAACTTCTTCTGTTCCTTGTCCAGGTTGAATTTATCCTGATTGTCATATACCTCTTTGACACGGGCAAAGAGTTTAGGATTAAGGTTCATGTCATCGCTATGCTTAGACTGCAAAGGAGAAAGTTCCTTACTCAAAGCCTGCATGTCATCGTTGGTATTGGCACTGTTCAGTCCGCCAAAGACGGTGCGTACCTTGCGGTAAAGTTCCCCGCTCTGGTCTAATGCCACAATGGTGTTTTCAAAGGTAGGGGCTTCGGGGTTGTTGATAATGGCCTCAACTTCCTTCATTTGTTCTTCCATACCTTGCAGGAAAGCAGGTTTGTAATGCTCCATCTTGATCTGTTCGAATGGCGGAACCTGGAAAGGGGTTGTGTACTCTGTCAAAAGAGGATTACCGGACGCATCACCATTTTTCGGTTGAGATGCACATCCTCCTAAGATAGCTGCAATAGCTGCTGTCATAATAACTTTCTTCATAAGTCTCTATCTATTTTGATTGTAAATAGGTGTGTTTGCAAAGATAATAGGTTTTTCCTCGCCTGCTAAATATATCATCAACTTTATTGTTTACAAGGAGCTATCTAATACACAAGAAGGGCGCAGCCTCCCGGTGCACCCTTCCTCCTTTTTACACAATCTTTGATAATAACTAATGAAAAGAAAAAAACTTATTACTTAATAATTATTTCAATTCAAAAGGAACTATACCTTTAATATCCGCAGCAGAAGCAGCAATGATTGCTTCAAACTTGCCCGGTTCGGCTACCCAAGCATGCTTGGCATCGTCGAAGAAGCTCAGGGCTTCTTTATTAATGGTGAAAGTCACTTCTTTCTCTTCACCCGGAGCAAGCTTAATCTTCTGGAAACCTTTCAGTTCCTTGATAGGACGAGGCAAAGAAGACTGCTTGTCGCTGATGTACATCTGCACAACTTCCTGACCTTCACGAGCACCGGTATTCTTCACATTTACTTTTACAGTCAAAGTACCGTCAGCAGACATTGTTTTGCTGTCAGCAACCGGTTTGCCATAGGCAAAAGTAGTATAGCTTAAACCGTGGCCGAAGGGGAATAACGGTTTAACCTTCTTCTGTTTGTCAGCCCAACGGTATCCTACGAAAATACCTTCGTTATACTTGATGTCGATAGTCTTACGACTACTTTCGCCGGTATATTCACCCAAGCTATGAGCAGGAACATCTTCCAGCTTCAC
>NZ_JASLER010000005.1 GCF_030151085.1 Bacteroides sp. | reverse complement strand
TTAGGGAGCATGGATATTTATCTTGTTTCTAAAGAAGGTGGTGAACCTCGTCGACTGACTACCCATTCCGGCAGTGAAACTCCGCTGGCTTTCAGCGATGCAGGGCATATCTTGTTTTCGGCAGATGTAATGCCTTCCGTTGAGGCGGTGGTTTTCCCTTCCAATGGACAGTTCCGTCAAGTGTATCAAGTTTCTGTAGAAGGCGGACGTCCGCAGATGGTTTCGTCCATGCCCATGGAGTGTATCTCTATCAACAAAGAGGGAGTAATGCTTTATCAGGACAAGAAGGGATACGAGGACTACTGGCGTAAACACCATGTATCACCTATTGCCCGTGACATTTGGATGTACAATCCAGCTAAAGAACCTCATTACCAGCAGTTGACCACTTTTGGTGGAGAAGATCGTGAACCGGTTTGGGCTCCCGATGGAAAGTCATTCTACTATCTGAGCGAAGAGAACGGAACTTTCAATGTGTACCAACGTACACCGGGTGCTTCGACTGCTATACAAATTACGCATCACACCAAGCAACCGGTACGTTTCCTTAGTGGATCGGCTGATGGTAAACTCTGCTATGGTTATGATGGAGAAATCTACACGCTCCTTCCGGGCGGTCAACCCAATAAAGTGAATATAAGTATCGTTTCTGATAAAAATGATAAAGATCTTATTCGTCAGATTAAGAGTAGTGGTGCTACGGAAATGGCTGTATCTCCTGACGGAAAAGAAGTTGCCTTTATTCTGCGTGGTGATGTTTATGTGACTTCTGTAGATTATAAAACTACGAAACAGATAACCAATACTCCTTGTCAGGAACGTGATATAAATTTTGCTCCTGATGGTCGTACATTGGTTTATGCTTCTGAACGTAACGGACTTTGGCAAGTTTATACTTCAAGCATTGTCCGTAAAGACGAAAAGCTGTTTACATACGCTACGGAATTAAAAGAAGAGAAGTTGATAAACTCTGACGTGGCTTCTTTCCAACCTCAATACAGTCCTGATGGAAAAGAAATTGCTTTCCTTGAAAACCGTACTGCCATCCGCGTCATCAATCTGAAAACGAAAGAAGTGCGTACGGTTATGGACGGTAAATATCAATATTCTTATTCTGATGGCGACCAATGGTACCAATGGAGCCCCGACAGCAAATGGATTCTTTCGGACTATATCGGTGTTGGCGGTTGGAATAACAAGGATGTTGTATTGGTGAATGCCGACGGTAAAGGCGAAATGGTAAATCTTACTCAAAGCGGATATAGCGATGGTAATGCCAAATGGGTATTAGGCGGTAAGGCTATGATTTGGACTAGCGACCGTGCCGGATACCGTAGTCATGGTAGCTGGGGCTCTGAAGATGATACGTATATCATGTTCTTTGATGCTGAAGCATACGACCGCTTCTTGATGAACAAAGAAGAGACTGCTTTGCTGGAAGAGGCTGAAAAGGCTGCTAAGGAAGAGAAGGAAAAAGCAGAGAAAAAGGATGGAAAAGATACTAAAAAGAAAGCCGATACAGATAAGGACAAGGATAAAGAAAAGAAAGTGGAACCTTTGAAGTTTGACCTTGCCAATCGTTTCGACCGTATTGTACGTCTTACTGTGAACTCTTCACACATGGCAGATGCCATACTTACACAAAAAGGGGATATTCTTTATTATCTATCTACTTTTGAAGACGGATATGATCTTTGGGAACACAATCTGAAAGAGAATTCGACTAAAGTTCTTTTGAAGAAAGTGGGTGCTGGTGCTTTGCTATCCGATAAAGACGGGAAGAACATTTTCCTTGGCAGTTACGATGGCATGAAGAAGATTGAAATAGAAGGTAGCAAGATTACTCCGATTGAGTTTGAAGCGTTCTTTGATTATCAGCCATACGGTGAGCGCCAATATATTTTCGATCATGTTTGGCAGCAAGTAGATGATAAATTCTATGTAGCCGACTTGCAAGGAACAGACTGGACCGGGTATAAAGAAACTTATAAACGCTTCTTGCCATCTATCAACAACAACTATGACTTTACAGAAATGTTGAGTGAAATGTTGGGTGAGTTGAACGGCTCGCATACCGGTGCACGTTATTCTGCTCCCGGTGCTCCGTTAGCCACCGCTAATTTAGGTGTATTCTACGATGATACTTATACCGGCGATGGATTAAAGATAAAGGAAATCATTGCTCAAAGTCCGTTGACAAAGAAGAAAACGGATGTGAAACCCGGTTGTGTTATCGAGAAGATAGACGGTACTGCCATAAAAGCAGGTAGCGATTACTTCCCGTTGCTGGAAGGTAAGGCCGGACGTAAAGTTGTGCTTTCTGTTTATGATCCTGCTACAGGTAAACGTTTTGAAGAGACCTTGAAGCCTATTACTTCCGGTGCACAAAGCGAACTACTTTATAAGCGTTGGGTGGAGAATTGCCGTAAGAAGGTAGAAGCGCTTTCCGGTGGTCGCATCGGTTATGTTCATATCAAGGGAATGGATAGTGAAAGTTTCCGTAAGATATACTCTGATTTGTTGAGTGAACAGAATCGTGCTAAAGAAGCGGTTGTAGTGGATGTTCGCCACAATGGTGGCGGATGGTTGCACGATGACGTTGTGACCTTGCTAAGTGGAAAAGAGTATGAACGGTTTGTTCCGCGTGGGCAATATATTGGTAGCGATCCTTTCAATAAATGGTTGAAACCATCATGTATGCTGGTTTGCGAGGATAACTATAGTAACGCACACGGTACTCCTTTTGTATATAAAACTCTAGGTATAGGTAAGTTGGTTGGTACACCTGTTGCCGGAACGATGACCGCTGTTTGGTGGGAACGTCAGATTGATCCGAGCATTGTGTTCGGTATTCCGCAGGTAGGTTGTATGGATATGCAAGGTAATTATCTTGAAAACCATACATTACAACCGGATATATTGATTTACAATGAACCGGAAGCTGCTTTGAAGGGTGATGATGCACAATTGAAAGTGGCAGTAGATTGTCTGCTGAAGCAGTTGCCGGCAAAGAAATAAGTAAACTTAATTCTGAAGTACTGATATAGAAAATCCCGTAAGATCATGTCTTACGGGATTTTCTTTTATTAGGGGATTAACTATTTAACAATCACTTCTGCTAACTTCAGCCAGCCGGAGTTTGTTAAGTTTCCTTTTGCAGCCATATTCAAACCTTTTATATTGCTGCCATTTCCTTTGGTAGTATCAACTAAGGCAACTGCCCAAGTATAATTACCACTTTTTACACCACGTATGTTCGGGGCAAATTCGTAAGTAGTGGGAGTACCTTTAATCCAAGTAGATAGGTCGGTCTTTGTATCAAGAAATGAGTATACTATTTTATCTTTTTTATCCAATAAAGCAAAAGCTACTTTATACTTTTGGTTCCATTGGGGAATGTTGGTTGGACAATAACCCCAACCTAAATTATTCCAGCGATGGGTTATTTTTATTTTAGAACCGCTTTTCACTTCTTTGGGGACAACGATAGAGTCGGGATATAAACGATAACCACCTTCAGAAATGAAACGCTCGACTAAGGGGAAAGCATCCCGAAACCAACTTATTGTTTCGTCGCCTACACGGAAATCCATCATATTGACGTAAGCTTCTTTGCCATCCTCATACTCGCCCATACGAACATCTTTTGCTGTTTTATAACCGCTAGTATCTAATTGGAAAGAATGCTTGCCGACAATCCAACCACCTTCCAGTAGTACAGGGCGCTTCATGATCCAAGGTTTTACATGTTTGCGTTCCCATTGACCATAATACTCCCGCATTCCGAAGGCATCGTGACGTAGAGAATAACCTTTATTGTAGGCACTGACCAGCAGGCGTTCACTATCCGGGTCGAAGTTTTCTTCGCCAGCCCAGTCTTTGCCGGCTCCCATCCAGCGGTGGTAGTTGATGACTAAGGGGACTTTGGTAAAGTACTTGGAATATAAGTCGATAATCCAGTTGAATACAGATTCGCGGTTCTTAGGGTCAATATACTTCATGGTATGTGCTTCTCCCCACTTGCCCAGTCCGTAACCATCTACAAATTCCACTAAATCAGGATCGTTGTACTTTTTGGCAAAGGCTTCAATGAACTTCGCATATTTCTCCTGAAAGATAGGATCGTCAGGATAGGGAGAGCGTAACCCACGGTCAGTATAATATTTGGCTCCGGCATCGAAGACATAAGCCGGAGTGGCTTCATTCTTCCGGTCACGGCTATCGACTACCACACGGAAAGAAAGTCGCATTCCTCTGTCTAGTGCTCCTTGGATGACCTTTTTCAACTTCTCGTCAGTATCCCATCCGTATACGCCTTCGGCAGGATTGAAGGTGCTCCAATGAGTACGGATGTACAGTGTGCGGGCATAGTCGGAAACTTTTACTGTGGTTCCTTTCTCGGCCACATAAATATGGTCGTACTTTTTCCAGAAGTCATCGTTGACATTCTCGTTGCCATATACTACCCATCCGCTTAAGGGATTTCCCAACATTGTTTTCTTGTCCGGCCATATCTTGATATAGTTAGCTTCTGTATCGACTGCCATTTTGTACATTTGGCATCCGGCTAGCAGAAAAGCGCCTACGCCATATACTTCGGTCATGTCGCGGGTTACTTTGCGCGGATCGGCTCCGATGGGTTGTACCCAGCCGAGTTTGCCATTTGCGTCTACCGCATCGGTCAGTGCCTTCCAGCCTTTGATGATAACAGGCATGAAATCATCTTCGGACAAGATACCTGCATTTACACCATAAGCCAGTGCATAGACGAAGAAACCGGTAGAACTTGTTTCGGGCGAAGGGTAGGAGGCTGGGTCTAAAAGACTGGCATGCCAGTATCCATCTTCATTTTGCAATTCGGCGACACGCGTACATAGCTTGATGAAGAGTTCTTCATAGTATGCACGCTCTATCAGATCTTTGGGTAGTTCTTGCAGTATTTCTGCTAATCCTCCTAGTACCCAGGCATTGCCACGTCCCCAAAATACTTTCTTTCCATTGGCTTCTTTCTTACCGAAGTAGCGCCAATCACGATAGAAGAGATTTTCCTCCTTATCAAACAGATAGTCGTATGTGGCTCGGTATTCGTTATCCATGAATTGGAGAAACTTGCGGTTACCGGTTTCACGGTATAGCTTGGCATATACGGGGGGAGCCATGAACAGGGCATCACACCAAGTCCAGCGTTCCAACGTTTTGCTATTGTTTTCTACTAATTTGAAAGGGCCATCGGAAGGATGGTTGACTATCCACTCTGCACGTGCTAAAGTAGGGATGAGCATGTTCTCTTTCTTATACCTGCGATATAGGTCTATAAAAGATTGTGATACGGCTATGTCATCGGCGTGGTACATCCGTTTGTAAGGTTGCCACCCATTGCGGGAACCGATTTTGTATAACCATTGGTAGTATGTGCTGTCTTGGTCTTGCTGCTCTGCCAACTTTGCCCAGTCAGCCATACCGACGTAAAGTGCTCCGTTGGTCCAGTCCAAGTCGTGGTGTTCGTGTTCGGTACTGGGATTCTTTATCTGCCAATCTGCCACTTGCTTCATTAGACCTTTGATCTCGGCTTTGCTGAAGGGTACTTGTGAGAATGCTGTAGCGCAAACAAGCAGAAACAATGCTGTAATAATTTGTTTGTTTATCTTCATAATTGTTTGATTAAATAATAAAGGGAATTGCCTTTGTTCTCAATGGACACCGACAATTCCCTTGATGAGAATCTTGAAAACGATCTTTTTTACCTTATTCTAAACTAATATCTATTAATATTCCGGATTCTGTGGGAATTCAGCACCTGTGTTTGAGTCGATAATACTTTGTGGAATGGGCCACAATGCATGATAGTCGCGCATAGCAGGTCCTGATTCTGTGTTGTATTTACGTGTACGTTCCAATAGTTTGCCTGTTCTTACCAAAGTAAAGCGGCGTGATTCCTCACCAACTAATTCACGAATACGTTCGTCCAATAAGAAGTCTAATGTCATTTCTTTATCGGTAATCTCTGTAGCGTGGGCACGGCGGCGTACTACGTTGATAGCTTCACGGGCTCCCGGTATATCTTTCTTTCCTAGTCTTGCTTCACAAAGAAGTAAATAGGTTTCTGATAAACGGAATTTCATACGATCACGGAAAGCACCGGTCAAAGAAAGATTCTCGGCACGTCCGTAGAAGAATTTAGTCAAAGCAGGATAAAGACGATAAGTAGTAAACCATGTTTCGTCAGTAATCTGAGCTTTCGTACCGTAAGTTTCAGGCATCTTGGGATTGTTATAGTACCAGTCGCGCTTGATGTTATACTCTGAGTTACGGATGTCATTCTTATCAAAGAAACCTGCGTCTTCACCAATCCACCATTTCATAGGAACTAGTTGAGACAGTCCACGACCACCAAGGGAGTCGGCCAATGTAAAACCGGGAATCTCAAAATACTTGGGTTCCCAAGCGCGGCGGGTCCAATCATCAGAGTTTGTACCACCACCGGTGGTATTATATTCAAATTGCATCACCCAAATACTCTCCGTATTACCGGAAGTGCGGTTTTGGTTATTCTCTACAAATAAGTCAGAGAATACATCTCCTTTTTCTTTAGCTTTCTCGCCAAAACGATCTTCCATCAAGTGGAAATAACCACTTTCAATAACGTTAGAAGCAGCCGTTTCTGCCTTAGTATAATCTCCTTGCATTAGGTAGACTTCACTTAACAGATGCTCGGCAGCCCATTTGGTTAACTTTCCTACTTTTACAGCATCAGGGTCTTTAGGAAGATTGTCAACGGCAAACTTCAAATCATCTACCATGTGAGAAATTACTTCCGCTTTCGGAGTACGAGTAAAGTCTACTTTAAAGTCTTCCTGAATCTTGTCAACATAAGGAACATCTCCATACAGATAAACCAGTGTGCGATAAGCGTAAGCACGGAAGAAGCGTGATTCTGCCTGATAGAGTGCCTTGTCTGTACTCTTGTCCCAGTTTGTGTTTATCTCGGAGTATTTCAACATTTCATTGGCACCTGCTATTAAGCTGTAAGCCCAGTTCCAATAGGAACCTACAATGCCGGTATTCGGAGTTAATGTAAGATAGCCGAAAGGTTGGATAGAACCATCCTTGGTACCCATTGTAGCAAGGTCGGTAGCAATTTGCAGAGCCTCGTACGGGCAAGCGGCATTGTGCATATATGCTCCGTTTTCGCCCCATGTGTTATATTCGGAACGTGCTTCGGCATAGAGTCCGGTAGAGCCGACTTCAAAGCCGTAGGTACTTGTATAAGTATTGTCCGGAGCTAATTCACTCTTCAGATTCTCGTCGAGGAAGTCGGAACAACCGGTGGCTGATAACGTCACTAGCAGAGCAATAGCGGCTTTTGATATATAATTCTTCATTGTATATAAGTTTAAGTGTTTAGAATGTTAAGTTCAATCCCAGTACATAAGAACGGGCAGTAGGATATGAAGCAAACCAACTGTTATCGTAGTTCAATACGCTGCGGATGTCACAGAATGTATAAGGATTCTCTACGCTGAGGTTAACGCCCAAACCGGTGATACCTAATTTCTTGATAAAGTTGGCATCAAAATTATACCCTACGGTAATATTTTTGATTTGAACATAGGTGTAATCCTTGTAATAAGCATGGCCATCGAAGTTATTATATACCGGTGATGCATATTTGGAATTCGTGTGTTCGGGTGTCCAATAGTCAGCATTATGCAGATAATTGTAGAGGTTGTAGCTCCAGCTACCGATATTGGCCTCATTCAATTCGCGTGTTACTTTGAAAGTACCGTTCAGCAAGAATGATAGATAGAAATTCTTGTAGGTCAAAGTATTGCTCATTGACATCAGGAAGCTTGGATTTTTGGAACCAACCACCACTTTATCATCAGAGTTGATATAGCCGTTTCCATCTGCATCTTTCACTTTGGCTGAACCTGGTTTGGCACCTTTTTGAATTTCTTTTTCTTTGCCATCGTCTGCGGTATAAGTAAATTTGTCGCCTTCTTGCCAGATACCACCTACTTCGTAATCATAATATACTCTCAGGGGCTTGCCGATGAACCATTTATTGGTAACATCATCTTTCTTGTCACCACGCAGGTCTACAATCTTGTCACGGTTTAGTGAGAAGATGATGCCGGTGCTCCACTCAAAATCTTTCTTACGGATGTTTACAGTGTTCAAAGTGATTTCAACACCTTTGTTGCGAGTCTTGCCCACATTGTCCCAGATGGTCTTATAGCCATTCATGATGGGTACAGTACGCTTCATCAGCAAATCTTTGGTATTGGCAACATACATTTCGATATTACCGTTGATACGTCCATTGAAAAAAGAGTAGTCGATACCTACGTTGAAGGTATTGGTAGTTTCCCATTTCAGGTTAGGATTACCTACACCATCATTAGCCAAATAAGCACCATTAACACCTGTGCCTCCGTCGCCCCAAATGTAGTTGGTGAGGTGCAGACGGTCCAATGTCTGATAAGGGCTGATAGCTTGGTTACCGTTAGAACCATAGGATACACGTAGCTTTAATTGGTCCAACCAACTTTGTGCGCCTTCCATAAAATTCTCGGAAGCGATGTTCCATGCAGCTGCTACTGAGGGGAAGATTGCATATTTATTGTTGGCACCAAAAGCAGAGTAACCATCGGAACGACCGGTCAGGGTCAACATATATTTACCTGCATACGAATAGTTCAAACGAAGCATGTAAGACAACATGGATGTTTCTTGTAAGCTGGAACCTACGGTTTTCTTATTTTCACCGGCACTGATATTGTGATAGCTGGAATCATCGTTCACAAAGCTTTCGGCAGATTGATTGGACTTCTTTCTTTGAGTTTGTTGTACACTGAACAAACCGGTTGCATCAAAACGATGTTTGCCAAACTCACGATTGTATTTAAGCAAGTTTTCCCAAGTATAATCCCAGTAATGTTCATTGCTGATGCTGGCTTTACCACTGGCTGTTCTACCGTCTTTGGTATCACGGCCATAATAAGTACCTGTGAAACCACTACGATAGTTATAACCGAAGGTCGTGCGGGCAGAAAGTCCCTTTACAGGTAATAAGATGTCAGCATAGGTATTGATGAAGAAGTTGCGGTTTGTCTGATCCTGGTCGGCATTGACATTAGCCATCGGATTGATGATTAACGACTGATCCATAGGTTCTTCGTAGTAATTACCATTCTCGTCTTTGAAGATACCATAAGGACTTTGCTTTACGGCATGTTCGATGTTGGGAGTAATGCCACCGCCATCTCTTTGTACGAACTGAGTCTGTACACCGATGGTCAACCATTTATTCAATACCTGAGTCACGCTTAAGTTCAGGTTGTAGCGTTTCATGTCGGAGTTGTAAACTACACCTTCTTGATCCAAGTAAGAAACTGCACCCATATAAGTAGTGCTTTCGGTACCGCCGGAGATGCCCACTTGATGTTCCATTGTAAAGGCATTGCGGAAAATGAGGTCTTGCCAATCGTTTGTGATGCCTTGTTTATAGTTTACAAGTTCGCTGGCGCTCAATATATTTTCAGGGTTCAGTTGGTCACCGCTCCATCCATCTTTCAGACGGGCGATGTCTTGTTTGAATGTAATGTATTCACCCGGAGTCATCACGTCGATGGTCTGTTGAGGCTGTGACATTCTGAATTGTCCTTTGTACGTAACTTGTGCTGCACCTTTCTTGCCTTTCTTTGACTGAATAAGGATAACACCGTTAGAACCGCGAGAACCGTAGATAGCTGCTGCGGATGCATCTTTCAATACACTTAGGTTTTCGATGATGTTGGGGTCGATGTCACTCAAAGAACCATTGTAAGGAATACCATCCAATACAATAAGCGGAGAGTTATCTGCGCTCAATGAGTTCTCTCCACGAACACGTAGAGTCTGGTCAGCACCCGGTTTGGCATCACCGGTGGTTACGCTCAAACCCGGAATCTGGCCGGCAAGGCGGTCCATCAGGTTACTGCTGTTTATCATGTTCAGCTTCTTTTGGTCTACAGATACAAGACCACCGGTCAAGTCCGATTTACGTTGGGTACCGTAACCGATTACTACGACTTCGGCAAGTGTTTTGCTGTCTTCTACCAATTTTACAAGGTTCTTACTACCGGCTTTGATAGATTGGGTAATAAAGCCGATGTATGAAATCTGTAGATTAGCTCCGAAGGGAGCGTTGATAGAATATTTTCCATCAATATCGGTAATTACACCTGTGTTGGTGCCTACTACCATTACATTGGCTCCGATAATCGGCTCACCGTTTTCATCTACTACGGTTCCTGTTATTGTTTGAGGGTCTCCGGATGGCTTTGCATTCTTTCCGGTATATAGAATGATGTGTGTTGCGTCGATTTCAAATTTGATATTTGTTCCTTTGAGTAGGGCGGCAATGGTTTTGCCGACTGTTTCGTTCTTCACGTTGAGGCTGACTTTCTGGTTTACGTTCAACTGTTGTGATTCGTAGAAGAAAGTATATCCGCTTGCCTTCTCTATTTTGGGCATAGCTTCTGATAGTGAGATGTTTGTGAAACTTAGTGTGATACGTTTCTCTTGTTTTTGTGCAGAAACGGGAGCACACAGAAGTATCAGTATAAGAACAATGAGTTGCTTTCTTATATCCATAATTATTATAAATTTAAAGATTAATGTAGGTCTTGAATGTAACTAAACCTCTTGAATAGTTACATCTGTTTTATTGGTTATTAGTAGTCTAAAAATCTCAAATCTCTGTATTTACATAGGCATTTAAAGTTTGTAATTGTTTTATTTTGTATCTGCAAACGAGATGGTTAACTCATTTTCTTCACTAAAGGTATATTTCATAGGTTGGATGCGAGCCATAATGCGCAGGATTTCGTCCAGCGGTTCGTTACGCAACGTAAACGTATAGAAATATTTGTGTGCCAATGTCGGGTCCAAATCAATCTTAACCCGATACCACTTGGAGAGCAATTTACAGATATCTCCCAATGAACGGTTCTTGAAGATCAGTTCGGTGTTGGCCCACGACGATGCAAATTTTACATCATCTTTTTCTACCTTTAGCGTCTGGGTTTTCCGGTTATAAATGGCCGTTTCGCCCGGTTTGAGGAAACGGTTCATGGTCTTGGTTTCCAAAGAGACGGAGCCTTCGACCAAACTAACGAGTGTATTCTCCGAGCCGGGGAATGCATCGACATTGAATTTGGTTCCGTGAACTACGATACGCATGCCGTCTGTTTGTACCACAAAAGGCTTGTCGGCATCGTGTGCCACGTCAAAGTAGGCTTCACCGGTGACGTTTACCATACGCTCGTCTCCATTCATTTGTGAGACGTATTGTAATGCTGTCTCCGTATGCATCCATACTTCGCTACCGTCAGGAAGGAGTACCTTCGACTTGCCCGACAAATTGGTGTACAGTTGTGGTACGGGTTCGGGTTGTCCGTTGAGGAAACCTATATAGAATGAACAACCGATAGCAATAGCTATGCAAGCTGCGGCTACATAGCGGTACATCCGTTTCAGTTCGAAGCGTTTCTTTGCAGGGGCTTCGGCTGGTTTCGGTTGTGCGGCATGCATGCGGTTGACCAGTTCATTCCAGTAAAATTCAGTATTGGGCGTATAGTTATCTACGTTTGCCTGAATCTTCTCCCATAGTTGCTGTAGTTCATGGAATAGCGCTTCGTTGTTACTGTTGCGCAACCAAGTATCCAATTGCCGCTCTTCGTCTGCGGAAATTTCCTGTTTCAGCTTAGGAATGATTAAATTCCAAGGAACACTTTTTTTCATCATCATGATAATATCTTTTTGAGGCCTTCACTTATATGACACATCACTTTGACCTGACCCTTACTCCAATCAATTATTTTTTTTAGAATTTTCTAAGAATGAATAATATTAGTACCTTTGCTGCATAAAATAGCCTTGTCTAATACTATTATACTCTATTAAGTATGTCAGCAACAGACGATATCCTATTGTTACAATTAATCAAGCAAGATGACGAGAAGGCGTTTAAGCACCTCTTCGATACCTATTTTGTTTCACTTTGCCGCTTTATGTTACTCTATGTAAAGGATAAGCAGGAGGTGGAAGAGATTGCTTTGACTATATTCATGAACTTATGGGAGAATCGGGCGACGTTGGAACTGAAGATATCTTTCAAGGCTTATCTTTTTCAGGCGGCACGCAACCGTTGCCTGAATGCGCTGCGCGATGAAAAGATTACTGTCAGTGTAGAAGAATCGGAAGACTGTGCTTATGAGTTGGCTGCTGATACTTCCTTGGAAATGGAAGAACTGAATCATTTGATTGAAGAAGCGGTTTGTGCGTTAGCCGATAAGTGCCAGCAAGTCTATCGTAAGAGTAGGGAAGAGGGCAAGACGAATCAGGAAATTGCGAATGAAATGGATATTTCGGTAAAGACGGTGGAGGCTCAGATTACTAAAGCATTAAAGCATATCAAGAAGTTTTTGGGAGAACAATACACTTATCTTTTCTGAAAAGTGTATTGTTCGGTTGTTCGGTTGCTTATCCTTTGAGGGTAAAAGTGATCTGCTGCAAGTTATTGCTGCTGCCTCCTACCATAAAGATAAAATCTCCCGGTTCCACTTTATAATTCATATCATTATCGTAGAAACCTACTGCTTCATCGGTTATGCTGAAAGTAACGGTTTGACTTTCGCCTGTTTCCAGCTTTATTTTCCGGATACCTTTTAGCTCTTTTATTGGACGTGTCACGGAGGCAGTCTTATCCTGTACATACAGTTGGACGATTTCTTCTCCGGCATATTGCCCTTGGTTGGTTACTTTTACGGAAACCAATGCATGGGTACCGCGTGTTTTCCCCGGCTTTACATCCAAATCCGAATAACCGAAAGTGGTATAGGACAAACCATGACCGAAGTAATAAGCCGGTTCGGTGGAAGAATCAATATAGGATGCTGTATAGGCTTGCTTCAAGCTAGTCGGTCGTCCGGAGCTCTTCTGCTGATAGTGGATAGGAATCTGACCTACATGTGCAGGAAAGGTCATGGGGAGTTTGGCAGAAGGATTATATTTTCCCCAAAGCACATTATAAATAGCATTACCTGCTTCGCTTCCCAACCACCAAGTGCACAATACCGCATCTGCATGCTTCTTTGCCTGATTGAAGATAACAGGGCGACCACACATGACGAGGGCAATCACGGGTTTTCCTGTTTTCTTTAGTTCGGCTACCAGCATTTGTTGCTCTTCGGGAAGAGATATATCTACTTTTGAAGTCTTCTCACCACTTTGATTGGCTTTCTCGCCTATGGCTACAATGATAATATCGGATGCGTTAGCTGCCTGAAGGGCTTCCTGTAAACCGGTCATGCGGTTAGTCTTTAAATCGTAACCGTCGGCATAGTTCACTGCCAGTCCTTGCTGAAGCAATGCGTCGTGCAGGGTTACTATCTTGCTACGGTCTGTTATGGCCGCCCAAGCTCCTGCCATATCGTCACGCGACTTGGTAAGACCACCTATCAGCGCTACTGACTTTACTTGCGGTGTTACAGGAAGTACCGAGCCTTTGTTTTCCAACAATACGATGGAACGCTCCGCCATACGGAGGGAGGCGTTACGAACTTCCGGCGCATTGAGCACACGGGTCGAACGTGCCGGATTACAATAACGGAAAGGATCTTCGAACAGACCGAGTTCATATTTCTTCTCTAAAATGCGTCGTACGGCATTGTTCAGAACGCTTTCTTTAACTTTACCTTCTTGTATCAGTTCTTTGAGATAAGTCAGATAGCAGGTACTAACCATTTCCATGTCGAGGCCCGCATTCAAGGCTTTGGCTGCTGCATCCTTCTTATCGGCTGCATAACGATGATTCACCAGTTCTTCTACTGAATTATAGTCGGAGACTACAAAACCCTTGAAGCCCCACTTTTCGCGGAGCAATTGATTAAGCAGAAAGTCACTGGCGGTGCAAGGGATGTTGTTGAAGTCATTGAATGCACTCATTACCGTTGCCGCTCCTGCTTTTATTGCGGCTTGATAAGTGGGCATGTAGAAATTGGCAAATTGCCCCAATGACATGTCCACACTATTGTACTCTTTTCCTGCTATGGGTGCTCCATATCCGGCGAAATGCTTAACGCAAGCCATGACGGTGGCGGTATCGGCTAGATTATTTCCCTGCAAGCCATGTATACGGGCTTCGGCTACTCGTGAACCATAATAGGGATCTTCGCCCGCACCTTCCATGACACGTCCCCATCGGGCATCCCAAGAGATGTCGACCATCGGAGCGAAAACCCAGTTCAAACCATCGGCCGCACTCTCTAAGGCATTGTAGCGAGCGGCTTCTTCAATCATCTCTAAATCGAAGCTGGCGGCTTCGGCAAGGGGGATGGGGAAGCCGGTACGGTAACCATGTATCACATCCAAACCGAAAATGAGTGGAATGCGGAGGCGGGACTGTAGAGCCAGTTCCTGAAAACGACGTATATCCTTAATACCTATCACGTTCAGCATCGAACCTATCTTCCCTTGTTTTACATATTCTTCTTTCGGAAGATTCGCCCCATCCGGTCCTGTGAAGTTGCCTCGGAAGGTGCACTGAGCCAGTTGGCCTATCTTTTCATCCAAGGTCATCTGCTTCATCAAATTATTGACGAATTTATCTTTGGGCATGATTTGTGCGGAGATATTCATGATTCCGAATGTGCACAAACCAAGCGTGAGTGTTAGCAGTTTCTTCATATTCTATAGCTTTGGGATTATAAACTGAGTGTTGTAGTCAATGGTAATTCGGCAGAAGAGGGGCCTGCCTGTATTTTGAATTCGCCCGGTTCAACTATGAATTGATGTGTGTTGATGTCATAGAACGCGAAGGCTTCTTTCGATAAAGAGATACTTATGCGTTTGCTTTCTCCACGTTTCAAATAAACTTTGTCGTACCCTTTCAATTCTTTCAGTGGACGTGGTACGGACGAATGGAGATCACTAACATAAACTTGCGCTATCTCCGCGGCATCGGTCTTTCCTATATTCTTGATGTCAAAACTTATTGTTATGTTATTGGTTCCAGTCTTTTCGGCAGTGAGATTGCTATATGCAAAGTTGCTATAAGATAGCCCGTAGCCGAAGGGATAGAGCGGTTTCTTGCCTGTGTGGTCATAACCTCTGTAGCCTACGAATATGCCTTCGGTATATTGCACACGTTTATGAGCTACGCTGCGGTTATCGTAGTAGCTGTTGAATGTAGGATTGTCCTCCCATTTCTCCTCAATGCTGATTGGTAATTTCCCGCTCGGTGATACTTTTCCGGTGATGATTTCTGCCAATGCCAACCCTCCTTCTTGACCGGGGTACCATGCCATTAGGATGGATGGAACGTTATTCCCCCAATTGCGGAAGTCTATTCCGCCTCCTGCATTTACTATAACAGTTACGTTGTTGTGCAAGGCTGCAACTTTATTGATAAGATACTCCTGACCGTGCGACAATGCAAACGGACGGTCGAAACCTTCTCCTTCGGTACTGCTGTTGAACCCGGCGCATACTATGACGTTTTGCGCACGCTTCAAGGAGGTGGCAAGTTGGGCTTCATCCATCATCCCTGCACGAAAACTGACCGTAGCTTCGCCTACATTATCGAAAAACTCCATTCTTAGCTTATACACTTCTCCTGCCTTCACTTCCATGAAAGCACTGCGTGTGCTGTAGGAATGATTCCCCCAATCGCCCGTAATGAGCTGGTCATTTACAAACAATCGGTAACCGTCGTCACCTGCCAATTGGAATTTGATGGTCCCGTCTTTTTGAGCCCGATAGGCTCCTGTCCAGCGGGCGGAGAACTGATCGGTGGGCATACCTGCAAATGGTGCACCGTATTTCCAGGCATATTCAATTCCAGGTTCGATACCTGTCCGGAAGATATCTCCTGTCAGGTTGCGAGTGTTGTAATATTCGCTCTTGAATCCCTTTTGGGTAAACTGCTTGTCTGTATAAAACTGGTCGGCGAGGTCTTTATAAAGAAGGCTGTCGGATAATAATTCCACCTGCTTGTCGCCTCGCAACTGGCGCATGCCATCGTATACCGATACTACGGAAAATGGAGTGACAAACCCACTACCTCCTCCGGTAGGAATAATGTCGGCATTGGGACCGAGAATCAGAGTTTTACCTTTCCGGTAGGGCAGGGTTTGGCGTTCATTCTTCAGCAGTACCACTCCTTCTCTTGCTAGTTTGAGGGCTGTTTCTTTGGATTGGAGATTATCTTTGGTAACATTGGAGCTTTCTTTCGGTGAGTCGAAACATCCGAAAGCAATCAATGTCTGAAGCACGTGTTGCACTTTGGCATCAATAGTGGCTTCGGTTACAATGCCATTCTTTATAGCCGGTATCAGTTGTTCCTTGTTCATGAACTTACCGACGGGCATTTCAAGGTCCAGCCCCCCGTTGGCAGCACCTACGGCGGAATAGACTGAAGTCCAGTCGGACATCAGAATACCTTTAAAGCCCCATTGCTTGCGCAGGATGTCGATGTTCATCCAAGGGTTTTCGGTAGCATGTACTCCGTTCACAGGATTGTAACTGTTCATCACGGCACCCACTTGGGCTTCTTCTACAGCCTTGCGGAAGGCGGGGAAGTAGATTTCCTGAAGTGTGCGCTCGTCTACATCCGAACTGGCGTTGTGCCTGCTCCACTCTTGATTGTTTACCGCAAAATGCTTCACGGTGGCCATTACGCCTTCTTCTTGAACACCTTGTATATATTGCTTGCCAATCTCGCTGGTCAGATAAGGGTCTTCGCCAAAGTACTCGTAATTACGACCGCATAAGGGTGACCGATAGATATTAACACCGGGCCCCAGCAGAATGCTTATTCCACGAGCTTTGGCATCTCGTCCAAGCCCATGCCCCAACTCTCGCACTAATTCTCTGTTCCAGGTCGATGCTGAAAGGATTCCACACGGGTACAAGGTACTTTTGGTATTGTTTCGTATGCCTTGCGGACCGTCGGCCAATCTTATTTCGGGGATTCCCAATCGTGGAACCGCCCTGATATAAAAAGACTTGGGACCTGAAATGTAATCGATCTTTTCCTCCAGCGTCATTTGAGAGACCAGCTCCCGGGCACGCTGTTCTGCTTCTTGGGTAATGCAGATTTGTGCTTTAACTATGTTTGGGCATAGTATGAATAGTCCTATTATGATCCATAGTTTGTGTTTCATAGTTGTACTCTGTTTCCGTTTCATGATATTAATTATTTTATTGTGTTTACATAAGTGAGACACATATTCTATAAGCTACTCTTATATCGGAAACACTTTTTTAACACATAAAAACAGAATCTTCTACTCGGCATGGACTGTGAAACTGATTATTTGAATGCAAAACTATGGTGTGGATATTATCTGCCCGGTGATGAAAAACAGGATATTTTGATGCCTGTTTTGTTTAATTTGATTACTTTGGATTCGCCGTTTGTAATATTTTGATTATCAATATGATATAATAAGCCCTATTCAGGTACGGACTGAATAGGGTTAAGTATACGACTGAATCATATTAAGTATACGACTGAATAGGGTTCAGGTATGGACTGATTGATATTTGTCTGTTCGCTGTAAAATATTTTATTAAAAGGGTAGATTAGAATTCAATATCCAACTCTACAGGTAATTTGCCCGGTGTCCACTTCGGACCTTCCTTCACTAATCGGACTGCTTCTTGGTCGATAGATTTACACAAGCCTTTAACTACGGTTATACGTTCGGGATTTCCATCCTTGTCTACATAGAAAGCAAGGGTTACAGTTCCTTTCAAATGCTTACAAGCTTCGTCGGAAGGATGGATTAAACTGTTTTTCAGATATTTCTTATATTCTGATTTGCCAATTATAGGTTCAGGTACCCGATAATCATTGGCTATCGTTCCGGCAGATGCGGAAGTCTCTTTTTTAATCCTTCTCTTTGATCCATAACTTACCACTGCCACTTCCTCAAGTCTTTGCGTGTCTTCTCTCATCGCAATCAGCATGTTATTTCCCGTGTCGGCCGGTAGTACCACAGGTTCGTAACCTATAAATTCTGCCGTTAGTTCGACTGCCTTTTGGGGTGTCTTCAATTCAAACTGCCCCTCTGCATTGGTCAAAGTCGCTAAATCTGTTCCTTTTACGGAGACTACTGCTCCAATGACAGGCTCGTTATGTTCGTCTATCACTTTCCCTTTCACAAGGTTCTCTCCCACTATTGCTAATTGCTTGGAAGCCTTTGCGGGGGATGTCATAATAACAGCAGAGGGCTGTTCAACGTTTGTGGTAACTTCGGCTGTTTCTTTATCGGATACCACTTCTTCTATATCCTCCAAAAACAATTCATCTATTTCTTCTGCTGCGGCAGGTGCTTGTTGCACATGTTTGTTCTGTGCCAATACATCAGAAGGGGTCTTCTTTATTTCTGCCGTAACGGTTTGGGATGGTTCGGAAACGTCCCGGATACCGGTTGTATCTCCATTCCTTACCGAATCCTTTTCGGTTGGGATTACTGCAAGTACTTCTTCTTCAAAAAGCAGGGGGGGCATCACCTCTTCGCTTTTCATAAACAGGAAATAACTACTGATACCTACTCCTAATGCCAGGCATGCCGCTACACTCCAACTTACTGCCCTGCGGAATCTCACTTTTGAAGTCCGTGCCGATACCTGACGGTGCAGCTGTTCCAGTCGACGCTCATGATCCCCTTCCACTTGCTGGTATCCATCTAATGCGTCGGCAAGGAAAGGATCTTGCATCGACTCTTTTTCGAGCCGATGTGCTTCTTTTCCTTTGCGGAGTCCTTTTATGTAATCCGATAGTTTCATGGGGTTTGCTTCTTGATACAGTTCTTTAAATTTCGCTTTCCATTCTGGATAAAGCTTTTCACATTATTCAGAGAAAATCCGGTTTGTCCGGCCACGTCGGCATACGACATTTCTTCCAGGAAGAAACAGGTAATGCTGACTCGTTGGTCTTCGGGCAACTTCTCTAGACAACGATGCAACGCCTCAAGTTGTTCTTCCGTACTTTCCTCTTCACATAAGAGATGCAAAAAATCGTCAGATTCCATAATATTCACGGTATAATCCAACGGAATTTCTTTGTTATCTTTCCGCAACAGTTGCAAGCAATGGTTCTTTGCCACCCGGTAGAGCCAGGGCTTGAAAGCCGTGATCTCATAATTGGCCAGTTTGGGCATCAGGTCTTCAAACATCTGCATGACCGCATCCTGGGCACGATCTTCGTCCTGTAGATATTTCAGGCAAAGCCCATACAGTAACGATATATATCGGTTATATAATTCCCCGAAATATTCCGTGTCTCCGGATTTTGTGTAGTGTGCCAACAACTCTTCATCCGAAAGCTTCGATATGTTCTTTCTGAAAAACAAGTACGATACTTTTGCCCCCAAAGATAGGAACACTCCTTGTAAAGAGCAACTCTGAAAAGAAAAATAAAAAATATTCGTGTGCATTTATGGAATCCGGAAGAAAACCGCATCTCTATAGTAAAAGTAGAATTTACATCACATTTAAAACTTATAGTTATGAAAACAATTCAATTCAGAGTGACAGTGCTTGCCACAGCACTTATCTTTATCGTATTAACCGCTGTATGGGCACAAGTATCCAAAGTGAGTGGAGTAGTAATGGACGCATCGGACGGTACGGTTCTCGTTGGATGCTCGGTACAGGTAGAAGGAACTTCACGCGGCACTATAACAGATGATAAAGGGCGTTATTCTATTGAGGTTCGCAAGGGAGAGACTTTAGTATTCCAGTTTGTAGGTTACCTCTCCGTGACGCAAGTCGTGAAATCGTCCGTAATGAATGTAAAACTTCAACCCGATATGCTTGTTTTTGAAGAAGAATGCGTTGTTGTGGGGTATGGAAGTGCTGTAGCCAACTCTAAACAAATGCTTGCCTGCATTTCCTATCGAGACGTGAACACCGAAGAATACAAATCCATTCAGGAAAACGGCTTCAAGCAAGTGAAGAAGAATCCACTCTCCACCTTTTCTATTGATGTGGACGCAGCCTCTTACAGCAACATGCGCCGTTACCTCAACCAAGGCGAATTGCCTCCCGCCGATGCTATCCGTACGGAAGAACTTGTGAATTACTTTACTTACAACTACCTGCAACCCACCAACGGTGACCCGGTGAAGATTACCACCGAAGTAGGTAACTGCCCTTGGGAAGCAGCACACCGCCTGGTACGCATCGGACTGAAAGCACGGGAAATTCCTTCCGATCATCTGCCTGCCTCCAACCTGGTATTCCTGATTGATGTTTCCGGTTCCATGTATGGACCTACCCGACTGGATTTAGTTATTTCGTCTTTGAAACTTCTCGTCGATAATCTTCGTGAGAAAGACCGTGTAGCTATTGTTACTTATTCGGGAAATGCAGGTTTAGCATTGCCGTCTACGCAAGGTAACGACAAACAGAAGATTAAAGAAGCCCTCGAAGATTTGTCTGCCGGAGGCTCTACCGCCGGAGGTGAAGGTATTCAGCTTGCATATGAGATTGCCCGTCAAAACTTTATGCCGAACGGTAATAACCGCATTATCCTGTGTACCGACGGCGATTTTAATGTCGGTGTCTCTTCCGAAGAAGGTCTGCAAAAACTCATTGAAAAAGAACGCAAATCGGGAGTATTCCTTACCGTACTTGCCTACGGAATGGGCAACTACAAAGATAACCTTGTGCAGACATTAGCCGAAAAAGGAAATGGTAACCATGCTTACATCGACAACTTACAGGAAGCCAACCGCGTATTAGTCAATGAATTCGGAGCAACCATGCATACCGTTGCCAAGGACGTGAAGCTTCAAGTAGAGTTCAATCCCTCACAAGTTCAAGCCTATCGCTTGATTGGTTACGAGAGCCGCCTACTCGAAGATGAAGACTTTAACAATGACGCCAAGGACGCCGGAGAGATGGGAGCAGGACATACTGTGACCGCTTTCTACGAAGTAATCCCTACAGGTGCGAAGTCCAATTATGCAGGGAAGGTGGATGACTTGAAATATCAGAAGACCCAAGAAACCGCATCAACTCCTTCCGGATCAAAAGAATTGTTGACCGTGAAGCTTCGCTATAAAGCTCCCGATGGAGACGTCAGCAAAAAGATTGAATTACCTTTGATGGATTCGAAGAATGACAACGTATCTCCTGACTTCCGCTTTGCCTCAGCAGTAGCCATGTTCGGGCAGTTGCTTCGGGATTCGGAATATAAAGGAAACGCAAGTTATGATAAGGTAATCGGTCTTGCAAAACAAGGATTGGATAATGATGAGAAGGGATATAGAAGAGAGTTTATACGGTTGGTAGAATCAGCAAAAGGACTGGCAAAATAATATATACCCCTCGGTCCCCTAAAAGAGAAGGTGGATACTCTGCTTATAATCGAGAGTATCCACCTTCTTTTTTAGTGAACTGAGGGGTTTTGATTATTGTCTTAATCCTCCACAGTGAACTTCACTTTTTTATCTTTCACTGTTACAAAGTATTCGCCATTCTCAAGAAAGCGCTTGCCGTCGGAATCTACGAAACTAAGGTCACGCATTGGATCAATTTCAAAACGGAAGACGTATGTGTCGCCGGCTTTGATTAACTGTTTCTCGAAATGTTTTAGCTCCTTCACCGGACGAGTGATGGTACAGAATGGATCGGATATGAACCAGTGAACCACTTCCGCTCCATCTCGTTTGCCTGCATTGGTTACAGGAACTTCAACTACAATCTTTTCATTACGCTTAATCGTTTCTTTTCCCAGTTTAATATCGCCATAATTGAAAGTAGTATAACTCAACCCATGACCGAATTCATAAAGCGGAGTAGAAGGAATATCCTGATACTTTCCACTATTAGGACGTGCACTCTTACGTTGGTTATAATAAACCGGTATTTGTCCCGTGGAACGTGGGAAAGTGATAGACAGCTTGCCTGAAGGATTTACTCTGCCCGACAATACACCTGCCAATGGCTTACCACCCGGTACGCCCGGTTGCCACATCTCTACAATAGCATCACAAAGAGGCTCTACTTTAGACAATCCTAACGGACGACCGTTAGCCAGTACAAGTACCATCGGCTTGCCTGCTTTCTTCATTTCAGCAATGAATTGTTCTTGGATAGCAGGTAGCTCTATGATAGAACGGGAAGCGTTTTCGCCACTCCAACTTTTCTTCTCACCCATACACAGAAGGATAATATCAGCTTTCTGGGTGGCAGATAATGCTTCGTTGAATTTAGCAGTATCATTGCCATCGAAGTCGCAACCATCTGCATAGATGAAGTTTACTTTGCCTGCAAACTCAGCATTCAATGCTTCGTTGATAGGAAGTACATTCTCTGCATGTCCATGACCGAACCAAGAACCTAATAGTTCAGGACGATTCTTTGCTAATGGTCCTACAACGGCGATAGTAGGTTTCTTGGTGGTATTCAGAGGCAAAACATTATTTTCGTTCTTTAATAGAACGATGGTTTCTTCCGCCAGTTTTTCGGCAGTTGCCAGACTTTGGGGCAGGAGGAAACGTTCTTTCTCTGTGGTTACAGGAGTATAAGGATTATCGAACAATCCTAAACGGAATTTGAGACGTAATACACGCTTCACGGCATCATCTACTTGTGCCATACTGATCTTGCCTTCTTTCACCAGTTCCGCCATGTATTTATCATAGCAATGTCCCATCATGTCCATTTCAAGTCCCGCATTGAAAGCCAGTCGTGCAGCTTCCTTGCGATTAGCGGCATGACCTTGCTCTATGAGTTGCGGCACGGCAGACCAGTCGGAAACAATGAAACCATCGTGTTTCCAACGGTTCTTCAATATCTCCGTCATAATATAGTGATTGGCACTGCCGGGCGTACCGCTGATGTCGTTGAAGGAACTCATCAACGTAGCTGCACCGGCTTTAACGCCAGCTTCGTAGGGTGGGAGGTAGGTATCCCAAAGAGACTGATTGGAGATCTCGGTATAAACATAATCACGTCCGGCTTCAGAGGCTCCGTAGCCGATGTAGTGCTTCAGGCAAGCGGCTACTTGTTTGCCATCTGCCAAGTTTTTACCTTGATAACCCCTAACGGAGGCGGCAGAGAATGCGGCATTGGTATAAGGGTCTTCGCCATATCCTTCGGCTACACGTCCCCAACGACCGTCTCTGGCGACGTCAATCATTGGAGAAAATGTCCAATCCACACCCGACATACGTGATTCCTGAGCAGCTACGGCACATGCATCTTCTACTAATGCGGGATTCCACGAACAGGCTTGTCCCAAAGAAATAGGATATACGGTGCGGAAACCGTGGATAACGTCATAGCCGAAGATAATAGGTATACCAAGACGCGATTCCTCCATTGCTTTCTTTTGGGCAGCATTGCGTAACTCAGGATCTTCGTCGAAGTAGATAACAGAGCCTAGAGTGGCAGGGAGATTCTTAACTTCTTCGCCAAGATTGTTGGCATTGTTGTTGCGTCCCAAGGTGTATTGGTTTAGTTGAGATACTTTCTCTTCAAGGGTCATTTTGCTGACTAAGTCATTTACCCTGTTTTCAATGGGAGCTTTGGCATCCTTGTAGATGGGCTGGTTCTTGTCGGCAGCAGTTGCTCCAGTCAGCCAACCACTTAAAAGGAGGCAACTCATTAGTGTGAGGTTCTTCATGATATGATATATTTATTATGTATATATACTAGACACGTATCTACTGCTTAACTCCTATAGCGGGAGTGCTTTTTTAAGAAATAACAACAGATGAATGCCATCTCTTGCCATCGTATTGGCAGGTCCTTGCCATCGTATTGGCAAAGGTTTGCCACTGCGATGGCAAGACTTTGCCAATATGTTGGCAAAAACTGCTAATTATAACGAAGCAGTCAGAGTTATTTGAAGCAAGCTTTATCCGTCAGCGACATAAGAGTTTGTGTGTTGTTTTTCAGTTCGAACACTACAATGGAGTTCTCTCCTTTTCTTAGCACACCGGTTGGTATGGCTAAGGTAGTTTCAGAGTTCTCTTCCCAATAGGCACCGATATACTGCCCATTGATCCAGGCTTCACCCATGCCCCAACCTGATATGTTGAGATAAGTCTCCCGCGCTGCGTCATCCACCATCACTTTGCCTTTATGGAAGCAGGGAGTAAGGGAGGTTCCTTCTGCAAATGTCAGATTATCCACTTCACACTCTTTTATAAGTAAAGGAGTCATCTTCCAGCCAGTCAGTTCGGTATCTCCTAAGGTGATGCTGCCGTAAATCCCTTTTGAGTTATCAAGTATTTCCGGACCATAAGTGATACGACCGATATTCTCGGCATAGATACTTAGTTTATGCGTACCCGGCGATAGTTGGGTTTCCATGCTTTTCTTGTTATCTTTCAGATAGCCTTGCAACTTACCATTCACATATACTGTAGCATAGTCTCTCACATTCTCCAAAGTCAATGTGGGATTATCTTCTCCCACATTGACGGTTGTTTCATAAAGAGCATAACCGAAGTCCATGTCCAAGTCGTTCATCGGAAGCGGACTTTCATCTTCGACGCTCTCACCATAAACTTGTTCCAAAGAGGCTATCTGTGACATGTTTATATCTTGAGAGGCTGCCGTGCCGGCAAATACCCATACCCAAAGCAGGAACAAAGATGTTCTTATCATATTCTTCTCCTTTATTTGTTTAAGAATGATTCGATGTAAGATTCATCAACGGCTATCTGCGGATTGAATTTGTCGCTCTTCACGTAGATGTCAATACTTTCCAGTAACTGCTGCGTGGCGGGACGCTCTTTTATATTCTTCTGAGTATCTACAGCCAGTACCAGCAAACTACCTTTGTTTACCTTTGCTTCGAACCCGATGCCGAGCTTCTCGTTATTGTCGTAACGGTCTATCACTTGGATGAAAGGGCGGAGTGCTGCCGGAGCATCTTTCATCTCAATCACTTTGGCATTCTCCAGAATATCCCACCACTGCCAATCGGTATGATAAGACGTGATGAAATGATCGAATACGGGCAGTTCGTCGTGTATCAGGCAACCAATGGTCATAGGTGCCCACTTGAACATGATAGGATTCCAGAAGTGATTATGGAAAACAGACTTACGACCTTTTACTTTAGAAGGTTTGGGACAGAGCACTACCTTCTTTCCATCGGCAAGATACTGTTTCGCTTTCTCGTCGAAGACATTAGTATAAAGTACTTTATCCGTAGATTGCATTTGGTTGTTAGGACGAGGATATACCCAAATATCCCAACTATTCTGAACGTGAGCAACCGAAAGATGCACCGTCAGCTTCTGCGGCTCGATAATGCCGTTTAGGACATAATTGAAACTATCCAAAGGAAATACTCCATCCTTGCCGATGGTGCGGGACTTCATTTTTCCACTTTTCAATATCTTGCCTTCGCTATTGGTAATGCTCCAATTGATTTTAGCATTCTTCAATGCAGAAGGACCGTAGTTGTAAACTTCAGCTTTTGCTTTGAATACCTCGTCATTGTAGAGCGCACGTTTGTCAAAGCGAACCAACGCAACTGTGGGAGCACAGAACTCACGCCATTTCTCGGAAGTGATTAAGCCTTTACTATTCCAAAACGGATCGAGAATACCTACCGGAGCATATCCCTGACCTGTAAAGTCGTTTAGCGAGAGTAACTGGAAACCTGCTTTCAGGTAGGTACGCAACTGTGCCTCAATCACATCTTTATATTCAATAGCAGTCAAAGCACCGGATGCACGGAAGAAGTCATTTGCTTGATCGAGCATGTGATTCTTATCCAACAACTCACGGAACACTTCGAAGTTACGTGCTTGTACCGGACCGGTGAAGTTCTTTATCTCTTCAAAATTAGGATAAACACAACGCTGGCCTGATTCGTGCGATATAATAGGCAGACCTACCCCCAGCTCTTTATTCTTATCCCAGTTGGTGTAAGGGCGACCTTCGTAGATAGCCATGTGTCCTTTAGTCGTCTGGTGAGTGATATAGAATTGGTCTGATTTTACACGTGTACGTGCGGTTGAACCACTGAACAAGCGGCGGTTATCCAGTTGCCGGGCAGTGGCGGTCAGCTCTTCGATGAAGTTGAAATCACCGGTAATCTCGTTGCCATTGCAATAAAGAATAAAGGAAGGATGATTGCCGTATTCTTTCAAGATAGCTCGTAACTCGCGACGAAAGAAGTTCCAACGCTTTTCATCAGGTTGTGCGTCTTTGCCCCACATCGGCATTTCTACTTCCAGATATACACCCAACTTATCCGCCATACGGAAAGCTGCCGCAGGCGGACACCAGGAATGGAAGCGCATGTGGTTCATGCCGTATTCTTTCAAGATACGAAGAACACGTTCCCAAGATGCATCATCTACGGGAGCATATCCTGTCTTTGGGAAAACGGCATTCTCTACCGTTCCACGCAAATGGATGGGTTGACCATTGATGAGGATGTGATCTTCGCTTTCGCCCACTTCACGCATACCGAAAGTCGTACTCTTTTCGTGGATATACGATTGCTTTGCACTCGGTGTAGTCAGTTTGCACTCCAGCGTGTAGATGTTAGGCTCAAACTCATTCCATAAGCGGATGTCTTTACCTAAGGCTATTACTTCCTCCATATAAGCGATAGAGTCGTTGGTATTGAATGGAACTTCTTTTTGCAACTCATATTTCTCTCCTTTGATGCGGAAAGTAAGATTACTTTTTACTGTATTCTCGGTACAGTTGCGAATCGCCATTTTTACCTTGATACTCTTATTCTTAACATCAGGATAAACCTGAATGTCGTCCATATAAACCGGATCGACGGCTACCAGCTTGATTTCTCCGAGTACACCGTTCCAGTTGATCTGTGTAAATTCAGAATGGGCGTGATCCCACTTATGGGTATCATATTGGTAGCGGTTATCGATACAGAATGTTATCAACTCCTTCTTGCCCGGATGCAGCCATTGGGTAAGCTCGTGGTTATGAGGAACGCTGATATAATCTATCTTGCTGACTTCATCTTTACCCACGTAGACTGAACTAAGCCAGTGCGTGCGTTCGAAATAAAGAAATATACGTTTTCCTTTCCAATCGGCCGGAATCTCTATTTCACGTTGATACCAAGCCGGACCCATGTATTCGTACACACGTGTCAGACGGTCCAGGTGTCGATAAGGAGATTTATAGCCTATCTTGTAATCGTCCGTAATGCCCGGTAGCACGATACTTTCTTGCAAGCGATGGCAATAGCGGACATCGAGCGAACCTCTCCGGAAGTCCATCACGTCCGTTTGAAAAGCCCATTCGCCGGACAAATCCATTTCGTTCTTTGTTTGGGCATACCCGCTCCACGCCGTAGTGGCGAAGAGGAGGGCAGCCATCCAGTATTTCAATGTCTGTTTCATTTTCCTGCTTTCTTTTCGTTATAGTAATCACGCATGATGTACCATGCTTTCTTGCGTTGTCCCTGGTCGGAAACCAATCCTTTACGGTTCCACTCGCCTCCTTGATAAGGGTGGAAACGGAAGGGCGAACGGAAGTCGAAGAGAATCCAGGGAGAGGTGCCACGCAGATTGGGGATGTGCTTGAACATTTCCAGATTATCTAAGTAGAGTTGTGCCTGGTAGTCCTCACTCCATGAACTTTTTACTTCGGCATCGCCGTGCTTGCCATAAAGCGCTTCGCCACCAAACTCAGAAATGAAGAGGGGCTTGCCGGGTGCTACATTCCAGATAGCTTTATCCGGTGTGAGCGGCCAATCGTGATACCAGCCCATGTATTTATTAATAGCCACCATGTCGAGAATGCTGATAATAGAATCATTCATCTCGAAGTTCTGACTTTCACGGTTGAAACGTACCAAGTCGAATGCTGCTGTAATCAGGCGGGTAGAGTCGATGTCGAGGCAACATTGCTTCATGTGTTTCAGGAACTCATTACGTGGAGCGGAAGTGGCTGTTTCGTTGGCAATTCCCCAGAAGGCAACGGAGCAACGGTTCTTGTCGCGCATGACCATCTCCTTAATCATTCGACCTGCTTTCTCGCGGGTAGCGTCGTTCTTGAAATCAATACCTTGCCAAATGGGGATTTCTTCCCACAAAAGGAAGCCCATTTTCTCTGCCAAACGCACGGTATATTCGTTCTGCGGATAGTGTGCCAAACGAATCATATTGGCACCTAAGTCTTTGGCTTCGGACAACAACATGGTAGCATCGGCTTCGGAGAAAGCACGTCCACGACGTTGAGGAATCTCTTCGTGGAAGCTTACGCTACGCAGGAAGATGGGTTGGTCGTTGAGGTAGATATCTTCGCCTTTCACATAAAGGTTGCGGAAACCGATCTTCTCGGTGATACGGTCGTTGTTCGAGGTGATAGTTACATCGTACAGTTTCGGGGCATCGGGTGACCAACGTTGCAACTTCTTTACTTTGATGGTTGCTTGGGCAGTTCCATTAGCATCGGTGGTCAGTGTTTGCTGAATACCTAGTTCGGGGATGGATAGTTGTACGCTCATGCCCGGCTTGGCTTCTGACATAGATACTTTGGCACGAATCAAGTTGGACTGAGTTTTATCTAACTGGATGAAGTGGTCTTTGATATATGTCTGCGGAACGCTTACCAGCATGACGTCACGGGTGATGCCACCATAATTCCACCAGTCGAAAGACATGGCGGGGATAGCGTCTGTGGTGCGGGTATTGTTCACTTCTACAGTCAGGAAGTTATCTTTCTCTTTGACTATATCGGTAATTTCCACCTGGAAAGGAGTGAAACCTCCTTCATGGCTGGTGATTTCTTCTCCATTCAGATATACACGGCTACGGTAGCTTACTGCTCCAAAGTAAAGAAACAACCGTTTACCATTTGCTTGGGGAGCGTCGAAATGACGTCCGTACCATACGGTGCCTTCATAGAACTTCAATTCGGGCATCTGTGAGTTGAAGTCCGAAGGGACATTCAGCGTTAATCCACCATCGAAAGAATATTCGTAGAACTGTTTGTTGTCCTGTGGCTTTCTGTTCTTGTAGACTTGCATCTTACGCCCTTGATCGTAGAGGTCGACGATGGCACCCCATTTACCGTTCAGTAACTGAAAGTCACGCCCATAAACATTGGACAATAATTCTTGTGCTTGCATTTTGCTGCCCAGTGCAGATGCTATGAGCAGGCAAATCAGGAGTAGTTTTCTTCTTTTCATAAATATATGTATATCGGTTTATGTTATCTTTTAGATATTTTCAAGGCGCATCCTCCACCTTGTGCCATGTTGATGGTCAGCTTGCGGGAAGCGGGGATGTCAATGACTGTCTTCTTATAGTCAGTAGCCAGGCGATTGGCGTTGATACCGTCACTGTATATTTCAGCTTTCCATTCACCTGCACCCAGGAAAGAAAGGTCGAGCTCCAGTGTGCGTGCATCCCAATTAGTGAGAGAACCTACATACCATACGCCTTCTTTCTGACGAGCCATCGTGATGTATTTTCCTATTTCACCATTCATAGCTACCGTTTGATCCCAAACAGTAGGGATGGTTGCGATAAAGTCGGTGCATTCCTCTTCACGGTCGTAATTCGTGGGACTATCGCACAGCATGTTCAAAGGAGATTCAAATACTACATATTCCGCTAACTGGCGGCAACGGGTTCCTTGGCTCATAGGAGCATCATTGCAAGCGGCGTAGCAACGCTTGGTGGCATTCCGCATAGCGCCTTGGGTATAATCTATCGGACCTGCCAACATACGGATGAACGGCATAGTCACGTCGTAGGTCACCTGATCTGTACGAATATCGCTCCATTTCATCTGTTCCAATCCGTGAACGGCTTCGTAGTTAATTACATTCGGGTAGGTTCTGTTGAGGCCTGTAGGCTTGTAGGTACCGTGGAAATCTACCAATAACTTATATTTAGCGGCAATCTCGGCAGCCTGATAATGAAAATCTACCATCTCTTGGTCGTCGCGATCCATAAAGTCGATCTTGAAACCTTTGATACCTAACTCGGAATAATGCTTGCATACCCGCTCTATGTCTCGCGCAAAAGCATAGTAACCTGCCCAAAGAATCAGGTCTACATTCTTTTGCTTGGCGTATGCCACTAACTTCTTCAAATCAATCTCAGGAACTACCTGAAAGAGGTCGGCTTGCAAGTTGACTGCCCAACCTTCGTCCAGAATAACATATTCAATGCCATGACGGGAAGCGAAATCAATGTAATGCATGTAAGTTTCATTATTCACTCCCGCTTTAAAGTCTACATTCTGTATTCCCCAATGGTTCCACCATTCCCAGGCAACCTTGCCCGGACGAATCCAGGAGATGTCTTTGATACGTGAAGGAGTAGCCAGTTTATAGACCATGTCGTTATCCGCCAGTTCTTTGTCATTGCGTGCCACTACGATGATACGCCAAGGTAGTTTTGCTTTCGGTTGGCAGGAGGCAATATAGTCTTCGCGCTCCTTGACTAAAATCTGTAACTCATTATGTCCACCTTGCTTCTTCTCTTTAGGGAAAGGTGCTAGCACTGAGGTGAGCGAATTCTTTCCATCCCGGTTGATAAGGAACATACCCGGATAGTTTTCTACATCCGACTCGGCAATGCAAAGCTTACGACCGTTGTCTTGCTCTATCACTATCGGAGTGAACATCAGTCGTTGAGGATTCAACCCGGATAGCGCAACATGGGTATAAGTATTCTCAAAAGAATTGGAGAACTGAGTTTCGATAGGTTGTTTGCCATCTTTTACGTATGGAACGAATGTTTTATAATCTTTCTCAAAGTTGAAAGCAGTTTCTTCATTCGTCACCTTAAAGGGTTTGCTACCGTTGGAAACAAAACGATAAGCCATTCCTTCGTCATACATTCTGAAGATGAGGCTGAAACGCTCACGGAAATTCAGTGTCATCTCATTATAAATGTCCTTTATTTCACTACGCTTGTAGAAAGGCGATGGAATCACTTCATTGCCCTTACGATTGCTGACATTCTTTAAACGTGAACCACTTCCCCAGGTCGTACCATCTGCCAATTGAACAGAAATAGGAGAGGGAGCTACTAAAGTCTGATTGCCTTCAGTTAGTGAATAAGTAATTTGATTATCTATCCGTACCGTTACCGTCAGCTTACCGTCCGGTGAATCCAGGCGATATTCTTTCTGAGCAAACAAGTTCGGGATAGCACATAGCAGTGCTGTGATTAGAAATAGTGTTTTCATGATGCTTGTTATTATTTGTTTTGATTGAAAAAAGTAGTTACCCATTGCCAAGCAGCTGCCCACTGCTCTGGATATGCATAGTGTGCTGTTTCTTCTGATATTAGCAGTTGTTTGGGAGCTTGAATAGCATTGTAGGTCGAATATGTCGTAGTAGGAGGGCATACCATGTCGTTATAACCAAAAGTGTAGAATCCGGGAACTTTCAGTTGGCGGGCAAAGTTTACTGCATCATAGTAGCGTGCAGTGTTTTCCTTTTCTGCCGTCTGATTCTCTTTCTTATTGAACATGTGTGGCCATCCTCCGGCACGACCATACATATAACCCGCCATGTCGCTAAGAGCAGGGTAGAATGCAACTAACCCTTTGACGCGGTTATCAAGTCCTGCTGTTACAATGGATAATCCTCCACCTTGACTTCCACCAAAACTTATCAAGTTCTTACCATCAAATTGTGGAAGAGAAAATAGAAAGTCAATGGCACGTACGCAGCCCAGATAAACCCGTTTATAATAGTATTTATCCCGATTGTCTAAATTGAATGTATGATATTCCTTCAATGCCCCCATATAGAGGTTTGTATAGATCGACCCCTGCATGTTGACCGGTATACCATGAATTCCTATTTCGAGGATAATCATGCCATTGGCGGCATGTTCCACATCCCCCGTATATGAACGAATGCCCGCACCCGGCAGTTTCAGAACAGCAGGATACTTCCCTTCTGCCTTGGGCATTGTTAGCATACCATATATACGACTATAAGATTCGTAGCTTTGGATATTTACATGATAAACATTCACCTTCTCTGTGCAACGATCGGGCACAAGCGTCATCTGTATATCCATCGGCACTTTGGTTGCTTTAGACTTGGCTGTTTCCCAAAAGTCCACGAAGTCTTCGGGTAGAGAAGTAGCAGGCTCCAGTTTCTCAGGATTGAAGCCTACGGTAGATGCACCACGATATTCATTCCCTTTATATTTCACGTAAGCTTGACAACGTAGAAAACCCGGGCTTTTCATAGTTCCCGCATCCAGTGTCGTCATGCCCTCTTTGGCTTGTAAGGTGCCTTCTTTGTGAGGCTTCATCATATCTTCTGAAATACTATATCGAATCTCAGCACCGGTAAGAGGAACATTGTTCTTTAATACCGTAATGTCAAACTTAACTTTCTCTCCCGGATTATATAACCAGTTTGCATGATTGGGGCTGACTTGTATTCGGATTATCCGTTCCGCCGGCTGTCCAAAGAGCCAGGAAGCCAGCATACAAAATACTGCCAAGTGAATTATTCGTATTGTTTTCATATCGGTTTATGCTTGAAGGTTCATTTTATGATTTCATATTTGTAGACTACATAATCATTTACTGATGGTAACGAAACTTCCAGTCTGCCTTTCTTACCAGTAATGGCTATCATCTCTTTTCCATGTCCCATCAAGGGAGTACATTTTACTTTCACTCCTTTAGGTAACCAGGTGTCAATCTCTGCCGTCTCTTCCGGATGGTTTTCACGATAGACAATCAGATATCCTTTATTCCCTTTCAAAGACTGGAAGCCGGTCCATGAACGTCCTGAAGGTTCATCGCCAATAGGCAAAATAGTGCCGGTATGCATGTCATGCTGAAAGGTCTTATAAGCTTCTGTTTGTTCCTTCAATGTCAAAGCTTCTTCGGGCAGGTTCGTTCCTTCCAGCCAAACGAGTGGTTGCCCGGCTAGGGTTGTGGCGAAGAGATATTCGAAGGAGTAGTTAGCAGGAGCAAAGATTTCCCCTTTATATTTATCCGCATTCCGCCATTTATTCAGAAATTCAATCTGAAGTTTCTCGGCAGGTACATATTTGGAAAGCATCCAGAGGTTACGTAATGTCCAGTAAGGATAGTAGTTTTGCCAATCCGTATAGCGGTTCTCTAAGAAGATATTGCCATACTCATTGAAAGAATGATACCCTCCACGACGGCTGGCGGTAGCGTCGAGGTTGAAGATGACTTCTTCATCGGTTTCTTCTAATACCTTATTAAAGAGGCAATGCAAGTTGGTTTCTGCTTCTTTCGTAGGAATGGTGAGTCCGTCTATTTTAAAGATTCTGATACCATATTCCCGATAAAGAGCGATCAATGCTTGCGCATCTTTCTGCCAGTCGGCAAAATTATTCTGTACGCTTGGGTTAAACCAAAGTCCTATCTCAATACCCAGTTCTTTGCCACGCTTTACAATCGGGTATAAACCACGTGGATATTTCTTAGGATCGGGTTTCCAATAATCTTTATTATCCCAAATATTCTTGAAAGAACCGCGGGCTACCGCTGAATTGGGGCTTTTACCTACTTGCCATCCATCGTCAATCTGGAAGTGCGTAATACCTAGTTGTGCTGCACGCTCCAACTCTTTCAGACAAAATGCTTCGTTTACCTTGGAATCCTGACTACGGTCGCCCCAGGTATTCATCATAATCATTTCGTCACGATCCGCCCGGTAGGTACGGATGTTCTTTTGATAGGAACGAAGTGCTTGCAGTCGGTTTAATTCTCCTTTGCCGTACACACCAAGTACGCATCCGTAAGTCTTTGTCCAATGATCGGGAGTAATGTCCTTCTCTGTTATGCCCAGTCCGGTTACGGTGAACTTTCCAAAGTCTGTAAAGAAGTCCTGTCCCTGATAAGCCAATTGTACGGTAGAGCAAGGTGCTTCTTTCAAGAAGAAAATGCCGCAATCATCTTCGCCGTTATAGGCAAATAGTAAGTTACCACGATACCCTAGTTTGCGATAAGAAATAATATCTTTCTCGAATACCAGGTTGTTATGCCAATCGGTTACGTCAGAGAACTCCACGCTGCGGGCATGCCAGTGCTGACCTTGAAACTGGAACTGATCTAATACGGCGGTCACTTCTTTAGACTTCATATCATCAGAGAACTCGATATTCTTACGGTCGGCAGCACTGACTTCTCTGCCTCCGAAGACGCTGTTGACTACACCTTTCAGATAGGTATCACAAGCAATAACCGGACAATCGTCATAGATTCGATACACACGTTTGATGTCCAGTTGATCCAACTTGAAAGCAACTTCCACTTTCAAATAAGCAGGGTAAATCTTGGTTTCCTTTACCTTTTCTACTGATATGTCTCCGTTTTGTGCTTCGGGCAAGTCTTTGGTTACTCTGAAATCCGGAGTAGGGTTACTGTTTAGCCATGTCTGTCCGTTGGCTTTGTTGGTTAAACTATACGTCTTAATGTTACCGTTGTTCCAAAGGAATTTACGTTCTATCCGACTGTTTCCCAAGGTCAGGGTATCATTCTTCAATCGACCGTAACAGGTATCCTGTGCTTGCAACGAACCTGCCAAAGAGAGGGCGATTAATAAGGAAGCTAGATGTTTCATGGTATTCTAATAGTGTTTGGTAATTATTAATTAGCGTATCGGAAGTACAGTTTTCAGCACATCTGCAAAAATTGCACCCATGCGTTGCTGGATATAAGATTTCCGTCCACGTATCGGATGATGTCCGTAAACTACTCCCCGTATTTCTTGTGTGTCGTAAGCATATAAGCGGCTGATGGGTTCTTTTGTCGCCGGGTGCAATACATAGCGTGAGAAGCCGATATACTTGTCGAATTCTACAAGTGGAAGCCCCCATTTGGCTGCTAGTTTCCGAATGGCTTCGTTGTAGATAACCCGGCTGTCGTGCCAATGCGTACATAGTATGATGATGGCCGGCTTTCCGGTCGGTGTATTGTAATACTTTGATTTCGGATTATTACGCAATTCGTAACACTCGGACAAATATCGTTTGATAACATAGTCGTATGCGGCAGCATAATTGGTACGATCGAAAGGCGTTTTGTAATCCTGGTAGTTCTCTTTCAGTTGGGTTTCGTCCGCCACATCTTTATCGTGTACCTGCATAATGACCAATGCATCCATCTGTTCCAGTTCTTCTTGCGAATAAAGAGTGCGGTCAATCATGCGGTTGGCAGTATTGGCTATGGCTTCTCCACCGATAGCACGATTGATTGCTTGGGCATCTGCCGATTCACACCCTTGTTCGAACCAAGTGTTTTGAGGAGATGCGAATGAAGCACCGGTAAGAACCACTTTATATTTGTAAACAGTGTCTTGCGGAAGTGCGGCGCATACTCCTGCGCATATCAATAAAAGAGCTGAGACTATTAATGACTTTTTCATCCTATTTATTTTTTTTGTGTAAAGATACGTGGTTGTTTCAATAGTTTCTGTTCATTGAACTTTTGATTATCCGGAATTCCTTCTTTCTTTCCGGCTCCTTCTTCCATCAGACTACGTAATTCAGGTAAGTGCTTTTGATAAACTCCCCTTGGTGAAGTTGCATACTTCTTACATAGCGAAGCGCCCAATCCTACTACTTCTCCCATCATGCCCGTGGTGCGCATTACCCTTACGGTGCCCAATGCCACATGGGTCACACTGATATTGCGGCCTGCCATAAAAAGGTTCTCGATATTCCGGGAATACAGGCAACGATAAGGCACTGCATAGGGATAAATATAAATGTGTTTGGTGGCTGCCTTAAAGGGAGCGTCGGGAAAGCGGGAGGCATTTATTGAATCGGGAAAATGCAAGTCGATACTCCAGGTAGTTACAAACGAGGCATCTTCGTGATATACATTCTTGTCGATATCGTCCTGTTTCAGGATATAATCTCCCAACAGGCGGCGCGATTCACGCTTACCGGCAATATAGGCTACCCAGTCTAAAGCACGGGTTTTGTATTTGGCGTTGTCTTTCATTCCATTCTTCAAGTAGCTCCAGTTGGAGAATACCACCATCAAACCATAATCACGAATACGTTCGAACTCAGTGATCTGATTGAAGTTCATACCGGTTTCCCATTTCCACTCGCCCATGGTCACCTTCTCGCAATTACCTTCATTGAAAGTAAGTCCGTAAGAGAATAGGGGGAAATGGCTTGACTTGCCTTTATCTGCTGAATACCATTGTACGGATGCTCCCATAGTCATTTTATCTGCTTCTACAGGGGCAAGGTCTTCTCCGTATTCATCACGGGCTTCACGACCCATGCTGTAATCGGCTCCGGCGAGGTATCCGATAGTGCCGTCTCCTGTACAATCCGAAAACAGGGGTGCTTTCAATGTCTGTTCTTTGCCGTTCTCTATTTGTTTGATAACAATAGACTCTATCTTATTATCGGCTGTTTTTACTGATATGGCACGATAGTTGGCATAAAGCGTAATATTCTTTTCATTGGCAATAAATGCTTCTTTCTTTTCGTCTTCATAGTTTGCGGCTGGTTGTGCATTCCCTTCTTTAGAATGTCCGAACTCCCTTAGCATGCGTCCAAGTCCGGGATTTGGGCCTACCCCTATATTCCCGCCTAAATGAACCCGCACTTCGGAACTGTTATTTCCCCCAAGTATCGGACGGTCGTTAATCAATGCTACTTTGCATCCCAAGCGTGCTGCGGCGGTTGCTGCGCACATACCTGCTATGCCGCCACCTACTACTACCAGGTCGTATGAGTGTTGTTCCAGTTCTTCCGATACTCCCGACATCTTCTTTCGAAAGTCCGCCAATTCCTTCATCTCATCGGGAGGAAGTTGTCCTTTTTCTGTTGTGAAATAAATAGCATCGCAACGTCCGTTAAAGCCAGTCAGATCCTTTAACGTCAAACGATTCTCTCCTGCTTTCACGTTTACTTTTCCGGCTGATTGCCACATCCACTGCTTGCCTTCATCTCCTAATACTACCGGCAAACGCTTGTTGCCTACCGTCAATGTGAATTTTCCCGGTCCCTTTCCATCATACCAAGGAGATGTCCAATTATAGGTGCGTACATATACATTATAGATACCGCTTTCCGGAAAGGCAACCGTAGTGGAAGCGTCTTCTACTTTAATGCCCATACCATGCGCCATTAAATAAGGTGAACCCATAAGATCCATGAACTGCTGATCGACTACCCATCCTCCTTTCTGCTGAAAGCTTTCTGCTTCGACTAATAAACTGGATGCTGAAATGAATTGGCTGCTTATCAGCAAACCTATTAACCATATTATTTTTCTCATTCAAATGTATTTTTAACTACCTATAAATAATTGCTTGACTACTACGTAGTAGTTGATCAACTACTTAGAGGTAATCGATCAACTACCAGTAAGTAGTTTTATTTCTGTATCATTGTTTTTTTTGTATTAATATCCCGGATTCTGCTTCATATTAGGATTCACCAAAATATCTACTTCCGGAATAGGCCACAGATATTGTCTTTCCGGCCAATGGCGTTCTGACAAAGGAGTAATCAAACCGGCAGTTACCATCTCTGAGAAATCGGCACAACCATCTTTGTCAATCTTTGGAGTCATAGGCCAGAACCATAAACCTTTTGAGGTTACCTTGTCGCGTAAATCTGTAGCAGGATATAGAATGCCATAATTAAAGGAATTCAGCACTTTCTCTGCCAACCTCCAACGTACTAAGTCCATATAACGCACACCACCTTCATTGGCAAACTCCATACGGCGTTCTGTACGCAATATACGTCTCAATTCGTCTTGATTGGTGGTGGTAACTGCCGGATACATATCTACTTTCGTTTTATCTACTCCATAGGCACGGGCACGTACTGCGTTGATGCAATCTAATACACTTTGGTCAATCTGGTTCAATTCAATCTTTGCTTCGGCATACATCAACATGACATCAGCATAGCGCAACAAAACAAAATCATTCTCTACCTTTTTACTATTGGCGAGCCAAGTTGCGTCAATACCTTTTTTCCACAGTAATCCATTGAAGGAGGCATACTGGGCAACCGCTCTTGAATCATTATTCTGTTGTAGTTTTCCGGTTTTATAGTTCCATACTTTCAGAGAGTCGGGATGCGGAGTAAAGTTAAAACCCAGGTGTGGGGTATCAAACTCAACAATGGTAGCTGTACAACGTGGATCTCTATTCTTAAATGGATTTTTAGAATCAAACAAAGGGGATTCATCAATGGGCTTTCCATCAGTGCAAAGGAAAGATGCTAACAGGTCCCATGACGGACTGGCCGAACCATAACCACCTGAGTTACGGCTGGTTTGATTATTGATTATCCATCCATCTAAAATAGTATTGTTTTCTATTGAACGGGGAAAACAGAAAACACTCTCTTTGGAATCCTTTGTAGTGGCCAGAAAATATTCCGCAAAATCGGAATGCAGCTCATACACCTTTAAATCCATACAGTTTTTTGCTGCTTCAAGTGCTGTTTCATAATCGTTTAGATACATGGAGAAACGGGCTTTCATTCCATAAACAGCTCCTTTGGTAAAGCGTTTTGCATTGTTGCCATAAGAAGCGGGGAGTATAGCGGCGGCATCCCCAAAGTCTTGATATATTAGAGGTATAATTTCTTCTTTCGAACGTCGTCCTAATTTCAAAGCTTCATCGATTGTTAAGTTCTTATCCAAATAGGGTACATCTCCGAAGAAAGTTATCAGTGTGCCATATCCGCAAGCTCTTGCGAATTTAGCTTCAGCACGATATTTCTCGACAACATCTGCAGATACACCTGCATTCAAAGCTCTTTCTGATTTTTCCAATAACATATTTGCCATTGCAATCAGCTTGTAATTCTTTTCCCATTGTGTCTGGCAGAACCAGCCGCCATCACCGCCGCTACTGCTCAATGTACCATCCAATATGGTATAACGGTTGGTATTGCGATATGTAAAGTTGTCGGTTGATTGTTCCAGAATATTCCAAACCTCTTGCCAATATCCTATTTTGTAAAATTCATTGGCAGCCATTTCAAGTTCTGTTTCTGAAGCATACCAGTTACCGGTAGATGTTTCTGAAAGCGGGATTAAATTTAAGTCGTTGCATGAACTAAGTGTGCTCCCTGCAATCAATCCTAAGCCTAAATATAGAGTTTTTATAATTTTCATAATACTTGATTTTAGAAGTTAACAGATACACCAAATACCAAAGAAGTAGTTATAGGATATTTACTAGCACCCATTTCGGGGTCCCAACCACTAGGATAGTTGCTGATGCAGAATAAATCGGAAGCTGATGCGTAAATGCGCGCTTTCTTTACACTAATGGCTTTCATCCAGTTTTGTGGCAATGTATATCCCAAGGTTATATTTTTCAAGCGGAAATAGCCACCATTGAACAACCAAAAATCGGATAATGCATAGTTGTTACCTCTATTGGTATTTGTCAGTCGAGGATAAATAGCTTGTATGTTTTGCTCAGCTGTATTCGATGCACTCCAATACTTACCATCAATAATATCAGGTATATTACCGTAATTGCTGCGCAGAGGTTCTACCATTTCTCTTGCTATGCGTTGGGTTTCTTTGCCCACACCTTGAAAAGCGATAGAAAAGTCAATTCCCTTATAAGCAGCATTCAAATTTCCACCATAAAGAAAATGAGGCAACGAACCACCTAACAAAATCTTATCATATTCTGCTGAAATTTTGCCATCGGGCTTACCGTCAGGACCTGAAATGTCTTTGTATTTCATATCACCCGGTTTGGTATTACTATTCAACGTAGGCGAATTTTTGACTTCTTCTTCAGTCTGGTAGATACCTTCACTGATATAACCATACCACTCATTAAATTCACTGCCTTCTATCTTCACTTTATCGCCCAGCACTTTGGTACCTCCCATGTCGCCCATTTTAGAAGTAAAGTCTGATAAGTTGGCTGTAACACCGTAGCTGAATTCACCAATGCGGTCGTTCCAACTCACTTCTACATCAAAGCCTTTAGTGTGCATCTTGCCTGCATTGACATTGGGCTTTCCGAATCCCATGTATTTAGGAATCTCAATTTCTAGCAGCATGTCTTTGGTGTTTTTCCAATAATAATCACCAGTAAAACGCAGGCGGTTGTTGAAGAACGCCAAATCTATACCTATATCCGTAGATTCGGTAGTTTCCCAAGTTACATCTTCTACGGCATAAGTAGACTGAACTACAGATGAAATAGGAGAGGAGATTCCGTTCTGATAGATCAAAGCATTGTCGAATTTAAGTCTTGCCATGTAGGGGAAGTTACCGATGCGCTCGTTGCCCAATGAACCCCAAGAGGCTCTTAGTTTCAAGAACGACAACCAATCAAGGTTCAAGTTCTTCATGAACTTTTCTTCACTCATTACCCAACCGGCTGAAAATGATGGGAATGTACCCCATTTGTGACCATCGGCAAAACGAGAAGAACCATCACGGCGGACATTGGCCTGAAATAGATACCTGTCGGCATAGCTATATATGATACGGCCAAAATAAGAACGGTAAGCATACTCGCTGGCTTTGCCGCCATTATCACGTAAGTCTTCAGGACCATTATTCAAGTAAGGAAAGTTTGTCAATATATAGCCATCCCTTGAAGCGGAAAGTTCTTCGCTGAATTCATAATAATTTTCGTAACCCAGCATTAAGTTTACATCGTGCTGGCCGAATGTGCGTAGATAGTTGGCTATGAGTTGAGTTGTAACATTATAATCATCTTTGCGTTCTTCGGTCAGCATGTTGGTATTATAAAGATTACCTCCATTATCCATATATCCGCCTATTGTATTGGGATCATCGGCCAGGGTGTAAGATATGGCTTTTTTGAATTTTTTAAACTTATTGGCATTATATACCGGAGCAACGATAGCTGACACTTTAAATCCTTTGAATGGAGTAATATTCAGGGCTGCCTTACCTGCTACACGTGTGTACCATTTGTCTTCATAACCACCATGATTTACCAAAGCATACGGGTTACCGCCTGATTTACCTTCAGCCAAACGTCCGTCATCCCACATACCGGCATATATAGCGGGCATATTACGCATCATTTCGAAAGGATTGAAAACCGGATTGTGGTATTTGGAACGTTTCACATTGAAGTCAATGACTGCTCCCAGCCATTTATTGATATTGAAATCATTGTTGACTGAAAGATTGTAGCGTTGATAGAAACGTTCGGCATACAAACCGTCTACTTCATCATACGACAAAGAAGCGCGCGTACGTACATTTTTACTACCGCCGGATACTTGTACGCTGTGTGATTGACGAGGTGCTGAACTTTTTAAGATTAAATCTCTCCAATCGGTTACAGGGTAGTGGTTGGGGTCAGTGGCATTGTACTTTAGCCAGTTGTTCACTTGATCTTCAGAATAGGCCTGAAAGTTTCCGCCCGAAGGGTTGTCGTTATAACGCATTTCATTGCTCATTTCAAGATAGCGTTGTACGCCTACCATGCCGGGCTCGGTAGTCGGTATTTCAAGACCGAACTCTCCTGTATAGGATAGTGACAAGGCTTTATCTTCTGCTCTTTTGGTGGTAATAAGGATTACACCGGCAGCTGCTCTTGATCCGTAAATGGCAGCCGAAGCGGCATCTTTCAAAACAGTAATGCTTTCTACATCGTTGCTGTTCACCTGATTGATATCACCGGGAACGCCATCTACTATAACAAGAGGATTTGTATCGCCCATCGTTGTGATACCACGTACACGGATTGTAGCAGAAGCACCGGGTTCATTGTTATCACGAGTCACCATCAAACCGGATGCTGCTCCTTGCAGCGCAGTAGATAATTGTGAGGTTCTTCTTGAAGCTAGTTTCTCCCCTTGTACGGCAGCCACCGATCCTGTTAAATCTTTCTTTTTCACTGCGCCATAACCAATAACTACAACTTCTTCCAGTGTTTGAGTATCTTCTTTTAGAATTATATTAATGGAATTCTTACCGTTAATGGGCACTTGCTCAGGAAGGTATCCTATGTAAGATATGGTCAATGTGCCCTTTTCGGGTACATCTTCTAAAGTATATTCACCATCAATATTCGTTATGGTACCTTGAGTTGAACCTTTAACCATGATAGATGCGCCGATAAGCGGTTCTTTGTTCTCATCTAAAATCTTGCCGGAGACTTTCTTCTTGGCACCTGTCGGTTTGTTGGTTTGTTGGAACAACAGAATCTGTTTGTTCGGCTTTATCTCGAAAGAAATCTGTGTGCCTTTAAATAGTGTTTCCAATACGGCACTGAGTGAAGCATTTGATACTTTTAATTCTTTTTGGGTATCAAGATTGGGTAGCTTATCCGTATAAAATACGCTGTAACCGCTTGCTTTCTCAATTTGCGGTATAATCTGCTTGATAGTTTGCTTGTTTATTGATAAGCTGATTTGGGCAAAACTACTCCCACAGAAAAACAACATACATAGCAGCATAAAAAACTGCTTGATCATTTTGTTTTGTTTCATGTCTAAAGTAATATTAGATTAATTGATTTTTTGTTTCGGAGAAGGCAATATAAGAGCAGACTCTAATAATTTATTAGAGCGACAATATAAATGTGCTTCTCGTAAAATGTAAATTGTATTTATTCAAGATTGCCAGATACTGACAACTGATTTAGAAGTAAAAAGCTTATAAAAGTATTATTCCATATCTTTCTTTTTTAGTTAACATAAAGATTAATATATAACGATCGTATTATCAGATTCTATTTTGTAATTGATTCCACCAGCTTGGCTGATATATTCCAATACATTCTCTAAACTGCTATTCTTGATGATACCGTGATAGGTATATTGTTTGGCTTTCTCACTTTTGAACACAAACTTGCAGTTATACATTCGCGTCAACATAGCGCATACTTCTTCAAATGATTCGCCGTAGAAAGCTAACTCCTGGCTTCTCCAAAGTAAGTAGTTTGCATTAGGGTGCATCTCGCTCTTTTCGAACTTGCCATCCGTTAAATTGCAGACCAGTCTTTCATTGGGTTCCATATAAGCTTCGTGTTTGCCATCGTCCACTTTTACTTTACCATTTATCAAGATTACCGATACCGATTTATCTTCTTTGTAGGCTTGCACATTAAAACTGGTACCCAAAGCTTGTACATTGATTCCGTTCGCTCTTACAATAAAAGGCTTTGCTTTATCTTTGGCTACTTCGAAATAGGCTTCTCCTTCCAGAGTAAGAATGCGTTCTTTCTTATTATAAGAGTTATCGTATGCGATTCTTGAATCAGAATTAATATAAACCTTGGTTCCGTCGGCTAGTATGATATCCGCTTTTTGTCCGTTGGCAACAGACATGGTTACTTCCGAGCTTTCAGTAGCATCCGGTCGGCTGACTCCTATATAATAGGCGCCGCTACCAATCACTAATGCCACACAAGCTGCTGCCACATAGCGTCCTGCCCGGTACCAGAAAGTGTTTCTCAACTTCTTTACATGGATTTCTGCTTCAGGGGTCTGGTCTATCTGGCTCAGAAGCTCAGTCAACATCTCGTTTTGCACTGCCTTATCCATGGTGTCGGGTGCTAATGCCCAACATTGCTGATAATACTCAGAGAATCTTTGCTTAAAATCCGGTTGCTTTATCTGGGACTTTAGCAATGCGTCTTCTTCAGGACTGGTCAGTCCGCAAAAGAAACGATCTAATAATTCAATATGACTGTCTTTCTTTTCCATGTTCTGTATTATATATCCGCAAGTACGGAAAAACACTCACGGAAAATTGAAGTTTAACAATTATTTAGAAAGTAAAGGGTGAGGAAGAGCATGATGAACTTGCGCAATTCTTCTTTCAATAGTTTCATGGTGCGATAGTGATGTGCCTCTACAGCACGCTCCGTGAGGTTTAGGCGGGTGGCTATTTCTTGATTGGATAGTTCTCCGTCTCTTTTCAACCGAAAGATTTCTTGCGACGTACTTGGCAGTTCATGCAGTAATTGCTCTATCTGCTTTTCTATTAAGGAGACGTCCATTTGGGTGGTATCTTCTTCTGTGACTTCTGTTTCTGTTTCGAGTTTGTTTTCTACAAACTTGTGGTGCAACAGCAATCGTTCGGTTTCTTTATACACCAGATTGCGGGCGATGGTAGACAAGTAGGCAGGAAAGCTTTTATCTGCGTCCAAACCGGCACGCTTTTCCCAAATTGTCAGAAAGCTGCTTTGAGTGATATCTTTGGCGATAGATTTATCATATACTAAAAGTGCGATCGTGTTATAAAGTTTAGCGCTGTATTTTTCATACAGTGCTTCGAAAGCAAATTTATTGCCTTCTCTTAACTTGGTTACTAACAAACTATCACTTTCCGTCATTATCGCTTCTTTTATTCTGTATTTAAGCTTACAAACATTTCTGAATAGCTATACTCCATGAATGGGAATTGAAGCACAAAGTTAATAGAAATTTTTAATACTTGGTGAGAATTAGTTACTGATTCCTTTTAGAATGGGTATGAATCGGTAGAACTACCTACTTGACCTTACGAATAATTTCCTTCGGATATTCAGCGGATTAAGTCTTCAGTTCTCATTAACAAGCTATTCGTCTATCAGATACAAGCTATTGTTACGTTACATATAAGGGATTGTCGTGTTATCCATTAGTCATAATTGCCGTACAACCATGGTTGAGTAATCTTCCGACCATGGTTGAACGAACGTCCGACAATGGTCGAATGAACATCCGATCATCGTCGGACGATGATAATTGCTAGTACAAAACTACTGAAAGGATAAGGGGAAGCGGGATAATGGTTAATGTTTATCGCGTCAGCAGACCGTTGATTAGTTTATCTAAGTTAGATACGGATATCTGCGCCCCACATCAACTTGTTGCGCAGGGTATCGAAGAAGATATGATTGAAGCGTTTCACTACTTTAATCGTATAATCTGCCCGTGAAATTTTCAGTTGGGTTGATTCGTCGCACGGTTCGCTACTTCCATCAATAGCAACTAAAAAACTGTGGCTTCGGCTTTCTACATCCAAAGTAATTTCCCAATCATCGCAAATCACAATAGGACGGATGTTGAGGCTATGAGGAGCAACGGGGGTTATGGCGATAGTCTTGCTATGCGGAACAATAATAGGACCACCTACGCTGAGCGAGTAGGCGGTAGAACCGGTGGGCGTTGCTATAACCAATCCATCTGCCTGATAGGTAGTAAGGTGTGCACCGTTGATAGCCGTATGGATACTTATCATAGAAGAACTATCCCGCTTTAGCACTGCAATTTCATTAAGTGCATAAGGAGATTTCATTAGTTGTTCATCATTGCATTTTAATTGTAGGACGCTGCGTTCCTCTACTTTATAATGGTTGTTATAGATTTCGTCGAATGTCTCCTCCATTTCTTTGGGAGAGATATCGGCCAGGAAACCGAGGCGCCCTGTATTGATACCCAAAATAGGAATATCTTTTTTCCCCACACGGCTGGCTGCTTTTAGAAAAGTTCCGTCACCGCCGATGCTGATTACCATGTCGGCATGAAAGTCGTCGCCATCAAACAGTTCAGCAGAAGGTATGTTTAAATGTAAGTCAGTAGTAAGAAATTGATGAAATTCACGGCATACACAGATTTGCGCTTTACGTTGTTCCAGGATGCGGAAAAGGTTTTCTGCATGCGAGGATTTTTTGGCTTGATAAGTATTTCCAAATATGGCAAATTTCATAATCGATTCAGTTATTGTGGAATGCAAAGATGCTATTTTTTTCTTAGAATGCTGCCAACATATCGCTATTATTTGTACTTTTGTCCCAAACTATAAACCAAATTATGACTAGATTAAGCGTTAATATAAACAAGATAGCCACCTTGCGGAATGCTCGTGGGGGTGATGTACCTAATGTTGTGAAAGTAGCATTAGATTGTGAAAGCTTTGGTGCAGATGGCATTACAGTGCATCCTCGGCCTGACGAGAGACACATTCGTCGTAAAGATGTCTACGATTTGCGCCCATTATTGCGTACTGAATTCAATATAGAGGGGTATCCTGCACCGGAGTTTATGGATTTGGTATTGAAAGTAAAACCGCATCAGGTGACTTTAGTTCCTGATACTCCTGCACAATTGACTTCAAATGCCGGTTGGGATACTAAAAGTAATCTTGCTTTTCTGAGTGAGATATTAGAAGAATTCAACAATGCCGGTATCCGTACATCTGTATTTGTTTCGGCTGATGCAGAAATGATAGAGTATGCTGCCAAAGCAGGTGCCGACCGGGTGGAACTGTATACGGAACCTTACGCAACTGCTTATCTTAAAGGACAGGAAGCAGCAATAGCTCCTTTTGTAGAAGCTGCCAAAGTGGCTCGTAGCTTAGGTCTGGGCTTGAATGCCGGACATGACTTGAGCTTAGTGAACTTGAACTATTTTTATCAAAACATTCCGTGGTTGGATGAAGTCTCTATCGGGCATGCGCTGATAAGCGATGCGCTGTATCTGGGACTGGAACGTACCATTCAGGAATATAAAAACTGTCTTCGCTAATGAATGCAATGTTGTTATTAGCCCAAGTGGCTCCGGCACTTACCGATTCTATTGCAGGTGCAAATCCTGTATTGACCCAAGTCTCTGCTTCCGATGATATGAATCTATGGAGTATGGCAGTAAAAGGCGGTTGGATCATGATTGTGTTAGGTTTGATGTCTGTTCTTTGTTTCTACATCTTATTTGAACGCAATTATGTAATCCGTAAGGCGGGAAAAGAAGATCCTATGTTTATGGATAAGATCAAGGATTATATCCTGGGTGGAGAATTAAAAGCCGCTATATCTTATTGCCGAAGCGTGAACACTCCATCGGCACGTATGATCGAGAAAGGTATCAGTCGTTTGGGACGTCCGGTGAACGATGTACAGGCTGCTATTGAAAATGTAGGTAATATTGAGGTCGCCAAACTGGAAAAAGGAATGACGATTATGGCTACCATTTCCGGTGGTGCGCCGATGCTTGGTTTCCTTGGTACGGTAACGGGTATGGTGAGGGCTTTCTGGCAAATGGCAAACGCAGGTAATAATATTGATATTACGATGTTATCCGGTGGTATTTATGAAGCCATGATTACTACTGTCGGTGGCTTGATCGTGGGCATCATTGCCATGTTTGCTTATAACTACCTGGTAACATTGATCGACGGAGTAGTCAACAAGATGGAATCTAAGACTATGGCATTCATGGACTTATTGAATGAGCCGGCTAAGTAATTGATGATTAATAATTAATAATTAAACCGAAGCGTGTTAAAACGTAGAGCTAAAATATCGCCTAACTTCAGCATGGCATCCATGACGGATTTAATTTTCCTGCTGTTGATTTTCTTTATGATAACATCTACGATGGTATCACCTAACGCCATTAAGGTGTTATTACCGCAAGGAAAGCAACAAACATCCGCCAAACCGTTGACGAGAGTCATTATTGATAAGGACTTGAACTACTACGCTGCTTTTGGCAATGATAAGGAAAGAACGCTGTCTTTGGAGGAACTGACTCCTTTCTTGCAGGAATGTGCTGCAAAGGAACCGGAAATGTATGTTGCCCTATATGCTGACGAATCGGTGCCATATCGTGAAATCGTAAAGGTGCTGAATATTGCAAATGAGAATCACTTCAAGATGGTGTTGGCTACACGCCCGCCGGAAGGAAAGTAACATAATAGGATGGATCAGAAGAAAAAAGGGAAATACGTAGGAATGGTGGGGGCATTATTAGTGCACGTCGCTATCATTGCCCTTCTGATACTTGTCGGATTTGCGATGCCCAAACCATCGGAAGAAGGTGGTATACCTGTGATGTTGGGAGAAGTTCCCGATGCATTAGGAGATGCCGATCCTTCTTTGGTAAAGGTTGATGTGATGCCTGAGGAGGTAGCTCCTGATGTACAGGAACCTACCGAACAGGATATTATAACGCAGGAAGATGAAGAAACTGTTGTCTTGAAACCTAAAACCGAGCCTAAAAAGAAGAAAGAAGTCAAGAAACCTGAGATAAAGAAACCGGAAAAGACTGCTGCTGAAAAAGCAGAGGACGCTCGTAAATTAGCGGAAGCAAAAGCCGAAAAGGAGCGCAGGGAAGCTGAAGAGGCTGCCCGTAAACGGGTTTCGGGAGCTTTTGGTAAAGGGGCTCAGATGGGTAGTAAAGGGAATACCGAAGGTCAAGGCATTCAGGGAAGTCCTACGGGCAATGCTCCTACCGGAGCGACATCCGGTACGGGAGGATATGGAACATTTAACCTTGGTGGACGTTCTATAGGAGAAGGCGGACTACCGCGTCCGGTCTACAATGTACAGGACGAAGGTAGGGTAGTAGTTTCTATTACCGTAAATCCTGCCGGACAAGTAATTGCAACCAGTATCAACCGTCAAACGAATACAGTGAATCCGTCTTTGCGTAAAGCAGCGGAAGATGCTGCTAAAAAAGCACGGTTCAATGCTGTTGGCGGATTGAATAACCAAACGGGAACAATAACATATTATTTTAATCTAAAATAAAGAGGAGAAGTAACTATGGGTACAGTTTATGTTTTTTTTGCTGACGGATTCGAGGAAATAGAAGCCTTTACTACCGTTGATGTGCTGAGACGTGCAGGAATGGATGTTGAAATGATTTCTGTAACTCCTGACGAAATTGTTACGGGTGCTCATGACGTGCCGGTTTTGTGTGATAAGAATATAGTGAATTGTGATTTCTATGATGCGGAATTGATTGTATTGCCGGGTGGTATGCCGGGTGCCGCAACTTTGGAAAAATGTGATGACCTGCGTAGACTGATCTTGCATTTTGCTTCACAGAATAAACCGATTGCCGCTATTTGTGCTGCTCCTATGATATTAGGAAAGCTTGGTTTACTGAAAGGCAAAAAAGCAACTTGCTATCCAGACTTTGAACAATACTTGGATTGTGCTGAATATACAGGTGCTCCGGTTGAAAAGGATGGCAATATCATTACAGGAAACAGTCCATCTGCCGCAATGGAATTTGCATTGACAATAGTAGAACTTCTGAGAGGTAAAGAAAAAGTGCAAGAACTGAAAGAAGCCATGTGCATTCATTAACTTTCAATTTTTAACTTTCAACTTTCAACTAAAATGAACTATGCTCTTATTGTTGCCGGTGGTAAAGGCTTGCGCATGGGTACTGAACTCCCGAAGCAGTTTCTTCCGATAGGAGGGAAACCAGTGTTGATGCGTACATTGGAAGCTTTTTATACCTACAACTCTGAGATACAGATAATATTGGTACTTCCGCACAGCCAACAGGATTATTGGAAACAGCTGTGCCGGGAGTATCTTCTTTTAGTACCACATACTATTGTCGATGGCGGGGAAACTCGTTTCCATTCGGTGAAAAACGGCTTGGCTTTAGTGAATACTCCCGGTTTGGTAGGAGTACATGATGGAGTTCGTCCGTTTGTGTCGCAAGAGGTAATTTCACGTTGCTACGATTTAGCTGCGGAAAAGAGGGCGGTCATTCCTGTTATTGATGTGGTCGAGACGGTTCGGCATATCGAAGGGGAAGGAAGTGTTACTGTGAATCGTGATGATTATAAACTAGTGCAAACTCCTCAAGTCTTCGATGCGGAACTATTGAAGCAAGCATATAATCAACCTTATACACCTCATTTTACAGACGATGCCTCAGTTGTAGAAGCCTTGGGTATCCCCGTTATATTGACTACTGGCAATCGGGAAAATATAAAAATAACTACTCCTTTTGATTTAAAAATAGCTACAGCACTTCTTGATTCATGTTCGATTTAACTACGCGAGACATAAAATATTTGTCGGGCGTCGGACCTCAACGTGCATCGGTGCTCAATAAAGAGTTGGGCATTTACTCTTTGCATGACTTACTTTATTATTTCCCTTATAAATATGTAGACCGGAGTCGTATCTATTATATTCAGGAGATCGACGGCACGATGCCTTATATACAGTTGAAAGGTGAAATCCTGAGTTTTGAAACCGCAGGTGAAGGACGTCAACGCAGGTTGATTGCCCATTTCTCGGATGGCACAGGTGTTGTTGACTTGGTTTGGTTTCAAGGTATCAAATTCATTATCGGAAAATATAAAGTACATCAGGAATACATCGTCTTCGGTAAGCCTACCGTTTTTAACGGACGGATGAACATTGCCCATCCTGATATCGACCTCGCTTCAGAACTTAAATTGTCTTCCATGGGTTTGCAACCCTATTACAATACGACGGAGAAGATGAAAAGAAGTTTTCTCAATTCGAATATGATTGAGAAGATGATGAATACAGTGGTGCAGCAATTGCAGGAACCACTGCCTGAAACGCTATCTCCTGCAATCTTGAATGAGTATCATCTGATGCCATTGACGGAGGCACTGATTAATATCCATTTCCCCGGTAATTCGGACTTATTGCGTAAAGCGGAGTACCGGCTGAAGTTTGAAGAACTCTTTTATATCCAACTGAATATTCTCCGTTATGCAAAAGACCGCCAGCGGAAGTATCGTGGTTATATCTTTGAGAAAGTAGGAGAGGTGTTCAATACCTTTTATACCCGTAACCTTCCTTTCGAATTGACGAATGCACAGAAGCGAGTGTTGAAAGAAATTCGTCGGGATGTGGGTTCCGGTAAACAAATGAATCGTCTGTTGCAAGGAGATGTGGGTAGTGGAAAAACGCTCGTAGCTCTAATGAGTATGTTGATGGCTCTCGATAATGGTTTTCAGGCATGCATGATGGCGCCTACCGAGATTCTGGCAAATCAGCATTATGAAACGATTCGTGAACTACTGTACGGTATGGACATCCATGTAGAACTGTTAACCGGATCTATCAAAGGAAAACGCCGTGAAGCAATTCTTTCCGGCTTGTTGACGGGAGATGTGCGGATTTTGATCGGTACCCATGCTGTCATCGAAGATACGGTGAATTTCGCTTCATTAGGTTTGGTAGTAATTGATGAACAACACCGTTTCGGAGTAGCGCAACGTGCTCGTTTGTGGACGAAGAATCAGCAACCTCCTCATGTACTCGTAATGACTGCCACCCCTATACCACGTACATTGGCTATGACGCTATATGGTGACTTGGACGTATCCGTTATAGACGAACTTCCTCCCGGTCGTAAACCAATTGCCACTATTCACCAATTTGACAACCGCCGTGCGAGTATGTACCAGTCTGTACATAAACAAATTGCCGAAGGACGCCAGATATATATGGTTTATCCATTGATTAAAGAAAGCGAGAAGATAGACTTGAAAAACCTTGAAGAAGGCTATTTGCATATTTGCGAAGCCTTTCCCGATTGCCGGGTCTGCAAGGTACATGGCAAGATGAAACCAGCCGAGAAGGATGCGCAGATGCAACTCTTTGTTTCCGGTGAAGCACAAATTATGGTTGCGACTACCGTAATAGAAGTAGGGGTGAATGTGCCGAATGCCTCGGTAATGATCATAGAGAATGCAGAGCGTTTCGGATTATCCCAACTGCACCAGCTTCGTGGTCGTGTAGGACGTGGTGCCGATCAATCCTATTGCATTTTAGTAACCGGTTATAAACTGGCTGAAGATACGAGGAAGCGTTTGGAAATTATGGTGCGTACCAACGATGGTTTTGAAATTGCAGAAGCCGACTTGAAACTTCGTGGTCCCGGTGACTTGGAAGGAACCCAACAAAGTGGAATTGCCTTTGATTTGAAGATAGCCGATATTGCTCGTGATGGTCAGTTACTACAATACGTTCGAGAAGTTGCCCAAAAGGTTGTGGATGTCGATCCTAGCGGTACTCTACCTGAGAATGAAGTGCTTTGGAGGCAGCTGAAAGTACTAAGAAAAACGAACGTTAATTGGGCAGCTATTAGCTGAAAAACGGTTAAACATACGCATTATTTACATTTTATGTTGTAAAACATGTTTGCCTGTATTTTCCCTATTCATAAGGGATTAGGGCTGATTACTACCTTCTAGTGGCCTTTCCCGTCCGAAAAAATAGTTAATAACAGATGCAATTTTTCAGAGAGAAACGTTACCTTTGGGAGAATTTTTAAAAAATCAATCGGGATATTCGTGAAAACAGTGGTGTTTTGATTAGCCAAGAATGCTTGCAACGAATATCGAAAAGAATGACGAACGAATGAATTTTAATTGGATTAAAACAGTTGTATTAGCTGCGACAGCAATGGTGAGCTTGAACTCTTTTTCTCAAGACCTGATTGCTCGTCAAGCCCCTATTGACAGAAAACTTAAGAGTGTAGATTCACTTGCATTACAGAAACAAATCCGTGCCGAACAATCTTTGTATCCGGGTTTGGATCTATATCCTAACTGGAACAATGAGTTTGTACAAGCTTACGGAGACGCTATTGTCCCGGATAACTATACATTCGATTTGACCGGTTTCTGTATGCCTACCCCCAATACCAAGATAACCGATGTCTTTGGTTATCGTCCCCGCAGAAGAAGAGGACATTATGGCTTGGATATTAAAGTGTATGTAGGCGATACTATTCGCGCAGCCTTTGATGGAAAAGTACGGGTAGTCAAGAATCAGGGACGCCGTGGATACGGAAAATACGTTGTTATTCGTCATGATAATGGATTAGAAACTGTATATGGACACTTGTCCAAACAATTGGTAGATATCAATCAGTTGGTAAAAGCCGGCGAACCTATTGCATTGGGTGGTAATACCGGACGTTCTACCGGTTCACATCTCCACTTTGAAACCCGTTTCTTGGGTATTCCTATGAACCCCGCTCTTATGTTTGACTTTGAAAAGCAAGATATAGTTGCTGATTCTTATACTTTCCAGAAGACGAAAGGTTCTACCGGTACGGCTCGTAGCATGGCATCCGGTGAAGGCAGATTCTACAAGGTTAAGAGTGGTGATACATTAGGAAGAATTGCATCCCGTCAGGGAACATCTGTAGATAAACTTTGCAAACTGAACCGCATTACACGTAAGACTATTCTTCGTCCGGGGCAGGTACTCCGTTGTTCATAAAACGTAAACAATCTCTATAGAAGAGGGCACTTTAATATAATTTAGAGTGTCCTCTTTTCTTTTTTCTTTAATTATTTCCTACCTTTGCTGCTCATTTGTAAGGATATGAAAGATACCAAGCAGCAATTTGAACATATCATCGCCATTTGCCGTGATTTGTTCTCCAAGAAACTTCATGATTACGGTCCGGCGTGGCGTATTCTTCGTCCGGCTTCCGTGACAGATCAGATATTCATCAAAGCCAATCGTATAAGGAGTATTGAAACTAAAGGAGTCACTTTGGTTGACGAAGGAATCCGTTCAGAGTTTATTGCCATTGTCAATTATGGAATCATTGGTTTAATTCAGTTGGAACTAGGTTATGCCGAGTCTGCTGATATAACGAATGAGGAAGCATTGACGTTGTATGACAAATACGCTAAGATCTCTTTGGACCTGATGCTTGCTAAAAATCACGATTATGATGAAGCATGGCGTAGTATGCGTATCAGTTCTTATACCGACCTGATATTGATGAAGATTCACAGAACCAAGCAGATTGAAAGCTTGTCCGGGCAAACCTTGGTTTCAGAAGGCATCGACGCTAATTATATGGATATGATAAATTATTCCGTATTCGGTTTGATTAAGCTTGAATTTGGAGACTGAGAAATTACATATTATTCAGAAAGTCTGGGTTAATGCCTGCCGCTTTTTACTGGGAATAACTTTTATATTCTCCGGATTTGTAAAGGCGGTCGATCCGTTAGGCTCTTTCTATAAGATACAGGATTATATGACGGCTTTTGGCATCATATCCTGGTTTCCATCTTACCTGCCTTTGTTTATCGGCATCATATTGTCGGCTGTAGAATTCAGTGTAGGTGTTTTCTTGTTTTTAGGCATTCGGAAGAATACGGCATCGGTATTGGCATTATTGTTAATGGGGGTAATGACTCCGTTGACCTTCTATCTGGCTTTGGCTAATCCGGTATCAGATTGCGGTTGTTTCGGCGATGCTTGGGTTTTGACCAACTGGCAGACATTCGGGAAGAATATTGTGTTGCTGATTGCCGCAATATCAGTTTTTAAGTGGAAAGAACTACTGATTCGCTTTATTACAGTAAAACTGGAATGGATGGTATCTATGTACACGTTCCTGTTTGTATTTGTGCTTTCGTTTTATTGTCTGGGACATTTGCCGATACTTGATTTCCGTCCTTATAAGATTGGAACGAACATTCGGGAAGCAATGGAAATCCCCAAAGGTGCCAAACCAAGCGTATTCGAAAGTCGCTTCATTATGGAAAAGAACGGTAAACGTCAGGAATTTACTCTAGAAAACTATCCGGATAGTACCTGGAAATATATAGAGACGCGAACCATACTGAAGGAAAAAGGATATGAACCTCCTATTCATGACTTCTCAATGCAGAGTCTGGAAACCGGAGAAGATATCACAGATAGCGTGTTGATGGATAAGGACTATACTTTCTTGTTAGTCGCCCCTCGCATAGAGAATGCGGATGACAGCAATATTGACCTTATCAACGAGATATATGATTATAGTATGGAGCACGGTTACGGCTTTTATGCCCTGACCTCCTCTCCTGACAGTGAAATAGAATTATGGCGTGACAAAACCGGTGCGGAATATCCTTTTTGCCAAATGGATGACATTACGCTGAAAACGATTATTCGTTCCAATCCTGGATTGATGTTGATTAAGGACGGAACGATTCTGAATAAGTGGAGTGATAACCAACTGCCCGATGAGTATGTGTTATCCGACAGTTTGGATAAACTGGAATTAGGCAAACAAAAGCAGGTTAGTGACTTGAACACTATCGGTTACGTTTTCCTTTGGTTCATTATCCCGCTTATGATGGTTATCGGGCTGGATATTCTAGTCATAAGGCGAAGAGAGAAGAAACGGCAAACAGCCGCAAATAGTAAATCGTAAATAGAAAATCGTAAATATATTAACCCTTTTAATAATAAAACAAAATGAGAAAAAACATTGTTGCAGGAAACTGGAAAATGAACAAAACCCTTCAGGAGGGTATTGCACTTGCAAAAGAATTGAATGAAGCGTTGGCTAACGAAAAGCCTAACTGTGATGTAATCATCTGTACTCCGTTCATCCATTTGGCATCTGTTACTCCGTTGGTAGATGCTGCTAAGATTGGTGTAGGTGCAGAAAACTGTGCAGACAAGGTATCTGGTGCTTATACCGGTGAAGTATCTGCTGCTATGGTTGCTTCTACAGGAGCTCAGTACGTAATCTTAGGTCACTCAGAACGTCGTGCTTACTATGGTGAAACAGTAGCTATCTTGGAAGAAAAAGTAAAATTGGCTTTGGAAAACAATCTGACTCCGATCTTCTGTATCGGTGAAGTATTGGAAGAACGCGAAGCTGAAAAACAAAATGAAGTAGTTGCTTCACAGTTGGCATCTGTATTCTCTTTGTCTGCTGAAGACTTCTCTAAGATCGTTTTGGCTTACGAGCCGGTTTGGGCTATTGGTACAGGTAAGACTGCTTCTGCTGAACAAGCTCAGGAAATTCATGCATATATCCGTTCATTGGTTGCTGCTAAATACGGAAAAGAAATTGCAGAAAACTGTTCTATTCTTTACGGTGGTAGCTGCAAGGCTTCTAACGCAAAAGAATTGTTCGCTAATCCGGACGTTGACGGCGGTTTGATTGGTGGTGCTGCTTTGAAAGTTGCTGACTTCAAAGGTATCATCGACGCTTTTAATTAATTGAAAATTGAGAATTGAAAATTGAGAAATACTATGCAGCGTGTAAGCGCAGCTGTTTCTCAATTTTTAATTCTCAACTCTCAATTTAGTAACTCTCAATTCTTAATTTTCAATTCTCAATTTATGAAGAGGTTTGGTTTGCTTTTAGTTGTATGTTTTGCTTTTGCAACTTTTTCTGTAGCACAGAATAATATTGTGAAGAGTTTGGAACGCACTGTGCCGGGACAAGGTAAGGTGACCATCCATCAAGATGCCCGTATCGGGGCATTAATCGGATCGGAGTATACTCCTGCCGGTACTGAAGAACGGAAAGTAATTAAGAGTTCGGGATTTCGTTTGCAGGTGTATGCAGGCAATAATACCCGTGAGGCTAAAAACGAAGCTCATTCGGTAGCTTCGCGTGTAAAAGAGCGCTTTCCTGATCTTACGGTATATACTTTTTTCAATCTTCCTCGTTGGTTGTGTCGTGCCGGAGACTTCCGCAGTATTGAAGAAGCAGATGCCATGATGCGCCAGTTACGTGCTACCGGTGTATTTAAAGAAGTTTCCATTGTAAAAGATCAAATCAATATCCCTCTATAATCGTCAAGAGGTAAATCATAAATTATAAATTCCATCATGTTAGGAAAAGAAGAAATAGAATCTCCTTCATTGGATGAGCTAAAAGAACATTATCATCGTATTCTTACTTTGTTGGGCGAAGATGCCGAACGCGAAGGTTTGCAGAAAACTCCCGAGCGAGTAGCGAAAGCGATGTTGTCACTTACTAAGGGTTATTTTGTGGACCCGCATGAAGTACTCCGCTCTGCAAAATTCAAGGAAGAATACAGCCAGATGGTAATTGTTAAGGACATTGATTTCTTCTCACTTTGCGAACATCACATGCTTCCATTTTACGGAAAAGCACATGTGGCATATATTCCTAATGGCTATATAACCGGACTGAGTAAGATTGCCCGTGTAGTAGATATTTTCTCTCACCGCTTGCAGGTACAAGAGCGCATGACATTACAAATCAAGGAATGTATTCAAGAAACCTTGAATCCTTTGGGGGTAATGGTTGTAGTAGAGGCTAAACACATGTGTATGCAAATGCGTGGGGTTGAGAAGCAGAATTCTATTACTACTACTTCAGATTTTACCGGAGCCTTTAATCAGGCAAAGACCCGTGAAGAGTTTATGAATCTGATTCGTCATAATTCAAATTCCTAAAATTAGTAGCTTACTACGACTCGGTCTCCCAAACGCTTTGCCATAATACTTTTTATTTCACGCAACTCATTATAGCGTTTCATGACACTGTTGCATTGCGTTTCGTCATTGATTACAGCAGGGTCTTGCAAAGCAAACATGATATGCTTAAGTTCCTCACTGACAATGGCGTATTTGAAGTTAATCATTAAAGTAGGAACCAATTCGAAGAGGCGTTCCTCATCGGTTACGATTCTCTGACTCTTAGAGTGGTATTTGCTTAAATGGTAGCGATTACTGATAAGTTCCACGCTCAGCTTGCTGATAGTGGTATCGGGATGCGCCAGAAAATAGCGTTCGGCAGTGAACCCTTCATTATGTATACGTTCCGCAGCTTCCGTTAATATTTGTCGGTGAAGCGGATTGTGGAAAGCAAGATCATCTTGCTTTAAATCGTTGACTATATATTCGGTTACTGTGATAGGAGTCTCTTTACCTTCTTCATCAGTAATATTGCACATGACTCTTTCGCCGTAGCGAACTATCATTTGTAAAATCAACCGTTCGTACTTGTAAAACTCCTGTCCTTCCTTGCCATCTTGCGGGATGAAAGATACATATTCCTCCGTAGGTGGGAGATTGTTGAATTCCGGTGGTGGAAAATTACCATCTGGACCTGCAGCTTGTTCGGCAAAAGCTGCATCTTCAGGATAAGGGGGCGCCACATTATCACCAATTCCCGCAGCAGAATTAGCAGCGCTGGCAGCAGCAGAACGGCGCTCACGTTCCAGACGCTCAGCTGTCTTTTCGGCTTGTGTTTCTCGTCGTTTGGCAACTTCAGATACCAACAGTTTGTCTTCTATACGCAATAATTGGGCGCATTCCTTGATATATATATCACGTACAATGGCTTCGGGAATAATCGAAATACTTTGTACCAGATTACCAATTAACTCAGCACGCTTTATCGGATCTTTACCTGCGTCTTCCAGCAATAGATTAGTCTTGAAACGGATAAAATCGGTTTCGTGTTTCTGTATGAATTCCTGAAATTCCGTAGCATTATGCTTACGAGCAAAAGAGTCCGGGTCGTCACCATCGGGGAGAAGGCAGACTTTGATGTTCATACCCTCTTCCAGCAACATGTCGATACCTCGGATAGATGCCTTGATGCCGGCAGCATCTCCATCGTAGAGTACGGTCATATTATTGGTAAAACGGTGAATCAGACGTATCTGTCCAGGAGTCAATGCTGTTCCAGAAGAAGCTACGACATTCTCAATACCCGATTGATGCATGGAGATAACGTCTGTATAACCTTCCACTAAGAAGCAACGGTCTTGCTTCACAATGGCTTGCTTGGCAAAATAAATGCCGTACAGTTCATTACTCTTATGATAGATTTCCGATTCGGGAGAGTTGACATACTTTACTTTGATTCCTTTGGTGGCACTGGCAAGTACGCGGCCGCCAAAAGCGACTACTTTACCTGAAAGAGTGTGTACCGGGAAGATAACGCGTCCCCAGAATCGGTCACGCAGACGATGATCGTCCGTTTCATAACAAAGTCCGGTTTTTATAAGAAAATCCTTCTTATATCCCTTCTGTAAAGCCTCTTGTACAAGAGCATCATGGCTTTCGGTGCAATAACCTAACTGAAACTTTTCGATGATATCATCCCTAAAACCCCGGTTACGGAAATAAGCCATACCGATGCTGCGCCCGTCTACATGGTTACGCAGTATATTTTGGAAATAATCGCGTGCAAAGTTATTGACAATGAACAGACTTTCGCGTTCGCTCTGCACAATCTTTTCTTCGTTGGAGAGTTCCCGTTCCTTGATTTCAATGCCATACTTCTTAGCTAGGTACTTCAATGCTTCGGGATAAGACATCTGCTCGTGCTCCATGATGAAGTGCACAGAATTTCCACCCTTTCCGCAAGCAAAGCATTTGCAGAGCCCTTTGGCAGGTGATACATAGAAAGAGGGAGTTTTATCTTCGTGGAACGGACATAAACCTACATAGTTGACTCCGCGTTTGCGCAGAGTGACAAAATCCGATACGACATCGGTAATTTGTGCCGCATCTAATATCCGGTCTATGGTGGCTTGGTCTATCATTGTTTTTATTTGGGTTTGCAAAAATACATGATATTTCTTGAATTATCAAATATAGTAACCTATGTGAATAAAAAGTAACGTTTGAGATAAAATATTCAATTATAAAGTCTATATTTGCAACAAATGTTATAGAATGTACAGGTTCGTTGTAGCTTTATTACTTGGATATATGTTGTATCCTTCGGTAATGTTGGCTCAATCTTCCAAAGATGAGGCATCGAAACCGGAATTTGTCATGATATTGAATTCCTATTCTTATGAGCAGGAGTGGAGTACCACATTGGCAAAGGAAATTCGAAATAACCTAGAAGCAAAAAGAACAGGACTACAAGTAAATATCACTTATGCCGGTATTGCAGCTCGTACTTCCTATTTAGCAGACCGTTTTGCCATGCAAGGGGCTTTTGCTTATGGTAGGTTAAGCAATAAAATTTATGTGCCCAAAGTGTTGGTACTCATTGGAGATGAGAGCTGGATGCTTTATCGAAGCATGGATCTGAGGGGTATTTGGGAGAAGGTTCCGGTTGTACTGTGTGGCGTTCATGCAGAAGTATTAAAAGATTATCAGAATTTCTTTCCGGACAAGCAATTATCCGATACCGCTTTTATCTCTTTAGAAAGTTCTACATCTACTATAAAAACAGCTGCCGTTATTGAATCGGATTATACCTTGCAAACCCTGCAACTGGCTTTTGCATTGGTGCCCAGCTTGCAAAAAATATATTTTCTTTCCGATGGCAGTTATGCCGATATTTATGCTAAAATGAAATTGGAACAAAGCTGTAATCTTTCGGGCATTTCTCTCTATGAGTTGCGGACTGAACGTAGTAATGACGCTTCTATGATACAAACTTTGGAAGAATTACCTGCCGGATCGGTACTTGTTACTAATGGTGTGCCGGTGCCTACTTGTGTACGTGTACCAGTTCTTACGTTACGTGATAAAACCTACCAATCGCATATCCCGGTAGGCGGGTATTTCTCTCCTTATTCTGCTATTGCCGATGAGACTGTAAAAGCAGTAATTCGTTTTATAGAGATGGGGGGAGCCGATAGCCTTTCTTATAGTGTTGCTCCAAAAGCTGCTTATTATTTGAATCAGACTGCCTTGATGCATGCCGGTTTGCACTCGGCAGTTGAGAACTTACCTAATGTGATAGGTCGAAATGTGCCGCAGCCCTTTATTGTGCGTCATATACGTATTATATCTATTATTTTGTTGATTGCCATAGTGTTGGCGTTCGTTACTTTTCGAATAATCTATTCACGTCGGTATCGGCATAACTTGAAGGCATTGTTTCAGCGCTATAAATCTTTATATGACGAGTATCAGGTAGTATATGAAAATATGCCTATTGGTTTGATGTTATTCGATACAGATGGAAATTTATTGAAACGTAATGCCGAGACAGATATTTTCTGTAAGCGATTTACTCGTTCTACTTCTAACGAATTCCGGCTTTTTGATCCGGGATTTATAGATAATGAAATGCGTGAAGCCCTTTTCAACAAAGAATTGGTGAGTAGACTGCTTTATCAGGAAGAGCACTGTTACCGTATTCAATGTTGTCTGATAGTGGATGAAGAAACAGAGGCAAATAACATCCTGGTTATTGTTATTGACAATACGAATATTGAAAACGAGAGAAAAGCAAAAGAGAAGATTTGCAATATGTTGAATTTTGCTATGAATAAGGCAGTGATTGGAATAGCCGAATATAATTTGGTCAACGGGCATGGCTTTGCAACTGACGCTTGGTATGATACATTGAATATACAACGGGGTACTAATGATTTTTCTCACATTCACCAATGTCTGATACCTGAAGACCGCAAAAAGGTGGAGTCTTATTTAGAGAATGTTCGTTATGGAGTGTCCAGGCATTTCTTGGAAAGTCTGCAAATACAAACAGAGACGGGTGAATCTCATTTCATACGATACATGATTCAACCTTTGGAGTTTGTTCCTCAAAGAGGGCATATTATCGTTGCCGAAATGATACTTAACATGGATGAACAAATGGCCAGAGAACGGGAATTGGAAACTGCCATGCACGAAGCACAAGAAGCCGATCGTTTCAAGAATGCTTTTGTTGCTAATATGAGGGACGAAATCCGTGTTCCGCTGAAAGAGGTTATTCTATGTGCACAGGAATTGGTTTTTACCGACGATTTGGAACGTCGGGCTGAACTCAATACCCGTATTGAAAGTGGTAATCATCAATTGCTGAAATTGCTGGATGAGATAATAAGCATTTCTAAAGTCGAGTTGGATAAATAATATTGGAATATATATATGAGGAATTGGATTTTCTATAGCGTGTCTGTCATTCTGTTACTCTTAGGAATAACGGTAGCAGTAGCGGCTCCGGCAGAAACTTCGGTAGGGAAAAGAATACTCATTATCAATTCTTATGGTGAACATATTAAATGGAGTAAAGACATTGCCGATAGCTTAGAAAGAAAGATTCTTAAAATTCATCCGGATTGGATGGTTTATTCCGGCGATTTGAGAACGGAAAGCGCAGTTTATACTGCTGCAAGCGCACTGACTTTACGATCTATTATATGGGGGTATGCCGAACGTACGCAAACTTCTGTAAAGGCTACAGACTTAAAGACTGTTTCATTGTTCGTACAAGATGATATACCGGATGCGCTCGTTTGGATAGGTGAGGAAGGTTTTATGAACTACATTTCCTATATAGTACAGTTAGGAAAATGGCGGAGAATTCCTATGGTGTTATGTGCGGTAAAAGATTCAATTTCCGCTAATGGATGGTATCCCGAAAGGCCATTCCGTTTCGACTCAAAATTAGGTATTCGCGATTATTTTATAGTGGGCAAATCGCTGCCACTTAAAGATCCTTTTATTGAGATGGCCAAAAAGGATTCGATGATTGCAGTCACCAGAATAACTCAGGAGGGACAAGATTTATATCAACTTGATTTCAAGATGAATTATTCCGGCAATATCGTGAAGCTTCCCATACTCCAAAACCTCGAATTGATTCATCGCATGTTACCCGATCTGAAAGAATTGATATGGGTGGATAGAAATTCATACCGAAGTATGGAGACACAGTTGGAAGTGGAAAACACGGTCAAGAAGGTAATGCCTGGCGTGAAATACATCAAAATGATAAGTAATTTCCTGAATACGGATTCAATTTATGATGTTATGTTGGAACCTGCCGAGCATCGGGCATTCTTGACTTACAGCTGGAATATCAGCGGGGTACACAGTAAACGTTGTGATAAAGAAATAGATTCATTGTTTACGAATGTTTTGACTACACCATTGTTTACCTTGACCAAACGCGATTTCGATCAAGATAATTACTGGGTGGGTGGATGCTATTTGAATTTAATGAAGTCGGCAGATTTTGCAATGGGTTTGTTGGAACGTGCAGTTCAGGGGGATTGTATTATGACTCTTCCTTTTGATACATTGTCGGAGATGGGAATTGTTTTGAACCGTACGGCGGTTGAACGTTTCAAACTGGCTAAGGTTGCAGATGAAATAGAAGGGGTAACGTATGTTCATATTCCTCCCGATTTTGTTCATAAATATGAAAAGCAACTGCTGGTGAGTATACTTGTTTTAGTGTTAGTATGTTGCTATGCCTTTATCAGTTGGCGTCACAACCGCTATAACAAGAGAATTAAGGCTGACTATGCGCGGTATAAACGCTTGTACGATAAATTGCAGGTAATCTATAAAAACAGTTCCATTGATTTTGCTTTGTATGACGAAAATGGGAAACGTGTATTACGAATTATCAATGGAACTGTGGAAACATCGGATGGAAATAGTGACTTGTTTTTGGAGAATATCTTTGAGAGTCCCTACTTGAGTGATGATTTGAAAGAACAAATACGATCTCAAAAAACAGTGAATTGTGAGGTCTCTCTTGATTATGCGGGTAGGCTGTCGAGAACTAACTTTGCAGAATCGGAAGTTTATCAGTTGATTGTTAAACCGTTGCATGAAATAGATAATGATAATTCCTATTTTATGGCTATTGCAGTCAATTTGACTCCGACTATCAGGGAACGTCAAGAGAAAGAACGGTTTGAAGATCTATTCCGCTTTGCTTCGGATTCTTCACAGGTAGGAGTGGTATTTTATGATGCCCAGTCGGCAGTGGGCATGGCTACCGATTCTTGGTGCAAGAATATGAATGAAACGTATGTTTCGGGTACATTCCCCACTTATGAACGGGTAGTAGCGGGAGATAGGGAGGCCTTATTAAAATTTCAGGAAACTGTACGTGCAGGAGGAGTGAACGAACCTTTTTGCAGGGATATACAAGTATTGAATGCTGATGGTAAAGAACATTGGATTCGTCAACACATGTATTTTATTCAACCTTCTAACCGCTTGGTAGAACTGAGTTTGTGTATTGATGAGCAGAAACAAAGTGAGAAAAAACTGGAAGAAGCGAAGCTGAAGGCAGAAGAAGCCAATGAAGAAACACGAGGTTTTCTGAACAGTATAAGCCATGAAGTACGCACTCCCTTGAACTCAATTGTTGGTTTTTCCATGATTCTTTCAATGTTAAATGATGAAAAAGATCGAAATGAATATACTCCTATTATCTTGCACAACATTCGTCTGCTCGATGCTTTGATTACAAATATCCTTGATTTGTCTGCACTTGATGGCGGTAAAGTTAACTTCTGCTATATGCAGTGCAATGTAGCTGATATCTTTCTTGATATGGAGAAGTACGTTAGAAATTCTAATCTGCACAATTGTTCGCTACAATTTATTCGTGAATTACCGGAAGTTGAAGCAGAACGGTTTATCACTACAGATAGGGAATATTTGCAAGTTATACTTTGGAATCTGCTCTCCAATGCGGTGAAGTTTACGGAGGCAGGCAGTATCACTTTGGGGTATAAGAAGGAAGAAAATGGAAGTTATTACTTCTATGTTGCTGATACCGGTTGTGGTATTGCACCGGAGGATCAAAAGAATATTTTTAACCGTTTTGTGAAGTTGGATGAGTACGTACAAGGCACGGGTCTTGGGTTAGCGCTCTGTAAGAGTATCGTGAAACATCTGAACGGTGAGATTGGTGTGATTTCGGAAAAAGGAAAAGGCAGTACATTTTGGTTTGTACTGCCATCTCATCCTGTTATTTAATTTTTTCCCTGATTTTAGTCAGATACTTCTTCATGCCTTCTGCATCCTTGTTATTGATGATTTCCAATAGGTTCTTCAGCTCCAAGCGTACATTCTCTACCTGTGCCGGAGTACGAGGATTGAACAAGATTTCCTGAAGTAGGTAATCATCCTCACTAAGCAGTCCTTTGGCAATAGCCATGTGCTTTTTGAAGGTGGTTCCTGGTGCCTCCTGGTGTTTCATCACTGCTGTAAATACAAAGGTAGAAACGAATGGAATAGACAAAGAGTAAGCTACCGTTTCATCATGTTCATCGAAAGTGTACTCAAAGATGTTCAGTTTCATAGTCTGATACAAATCTTTGAAGAATATCTTTCCTAGATGGTCTCCTTCACTGATAATGATGGCATTTTCGCTGCTCAAATTACTGAGGCTGGCAAAAGTCGGTCCGAACATAGGATGCGAAGATACATAACGGAAACCGCTTTCTTCGTAGAATTTCTTTAACCCTGTCTTTACAGAAGCTATATCACTGATAATACAGTCTTTGGGCAACACTGGTAACACTTGGTGGAATGCATCCAACGTATATTTCACTGTAACGGCATTGATGACCAGTTCCGGTTCAAAATCCTTTATTTCGTCCAGCGTAGTGAAACGATAAGTGTTATAGACAAAACGCAACTGATGCGGGTTGACGTCAAACACGGCCGTCTCGTGCTGAAAACTTAATATATCTGTAAAGAAGGAGCCCATTTTACCGGCTCCGAGTATTAATATTCGCATAATAAACTTTATTAATGATTGGTGATCAGTGATTAGTGATTTGTTATACAACTGTATTTATAAACAAATCACTAATCACTAAACACTAATCACTTATTAATGATTTCCATTTGTTGTCTCACACTCTCTTCGTGTATTGCTTCAAAAACATGCTTTATGAACTCAGAATCCATACCGCAAAGTGCTCCTTGTGAACCACGTTTTTCGAGAATCTCGTTGTAACGTCCGGTTTGTAAGATGGTCATGTCATGCTCTTTCTTGTAAGTACCGATTTCACGGGCTACACGCATACGTTTGGCTAATTCCTGAATAAGATTGTTGTCACATTCATCGATTTGCTTACGCAATTCACTGAGGTTTTCAGTAGTTTGGGTTTCCTTACGGATAACGAGTAAGTTAAGGATGTAATCAAGAACATCCGGAGTAACTTGCTGTGAGGCGTCGCTCCAAGCACAATCGGGATTGCAGTGGCTTTCGATAATCAGACCGTTGAAGCCTAAGTCCATAGCTTGTTGGGAAAGTGGGGCAATCAATTCACGTTTTCCACCAATGTGGCTCGGGTCGCAGATGATGGGCAAGTTAGGAATACGACGGCGCAACTCGATAGGGATATGCCATTGAGGCAGGTTGCGGTATATCTTTTTATCGTAGCTGCTGAAACCACGATGGATAACTCCTAAACGTTTTAAACCTGCATTGTTAATACGTTCCAAAGCTCCAATCCACAATTCGAGATCAGGATTTACCGGATTCTTTACGAATACGGGAATATCTACTCCCTTGAGTGCGTCGGCAATTTCTTGTACGGCAAAAGGGTTGGCAGTGGTGCGGGCACCTACCCATAAGATGTCGATGCCTGCTTTTAGACATTCGTATACATGTTTGGCTGTAGCTACTTCGGTAGAAACATACATGCCGGTTTCTTTTTTAACTTCTTTCAGCCAAGCCAAACCGTCTACACCGATACCTTCGAAACCACCCGGTTTAGTACGCGGTTTCCAGATTCCTGCACGGTATATTTTAAGACCTTTGTCTGCCAACTGTTTGGCGGTGCTCATTACTTGTTCTTCTGTTTCGGCACTACAGGGGCCGGCTATTACTAAAGGACGTTTGTTTTCAACACCGGGGAGGGTGATAGGTTCTAATTCGAGTTCCATATTCTTAATTATATATTTGTTTTTGTATATTTTATTCTTAATCTATCCAAATCTCTTCAAACCCCTTCAGAAGCCCTTCTGGAGGGGCTAGAAAAATTTACTAAAAACCGGGTGAGTTTTTACTAAATATTCCTCCAAGATTTAGTAAATCTTTGATGGAAATTTAGTAAAAAGGAATCTGGCTTTATTCAGGATACCTTATTTGTAAAGATATTACTTCATCTCTCTGATTCGCTTCAGTGCTTCGGCCAACTTATTGTCTTTGCAGCACAGGGAAATACGAATGTATCTTTTTCCATTGCTTCCGAAGATAAATCCCGGAGTGATGAATACTCTGGCTTCATGTAGTACACGTTCTGTCAGTGCTTCAACATCGGCACAGGTATCGGGTATCTTGCCCCAAAGGAACATGCCTACTTGGTTTTCATCGTAAGTACATCCTAAGGCATGCATAATTTCTCCTGCCAATTGGCGACGGTTGCTGTAGTTCTTGTTGTTACCATCGTACCAGTCTTGCTCTGCTTCCAGTGCTTTGGCGGCAGCCAATTGCATAGCGCGGAACATACCGCTATCAATATTGCTCTTTACCTTCAATATCCATTGCACGAAGTCTGCATTAGTAGCAAGCATACCGATACGCCAACCGGGCATATTGTGGCTCTTACTCATGGAGTTGAACTCAATACAACAATCTTTAGCTCCCGGTACGCTGAGAATACTGATAGGGTGGTCGTTCAAAATAAAACTGTAAGGGTTGTCATTCACAATGACAATGTCTTTGCGACGGGCAAAGTCAACCAACTTTTCATAAAGCTCGGGAGTGGCATTTGCTCCGGTAGGCATGTTGGGGTAGTTGGTCCACATTAGTTTTACTCGGCTCATATCCATCTTCTCCAACTCGTCGAAGTCGGGCATCCAGCCGTTTTCTTCTTTCAGGTTGTAGTTAATAACTTCAGCGCCCAGGATTTTACTTAATGAAGTATAAGTGGGGTAGCCTGGATTGGGAACCAATACTTGTTCGCCCGGATTGACGAAAGCCAGTGTTACATGCAGGATACCTTCTTTCGAGCCTATTAGCGGTTGTATCTCTGTATTAGGATTCAACTCTACGTTGTACCATTTCTTGTACCAATCGGCAAAGCCACGGCGAAGTTCGGGGATACCTATATATGGCATGTAACCATGACCATCTGCGTTTTTTGATGCTTCACACAGCGTTTGGATTGTTTTTTCAGAAGGAGGCATGTCAGGACTACCGATACCTAAACTTATAACATCTTTGCCTTCGGCATTCATTTGTGCCACCTCTTTCAACTTCTTAGAGAAGTAGTATTCGCTTACGCTTGCCAGGCGGTCGGCAGGCTTTATTTTAGATGTTTGATTTTCCATCTTCATATTCTCCTAATATTTTAAGTTCTTTAGTTAAAGGGCTGATAGCTGCAATGGATTGTTTGTATCTCAGTACATTGTCGAAAGCTACATCTACGTAAAATTGATATTCCCATTCGCGTCCGATAATGGGCAGCGATTGTATCTTTGTCAGGTTGATGTTATAAAAAGACAGGATGGACAATACTTGCGAAAGACTTCCTTCCGTATGAGGCAAAGTGAAGACCATGCTTGCTTTATTAACATCTTTATTGCGATGACGGTTCAATTCGTCTACTTGCCAGGGATCGGCTACCACTAGAAAACGGGTAAAGTTATGTTTGTTTGTTTCGATACCTTCTTGCAGAATTTTCATTCCATAACGCTCGGCGGCGGCTTTGGAGCAGATAGCGGCATGTCCTTTCAGGTTCTCATTTTTAATGACTTCGGCGCTTCGGGCAGTATCTTCGCCTTCCACTACTTTTATCCGGGGGTGATGGGCGAGGAAATCGCGGCATTGCATCAGTGCGATGGGGTGGGAGTTGACTTCTGTAATGTCGTCCCAGTCTTCATCGGGCAGACAAACAAAGCTGTGGGAAATACGTAACTTGTATTCTCCTACGATTTGTGCCCCGCTCTGGCGCAGCAATTCATTGTTGTGCAGCAAGCTACCGGCAATCGTATTTTCTATTGCCAGCATACCTATGGTTTTGCTATCTTTCTTTACAGCTGCAAATACGTCTTCAAAGTCGGCACAGCAGATTAACTCTATATCCTCTCCTGCAAAGTACTTGTGGGCGGCAATGTCGTGATACGAACCTAATGTTCCTTGAATGGCTACCTTTTTCATTATTATCTATTTATTAATTTCTTAATTATGCTACAAAAAAAATCCCGCTTCCATACGTGTGGAGCGGGATCAGTATATTTACTTAGTTCTCTATTCAGTTCTTAAGCATCCTGTCACTTGATACATACAAACTCCCGCTCTACTTTCTGGCTAAAGTAAAAGTAAAAAAAGAAGTAAAATGCATAAGTAAACGACTTCATACTTGTATTCTCTGTTATTGAATAATGCGACAAAAGTAATGCTTTTCTTTTAGATACAAACAAAAAACTAGTTTTTTTTTGAGGATAGTAACAATTTTACTTATTTCTCTTTTATTCCAACAACTACTTGAACCGGACGGTGATCGGATGCTACGGCTTCTTCAATAACTTTTTGTTGTTGTACATCAAACTGATAGCCATTCTGAGAGTATGCATAAATATAATCTATACAACGGCTGGGCAAGTCCGCAGGGAAGGTATAAACCGCAGTATCATTAAGGGTAGTGAATTGCTTGGTCAGCATTTCCTGTGGCTTACTTTTGGGTTTGGAATTCATATCACCTGCCAGAAAGATAGGTTTGTGGATACCTTCCAGTGCTTTTAGTATCAGCGGTATGGAGAGTAGCTGGTCTTCTGCTGTAAGTGATTGGTGCGTTGCACAGAATACATAGTCCTTGAATTCGGCAATTATCAAGGCACGTTTCTCTTCCCTCCCGGGCATGGAGATGACTTCATGCTTTATCGGAGTTTCTTTAGATAATATGCCTATACCGTAGCTACCACCCTGAAAGGGAATGGCAGATGCGTAAATACCATGCATTCCGGTGAGTTTTTCCAATTCACCGAGGGCATAGATACCTTTGTTGCGTTCGGTCACACTATCTAGTTCTTGCAAAGCTACAATATCAGGAGCGGCTTGCTGTATGACATTGGCTATACGTTGGTAATCCTGTTCTTTGTCCATTCCGATGCAATTATGCACGTTGTAGGAGAGGATGTTTACGCCAGCTTTTTGAGCAGAAGCCGGGGCAAGCATTATTAAAAGTAGTGAGAATAGGAATAGATGATGCTTCATCAGTAATGGAGTTTGGTTTACAATCCTAATATATTTCCGGTACTTCCTCCCGGCTGGTTACCGAATTGACCGTTGATGTTCTGGATATCCTTCGGTTTGAGTTCCAGTCCTTTTTTCATGTCTTCCATTGAACCGGTTTTGTCACCATTCAGTAGCTTGGCGCGTCCACGTTCGTGGTAAGCTTCGGCAAAGTTGGGATTCAGTTCGATGGCTTCGTCAAAGAGAGCGATGGCTTCGGTGAGTTTCTTTTGCGTGATATAAAGCTGTCCTAAATAGAGGAATGCTTGCTCGTTGAATGGGTTTAGTTCAGTTACGTGATGATAGTCGTTCTCCGCTTCTTCTTCATTACCGGTAGCTTCTCTGATTTTGCCACGTTGCAATAAAGCACTCTCATCTTCGGGATCATGTGCCAGTATGGCGTCAATGTCCTCCATGGCTTCTTTGTATTGCTGCATCTTTGTCAAAGCTTCTGCACGCAACAGGCGGGCTTCGATAAAATCGTCTTTCAGTACGATGGCTTTGGTGAGGTGAGCTACACACATGATACCGTCTCCTTGATTATTATCAGCCTTGCCAAGTAAGTAGTGTGCCATGGCATTACCTTCTTCTATTTCAATGGCTTTCTTCGCGGCTTCTGCCATAGCCGGATAATCTTCCAGCATATAGCAAACATTGGCGAGAGTGATATAAGTGGACGTATGTTGAGGTTCCTTTTTTATCATTTCTTCCAGTAATTTACGACCTTCTTCCAACTCTTGGGTTTGGATATAGACCTGTGCCAGATAACCCATTGTTTCGAAATCCTCTTGAATAGCAAGAGCCTCGGTGAAACACTTGATGGCATAGTCTGCACGTCCCATACGTTGGGCACGCATGCCATCATACTTGAATATTTCAAAGTTCTTTTGATTGTTTTTTTGTTTCTCATCCACCGGATTTTCAGTTTTACCGGAGAAAAAAGATTTAAAGAATCCCATACGTAGTATATTGAAAATTATGAATTAAAAATTAAAAAAAGGAGAGAAGGGGGATAAACCACATCTCGGTGGCAAAAGTAATGAATTATTTTTTTATTTGCAGCATTCCGTCGACAGCAATTACTTGCCCTTTATCCAATAACTCATGCAACAGATCGATTAAAGGTTCTTTTTCTATAGACAAGTGCTCAGCCAAGGTGCCCGGAGACATTATTTGCTGGGATAAAAGGTGAAGTATCTTCTCGGTGAGTTCTTTAGGAGATAGTTGCTCGCGAACTTCTTTACTCTTTAAACTGATGCAGGTATCACACTGTCCGCAGTTGTGCTCGTTCTTTTCTCCGAAATAACGTAATAACATGCGGCTACGGCATACGGTGTCGTTGGTTGCATAGTCCAGTATAGCACTTATTCTCTTTTCGTACCGTTCTTTGCGTTCTTCATATACGCTACGGGGGATTTGGAGGTGCCGCATCTCGACTCGTTCGCGCGTGTATATAATATAAGGTGTCTTCTTTTGTGGAATATAGCTGACTATTCGCAATTTTGCAAGTTGGATAAGTGAATCATATACTTGTTTGCGAGTAAGTCCGGTACGTACGGCAAGCGAGTCTTCATTGATGAAAGCAAAATCGGTGAATACTCCGGTATAAGAACGCAATACGCTTTGAATGAGTTTGTCCATATTCTCACCCATTTCCCGTAATTTGTAGAGTTCGTCCCGCCGGATTGTGAAAAGTAAGCGTGAAGCATTATCCTGCTCGTCTGTATATTCCAGATAACCTGCTTGCGTAAGTATTTTCAAAGCACTATTAACAGGAACCGGGAAATATTTGAATTTCCGGCAAAAGTCTTCTATATTAAATTCGCGAACACAATCTTGTCCGTCGCCCATTGCCATTTGGTAATAGTATTGCAGGTGCTCGTATACTTCTTTTATATAATCTTTCTCAGGAAAAGTATCCGGAATACGCTTATGAAGAGTTGTTTTGTCCGATTTGGCATAAAGAATCACTGCGTATGCTTTTTGCCCGTCGCGTCCGGCACGACCCGCTTCCTGGAAATAAGCTTCTATGGAATCCGGTAGGTCGAGATGAATAACGATGCGTACATCCGGTTTATCGATGCCCATGCCAAAGGCATTGGTAGCTACCATAACGCGACTTTCACCCGTTTGCCAGCGTTGTTGGCGAATGTCTTTGGTCGCATTGTCCAATCCGGCATGATAAAAGTCTGCGGTAATATCTTCGTTATGTAACAGTTCGGTGATTTCTTTGGTACGGCGACGGTTGCGTACATAAATAATGGCACTGCCGGACATACGGCGCAAGATATGCAATAGCTCCCCTGTCTTATTTTCTGTGCTGCGAACAATATAAGCAAGGTTTGTGCGCTCAAAGCTCATGCGGAATACGTTCTCTTCACGAAAGTGTAATCGGGCCTGAATATCTTTTACCACTGCCGGAGTAGCGGTAGCTGTTAATGCAAGCACGGGTACTCCGGGCAATAATTCTCGTATTTCTGCTATTTTAAGGTAGGCAGGGCGGAAGTCGTAGCCCCACTGTGATATACAATGACTTTCATCCACAGTAATCATGCAGACATTCATTTTCTGCAATTTCGTACGGAAGATTTCTGTATCCAGTCGTTCGGGGGAGATATAGAGGAACTTGAAGTTGCCGAAGATACAATTTTCCAGCGTAATAATAATTTCTTGCCTGCTCATTCCCGAGTAGATGGCAAGTGCTTTAATGCCACGCTTTTTCAAGTTTTGTACCTGATCCTTCATCAAAGCAATCAAAGGAGTAATAACAATGCATAATCCCTCTTTAGCAAGCGCCGGTACTTGGAAAGTGATGGATTTTCCGCCACCTGTAGGCATTAATCCTAAAGTGTCTTTTCCCTCACCTATACTATTGATAATGTCTTCCTGTATACCACGGAAGTTGTCATAGCCCCAATATTGCTTTAGAATCTCTTGGTACATGGTGATGGGAGTCATAAGGGGTGGTAGAGTGATGGTCAATCACTCTACCACTCTTCTAATTCGGTTTAATATCCTCAATCTGCAACTGCACTTCTCCCCGTTTGTGGGTATTCTCTTCGATGGTGTAGCAGATATCGAATGAACGTTTGGATTTGATAAAGCGTACATGCGAACTTTGTCCGAAGGCAATGCCGTTCATAACATTGTTCGATTTGTTGTCTACCAGTTCTAGCTTGATATGTTCCTGATCACGTCCCACTACTTTACTAGTGCCGTAATCGTAAACATTGTGCGTACAGAATACCGGTTTTATATTGTCAGGACCGAAAGGATTGAATTTCTTCAAGTCACTAAAGAATTTCGGAGTAATATCTCTGAAGTCGATTTCGGCATTGATATCAATCACTGCACTGGTCTGTTCGGGTAATATGTTTTGTGAAACAAACTCTTCGAAGCGTTCTGTGAATTTCTGTACGTTTTCTACTTTCATAGAAAGGCCGGCGGCATACGTGTGCCCTCCGAAGTTTTCCAACAGATCGCGGCAGTACTCAATTGCTTTGTAAACATCAAAACCTGAAACAGAACGGGCAGAACCAGTTGCCATGTTGTCTGTACGTGTCAGTACAACTGCCGGTCGATAGTAAACTTCGGTCAGACGGGATGCAACAATACCGATAACGCCTTTGTGCCAGTCTTCGTTGTATATCACAATGGAACGGCGATCGGCAAGCCCTTCAAGATCGGTGACAATCTGATTGGCTTCTTCGGTCATGCTTTTATCGAGGTCTTTGCGGGTTTCGTTGTATTGGTTTATTTGACCGGCTTTCTCCAGAGCTAGCGAGAAGTCTTTCTCAGTCAGTAAGTCAACGGCTTCTTTTCCATTCTGGATGCGTCCGGAAGCATTGATGCGAGGACCGATCTTAAACACTATATCGCTTACTGTAATTTCTTTTTCCGTCAATCCGCAAACGTCGATAATGGCTTTCAAACCTACACTGGGATTGCTATTCAGTTGTTTCAGTCCGTGGTAAGCGAGGATACGGTTTTCCCCCATAATAGGTACGATATCCGAAGCGATACTTACGGCAAGTAAATCTAATAAAGGAATTAGATGGTGAAATTCAATGCCATTACTAATAGCAAAAGCCTGCATAAACTTGAAGCCTACACCGCAACCGGAAAGGTGTTCGTATGGATATGTATTATCTACACGTTTAGCGTTGAGGATAGCTACAGCAGGAGGCAACACTTCATCGGGTACATGATGATCGCAAATGATGAAATCGATACCTTTCTCTTTGGCATACGCAATTTCATCGACTGCTTTGATGCCGCAATCTAATACGATAATCAAACCTACACCGGTTTCAGCGGCGTAGTCTACCCCTTTGTTTGAAACCCCGTACCCTTCGTTGTAACGGTCGGGGATGTAGTAGTCAATGTTCGAATAGAACTGTTGAATAAACTTGTAAACTAGTGCTACTGCAGTAGTACCGTCTACATCATAATCTCCATAAACCAGAATGCGCTCTTTTTTTCCCATTGCCTTATTCAGGCGCTCTACGGCCACATCCATATCTTTCATAAGGAATGGGTCGTATAGATCCGGTAGTTGCGGACGGAAAAACTTCCGGGCATTAACTGCCGTCGTTATTCCCCTCCCCACCAGCAATCCCCCAAGTATCGGGCTAATTCCCAGATCTTGGGCCAGTTGTTGGCTTATTTCTGCCTGTTCGGATGTAATGGGTTGATAATTCCATTTGTGAGTCATTTTATATATTATTTTTCTTTCTTCGTCTCAAGGTGCTGGAGAAGGGGGTAAGTACGGAAATAGGCACTATTCTCCAACAAGCTGTAAAGGTATGAAAAACTCTTGAAACGTGTATGAAAAGAATAGAAAAACTTTTTTAGAAGTATGTAACCTTATTGATATGAAAATAGTTCGGTAGATATTCTTCTTTGGAACAGACTTTTTCTGTACTTTTGTAGAACTAAACCATTTATTATAGAAGATTATGCTCACTTTTATTTCCTGTGCAAAGACTATGACTTCGCGTTGCATAACTGTTGTACCCGAAGTTACGATTCCTGAGTTTGAAGCGAATGCTGTGCAAACTGCATTGGAAATGTCCCAGTACTCGGCAGGTGAGCTGGAAAAACTACTGCGTGTGAATCCGAAGATAGCTGCTGAAAATCGCTTGCGTTACCATGATTTTTGTTCGGAAGATAATCATGTCATGCCGGCAATCTGTGCTTATACTGGCGCTGTTTATAAGCGGATTCTTCTCAAAGACTTCACGACGGATGATTTTTATTATGCGCAAGATCATCTACGTATCACTTCTTTTCTTTACGGATTACTCCGTCCGTTGGATGGCATCAAACCTTATCGCCTGGAAGGCGATGTACGTCTGCCTGAAAAAGGAGGTAGCTCTATGTTTGATTATTGGAAACCTATATTAACCGATTATTTCATTGCAGAAATCAAACGTCAGGGTGGCATACTTGTCAATCTAGCCAGTGGTGAGATGCAGAATTTGTTCGACTGGAAACGGGTGGAACAAGAAGTGCGTGTTATTACTCCCGAATTCCAGGTATGGAAAGGGGGAGAGCTCAAGACTATAGTTATATATACTAAAATGAACCGTGGAGAAATGGTACGTTTCATCATTAAAAACCGTATAGAGAATCCTGAAGATTTGAAAAGTTTTGTTTGGGAAGGATTCGAATTTGATGAAAAGAGTAGCACGGATAAACATTTGCAATTTACTATGATTTAATATTGTTTTGCGCAAAGTGAGGATTTAGATACGCAAAAGGAGCATGATTATTATTGTTGATTTCATATTTTTGCCACTACGAAAGACGTCTGGCAAATTAAATTCTTCGGTCTAACCAACCGAAGTGATATTATGAATCACTAAATTTTAATCTTATGCAATGGAAAAAGAACTTATCTGATTTGCAGAGAACTGTATCCGTTCGGATACCATTTTTATCTGTCAGTTTTTTATTGCTGTTTGTTTGTCTGTCTGCGATGGCACAAACAAATCACAGAATTACCGGTGCTGTTGTTTCCGCTAAAGACGGTGAACCGTTAATCGGGGTAAACGTTCTCCAAAAGGGGACGAATAATGGTGTAGTTACGGATCTGGATGGACAATTTGCATTGTCTGTTCCCGTACCTTGTGAATTATCTATAAGTTATGTGGGTTATGCTAGCGAAGTTGTTAAAGTTACTTCTGCTAATACTCCTTTACGTATTGAACTAAAAGAAGACAACGAATTATTGGATGAAGTCGTCGTAGTAGGCTATGGTGTACAGAAAAAGAAATTGGTGACAGGAGCTACAGTTCAGGTCAAAGGTGAGAATATCGCCAAACTGAATACTGTAAATGCCTTGGGTGCTTTGCAAAGCCAGACACCGGGTGTAAATATAACTCAGAGCTCCGGTATGCCCGGCGAAGGTTTTAAGGTTACTATCCGTGGATTGGGAACAACCGGTTCGGCTACACCTCTTTATATTATAGACGGTGTGACAGGAGGAGATATAAATAATCTGAATCCTGCGGATATTGAATCTATCGACGTATTGAAAGATGCTGCATCAGCAGCTATCTATGGATCACGTGCTGCTAATGGTGTTATTCTGGTTACTACCAAACAAGGTAGGGTAGGCAAACCGGAAATATCATACGATGGTTACTACGGAGTGCAGAACGTATATCGTATGCCTGATTTACTGAATGCACAAGAGTTTGCCATGATTATGAGTGAAGCACGTATGATGGACGGGTTACCCGACTATGATTATGCATCCATGGTTCCAGATTGGGAAGCCATCAAGAATGGTACATGGAAGGGTACCAACTGGCTGGACGAGTCTCGTAATGAAGATGCACCCATACAGAACCATGCTTTGAACATTACCGGAGGTACGGAGCAATCCGTTTATTCTATCGGTTTGGCTTATACTTCACAAGAAGGTATTCTTGGTGCTCCTATTCAGCCGAATTATAAGCGTTATACGGCGCGTGTTAATTCAGAACATACCTTGTATAAAAAAGGAAAGCTAGAAATTATTAAGGTCGGTGAGAATATAACCTATTCATATAGTGAAAGAAGTGGTATCGCTATTGGTGATACATGGTCGAATGATATCCGTAATATGTTACACGCCAGCCCCTTCTTGCCAAATAAGGATAAGAATGGTGATTATCATTATGCGATTCCTTGGGAACTTCGTGAAGCTAATCCTATCGGACAAATGTATTATTCGAATGGACAAAATCTCTCTAAATCCCATGCATTGCAGGGCAATCTGTTCGTGACGATACAGCCTGTTATAGGGTTGAAGTTGAAGTCTAACTTTGGATATACATTCTCTGCGGATTCTTATCGTAGTTTTACTCCGGTTTATAAATTGGCAAGCAATACATTCAATGATAATAATAGTGTCTCACAAGATATGTCGATAGGTGGCAATATTCTATGGGAGAATACGGTGACTTATGATTTTAAGTTGGCTAAGCATAATATCGGAGTTTTGCTGGGGCAGTCCATTGAGAAAGACGGATTGGGTGACAGTATGAGTGGTAGTAATATCAATTCCATTTTCAACGACTTTAAACATGCTTATTTGAATAATACTCCTGCTATAACAAACCGTACTACTTTGCATGGCTCGCCTTGGGATAAGAACTCGCTCGCTTCTTTCTTTGGCAGAGTAAACTATGACTATGCAAACAAGTATATGGCTACAGCTGTAATACGTGCCGACGGTTCTTCCAAATTTGCTCGTGGTAAACGTTGGGGATATTTCCCATCTGTATCTGCCGGTTGGGTAATATCTGAAGAAGCTTTCATGGAACAAACCAAATCATGGATGGATTTCTTGAAAATACGTGCTAGCTGGGGACAAAATGGTAACCAGGATATTCCAAATTTCCAATATCTCTCTACGATCGCATTCAGTGGGGCTGATTATACTTTCGGACCGGATAAATCAGTAGTTTCCTCTGGTGCTTTTCCTGATATTCTTGCTAATAAGGACGTGACATGGGAAACTTCCGAACAGATTGACTTTGGTTTGGACGCACGCTTCTTGGATAACCGCTTAGGTCTTAACTTCGATTATTACATTAAGAACACTAAAGACTGGCTGGTTGCAGCACCGGTTCTTGACACATATGGTACAGGAGCACCCTTCATCAATGGTGGTGATGTTCGTAATCAAGGTTTTGAATTATCATTGAACTGGAACGATCGCATTTCCGATTTCCAATATAGTGCTACCGTGAACCTTGCGTATAACAAGAATAAAGTTACACGTATCGCCAACTCCGAAGGTATCATTCATGGTGATGACAATGTATTGAGTAACCAAACAACGGAAATGTATCGTGCGCAGGTGGGTTATCCTATCGGTTACTTCTATGGATATAAAACAGCCGGTATCTTCCAAACCGATGAAGAGATAGCTAATTATAAAGGAGCTAAGTTAGAAGGTGCCCGTCCGGGTGATGTTATTTGGGTAGACAATGACCATAACGGTGTGATTGACGACGATGATCGTTGCATGCTTGGTGACCCGCATCCTGACTATAATTTAGGTTTAAGCCTGAGTGCTTCTTACAAAGGCTTTGATATCAGTATGACGATGAACGGTGCTTTTGGTGCTCAAATTATGAAATCCTATCGTTCGTATGTAGATTATACCCGTCAAAATTATACTTCAGAAATCTTTGGTCGCTGGCATGGTGAAGGCACTTCTAATAAAATACCTCGCCTGACTTCGGGTACTCATTCCAACTGGCAGTTCAACTCTGATCTTTTTATGGAGAATGGTGATTATTTGCGTATGCAAAACCTGACAATCGGTTATGATTTCAAAAAACTGTTCAAGAATCTGCCACTGAAACAACTACGCTTGTATGTAGCTGCTCAGAATCTATTCACTATTACCGGATATTCGGGTATGGATCCTGAAATCGGTTATGGTGGCTACCAAGACTGGGTATCGGGCATTGATTTAGGATTCTATCCAAGTCCGAGAACTTATATGGTAGGTGCTAATATTAAATTCTAAAAGACGAGTATTATGAAAAAGATATGGATATATTCAATCATAGCCCTTTTATTGACGGGCTGCGAGAACTTCCTGGATACTGAAAATCTGACAAAGAAAGATAACTCCAACTTCCCTAAAAGTGCGGCGGATGCGGAAACTGCGTTAACGGGAGTGTATGCGTTACTTCGCGAAATGACTCCCGGAGAAGACGGACAGAGCTTCTTCCTCACTGCCGAATTACTTTCTGACGATCGTTTTGGCGGTGGCGGACCGGATGACCGTCGTATGCATGCAGTTGATAGATTGAAGAAAGTGGACGATAATATGTTTGCTGATGTATGGAAACAAGCCTATCGTGCTATTTACCGTTGCAATATGCTCTTTGCTTCGATGGATGCTATTGTGTGGGAAAACGAAGGAGCACGTCAAAAACTTGAAGGACAAATCCATTTCCTACGTGCTTATTTCTATTTTGATTTATGTCGTTTGTTTGGTACGGTTCCCTTGATAACCAGTACTGAACCTGTGAATTCTCCGCGTGCTACGGCTGAAGAACTTTATGCTTTGATTGCATCTGATTTGAAGACGGCAATAGAGCAATTACCTGCTACCAGATATAGTGCTTCAAGTAATGCAGAGTTAGGTCGTGCTACCAAGTGGGCTGCCGAAGCTTTACTGGCACGTGCTTACCTCTTTTATACCGGTTATTATCAGCAAGAAAGTATGCCATTACTGGAAGGTACTCTCTCTAAAAACGATATTATAGGTTATTTGGATGATTGTATCAGTAGTAGTGGACATGACTTGGTAGGGGACTTCAGAAATCTATGGCCTTATAGTAATGAATATACTAAGAAGGATTATAAATATGCACAAGATTATGATTTATCATGGGTAGGTGAAGAAGGTGCTAATGTTGAAACTGTATTTGCCATTCGTTATTCTTCAAAAGCTACATGGGATTATCCTTGGTATAATAACGAAGTCTGCCTGTACTCGTCTCCTCGCGAACCGGTTAGTTTGGATGATATATTTCCTTTTGGCATTGGTTGGGGAATAGGTACTGTTAATTCTAAATTGTGGGAAGAATGGCCTTCGAAAGATCCTCGTCGTGAAGGTTCTATTTTGAGTGTAGAAAAGGAATTGCCTGATTATGCTTGGGGATGCGACAAACAAATGAACGAAACCGGTTATTGGCAGAAAAAATATATGGCTATTAATGCTTATAATGATGAAGGTGAGAGTGTAAACTACAGTCGTATTCTTTATCCGGAAATTGATTCAGACTATCAGTTGAATAATACGCAAGATTTAGTAATTATCCGTTTTGCCGATGTATTACTGATGGCTGCCGAACTGAAAAAGGATGCTTCTCCGTTGAATCGTGTTCGTGCAAGAGTGGGCTTGGATCCTGTCGGTTATTCGGATGATGCATTACGTAATGAACGGCGTTGGGAATTGGCTTTTGAAGGTTTACGTTATTATGACTTGTTGCGTTGGGGTATTGCCGGTCAAGTTTTGAGCCAGCAGAATGGTGTAAAAGTATTGGATAATATGGTCGAAACTCGCATGGATATGGGTGATATCTCACAGCGTTTGGAAGTAACCAAAGGCTTGATGCCATTACCCAAGACACAAATTGATTTATCAGCCGGTATATTGGAGCAAAATCCTGGTTGGGGGAATGAAAGCAATATGAATTAATGACTTTAAACATTCGGATTATGAAAAAAATAGCAATAGGAATATTGTCTTTATTACTGCTGGACGCATGCGATCCGGTAGTCGATAATAAAGATATGGGTGGCATTGTCAACGAGAGTGAATTGCAAATCGATGTTCATGCTACTACAGAGGGTGGTAATGAAATTGTTATGATTAATAATACCCTAGGTGTGGGGAGTTATTGGGATCATATTACGGGTATTTCTACACTCCAGAAAGCTACAGTGGCGTTACCTTTTATGGGTGAACAGACTATTAAATTTATTGGTTTCTGTGATGGTGGGCAAGTGACTACGACTCGTACGGTTAATATAACAAAGATAGATCATCCCGTCGCTGAAGAGTGGGGATTGTTTGCTGGTGCCGACATATCAGGAAAAGCATGGGTATGGAATCTAGAAGACTATGATTATGTCTATGGTACCGGAGGATGGCTGACTGAATTCGAGCCTTCATGGGATGTAACGGAAAATGAAGATTTGGAAGATGCGGATTGTGAACTGGTTTTTGACTTGAATGGAGGCCCGAATCTTTCTAAAGTGGATGCAGACGGTAATGTCTTGGAGAAAGGTACGTTCTCTTTTGATATGTCGACCGTAAAAAAGAACCCGGATAGTGGCGAACAATGGTCACTTGGTCAGTTAAAACTGAAAGGTGTTTCTGTGTTGAGTGGACATGCTTTCTGGGATGAATCGGAGACAATAACCACCTTTGAAATACTGGTATTAACAGAAGACGAATTGGTATTATGCTGGAATCCTGCAGATGCTGAGGCTTGGTCAGATGCAACATTCTGGTGTTTTAAAAAGAAATAACTTTAACACAACTAGGGAGTAGAGTGGGCGGAGGAAATCCCCCCTTTTGAAGTTCTTCTGTCTGCTTTCCCTATTAATAAATAATGAAATGAGAATAGGTATTGATTTGGGTGGAACAAATATGCGGGTCGGTCTGGTAAAAGATGGACTTGTTTTGAAGAAAGAAATTGTTCCGTGTCCTTCTCAGGCCGATGAGAAGGAAGTGTTACTTGACCTCGAAAAATTGATTGAACGTACCATGTGCTCCGAAGTGGAGGGTATTGGCATAGGAGTACCTTCAGTGGTGGATGTATCGGAAGGTATTGTTTATAATGTAGCCAATATCCCGTCTTGGAAGGAAGTCCCGTTGAAAAGACTATTGGAAGAACGTTTTTCCGTTCCGGTATTCATCAATAATGATTCTAACTGTTTTACGCTAGGTATTAAACAATTTGGCGAAGGGCAACAATTCCGCAATCTGATAGGAATGACTATTGGAACAGGCGTAGGGGCAGGTGTCATTATTAATAATGAGTTGTATGGCGGACAAAACACGGGAGCTGGTGAAGTTGGTTCATTACCTTATCTGGCCCATGACTTTGAACATTATTGTAGTAGTGGCTTTTTTGTGCGCTACTATGATACAACAGGAAAAGAAGTTGCTGAAAAGGCTGCTGGTGGTGATATGCAGGCACTTAAAATATGGAAGGAATTTGGTTCTCATTTAGGAGAATTAATGAAAGCCATTCTATTTACTTACGATCCGGAGGCAATCATTATTGGTGGAGGCATTGCGTCTGCTTTTGCATATTACGAATCATCCATGTGGCAAACTATACAAACTTTCCCTTATGCTGAAACAGTGAAGAGAGTGAAAATTCTTGTATCCCGGAAAGAAGATGCGGCGTTATTGGGAGCTTCTGCTTTAGTAATTTAAATAAAGACTGAAAATAACTTGTAAAGAATGAATATATGAAAAGTAACCTGATTAAATCGTTGACTTTGTGTGGCTGTCTTGCAACAGCTCTGATTTCCTGCCAAAGCCGTGACTTGTCGGCAGGAGATTTGTTGCTTTCGGATGGTTGGAAAGTGCAATCTTCTGCAAAAACTACATTGTCGGGCGAAAAGTTGTCTATGCCTCAGGCAGAGGTAGAAGGCTGGTATGATGCAATAGTACCTTCTACTGTGATGGGAGTGTTGACAACCAATGGTCTGTACAAAGATGCTTTAGAAGGAGTGAATTATAAAGATATAGATAAAGCTCCTTTTGATACAACCTGGTGGTATAGAAAAGAATTTGAAATGCCTCGTTTGAAAGAAGGACAACACGCTTCATTAATGTTTGACGGAATTAGTTATGCGGCAAATGTTTGGCTGAATGGTAAGCAGATTGCAACTCGTGATTCTCTGTATGGTACGTTCCGTCGTTTCAAATTAGATATAACTGATGCTGTTCAAGAGAACAATGTATTGGCAGTAGAAGTCTTCCGTGCCCAGCCCGGCGAACCGAATATTGGTTTCGTGGATTGGAATCCGCGCCCCGTAGATGAAAGTATGGGTATCTTCCGTGAAGTCCGGGTGGTGATGAATGATGCAGTTGCCATGAATCATTCAGCCGTACATTCTAAAGTTAATACGGAAACCTTGGGTGAGGCTTGGTTGACTATAGAAACGGAATTGACTAATATGTCTGATAAGGCAGTGAATGGCGAGTTGAAGGGAGTATTGGAAGGTAAATCCTTTAGCATTCCTGTTTCGCTTGAAGCAAACGAAACTCGTGTTGTAAAAGTTACGTCAGAACAAGCTGATATTTTACATTTAAAGAATCCTCGGTTATGGTGGTGTCAAAATATGGGGAATCCAGAAATGTATAAGCTGGATTTGGAGTTTGTAGTCAATAATCAGGTTTCAGATCAGAATACAGTTGATTTCGGAGTACGTGAGATTAAAGATTACTTTACCGAAGAAGGTTATCGTGGTTTTATATTAAATGGAAAGAAAGTATTGGTAAGAAGTGCTGGTTGGACGGATGATATCTTTTTACGTGATACTCCGGAAACCAATGAAACGCAAGTACAATACGTACGTGACATGAACCTTAATTCTATTCGTTTTGAAAATATCTGGGGCACATCACAGAATGTATATGATTTGTGTGATCGCTACGGATTACTTGTTTTAGTCGGTTGGAGTTGTCATTGGGAATGGGACAATTACCTAGGTTCGCCTTGTGATGAATTTGGAGGTATCAAAACTGAGAAAGATATGGACTTAATAGCCCGCTCATTAAACGATCAGGTATTGTGGCTGCGTAATCATCCTTCTATTATTGCTTGGTATGTAGGTAGTGATATGATGCCTCGTCCGGAACTGGAAAAACGTTATCAAGCCTATTTGAATAAGATTGATGACCGTCCTTATGTAAGTGCTGCAAAAGAAATGACCAGTGAGATTACAGGTCCTAGTGGCATGAAGATGGCGGGTCCTTACGAATATGTTTCTCCTGATTATTGGTATTCAGACAAAGCTCCCGGCGGAGCATTCGGATTTAATACCGAAACAGGAATTGGTGCACAACTTCCGGTTATTGAATCTATTCGTAAAATGATACCGGAAGATAAACTTTGGCCAGTGAATAATGAGGTTTGGAATTATCATTGTACCGCGTCAAGTACTGCTATGAATAATTTGGATGTGTTGACGGAGAATATCACAGCTCGCTATGGACAAGCTAAAGATTTGAATGATTATCTTCTTAAAGCCGATTTACTGAATTATGAGGGTACTCGTGCTATGTTCGAAGCATTTCGCGTTAATATTCCAAAGGCTACAGGTATTGTACAATGGATGTTGAATTCAGCATGGCCTTCTTTTTACTGGCAATTATATGACTATTATAAAGTGCCGACTGCCGCATACTATTCTGTAAAGAAAGGAAATCAGACTCAACAATTGATTTACGATTATGGAAAGAAATCAGTCTTTGCAGTTAATGAAGGTTTAGATGCACAACTACTAAAAGGCAAATTGTCGATTTATGATTTGAATGGTAAGTTGTTGTCCAAAGAAGAAAAAGATTTGAATATTCCTCCTTATCAAGCAGTGGAAGCCTTTAAGGTTCCGACTCCCAAAGAGAATGTCTTTTTAATGTTACAACTAACGGATGGACAAGATAACTATGTAGCGGATAACTTCTACTGCCTGGCAACGACTGATGATGTATATGACTGGGCAAAATCGTCTTGGTATCAGTCTCCGATAACAAAATCGGCAGACTTCTCAAAACTGTCGTTGATGCCCCAAGTTGAATGTAAAGTGGATGCTGTAATGAAGCAGCAGGGTGAAGATACGTTGGTAGAGGTGAATTTAAAAAATGCTCCTTCTGCTTTGGCATTCTTTATTCGTCTTTCTTTGAAAGATGAACAAGGTGAATTGCTTACTCCGGTTTTCTGGCAAGACAATTATTTCTCTATAGCACCTGGGGAAACAAGAACAATTCAGTGTGTTGTTCCACAATCTGCCAAACTGACGAGCACAGTAACATTAACCGTTTCCGGCTGGAATGTACCGGAGAAAAAGGTAACTCTTTCTTTGGGAGAGAAAAAATAAGTAGTTAAATTGCGGGCATTATGATTAGGTTGATTCTATTGACTGATTTTACAGAAGCATTTGCCCACAACTTATTGCGGGGTATTCTGGAGTATTCCAAGAGTCGTGAACCTTGGGTAGTATGCAGAATGCCCCCTTCTTATAAACATACTTATGGTATTTCTGGTGTGTTGAATTGGGCGAAAAAATGGGAAGCGGATGCTATCATTGCTCAGTTCGATGATGATGACAACGTAGAGCTGTTCCGTAAAAATGGAATAATTGCTTTGGCCCAAGATTTCAAATCCCGTTTTACAGTCATTCCTAATATAACAAGCAAGTATGAACTAACCGGGCAGATTGCCGCCGATTTTTTTCTACAGAAAGGTTTTCGGAATTTTGCTTATTATGGCTATAAAGATGTAGTATGGTCTGAAGAACGCTGCATGGGATATCGGGAGCGAATAACAGAGAAAGGATTTGGAGATAATTTTTATGAATATCAGAAACAACCTTTAGATAATTTGTGGTATTATGAGTCGGAACCCCTGATTCATTGGATTAAATCGTTACCGCATCCGGTGGCTTTGATGGCATGCGATGATACGCAAGCTAATAAAATTATGGAAGTATGTCGTGTCTTAGGTATTAATATTCCGGAAGAAATTGCTGTTTTGGGAGTGGATAATGATGAAATTATTTGCAGTTTATCCGATCCGCCATTGTCTAGTGTCAGCCTGAATATAGTAAAAGGTGGTTATGAGTCTGCCCAATTGATAGATAGACTAATACGAGATAAAGACGCTGTTAGTGAGGATGTAATTATTCAGCCGGTGACAATTGTGAACCGACTTTCCACGGATATCTATGCAACGGATAATCCCGCTATATTGGCGGCATTAAAATATATTCACCAGAATTTGGCGAATAAACTGAATGTGGAAGATATTGTTAAACAAGTTCCTTTATCCAGACGCCTGTTGGAAGTTCGTTTTAGACAGGTGACGGGACAATCTATTTATCAGTACATCTCAGATTTGCGTATGGAACGTTTTTCCCAATTATTGTTGGCAAGTACCGATCCGATAGCCGATCTTGCCATACAAGTGGGACTTGCCGATTCTAAGAATCTGGCACGCCAATTCAAACTGTGGAAAGGATGTACTCCTATTGAATATCGAAAACAAAACCGGGTGAAATAACCCTTACTTCTTCTTTCTCAAATCTCGTCCTTCGAATTTACATATAGCCTCTATCCACTCTTTAGTCAAGGGTTTGGACTCATGTTTTGTGAGGTCAAAAGTAACCATTACAGAACGGCAGATACACTTTATGTCATGTGTTTCTGTATCGATAACCCGCTGTACCAGGTGGAAACTTTTTGTACCTATTTCAGTAACGGCAGTCTGTACGGCTATATGGTCAGAACCGTAAATTTGTGAAACGAAGTCTGCCTCAATATGCACAACGACAATGCCATCTCTTTCCCAATCGACATCCGGGCATATAGAACCAAAGTATTCGGTCTTTCCTAAATCGTAAAAGGAAAAGTAGACCGTATTGTTTACATGCCCGAATTTATCAACATCATTGAAACGTATTTGTATGGGCAGGGTGTGGTTAAATTCAATTTCTTCCATTGTTTTCTCTTAAACTTTGCTTTGTTATCGGGGCGAAATTACTAATTTTGCGTGTTAATCATTGTATTTATACATCAAGAAATGATAGAAGATATAAAAAAAGCCTGTCAGGTAATGGCTGAAGGCGGGATTATTCTGTATCCTACTGATACGATTTGGGGTATAGGTTGTGACGCTACCAACGAAGAAGCGGTGCGCCGTATATATGAGATTAAGCAACGCTCTGACAGTAAGGCGATGCTGGTATTGGTGGATTCTTCTGTAAAGGTGGACTTCTATGTACAGGATGTACCAGAGGTTGCTTGGGACTTGATTGAGTTAGCTGACAAACCTCTTACTATTATCTATTCCGGAGCGCGTAACTTGGCTTCTAACTTATTGGCTGAGGATGGTAGTGTCGGTATCCGGGTGACTAATGAAGACTTTTCTAAAAGACTTTGCCAGCAATTCCGTAAAGCGATTGTCTCTACTTCTGCTAATATTAGCGGACAACCTTCTCCGGGAAATTTCAGTGAGATAAGTGAAGAGGTTAAATCAGCGGTGGATTATATTGTAGGATATCGTCAGGAAGAAATGGATAGACCGAAACCATCCAGTATTATAAAACTGGATAAGGGTGGAGTTATCAAGATCATTCGTGAGTAAAAAGAAAAGATGACTGAAGACAAAAGAGGATTATTACAGCGTTTTATTATATGGCGCGAAAAGAATATTAACGAGAAGCGGTTTATATTGATACTCAGCTTCCTTGTCGGTATCTTTACAGCATTTGCTGCATTGGTATTGAAGATGCTGATACATTGGATACAGAAATTCTTAACGGAGAATTTTAATGTAACCGAAGCTAACTACCTTTATTTGGTTTATCCGGTAGTGGGTATTTTCTTGGCAGGGCTTTTTGTTCGCTATGTGGTGAAAGATGATATCAGTCATGGAGTTACCAAAATATTGTATGCCATCTCCAGTCGGCAAGGACGTATTAAAGCCCATAATACATGGTCATCTATTATAGCTAGTTCTATCACTATTGGGTTTGGTGGTTCGGTAGGAGCGGAGGCACCTATCGTATTGACGGGTTCGGCTATCGGTTCTAACTTGGGAAGCGTATTCAAGATGGAGCACCGCACATTAATGTTATTGGTAGGTTGTGGTGCGGCAGGTGCAATTGCCGGTATCTTTAAGGCGCCGATTGCTGGACTTGTTTTCACACTGGAAGTACTGATGATCGACTTGACCATGTCTTCTCTGCTTCCTTTGTTGATATCCGCAGTAACTGCGGCAACGGTATCATATATCGTGACCGGTACGGATGCCATGTTTAAATTTCATTTGGACCAAGCATTCGAACTGGAGCGTATTCCGCATGTAATCATGTTGGGCATCTTCTGTGGATTGGTTTCGCTTTATTTTACTCGGGCTATGAATTCTGTAGAAGGGGTATTTGGAAAGCTGAATTCTCCTTATAAGAAGTTGGTGCTGGGTGGCGTAATGCTGAGTGTGCTTATTTTCCTTTTTCCTCCACTTTACGGTGAAGGCTATGATACGATAGAATTATTGTTGAATGGTACCAGTAATGCGGAGTGGGATACGGTAATGAACAACTCTTTCTTTTACGGTCATGCACATTTTCTATTGATTTATCTTGCCTTGATAATCTTGTTAAAGGTATTTGCTTCGAGTGCCACGAATGGTGGTGGTGGCTGTGGTGGTATCTTTGCACCTTCCTTGTATCTGGGTTGTATTGCCGGTTTTGTATTCTCTCATTTTAGTAATGGTTATGTGATGACCTCTTATTTGCCTGAGAAGAATTTTGCATTGATGGGTATGGCAGGTGTGATGAGTGGTGTTATGCATGCTCCCTTAACGGGTGTTTTTCTGATAGCAGAGCTTACGGGAGGATATGACCTTTTCTTGCCACTGATGATTGTCTCGGTGAGTGCCTATCTTACTATAATTATGTTTGAGCCTCATAGTATCTACTCTATGCGTCTGGCTAAGAAAGGAGAACTGCTGACACATCATAAAGATAAAGCGGTATTGACTTTGATGAAAGTAGAGAATGTGGTAGAGAAAGACTTCGTTGTGGTTCATCCTGATATGGATTTGGGCGAACTGGTAAAAGCAATTTCTGCTTCACATCGTAATATATTCCCTGTTACAGATAAAGAAGGGGGATTGATTGGCATCGTTTTACTGGATGATATCCGGAACATTATGTTCCGTCAAGAGTTATATCACCGTTTTAAGGTCGGTAAATTGATGACTTCCATACCGGCTCGCTTGTACGACACGGATAGCATGGAGCAGGTGATGCGTACTTTTGATGATACACAAGCTTGGAACTTGCCCGTGGTGAATGCTGAAGGTCACTATTTGGGCTTTGTTTCCAAGTCAAAGATATTTAATTCGTACCGTGAAGTGCTGGTACATTTTTCAGAAGATTAAAGAATGAAGAAAGAAGATTTGAGAATAGTATACATGGGGACTCCAGACTTTGCAGTGGAGGCTCTTCGTTGTTTGGTTGAAGGTGGTTATAATGTAGTAGGTGTTATTACAATGCCTGACAAACCCGCCGGGCGTGGGCATAAGCTACAGTATTCTCCGGTGAAACAGTTTGCTTTGGATCATAATCTTCCGCTTCTTCAACCGGAAAAATTGAAAGATGAGGCTTTTGTCGATGCACTGCGTGCTTGGCAGGCTGATTTGCAGATAGTAGTTGCCTTCCGTATGCTGCCTGAGGTTGTATGGAATATGCCTCGTTTAGGCACATTTAATTTGCATGCTTCTTTGTTGCCGCAATACCGTGGTGCCGCACCTATTAATTGGGCAGTGATAAATGGAGATACTGAGACAGGTATTACCACCTTTTTCCTGAAGCATGAGATAGATACTGGTGAAGTGATCCAGCAAGTCCATGTACCGATTGAGGATACGGATAATGTAGGTATTGTACATGATAAACTGATGTTGCTTGGAGGACGTTTGGTAGTGGAAACAGTCGATGCCATTTTAAACGATACGGTAAAGAGTATTCCTCAAGAAGCAATGGCTACAGTAGGCGAGTTGCGTCCGGCACCGAAAATCTTTAAGGAAACTTGTCGCATTAATTGGGATCAGCCCGTAAAACGTATCTATGACTTTATCCGAGGCCTCTCTCCCTATCCCGCTGCATGGACGGAGTTGGTTCAACCTGATGGGGAGAATGTCGTTATGAAGATATTTGAGACCGAAAAGGTTGCAACCCCCCATCAATTAAATCCCGGAACCTTGTTAACAGACGGTAAGACTTATATTCGTGTGGCTGCACAAGATGGGTTTATAGGAATACATGCCCTTCAGTTGCCGGGTAAGAAGCGACTGAAAGTGGATGAGTTGTTGCGTGGGTTCAGACTGACGGAAGAATTCAAAGTAGGGTAAGCTTGGAAGAATCTTACTTCGTCATTGCCTTGTCCTTTAAAGTATACATTTTGCCCTCTTCAAATTTGGTCACTTTCATTGTTACGTTAGTATCACTGCCATAATCGTATTGGTAGGTATCACCATCTACGATAGCAGTTACTTTCAAGTTGGTAATTTCGTAAGTGCCTGAGACATCGGCATTACCGGGGAAGAAGCAGATGTACACATCGTCCATCACATTGCCGTTAATATTAAAAGCTCCGGTGGTAGTAATAGATCCTTTGGTGCTGCCCAGTTTCAAAGATTCGGTCAGAGCGTCATTTGCCCCTTTTATAAATGTAAGTTTGGCATTTGTCTTAAGCCCTGTGTCGCTGATGGAAACGCTTGTAGCGGTGCTCCCGATTCCGGCAGGAAATGTTAAACCGGTGAGGCGCATAATGGCGATGCGGTGTTTAAAGACTATGTTTAAACTTGCGTCAGTGCTCGTGATATCTGGCACGGCGGCTATTGCCGTCATATAATCGAAGTTTTCCACATCAGCTAACCGACCGCTTTGACCGCTTAGTGTAAGGGAGGCTTCGATGGCATTATCATAACTTGGATTCACATTGAAAGCACCGGCATACTCTGTTTTATAAGGGTAAAGCAGACCGATGCTACCTTGTCCTTGTCCTCGTTTAGCATTTTGTTCGAAGTTGTAAAAGGTAAACTCAGCCTTTGGTGCTGCCTCCCCTTCATCTGTTCTGACGAATACTGCCCCATATAGCAGGGAATAAGCTGCATTTATACACACTCCCTTTTCTGCCTCATTGTTCTTCGGATAATAGCCAGCCTTCCATTTCACCCCCAGTCCCTGAGTATTATCTATATTATACTCCAAACGAGTAGAAGGACCGTTCTGTGGAGTTTCGAGTGTAACGGAACTTATTCCTTTCATTTCGGGTTGACCATTACCTTCGGTCAGTTCTTCGTTGCTACAGCTACTCATCGTCATAGCTAATGCTGCTATCATTGCAGCCGATCTTAAAATGATATTTCTCATACGGGTCATTCTCCTACTGTTAAGATGTCGTTAATCATGTCTTCTAAGTCACTGCTTGAAGCATGGTTGCTTCTTGATACACTGTTGGGGCGGGTAGCACTCATAGGCACGTTGGGAAAACCTTCTACGCTGGTGGCTATCACACCTTCGTTTTCCATCTCTATAACCTCCACTTGAGGCGATATATACATGTCTTTCTTCATACCGTTTTGCTTCTAATGGTAATAATATGTTTATTGAGAAAGGCGTTATTTACAAGTCCGGGGGGGACTTTGCAATCAGACAGTAGGGATTCTGTTTCTTGATTACTAACAGGAAACTTAACTCACGGCAAAGATATAAAAAGTAGTTTAAACGATATTGCAAAATTCACTATTATTTATATATAGGTGCTAAGTAAGACATTACAATAAGTCTTCTTCTTTGTTGAATCTGTCTGATTGTAACCGTTTTGCTTCAAGGATAGCATGATATAGTAAACACAGCCGGGGCTGCAACAAGAAAGATAACCTCTTTCTTGGTTGCAGCCCCGGTTCTTTGTTTATTGGCAAGCCGAAGTGTTATCCTAATGGATTGTCGTTCTCGTCGCCGCTACCACCTGTAGAGCCGCCACCAGTGATGCCTTTTGCTTTTTTGTAATCGGAGATGGTGGCGTAGCTGATTTCGTCATCAATCACACCACCGGTTTCAAAGCGAATGTCGCTTTTAATGGCGTCTCTGAGTTCCTTGGCAGGAGTGAAGATGATACGTGGGTTCTTAATCATGGTCGAGGCATTGAACTTCGTGATGTCCTCTACGCCCTCGCTCTTGAAGGAGGTACGGAAGGAGCCGAAGCCCTTTACGTTTACGGTATGTCCTTGCAGGAGTTGCTGCAAGGCAAATTTGGTGAAGAGGTCCATACTAGCCTCCATTTCGATGGGAGCAGTAGTGGTGTTTTGAGTGGCGGCACGTGTCATGGCCTTTGTCTCCAGGGGTTTGGAGCTTTCGGGGATGCCGTACCATTTCTTGGGGGCGTCCTTCTTCAAGGGGTTGCCCTTCTTTACTAATTTTACTTTCGGCATATTGCTTTGGGTTTTAGTAATTAATACTCTGGTTGATTAAATGATATAAAGAAGAACGGTATTTTGCTTTCCCGTTCTCCCTGTTTTTGTTGTGCGGATGAGGCTCAAAACGTCGCCCTAATGACGCTCGTTGTCTCGCCCTAATGACGTGATGAACGTCGCCCTAATGACGCATGGTGTCTCGCCCTAATGACGTTTCAAGGGTTCCCTAATGAATTAAGGAACCTTTTTCTCAATAGCACCTGTTGTGGCATTGAATTGGTAAGCAGAAGATGCCCACGCACTGTTCATGGCTCCATATTCCGTACCACCGATTGCTGAAACGGAAGTACCTAAACTGGTCTCCGTTCCTGATGATATGCCACTGATAGTAGATGAGTTATAATAGCATTGTGTGGCAGACGTACCACTATATTTATATCCGCATATACCACCATAAGAGAATGACGAATAGGGAGAAACGATACTGATATTTCCAGTGTTGTAGCAGGCTGTCACTTTGGTTTTAGAACCAGGTTTGCCCATGATACCTGCTGCCATATTACCCTTCGCTTCTATGTTTCCGGTATTGTAACATCCTTTGATGGTGATGTTGTAGTCGTTATAATCAAAGCCGATAATTCCTCCTGTAGCGGTATTAGTAGAGGTTACATTACCTGTATTCCAACAAGCTGTAATTGTGGCTCCTTGGCTTCCTACCTCTCCCAAAATGCCTCCGGTTCCTTCATCTGAAGCACCTGTAATTGTTGCTTGATTATTACAATATTCTATTTCTGTAGATTGAGCATTTCCGACAATACCACCGCAAGATCCTGTTGCAGTAATAGTACCTGTAACTTCGCAATTTATAATTGTTGCATAAGCCCGAGCATTACTTACGATTCCTCCCAGCGGTTTAATATCGTTTTTTGAAATATTACATGCTACTTTTAGGTTCTCAATCTTAGTTTTCTTGGTATAATTTCCGTTTATATAGTAGAATAATCTATCGGTTGTAGTAATAGTATTATTGTCACCGTCAAAATAGCCTTGGAAAGCTGTCTCGCTAACATTTCCGATAGGAATCCAGTCACTCTCGAGGGTGATGTCATTTGTCAGCTTATAGTAACGATTATACCAGAAGTTACTGGTACGGGCATTGTTGACATAGTTGGAGAATAGTTTCAAGTCATCATAGTTGGCAATCTCGAATGCAGTGGCGGCAGTCATTCCATCCTTGTCCTGTCCGTTGCTCGAGAATCCTTCGTGGGTGGTTGTCTTCGCATTTAGCGTGTACATCTTGCCTTCTATGAATTTCGTAACTTGTAACGCTTGGTCAACATCGGTTGCGTAATTGTAGGTATAAGTGCCGTTGCTGGTAATGAACTGGAATGATAACTCACTGATTTCATTGGTGCCTTGTGCATCGCTATTGCCCGGGAAGAAGCAGATATAAATGTTACCTGTCATTTTTCCGTTACCATCTGTGGTGATTGTATTGTCTGGCAGATTGGCAAGGATACTCATGTCATTTCCTGTGGGGGTAATCTGATCGATTGTCACTCCTTTGGTTCTTGTTAGTGTAGCCGATACTTTCAGGTTTTTGCCTGAAACACCTACGACTTTCACTTCACCATTGTTTAGTCCGGGAAATACCAACTCTGATAAACGGAAGATGGCTACGCGGTGCTTGAATTTAAGTTCAAGACTTGCTGCATCGGTAGTTCCGGCGGCTGTGTTTGCTGTTCCCACGGCTGTCATGTAGTTGAATTTGGATAGGTTGGCTAATGTGCCGTCCTGGCCTGCAAGTGGGAGGGTTACACTTCCTGATGGTGAATATTTGAAAGTACCGGCATAACCTTCTGTGGCTGCTTCCGATGCGGGATAGAGTGCGTGGATTTCATCGCCTACGGTTAAATTTGTGGCACTAAAGCTGTTTGAACTCCACTCCCATGAGCTGAATGTGGCATCTTTTGATGCCGTAGCATCGTCGGCACGGCGAAATCGCCATCCATTTATTGCTGCAGATTCATCGGAGGGAAAGCTGGTGGCATAAAAATACTCTTGGGCATTGTCGTCTTTTCCGTCTATCCACGTCACTTTTAATTCTGTGTCATCTTCGTAACTTAGTCTTGTGTCAATTGTCTTAGTTTCGATACTTGCAGTAATAAGTGAAGACCCTTCGATCTTGTTCACAGAATCGTTCATGCTCAAATCGTCGTTGCAACCTGTTGTTGCTATAGCTACCATTGTAGTTATGGCTGCTATTTTCCAATAATGCTTTTTCATAGTGTTTAATCCTCCACTGTTAAAATGTCATTGATTAAGTCTTCCAAATCATTGGATGTTGCAGAACTCGGAGAATAGGTTTTCCGAGCAGAATTCATCGGAACAGGATCATAATTGCTTAGAGCTATTACACCTTCATTCTCTATCTCTATCACCTCTATCTGGGGTGATACATACATGTCTTTCTTCTTCATGTTGCTTTGTTTTAAAGATTAGTAATATGTTTATTGAAACTTGTTTGTATCTTCTTCAATATGCCCCATGATCCAATTTTCGGGGATACACTGATAGGCAGTTGTATCATTCCGATTAAGGTATCGAATGGCGATATAGTTTTCGCGGTTGAAACTCAGTGTATCTATCTTCGTTGATACTATTAGAGCAGGGCACTTTTGAGAGGAGCCTGTAGATGTGGGCTCTTCTACCCATACCTTATCACCTTTCTTATAAATTTGTTCGTTTGCCATAACAGTTCATGATTTAGTATTCAGACTTTGGGGATTCAGTTACTTGATAGGTAACGGAAAGTACAAACACCTCGAACTACAAAGCGTTGTAGAGCCACGACACAGGTGGTTTATCCAAAATTGTTTCACAAAAGACAATGAGCAGACGACCCTGTATTTTGCAGGGCTGAGAGATATGTGCATTTTTGCGCTTCAGCATAAAGCACATCAAACGGATATGTGGTTTTTAGTATTTAATAGAGGAAATCATGTACTTTATGTACAAATAAACGTGTGTTTTGTACTAGTGTTTTAACTCCTTTTCATATCTTTGCCGTGAGTTTAGTTTTCCGTTACCTATCAAGTAACCGCTAATTCTCTTTTATTATCAGTGCTTTAGTGAATTTCCGAATACTTGCTCCATTACTTTGCAGTTAGCTTTATCCAATTCTCCGTATTCAAAACTTTTCAAATACGTCCGAGTAACCTCCAGTGACGAATGTCCCAAGCCTTCTGAAATTACTTCTTCGGATATGTGGCAGAATTTGGCAACTGTGGCCCATGTATGGCGTGCGGTGTACGAACTCACTTTGATGCCTTTCATTCCGTAATGCGCTGCGAGTTTCGCCAAAAGCACGTTGAGGCGGCGTAACAGGCGACCATAAGCATAATAACTATCTTTACCCTTATCGTTGGCATTGAGAAAACGTAATAGATAGGGAGAGTCGGGGTCAGTGCTACGATAGCGGTCTATCAGTGCCAATGCTTCCGGCATGACGCATACGTTCAGTTCAGTGCCCGTCTTTTGGCGGTGGCAGGTCAGCATGGTGCGTCCTGTAGCATCGGTATGCAAGTCGTTGCGACGCATGTGTACAAGGTCTACAAGAGGCATGCCTTGCAGGCGAAACATAAGTGAAAGCATGTCCCGGGCTTCACACAGAGAGGTGGTCAGCAGGCTAAGTTGCATTTGCGCTTCGGTTTCGGAGGGTAGGGGCGGACACAACTCCTGGTCGAGAAGTAAGCGGCGTATCTCCACATCCGTCAGTGCCCGCTTCTTTTCGGCTTTTGTACCGGTGTACACACCACTGAACAGGCGGTATTCACCATTAATCACTCCGGCATCTACGGCACGATGGTATACTGAGCGCAAGGCACGTACGTAGGTAGAAATGGTGTTCCACGCCCGAAGCTGTTCCTTCATGAACTTCTCAAACCTTGCCAGCGAGTAGCGGCTGATGCCTCCGAAGAAGATTTCGCCCCCGCCTACAAACATCGTAAAAGCATGAAGGGCATACAGGTACACATGTGCTGTACTGAAACGCTCTTCCTTTTCGAGATCGTCAATCACTTGGAGCATGAAGCCCGTAAAGCTAATCGGGCTTTGCTCTTTCTGTTCTGCATTCTTTTTCATCATTCTTTGTATTTAAGTAAAACATAAAAACTTGTTCCCAAAGATGAGACTTTGAGAGTGGAAAAACACAGAGTGATGAGAATGGTTTAGCTCGCATTGTTCTTTTCATTGCATCGTTGCTGTAGACTATCGTCATTATGATATAAAAACGAAAAACTCCCAATATCGAAAAGATATTGAGAGCTTAGCGGATAAAGAGTGATACTGTTGTTTATAGAGTGATTATCAGTTCGGCAGATAGTCCGGTGATGCTGGCAATGTCAGTGAGTGACATGCCGCGTGCTTTCATGGCACGGGCTATTTCTGCTTTGCCTTCTGCCAGTCCTTCCATCCTTCCTTCTATCTTCGCTGTACTCAGCACATCATTTTGAATCTTCATCGCATCTACATGTGCATCATAAGCCAGACGTTCCTTGGGGGGCATGGCGTAGTATTTCAGTTTCTCGAGCGCTTCGCTCAGTCCGGGTGCCGTAGTATCGGGACGGATAGTACCATCTTTAAGATACTTCATCCACTCCTCGAGTGGTGTAACCGCTACTTCGTCGAACTGGTTTACGCGAATGAGAATATATTCGGGGAATATTTCGGCAGGCATTCGTGAGACTATCGCGTCGCGTTCCTTGACGTTCACTTGCAGGCGGTCGCCTGTGTGCACCCCTACAAAGTGGTTCTGGCCATGATACAGATAGTCGGTGCCTTGACCGATATCGAAGTAGAGAACACTGATGGAATAGATTTTCTTTACCTTATAGTAAGGTTCGCCTAGCGAGATATGCTCCGTGATGGCTTTTGCTACGCCGTAAAGGATGCGCTCCAGATAGTAGAGTTCACGCGTATTCTGTATCTCGATGATGATGATTTCATCCTTACTGTTGCGTGCTTTGATATCCACGCGGTTGAATTTGTCATCGGAGGAGAGTTGGTTGCCTTCGCTTTCCAGTATCTCCAGAATGGTTACTTTCTCGCCCAGAAATACAGTGAGGAAACCTTCGAGGACACCATAATTGGCCTTTTGCCGCAACAGGCGCTTGATGGCCCAGTCGAAGCGTACATATTTATCTTGCAATTCTTCCATATCTCTTATTTTCATTTAATTAAGTCCAACAAAGGTAGGATATATTCGGATAACTTGATACGGATTTACTTCTTTTCTTTCCAGAAATGAAATAACAATGCGTAAGATAATCTCATAAATCAACGGAATCAAGCATTTCACCCTTTATTAATAATCTTTTCTGTTCCTGCAAATTAGTAGGGCGTATCATTCAACCCTCCCTCCGGTCAATTCAACCCCCAATACTTCCGCTTCACATTTTCCTGTCGGCAGCCAATCTGCTTGATCCGTATCTTTGCAAACACATCAATAACATAAACCGAACAACATGTTTAATGCAATTGTACGATTTTCTATTCGAAAGAAGCTGTTTGTCGGACTGACGACACTCTTTCTGCTTCTCGGAGGCATCTATGCGATGGTAACGCTTCCCATCGACGCCGTGCCCGACATTACCAATAATCAGGTACAGATTGTTACTGTATCGCCTACCCTGGCTCCCCAGGAAGTGGAACAACTTATCACTTTCCCCATCGAGATTGCCATGAGCAACATCATGAACGTAGAAGAAATACGTTCCGTGAGCCGCTTCGGCCTTTCGCTGGTGACCGTTGTGTTCAAAGAGAGTGTGCCCACTTTGCAAGCGCGGCAACTTATTAATGAACAGATACAAACCGTGGCAGGTGAGATTCCGCCCGAGCTGGGTATACCACAGTTGATGCCCGTTACTACCGGTCTCGGCGAGATATACCAGTACACCCTCAACGTGGCTCCGGGCTACGAAGACAAGTACGACGCTATGGAGTTGCGCACCATCCAGGACTGGATTGTGAAGCGCCAACTCTCCGGCATTCCCGGCATTGTAGAGATCAATAGCTTCGGCGGCAACTTGAAACAATACGAAGTTGCCGTAGACCCCGATGCTCTTTATTCGCTTAATATCACCATTGGCGAAGTCTTCGAAGCTCTTAGCCGCAACAACCAGAATACCGGTGGCAGTTATATAGAAAAGGTGAATCGTGCCTACTATATCCGTTCCGAAGGTATGATAGCCGAGATGGAAGACATTGACCGCATTGTGGTTACCAACCGCAATGGCATCCCTATTCACATCAGCGACGTGGCTACCGTACGCTTCGGTAGTGCCAAACGTTTCGGTGCAATGACTATCGACGGCAAAGGTGAGTGCGTAGGCGGCATCGCCATGATGCTGAAAGGTGCCAATGCCAATGTGGTTACTACAGAATTGGAGAAGCGGGTAGAGAAGGTGCAGAAGATGTTGCCCGAAGGCATCAGCATTGAGCCTTACCTCAATCGCTCGGAGTTGGTGAAGCGAAATATATCGACGGTGGTGTATAACCTGATAGAGGGTGCCATCATTGTTTTTCTGGTACTTATCATCTTCCTGGGCAATTTTAGAGCCGGATTGATTGTAGCTTCCGTTATTCCCCTGGCCATGCTTTTTGCCTTTATCATGATGCGACTGTTTGGTGTATCAGCCAATTTAATGAGTCTCGGTGCTATCGACTTCGGTATTGTGGTGGACGGCTCTATTGTGGTACTCGAAGGGGTACTGGCACATATATATAGTAAGAAGTTCCGTGGTCGTACGCTCTCGCCCGAAGAAATGAATGCCGAAGTGGAACGTGGTGCTGCCGGTGTGGTACGTTCGGCTACGTTTGCCGTACTTATCATCCTTATCGTATTCTTCCCCATACTTACACTGACAGGTATTGAAGGCAAGTACTTCACTCCGATGGCGAAGACGCTGGTATTCTGTATCATCGGAGCGCTGCTACTATCACTTACGTACGTGCCCATGATGGCTTCTCTATTCCTGAAACGTGAGATTAAAGATAAGAAAGTATTTGCCGACCACTTCTTCGAGAAGCTGAATCGGGTTTATCAAGCTGCGCTTCATTGGTGTATGCGCCATGTACGCATGGCTGTATCAGCTTCCTTCCTGGCATTGATAGCCAGTCTCTTTCTTTTCACCAAACTTGGTGCGGAGTTTATTCCTACTTTGGACGAAGGAGACTTTGCCATGCAGATGACCCTGCCTGCCGGTAGTTCGCTAACCGAGAGCATAGAAGTGTCCAAACTCGCTCAGAAGACACTAAAAGATAAGTTCCCCGAAATCCGCCATGTCGTTGCTAAGATTGGTACGGCCGAAGTACCTACCGACCCGATGGCAGTAGAAGATGCCGACGTAATGATAGTGATGAAACCTTTTAAAGAATGGACTAGCGCCAAGAGCCGTGCCGAAATGGTGGAGAAGATGAAGGCTGCTCTTGAACCGCTTGAAGACCGTGCCGAATTTAATTTCTCTCAGCCCATTCAGCTTCGCTTCAATGAGTTGATGACCGGTGCTAAAGCTGATATTGCCATCAAACTATACGGTGAAGACATGGCCGAACTCTATGCAAAAGCCAAAGAGTGTGCCACCTATATAGAGAAAATCCCCGGTGCCTCCGACGTTATTGTGGAACAAGCGATGGGGTTACCCCAGTTGGTTGTGAAGTACGACCGTGCCAAGATTGCACGCTACGGTATTAATATCGAAGAACTGAATACCATTGTCCGCACGGCATACGCCGGTGAGGCTGCGGGAGTAATCTTTGAAAATGAACGTCGCTTCGATCTGGTACTTCGCTTGGATTATGACAAAGTGAAGGACTTGAACCTCGACAAACTCTTTGTCCGCACTACCGACGGCATACAAATACCTGTGAGTGAGGTAGCCACCATTGACCTAAACAGTGGTCCTTTGCAGATAAACCGTGATGCTACGAAACGCCGTATCGTAATTGGTGTGAATGTACGTGACGCCGATATTCAGCAGGTAGTAACCAATATTCAACAAACATTGGAGAAGAATATCAAGCTGCAACCCGGTTATTACTTTACATACGGCGGGCAGTTTGAAAATCTTCAGAATGCCATAGATACACTGCTGATAGTGATTCCGGTGGCATTGTCACTCATTCTGTTACTACTGTTCTTTGCCTTCAAATCGGTAACCTATACGCTAGTGGTGTTCAGTACGGTGCCGCTATCTCTTATCGGTGGTATTTTGGCTTTGTGGCTGCGTGGACTCCCATTCAGTATTTCGGCAGGTGTAGGATTTATTGCCTTGTTTGGTGTAGCGGTGCTTAATGGTATCTTGATGATTAACCACTTTAATGAAGTGCGTAAGAGTACCCGCCACCGGATGTGTACCTCGCGTATCATTCGTGAGAGTTGCCCGCATTTGCTTCGTCCGGTGTTTCTCACGGGATTGGTTGCTTCGCTTGGTTTCGTACCGATGGCAATTGCCACTTCGGCAGGAGCAGAGGTACAACGCCCGTTGGCGACGGTGGTTATCGGTGGTTTGATAGTTTCTACTATACTGACGCTTTTGATTATCCCGGTATTCTATCATATTGTAAACTCAGTAGTTATGTTACGTCATAGTAAATTAAAGAAGTTATTCGGCTTTGGGGTGGTCACATTGGCATTGATGTGTGTACCTCTACATGCCGATGCACAAGAACCCCCGCGGACCATCAGCCTGGAGCAGGCTATCGAGATGGCGGTACAAAACAATCCTCGCTTGAAGATAGCCACCACAGATATTAAACGTGTTCGTGCTGCCCGTGGCGAAGTAGTAGAGCTGGGTGCTACCGAATTCTCCTATTCATGGGGACAACTGAATGGTACAGAACGCAACGACAAAGAGTCAGCCGTTACTCAACCTATCGGCTCATTACTGGCCCCTTTTTACAAGAATGTACTTGTCAACAAGCAGATTGCTATCGGCACCTACTACCGTGAAATGGTAGAAAAGGAAGTGAAAGCTGAAGTGAAACGTGCTTGGGCATATTATCTGTATGCCTGGAACCTTCGTGATATGTACAAAGAACAAAGCAGTCTGGCCGACCGTATGCAAAAGGCGGGAGAATTGCGTTACCAGCAAGGCGAAATCACCTTATTGGAGAAAAGTATGATTTCTACCATTGCTTCTGATATGCGTAACAAACTGTTTCAGGCAGAAGAAGAGTTGAAGCTCTCTGCCTCGCGATTGCAGTGGATTTGCTATACTGATGAACCTGTTGTGCCTGATGAGACTGCTATTCGGCTTTATCCGGTCAGTATAGAAACGTTCCCCTTGTCTGCTGCTCATCTCAACTATTTCCAAAGCCAGGTCAGTGAAAAGCAGGCTATGCTGAATATCGAACGTAGCCGCTTCTTTCCGGAACTATCTTTCGGATACGTCCGTCAGAATATTCTTCCGGAGAAAGGGTTGAACTCATGGATGGTAGGAGTCTCTTTTCCCGTATGGTTTGTGCCGCAACGCAGCAAAATACGCCAGGCAAAGTTTGAATGTAGCATGGCGCAAACGCAAGCCGATGCCAATGTGCGTGAACTTAATAATAAGGTGACGGAGCTTCGTGGCAACATCCGTCGTTATGGAGAGAGCATTCGCTACTATACCACTACTGCCTTGGCAGAAGCCGATCATCTGATAAAGGCTGCCGACTTGCAGTTCCGCGAAAGTGAAACGGATATAACGGAATATGTGCAAAGCATGAATGCCGCCCGCGAAATCAAGAAAGGATATATTGAAGCTGTTTATCAGTTTAATATAGCTGCTTTGGAATATGAATTATATCATCAATAAACACCTACAATAAATATGAAAAAGATAATTCTCCCTGTTGCTGTACTGCTATTTGCATCCTGCAACTCTTCTAATAAAGAAACAGAAACTACTGTATCGACCAGTTCTGCCGATTCTGTAGCTATTGTGGCTGATACTATGGATTCTACATACGTGGATGGTGTGACCTCGGCCACTGCCATAGCCAATCCTGCTTCGTTTAATGGAACGTTGGTTATTCCACCCAAGAACTTTGCTACCGTTACGCTCAGCATGGGTGGTATTGTGAAAGATCTTTCTCTTTTACCGGGTTCGTATGTAAGTAAAGGGGCTATAGTCGGTACTTTGGAGAATCCCGACTTCATCGATTTGCAACAATCCTATCTCGATAGCTATGCACAGTTGGAATATCTCGAAGCAGAGTATAAACGCCAGCAGAATCTCTCTCGTGAAGAAGCCGCTTCGCAAAAGAAGTTGCAACAGAGCAAAGCTGATTATTTATCCATGAAGAGCCGCTTGCAGGCATCGGCCGCCCAACTACGTTTATTGGGTGTTAATCCCGAAACATTGAATACCATCGGCATCCGCCCATACATAGAAGTGAAGTCACCTATTAATGGTTATATCAGCAATGTGCAAGCCAATTTAGGTAAGTATCTGAATGCCGGAGAACCTCTTTGTGATGTTATTGATAAAAGTCAGACAATGGTACGCCTTACAGCCTACGAGAAAGATTTGGTAGGAATGAAAGTCGGCAGTCGTGTGCAGTTCCGTGTCAATGGTTTGGGAAAGACTACTTTCCATGCTACACTGATTTCAATCGGTCAGCAAGTGGATGATACCAATCGTTCCATTGAATTATATGCAAAAGTATTGGATGCAAGTCCTGTATTCCGTCCCGGCATGTATGTATCTGCTCGAATGGAAAAGGAATAAATAAGAATCATTATCTTTGCGGAGGAATGAAATTGCAGATGATAATAACGAATAAGAAGTATATCCAATTGACGGTGCTTGTGTCACTGGTCGTTGGCTTCCTGATCCACTTCCCGGAGCTGGTATCATTGACAGATACGCTGGAGCAACAAGCCTTGTTCCCCGGCATGTCGTCGGCTGAAGTGTTTTTTGAGGTGGGATATACTTTTATTTCGCTTCTGGTTCTTTTCGCTGTAAACACCTTCTTGTTCCGGTTTAATAACCCGGCAGTGCGGATGTTATGGTGGAAAGTGCTGTTGTCGTTTGTATTGACTTGGATATTGAGCCGCTTCTTGGGAGAATTATTCGTTTATCTTCACCATAACTTCCGTATCCCAGCTATTGATGCTATGGTACACCACTATCTGCATCCGGTGCGCGACTTTATAATCAGTCTGATTGTAACCGGTACTTGCTACATCAGTTATCTGATACGCGAGCGGCAGGAGGTGTTGTTGCAGAATGGCAAACTCGTTACAGAAAATATTCAGAATCAGTATCAGGCCTTGAAGAATCAGTTGAATCCGCACATGCTGTTCAACTCGCTGAATACCCTTCAATCACTGGTGCGTGAAAGTCCGGAGAAGGCACAGAACTACATTCGTGAACTTTCGCGTGTACTGCGATATACGCTGCAAGAGAATGATACGCATACCGTTACACTGCGTGAAGAGATGAATTTTGTAGATGCATATATCTTCCTGATGAAGATGCGCTATGAAGACAATCTGCAATTCATCATAGAGGTAGATGCAACGCTGATGGATTACTCCCTGCCTCCGCTTTCTATCCAGACTTTGGTAGAGAACGCCATCAAGCATAATGAGATCAGCAACCGCCATCCGCTGACTATCGAAATACATACGGTCAACACCGCTAACGAAAAAGGAGCTGCCCTTTGCATCGACAATAACCTGCAACCACGTCGTAGTGCCTCTTCCGGTACCGGAATCGGACTGGCCAATCTCTCCAAACGTTATGAATTGCTGTTCGGTAAAGAAATTCAGATTACCGAGGCAAATGGGAAGTTCAGTGTTTGTATTCCACTCATGAAACTTTGAAATTGCAACCGTGCCTATGAAAGCTTTGATTATAGAAGACGAGAAAGCAGCTGTTCGTAACCTGACAGCTTTGCTGACCGATGTAGCTCCCGAGATGGAGGTAGTAGATATGTTGGACAGTGTGGCAGATACCATCGAATGGTTTGGTACACATCCCATGCCCGAGCTTATATTCATGGATATTCATTTGGCTGATGGTTCGGCATTCGAGATATTCGAGCATACGGACATCACTTGCCCTGTTATCTTTACAACTGCATACGATGAATATGCCTTGCGTGCATTCAAAGTCAACAGCATTGATTATCTGTTGAAGCCCATTGGAGAAGAAGATATGCGCATGGCACTTGCCAAGCTGAAGCATTTGCATGGCAAACGTTCCGACGAACCCGATTTCCAGCAAATGATACGTGCCTTGCAGCGCGAAGAAAGCTATAAGACCCATTTCCTAGTTCCTTCCAAAGGAGATAAACTATTGCCTCTGGCTGTAGAAGTGATTTCCTTCTTTTATATAGCCGAAGGAATTGTAAAGGCTGTCGCCAAAGATGGCAAAGAATATGTGCTTACCCAAACATTGGATGAACTGACGGAATGCCTCAATCCGAAGCGATTCTTCCGTGCCAACCGGCAATATCTCATATCCCGTGAGTCTGTGAAGGACATTGATCTTTGGTTTAATAATCGACTTGCCATCAATCTGCATGCCGCTATGCATGAGAAGATTGTGGTAAGCAAAGCCCGGGTAGGGGAGTTTAAAGAGTGGTTTGCCGGCGAACGTTAAGGTTACGAATATTAGGCTGAATGAAATCTTTTGTCTACATTTGTACGTTATAAACGTGTAACTTCAAGAATGTAAGCATTATGAAACCGATCATATCTCCTTCTATATTATCTGCCGATTTTGGCTATTTGGCTAGAGACATCGAAATGATTAACCAAAGTGAGGCTGAGTGGGTACATATTGACATCATGGACGGCGTGTTCGTTCCGAATATTTCTTTCGGATTTCCGGTACTTAAATATGTAGCAAAATTGTCTGAGAAACCTTTGGATGTGCACTTGATGATTGTACAGCCGGAGAAGTTTATCCCCGAAGTGAAAGCTTTGGGAGCACATATTATGAATGTGCATTACGAAGCTTGTCCGCATCTTCACCGGGTGATACAGCAAATACGTGAAGCGGGTATGCAACCGGCAGTAACTATTAATCCGGCAACTCCTGTAGCTATGCTGAGGGATATCATCAAAGACGTATATATGGTACTGGTGATGAGTGTAAACCCCGGCTTTGGCGGTCAGAAGTTTATAGAACATTCTACAGAGAAAGTACGTGAACTCAAAGAATTGATTAAAATCACCGGCTCGCAAGCTCTGATAGAAGTAGACGGAGGTGTGAATCTTGATACCGGTGCCCGACTGATAGAGGCAGGTGCTGATGCATTGGTGGCCGGTAATGCTATCTTTTCTGCTCCTGACCCTAAAGAAGCTATTCGTGCATTGAGAAATCTATAAATTATTGAGTTGATAATAGATGGCTTTCGGCGGCATCCATTCCTTCGACTTTTGGTGCCGTTGGTAGTTGGTATTTGGTGTGGGGATAAGTTTCCTCATACCTTTTCTTTATGGAGTTGTTCTATTGCATTCATTTTTCTGATTATTGTTTTTATTATTAGCAATCGTCATTTCTCACGTTGGCTGTATGGAGTGACAATTTCTCTTTTCCTTTTTGGTGTTGGCTTTCAATTGGTAAGTTGGCAGTTAGGACAGACTGAATATACATTTCCAAATAAAGAAGCTGTTTATAGAGTTCGCATTCAAGAAGAGCCGGAAATAAAAGAGCGAAGTATACAATGCCGTTCTATTTTGGTAGAAGAATACAGGCAAGACACAACACTATATAATTGTCAAGGTAACCTTTTTCTGCTTTATTTTCCAAAGGATTCATTAACTTCTTCTTTGAGGCGAGGGGATGAATTGCTAATTTCTACCCGTCTCTCTCCTCCGGTAAATAATGGTAATCCCGATGAATTTGACTATGCCCGTTTTCTGAAACGTAAGGGCATTGCAGGTACTGCGTATGTTGCAGAGGGACATTGGAAGTTGATAGGATATGATTCATCACGCACTTTCCGGCAGATGGCTTTGGATTATAGGGAAAAGATTGTTGCATGCTATCGTAGTTTGGGCTTTAGCAAAGATGAACTGGCAGTTCTTTCTGCATTGACGGTAGGGGATAAAGAAGAACTAAGTGATGATATTGTGGAAACGTATTCAGTAACCGGTGCCAGTCATGTACTAGCCCTTTCGGGTCTACATATCGGTTTTATCTATGCGTTACTTTATTTCTTCTTTAGCATTCTGTGGAAGCAATGTAGATACCTGAAACCTTTTTTACTTTTATGTATCCTCTTATTCTTATGGGGATTTGCTTTTCTCACAGGACTTTCTTCTTCTGTTGTGCGTTCAGTTATTATGTTCTCATTTTTGGCAGTTGCCTGCTTACAATCTGAGAAGCCATTAACATTGAACACATTGGCAGCTACTGCCTTTTTGATGTTATTGTATCATCCGCTTTGGCTTTTTGATATAGGCTTTCAGCTATCTTTCTCGGCGGTAGTTGCCATTGTTGTATGTCAACCTAAAATGTATGCTTTACGGAAGATTAAGAACCGCTTTTTGAGTTATGCTTGGGGACTTATTACGGTTTCAGTAGCAGCCCAACTGGGTACGGCTCCGTTAGTGATGCTCTATTTTTCCCGTTTTTCCACGCACTTCTTATTGACTAATCTTTGGGTTATTCCTATGGTATCGCTTATTTTATATTCGGCAGTTCTGCTTTTATTATTGATGCCATTTCCTTTTCTGCAACAGGCTTTTGCAGGAGCAGTAGAAGCGTTAGTCCGTATTCAGAATAATGTACTTCATTGGATAGAACAACTTCCATTTGCCTCGATCGATGGAATTTGGATGGATGTATGGGGAGTCGTGTTATTCTACTTGCTGATAGTGATGTTTTATCGTGTTTTTTTGCGATACACAGCACATAATGTTTATTGGGCTTTATGTGCACTACTGGCTCTGGTTTCTTATAATGCTATTTCCATCCAGCTTTCTGCTCCACAGAAAAGTTTGATGTTTTATAATGTTCGTGGATGTCCTGCTGTTCATTGTATGGCAAAAGGAAGCCACTCCTGGATGGTATACGCTGATAGTTTGCCGAATATCACCCGCATGCAGCATACACTTTCCTCTTATTGGAATCATTTGGGATTAGTTGAACCGCAAGCTGTTACAAAAGACTTTTCAGCGCCCGGTTTGTCTGTCAGGAATCAATTACTTAGTTATGCAGGGAAGCGTGTTTGCTTGTTGCATGATGCCCGGTGGAAGAATAAGGTTACCAATCATCCTATTCCAATAGATTATCTTTATATATCCAAAGGCTATGAAGGTAATATGAAGGAGTTATCTCTTTTGTTTTCTGTCAAGACTGTAGTGCTTGATTCTTCACTTTCAGCCTATAATAGAGAGAAAATAATCCATGAATGTATCAATTTAGGAGTCTCTTATTTTTCTCTTTCGGAAAAAGGTTCTGTCTGCATATTATTATAACTCGCAAACTTTTCGTACTTTTGTCCCTTCAATTTGTTAGGTGTATGGAGAGTAATTCCAATCGTCTAATCGTAAATTGTCAAATCGTAAATAAATATATGCTGACGAAAGTAATAGAGCAATCTAAAATAGACCACTTTGCAAAATGGTTTGAACGTGCAGAAAAAATAGTTATTGTATCTCATGTCGGTCCTGATGGTGATGCTATTGGTTCTTCTTTGGGACTGTGGCATTTTCTTAATTCTCAGGATAAGACGGTAAATGTAATTGTACCGAATGCTTTTCCTGATTTCCTGAAATGGATGCCGGGTAGTGAAGATATATTGTTGTATGATCATTATAAAGAGTTTGCCGATCAACTGATAGCGGAGGCAGATGTTATCTGTTGCCTTGATTTCAATGCTATCCATCGAATTGATGCAATGGGCGAAGCGGTGCTTGCTTCACCGGCAAGAAAGATCTTGATAGACCATCATTTGCATCCGGAAGATTTTTGCAAGATTATTATATCCCATCCTGAGATATCTTCGACTTCGGAACTTATATTCCGTTTGATTTGCCGCATGGGGTATTTCAGTGACATCTCTAAAGAAGGTGCCGAATGTATTTATACAGGTATGATGACCGATACTGGTGGCTTCACCTACAACTCTAATGGTCGTGAAATCTATTTCATTATTAGCGAACTGCTATCGAAAGGCATTGACAAGGATGAGATATACCGTAAGGTCTATAACACCTATTCAGAGAGTCGTCTGCGTCTGATGGGATATGTATTGACACAGATGAAAGTTTATCCTGATCATCATGCCGCTTTGATCTCTTTAACTAAGAACGAGCAGAGCAAGTTCGATTATGTCCGAGGTGATAGTGAAGGTTTTGTGAATATTCCTTTGAGCATTAAGAACGTGATTTTTACTTGTTTTCTGCGTGAAGATACGGAGAAACCAATGATAAAGATATCTTTACGTTCAGTAGGCACATTCCCTTGCAATAAACTGGCGGCAGAGTTCTTCAATGGTGGCGGACATCTGAATGCTTCGGGCGGAGAATTTTATGGAACGATGGAAGAGGCAAAAGCCGTTTTCGAACAAGCATTGGAGAAATTCAAGCCTGTGCTTAATGCCAAAGGATAAAAAAAGTTCGGCAGCAAAGGTTAAAAGATACGAACTTTCTATCTGCTGCTTTTTACTTTCAAGGAAATCAGATACTTTTGTACGAAATTACTAAATAACAGAAATGAAGAAACTTACTTTATTTTTATTGGTTTTATTTGCATTGGGCTTGGGTTTTCAGGCATGCGACAATACTAAGACCTATGCAGAGATGCTCGAAGAGGAAAAGGATGGCATAAAAGCTTTTATCAAGGATAGTAACATTGTGGTTATTTCTCAAAGTCAGTTTTATGCGCAAGACTCCACAACAGATGTTTCTAAGAACGAGTATGTACAGCTTGCAAGTGGCGTATACATGCAGATTGTAGATAAAGGATATAAGAATGACAAAGGTGAGTTGATTAATCCTAATGATACAGTGAAGTCTAATGATATAGTGCTGGTGCGTTTTTCGGAGTTTGACATCCTTCAAAAGAGGTTAAGTTTGTCAAACTTGAATGCTGCAGAAACAGTCGATGCGTTCCTTTATACCGTTACATCTTCTTCTATCGCCGGACTTTTCAAACAAGGTTATATGCTTTCGGTTTATGGCTCTCAGGTTCCTGCAGGTTGGCTGGTTCCATTGTCATACGTAGGAAACGGAGCACGCGTTAAGCTGATTGTTCCTTCTAAGATGGGACAGTCTACCGCTATGCAGCAGGTTTGGCCCTATTATTACTACATTCAGAAATATCAAATCTATTAAAATATAATAGATACATCTAACCAATAATTTAATTTATTAACCTATGACTCTAATCAAATCTATCTCTGGAATCCGTGGAACCATTGGTGGAGGTGCAGGCGAAGGATTGAATCCTCTCGACATTGTGAAATTTACCTCTGCATACGCTACATTGATTCGTAAAACGTGTACTGTAAAAAGTAACAAAATCGTTGTAGGCCGTGATGCTCGTATCTCTGGCGAAATGGTAAAGAATGTGGTAGTAGGTACCCTGATGGGTATGGGCTGGGATGTTATTGACATTGACTTGGCTTCTACACCGACTACCGAACTGGCTGTGACTATGGAAGGAGCAAGTGGTGGTATTATCTTGACTGCTTCTCACAACCCAAAGCAATGGAACGCTTTGAAACTTTTGAACGAAAAAGGTGAATTCCTTAATGCAGCTGAAGGACAAGAAGTGCTTCGTATTGCTGCTGCCGAAGAATTTGACTTTGCAGAAGTTGACCAACTGGGTTCTTACCGCAAGGACTTGACCTACAATCAAAAGCATATTGACAGTGTTTTGGCACTCGACCTGGTAGATGTGGAAGCTATCAAAAAAGCAAACTTCCATGTTGCTATTGACTGTGTAAACTCTGTAGGTGGTATCATCTTGCCGCAGTTGTTCGAGCAACTCGGTGTGAAGCATGTAGAGAAACTCTACTGCGAACCTACCGGTGACTTCCAGCATAACCCCGAACCTTTGGAAAAGAACTTGGGCGACATCATGAACTTGATGAAAGGTGGTAAAGCTGACGTTGCTTTTGTAGTAGACCCTGACGTAGACCGTTTGGCCATGATTTCAGAAGACGGAACAATGTACGGCGAAGAATATACGCTGGTAACTGTGGCCGATTATATATTGAAACATACTCCGGGCAATACCGTATCTAATTTGAGTTCAACCCGTGCATTGCGTGACGTTACTCGTAAGTACGGTAAAGAATATTATGCTTCTGCTGTAGGCGAAGTGAACGTGACTACCAAGATGAAAGAAGTAGGCGCCGTTATCGGTGGTGAAGGTAATGGTGGAGTAATCTATCCTGCCAGCCATTATGGTCGTGATGCATTGGTAGGCATCGCTTTGTTCCTGAGCCATCTGGCACACGAAGGCAAGAAAGTGAGTGAACTCCGTGCTTCTTATCCGGCATATTTCATGGCAAAGAACCGTGTGGACTTGACTCCTGAAACAGATGTAGACGCTATTCTTGCTAAAGTGAAAGAAATATTTAAGAATGAGGAAATCAATGACATTGATGGTGTAAAGATTGACTTCCCCGACAAATGGGTACACTTGCGTAAGAGCAATACCGAACCTATTATTCGTGTTTACAGCGAAGCCGGTACACCGGAAGCTGCTGAAGAAATCGGTCAGCAGATTATGAAGGTGATCGAAGATCTAGCAAAATAGACAAAGAGAAACTATTATGATATGTCCCACTTTCTTTTGAGAGAGAAGTGGGACATTTTTTTAACGACAATAACGATAAGCTACTATGACGGACTTCCTTGATTCTTTAAGTGCAGGAATTACTTCTATCAGTGATTTTGTATGTGGCTTTCCACTGTTTATACTATTGATAGGCGGTGGATTGTTTTTATTCTTCTATTCCGGAGCGGTTTCTATCCATCGTATCGGAAGTTCTATAAAAGCTTTACGTTATAAGTCAGAGGTTTCAGGAGAAGGACAAATCAGTTCTTTTCAGGCATTGATGAGTGCGATTGCATCGACTGTGGGCATGGGAAACATTGCCGGTGTGGCAATTGCTATCACGGTGGGAGGTCCCGGAGCTATCTTTTGGATGTGGGTCAGTGCTATTGTAGGTATGTCTACAAAGTTCTTTGAAGGGGCGCTTGCCATTATGTACAAGGGACATGATTCTGCGGGTGAGCCACAGGGAGGAACGATGTATATCATTCTTCACGGATTGGGCGAACGATGGAAACCGATGGCTTACTGTTTCTCTATTGTCGGGCTGATTGGTACATTGTGTGTGATGCAAGCGAATCAGTTGGTAGAGTCCATAACGACCGTTTTCACGACTCCTGCCGGAATTGAGAATACGTTGGGACTGCGTTTTATCATGGGCGTTGTTATCAGTGTGATAGTAGGTATCGTTATTATTGGGGGTATTAAGCGTATTTCTGTTATTTCGGCGAAGATTGTACCGGTGATGGTAGCTTGTTATATGCTTCTGGTAATGGTTATTATCTGCTTGAATTATGATAAAATACCGGGAGTGCTGGGCTCTATCTTTGATTCTGCTTTCACCCTGAAGGCAGGTATTGGAGGATTCCTGGGGATTGCTTTGGTGGGTGCCCGTCGTGCGGCATACGTTAACGAAGCAGGTGTGGGCACGGCTTCTATGATGCACGGAGCTTCCCGTAATGACAATCCGGTCCGTGAAGGTTTGGTAGCGATGATCGGACCTTCTATCGACTCAGGACTTGTCTGCACATTGACGGCTCTTCCTATTCTTATTGCAGGGAGTTATTCTTCGGAAGGAGGAATAAAAGGGCTTTATATTGCTTTGAATTCATTTGAGCAATTGTTACCCGGATACGGGCAATATCTGCTGATGATAATGGTCTTCTTCTTTGCTTTCTCTACGATGTTCTCCTATTCGTATTATGGATTGAAGTGCACTAATTTCTTGTTTGGTGCCCATAATGCAAAATATTATAATTACTTTTATCTGGTCATGATTGTAGTGGCCGCAATGATTCCACTGGGGGCTGTGGTTGCCATAATGGACTTGTCTTTTGCACTAATGGCATTGCCTACCATGCTCTCTCTTTTGTTGCTTGCTCCTCGGGTGAAGAAACGGATGAAGGAGTATTTTGCTGCTTGATGAAATAAATATTCCGGTTGCCGTACCCGATTGCAGACCTTGGTTGTAGTATAAGTAAAATCACTAAAACGAATGTTGGTATGAAACAGATGGATTTTACTTTCAGAAGAGCAGGGTTTCTGCTGTTATTCAGCCTTTTGTTTTGCTTTTCATTAAAAGTCGGTGCACAGACAGAACAGCTTATCAATCTTGAATTGAAGAATGAATTGCTGCCCGATGCTTTGAAGAAGATTGAGAAAGCCGGTGGAAAAAATATCCTTTTCACTTATGTAGGGACGGAGAACTATCGTGTTACTGCCGACATTCGCCAAAAGACGGAGAAAGAAGCTATTCGTATGGTACTTCAGAATAAACCCTTTGTCTGTTTGGAACGTGACCGGTATTTTGTGGTTCAGTTACAGGATAATGCGACAGCCATGCGGAAAGCCTTTGGTAGGGTTTATGATGAAACGAATACCCCGTTGGCATACGCCAATGTAGTGGCGTTGGGGGCGGCTGATTCTACGTTTGTCATCGGCTGTGTTACGGCTGAAGACGGGTCTTTTTCCTTGCCTCTGCCGGTAGAGGGCGACTTGTTGTTAAGGGTGACATACGTGGGTTATCAGTCTCAGACAGCGCCTTGCCGGCAGGAGAACGAAATACGGATGACTTCCGATAGTCAATTGCTGAAAGAGGTAAAGGTAACTGCCACACGTCCTTTGGTAGAACGGAAGGATGGTGGCTTTCTGACACATGTAGAAGGTACGCCGCTTGCCCTGCTGGGTACGGCGAATGATATGATTCCGTTCCTTCCTTTCGTTCAGGGGTACGATGGCAGTTATACAGTCTTTGGCCGTGGCACACCGGAGATTTATATCAATGGGCGGAAGGTACGCGACAATACCGAACTGAATCGTCTGCAAGCCAGTGATATTCTTTCAGCGGAAGTCATTACCTCACCGGGAGCGCAGTATGGTGCATCGGTGGGTGCAGTCATCCGCATCCGTACCATCCGCAAACAAGGGCAAGGTTTGAGTGGCAACCTTTATGCCAACTATTATCAGGGGCGTGTCGCCCAACTCTCGCAAGGTGCATCGTTGAACTATCGTGTTGGTGGAGTAGATGTTTTTCTGAAAGGTGATTTTGAGGAAAAAGACTACAATAGCCACTTCATCGACCGCCAATGGCTTGATGGAAGTTCTTCTTGGTATGCCGATAGCCGTCGTTCTTTTCGCAATAGTAGTGATACCTTCAACGGTGAAGTGGGCGTGAACTACGCTCCTGATGAGAAGCAGTCTATGGGAGTGCGCTATGTACCCAATACGGATTTGAACTCCAATACAGCCCATACCTATATAGAAACCACGGTGCAGCGTGACGGTGAGGAAGTGGACCGTCTGCATACGATAGGATATGCAACTCGTAAGCCCAAGTGGAATCATGCCGTCAACGGCTACTATAATGGAACGTTCGGTAAATGGAATATTGATGTCAATGCTGATTATGCCTCCCGTCAAGGCTGGAGCACACAGCGAATGGAGAATAACGGAGAAGAAGCTGCCGTTTATAGCAACGATACGCATAGCAAACTCTATGCCGTCAAACTGGTGGCAACCGTCGGATTATGGAAAGGCAAACTTTCTTTCGGTTCGGAAGATATGTACACCGACCGTCACCAGAAGTTTGTTCAAAGCGGATTCTCGGCAGATGCTGACGACCGCATCAAGCAAACCATTCTTACGGGCTTTGCCGATTATCGTGTTTCGTTGGGGAAGTGGGGGTTGAGTGCCGGTGTGCGCTACGAACATCAGCAGGTAGATTATTACGAAGCCGGCGTGAGTCAGGCACAGCAAAGTCCTGTTTATAATGACTGGCTGCCTACCGTTTCGGCCGATTACGGCATAGGGGACTGGAACTTCGACTTTTCCTATCGGTTGCTGAAGTTCCAGCCTTCGTACGAAATGCTTTCCAGCTCCATCTATTATATGAATAAATACGAGTATCTCAGCAAAAACCCGCAACTGCGTCCGGGCAAGTGTCACATGCTTTCGCTGAACGGGGGCTGGAAGTGGGTGAATCTGACGGCTTTCTATCGATATTATTCAGACAGTTTTACCACTTTATCCCGTATTTACGATGACATCAATCATCCGGGAGTGATTGAAGAAACGGTACTGAATGTGCCGCATACCACCACTTGGGGAGCGGCGATTAACGTTTCTCCTACGTTCGGTTGTTGGAATCCCCGGATAGGCGTTTCGGTTTCGTGGGTGGACGAGGACATGGCTTCGCTGGGAGTTACAGCGAACTGGCACCAGCCGAATTTGCTTATCGACTTCAATCATTTTTTTACATTCTCCCACGGTTGGTCTGTTATTCTTGGCAGCTACTATTCGCCTAAGTGTAAAAGTGGGCACGGTGTGGATGATGCTATAGGAAAGGTGAATGTTCAGGTGTTGAAGTCTTTCTTGAAAGACCGTTCCTTGAAGGTGACGTTAGGAATGTATGATGTTTTCGGGACAGACAAAATGGGTAGTGATATATACGGAGACCACACTCGCCTATACAGGCATTACGACTTGGATTCCCAACGGGTAGGAGTACGTCTTGCTTGGGCATTCAATGCTACGAAGAGCAAGTATAAGGGCACCGGTGCCGGTCGAAGTGAAAAGAATAGATTGTAATGATTCATTTGTTCCGCCAAGAAAACAAGAGACAAGAAGCCTTCGGGCAACTGTTTGCCGCACATTATCCGCGTCTGCTGCGTTATGCCGTCCAGTTGATGGGCGATCGTGAAGAAGCACGTGATATAGTAGGTGAGGTGATGGAGCAGGCTTGGCGGCAATTTGAAAGGATAGATGTGGCGGATTGTGGTGGTTATTTATATACCGCCGTGCGCAATACTGCCCTCAATCGTTTGAAACATCTGCGTGTGGAACAGGAGAATCTGGAAGCTTTGCGTGAAGCCACACGGATGGATGTGGAGAGTAACTACCGGGAGCATGAGGTATTGTTGCAACAGGCGGAGAATATTGCTCGCATGTTGCCCGAACCCACTTGTACGGTGCTGCGGCTCTGTTACTATGAGCATCTCACTTATAAGGAAACGGCTGAACGTCTCGGTATCAGTCCCGATACGGTTAAGAAACATATATCCAAAGCCTTGCGTCTGCTGCGTGAGGCATTCAATGATACGGAAAGAAAATGAAAGAACAAGAAGAAATAATGTTCAGCAAAGATGCCGGTACGCGCCGTTTGCAGAATGCTTTTGGTGAGGTGCTTGGTGATTTGCCTACCGATGCGGATGTGCAGGAGGCATGGAAAACGTTTGTACATCGCCGTGCAGCGAAGAAGCGTAAAAGAGCGATTGGACTCTATGCATCTGGTGCTGTGGCAGCAGCGGTCACGATACTCTTTATTTTTGGATTCCCTTGGCGGGGACAGGGAGGAGCAGAATTAAATATTGCGGTCTTCACTGCTCTTCAAGCTCCCCGCCAAGTTCTTATCACCGAAAGCGGTGATTGGATTCAAGTGGCTACGCCTCCCGCTACTACACAGCATGTGAAGCTGCCCGACGGCACTTGCGTGCTGCTTGGCGCCAATAGCCGGCTGGAATACCCGAAACTATTTCCGGGTCAAGGCATACGGCAAGTCCGGTTGAGTGGTGAGGCTCGTTTCGAGGTAGCGAAGGATGTTGCCCGGCCTTTCCTTGTTTTTACGGGAAAGATGCAGACCGAAGTGTTGGGAACTGTGTTCGATGTGAATGCTTATCCGGGTAGTGAAACCTCAGCTGTCACGCTCTATCAAGGCAGGGTGAGGGTGAGCGATGATGAGGAGAGGCGTGATATACTTCCCGGACAGCAAGCCGTCCTGACGGAGAAAAAAGGATTGAGTTTGAGGAAAGCAGCGGTTTCAGCAACGGAAAGTTGGGTAAACGGTGAATTCGTTTTTGATGATGCCCCATTGTCGGAGGTATTACATGCCGTCGGTACGTGGTATAATGTCAGTGTCATTTTCCGCACTGCCGATTTGCTTCATCTTCGTATCCACTTCCGCTATACACGGCAGGCATCTCTTTCGGAACTTATACAAGTATTGAATGACTTGGGTATCGCCCACTTACAGCAGAGTATGGAGAAAGTGATTGTGAATAAATAGCGCAATTCTCGTCAAGAGCAGATTTACGAAAGATTAACAAACGGGAGGCTAAAGCCTCTCGTTTGTTTTATCAGAATGCATGATGCGTTTACCCTGAACAGACCATTTGTTTACCTCAAACGCATCATCTGTTTGCCCTGAACGCACTATCCGTTTTGCCACACTTCAACGTCCGGAATGCTGGAGGTTTTCGCCAAAATGCCAAAGGTTTTGAGAGCAAATGCCAGCCATTTCAGTTGCTAAGGTGTGGCATTTGGGGAGATAAAGTGTGGCGTTCGGGGAGCAAACGTGCGGCATTTCAAATGAGAAGCTGTGAGGATAAAAAAAGAACGGAGAAGCAATGCCTCTCCGTTTACGCTAATTTAAAATTGAATCTTAAATAGAATTACGAATACAAATATACAACATCGGAAAGGCGATGTCAAGTGTTTCGGGATTTATTTTAGTTGTGAGAGTACTTTCTCTATCTCCCCTTCAAAGTTCGGAGTAAACACGCCTTTGCCCATATTCTCTTTAATCTCTTCTATACTCCAGAAGCGTCCGCCATTAAGTTCGTCACTAGGATGTATCTCGCCATCGTAAACGGTTTTGTGTACAAAAACAAGTTCCTTTTCACGGGCAGACTCAAAAACGTAATGCATCAGTGTTTCGGGAGTAAAGTCGGTGATACCCAGTTCTTCGCTCACTTCACGCTTCAATGCCATTTCTACACTTTCACCAAGGTCGATATGACCGCCTACGGAGGTGTCCCATTTGCCGGGTTGAATGTCTTTCCAATCGGGGCGCTTCTGCAAGTAAAGTTCACCTTTAGAGTTAAAGACGTGTAAGTGGATTACCGGATGCAACTGTTTGCTACCGCTGTGACACTCGCCACGAGTAGCAGCTCCTATGATATTGCCTTGTTCATCAACAAGGGGAAACATTTCTTGATTGTTATCGCTATTCATTGTTCTTCTTTCTTTTTAAATCCTTTTATGGTGATACGTCCGGGGTTTCATGATCTCGTTAATTGCTATCCTAAGGTATCAGCAACGACGAATCCCCATAACTCAAGAATCGGAATTCGTGATCGAGTGCATAATCATATATCTTTTTCCAGTCTCCGTGAACGAATGCTGATACAAGCAGTAACAGTGTGCTTTGTGGCTGATGGAAATTAGTAACGATTGCTTTTACTATTCGATACTCGTATCCCGGCGCAATGATTATTTGCGTACTAGTGTGCAAGGTTTCCATTCTATGTTGGTCGAGATAGCGGACAATCGCTTGCAATGCTTCGACTGCTGGTGTTGCTGCAACTTCGGCGGACATCTCGTATGGTTGCCATTGTTTTACATGCAAATCTTCTTCCGTTGCATCGGGATTATTTAATAAGGTGATACCTATATGATAAAGGCTTTCCAATGTACGTACAGAGGTTGTTCCTACGGCAGTAGCTTTACCTTCGTGAGTTATCAGTTTAAGAAGAGTACTACGCGATACGGAAATGTATTCCGTATGCATTTCATGTCCCTCAATCTCTTCACTCTTTACAGGTTTAAAAGTACCGGCACCAACGTGCAGTGTCAATTCTTCCAAGTCAATCCCTTTTTCTTTCAATGTATCCAGTACGCGTGGAGTAAAATGTAATCCGGCTGTAGGTGCGGCAACTGAGCCTTTTATTTTAGAATACACAGTCTGATACGTCTCCAAATCACTCTCCTGGGTATCACGGTTCAAGTAAGGTGGAATAGGCAATTCACCAAAAACTTCGAGAATATCGGCAAATGTTACTTCCGGATTATCCCAGCGGAAATCTACCCAATGGCTGGTTCCGTGGCACTCACCCCGTTCAGCAGTAAGAGTTAGTGACTTTCCCTTCACAGTCATTTCTCGTTTCAGAATACCTTCTTTCCATTTTTTCAGATTACCTATCATGCAAAGCCAGGCTGCATGTTCCGTTTGCTGGAAGTTGAGTACATAGTCGTTGGGTTGAATCGGTTCCAAACAGAATACTTCAATCAAGGCTCCCGTTTCTTTGCGAAAATGCAAACGCGCCTGTATCACTTTGGTATTATTGAATATCATCAAGCTTCCCTTGGGCAGATACTCGGGTAGAGAAGTAAATACATCTTCTGATACTTCGCCGTGGCGGTATAACAATAGTTTGGATTGGTCTCGTATCGGCAGTGGGAATTTAGCAATGCGTTCGTCGGGCAATGGATAGTTGAATTCACTGATACGAATATGTTTTGGGTCTTGCTTCATGACTTTTATTTTTACGATGTGCAAAGGTACGGATATAATAGGATAAAATGAATTCCGGTATAACTTTTTCAGTTAAGCTTGAAAGTAATGCACTCGATTTGCATTATCTTTGTGGAACTATTGGAGGCTTAAAGTTACTTCAATCGTAAATTGTAAATAGTAAATCGTAAATATAATGGTGAAGATAGGAGATAAAGTCCGCTTCCTCAGTGAAATAGGAGGTGGTGTAGTGACAGGATTCCGAGGGAAAGATATTGTATTGGTAGAAGATGCCGACGGATTTGATATTCCGATGCCCGTACGCGAATGTGTAGTGATAGAAACCGATGATTATAATGTACCTACTCCGGCAGCCAAAGCCGCTGCTCTCAAGAAGAAGGCGGAAGAACAGGCAGCACGTTCGAATGCTTCTTCTCCGGTTGTCATTAGTGGAAAAGTGCGTCCAGCTGAATCGCAACCAGGACATCTGGCAAAACCCGAAATGTCAGTGTATCGCCAACCCGAAATGAAAGGTGGAGATACCCTGAACGTTTTCCTCGCTTTTGTTCCCGAAGATATCAAAGCGGTTAGTACTACACCGTTTGAAGCATATTTGGTGAATGATAGTAATTACTATATGTACTATACCTATCTGGGCGCTGAAGGCAAGTCCTGGACAGCCCGTTCGCATGGTTTGATAGAACCCAATACCAAGTTATTGCTGGAAGAGTTCGAGAAGTCCGAACTGAATGACCGTGAACATGTAGCAGTACAATTGATTCCTTTCAAGGACAAGCGTTCTTTTGTTATGAAACCGGCAGTTAGTGTGGAAATACGTATTGATACCGTGAAGTTCTATAAGCTTCATACATTCCAGAGTACAGACTTTTTTGAAACTCCTGCATTGGTTTATGATATCATAAAGAATGATTTCCCCATTAAGCAGGTCTATGTTTCTGCCGAAGAATTGCAAGATGCCTTGATGGAGAAAAAGGTAACAGAGGCTCCGGCTACTCCGCAAACTCTCATCAAACGTGGTGGTAAGAATGAGATTATTGAGATTGACCTGCACATTGGTGAGCTACTGGATGATACTCATGGTATGGGCAATAGTGAAATATTGAATTATCAATTGGATAAGTTCCGTGAGGTACTGGAAAAATATAAAAGCAAACGTGAACAACGTATCGTATTCATTCACGGAAAGGGTGACGGCGTGCTTCGTAAAGCGCTGCTAGATGAACTGAAACGGAAATATCCTAATTTCCGCCATCAGGATGCATCATTCCAGGAATATGGATTTGGAGCAACGATGGTGACGATAAAATAAAAAGAATATGCCCCTGCACGTAATTTTTCCGTGTAGGGGCATCTTTTTGTTGAATGTGTAAGGAGTTTATTCAGCTTGGTTATTTAACAATGTCGTCCTTTATCAGACTCCATATCTTTTTTACACTATCATAGTCGTATTCCTGATAAGGTTCGCCGAATATTTTTTCCACTTCTTTAAGATCTTTCCAATCTACCAGACAGGCGTGTAGTTTCCTGCGTTCATCTTTATTTGTGAAGTGCTCGCTGGAATCAGGTTTCCATGTATCCCATTCATTAGTGAATAATGTGGCATTCCAGTGCAAATGCTCTCCTTCTGCTAAATTATCTAAGCGCTCATTACCTAATTGGGCAAGGAAATCATTCTCACAAATCAGTTGTTTGATCTCTTCTTTTTCCAGTCCCATCATTTTGAGTTTTGTTTGAAGATGTATGGCTGCCGATATGTTAGTGACTTTTTTGATATGTGATAAGTCTTTCCAGGATGCCTGCCTGCTTGGATCTTTCTTGTTGTTGTAGTAATCATGTATTTTCCTGGCGGCCATATAGCGTGATTCATCAACAATAATATCTTCCGTGAAGATGCCTTCGTTGCTTCCGAATACTTTGATGGCTTTGAACTTCTCGGTGGCAACTTTCATATAGTCATAATCTGCACTGTTATGTACTTTCACGAAAATGTCGATGCTGCGATCGGTTTTCCTTTCCATAAACCGGCAGATACTGATAGCTGTTTTCATGTTTAAGTTCGAATCACCCAATGATATAACAATATAATCTAATGTGTCTGATTTCTTGTCTAATAACTCCCAGTATTCGTTGCTGTTTACAAGTAGTTTCTTGTACTCTATATCATAGTGCTTCATTCCCGGGAATCGATATTCAAACTCTCCTTGTTTGCTATCCATGTCTTTGTCGATGGCAATAGCATGAAAAGCTGACTTTACAAATTGTCCGTGCTCTGTTAGAACTCGTAGCGTATAGTGGCCTACTTCCCCCAAACCGATAATCAGTGCAGTAAAGTCTTTTTTTGCTATGGCTTTTTGCGTATCGACTTCTACATAGTTGACAGGAGGATAGTTGATAATCAATTCCATTGCTGCTAGTTTGGCCGGGTTGATAATATGAATATCTATATTTTCAGAGCTCTTCTTTTCGAATAAGTTAATCATGTAGTCAGCATTGGCGCGGACATAAATTGAAATGGAAGCTGTAGATTTGAGCTGGTTCTGTATTTCATCTATAGCATTCAGCGCCGACTGTATATTATAATCTATATTATTGGAGAAGAAGAAAAGGTGTACTTTTCCTTGGGTCAATAGTTTGGCAATTCCTATATCCTTCAATGAGTCTTCTTGCGTATACTCTCTGTTTAGTAATAATACATCCAATTTACTGACTTGCTCAAATAATGATTCTCTATTCTGAAATACGGATTCTAATATCTTGCTTTTAGAAGCAATATCAAGCTTGTTCTTGATTCTTTTATCAAGCAATAAAATCTGTCTGTTCTCTTCCTTGCGTTTGAGCAGGCTTTTTGCTAACTCTAAAGACTCTTCATTCAATCCAAAGAAGATGTAATTCGTTTCGGCAGAAGCGTAACGTAACTTTAACCACGAAAGTAGATGTTTGCCAAATAGTTGGATAACAATCATAAATGTAATCAGGAAAGCGAGGAAGTGTATAATGGAAAATAGAGTCATATAGATAACGCTCTCGTGCATGTGCTTGCTCACCTCTATCAAATCGGAATGCAGGAAGAACATGTGGAAGGTGGATATGAACGAACGCAATCCTAATGCTATCAATGAATGCAGACTTCCTTCGTCCATATATCCGATAAAGTAGATGAAGAATCCACCTAAAGCTGTGACCGGTATCAAAACTCTGTTTCTGATATTGAGACATAGCTTTTTATTCTTGACTAATAATAGGCAGTAACCTGCTATTATTAAAAGTAAAATGAAGAAACCAATCAGGTTCCATAAAGTAAAACATGGTTGACTGAACCAGTTACTTAGGGGCTGTAGGAAGGTGTTTGTCATGGCCGATAAATAGATTGATTGTTATATGTTTCAGTTACTTATTCTTCTCTTAATACGAGAAAACCTACCAATACATCTGTTTGTGGTACAAGTTTCGTGATTTTTTTCAAATTATCATAATTATCAGACCTTAAAAAAGTCAGAGAATCATCTCCTTCTTTTTCTTTTGCCTTTTTGTAATCGTCTGTATTGTTCACAATCATACCTTTTCTTGCTGTAACAATGTCGCCTAACTCAACTACAGGATGTTTCAGATTGTCTTTGGTAGCTATAACGACCATACCTTGCAATGGATATTTACCGGCCTCTACTCCGGTGAAGAATTTCTTTACTTGTGGAACGTATGACTTTGTTTCGGGGAAATAGGTCATATATTGATCGAGACGTTTTAAAATTTCCTGTAGCATGTCGTGTGTGGTAACAGAGTAGGAAACTTCAAACCAGTTGGAAACGTCATATCCTTTTGCTTTTGCTGCTTCTTTGTCTTTTTCGCTTAATATCTTTGCTTGTTTGCGGCTTTCTTGTGCAGTTGCCATAAGCTTGGCGAGGCGTATTATCTTTCCCCACATAAGGTACTGGTCATCTTCTGCTGATAACTCGAATTTGCTAAGACTCCTTTTAATAGAGGCGTCAATCATTTCTGCTGTTTTCTGCAAGCTTTTCTGTTTTTCCTTTATATCTGCAGATAACTCCATAACGTGCTGGGTACGGGCTTTTATTTCTACATTTGTCTGAATATTATTTGCTACTTTTTCTTTTAACTGATCTAACTTTTTTTGTTCTTGTTCCAGTTTCAAACTTTGTTCTGTATTCAGATATCCTAGTTTATTTATGAGTGCATTGGCTTTCTCTTCTTCTAACTTCTGCAAACGATTATATTCGGTCTTTGGTAAATGCAGGCTTGTGGAGGAAGGCAGGTTCAGCCAATAAGTTGAAAGCTCTGTATAGTTTTCCAATACTTTGTCCGGCATACTCGATAGGAGTTGTAAATAGCCATAGTAGGCTGCATTGGCTGAATATTGAAAATACTCGGCATTAACCTTGCTGGTTGATACGGATATTTGGGGTACATCGCCCATCTGAAGATATCTTTCCAAAACTTCTATAGAATTATAGATATCATCAAAGAAACTGGGATACAGTGTATGATGGAATACTTCTATGTCTGTAATATCTACTTTTTGTAATTGAAGCATAGAACGCTGATAGTCATTCAAACTGAATGTTGTAGTGTCTTTTTGTAGCTTTTGTATCTCCCTGAAATGAAAATCCAGCGTCTTTCTAATCTCTTGGTTTATATAAGAAGTATCAGAGGAAGACGCTTGTGCATACCTGCTGTAGTAGTCTATCCATGCCTCATTGATTGCTTTTGCCTCTGATACCAAAAGATTGATAACTGCCATTTTACTCGTCATCTTGTCTGTTTGTTCTTTACAAATAGGAATGGCACTCGTTCTGAAACCATAATATAGTGCTCCGATACAAACGCAAACAGCAATAGCAATTATTGCTATCCATCTTATTTTCTTCGTACTCCAAGCGTTGGGTTTGCTTTTTAAGTAACGTTTTAAGCGGTCGATAGATGCATCAAAATATTCATGTCCCCCTGCTGCAATGCTTTGATATTCATTTAATCCTTTCAGCTCTTCCGGCATTACTTGTGGCCATGTAAACCC